>JAZSFK010000043.1:0-135018 GCA_045532175.1 Candidatus Fimenecus sp. | reverse complement strand
TTTAAAACACAACAGGGACGGAGTAAAATCCGTCCTTGTTTATTTATTAAGAATAAATCGTGCCTCCGAATCATAATTATTTATGACAGAATGGGAGGTTTTTTCTTTGAAAAGTTTAGTTGATGAAAGAGCATCATTATTAGGTGAATATATTGTAGAAAATAATGCAACAGTTCGAGCCACAGCAAAAGTATTTGGTATAAGCAAAAGCACAGTACATACGGATGTTTCAAAAAGATTATCCACTGTTAATCCGATTTTATATAAAAAGGTACGAAAAGTCCTCGATGTTAACAAGGAAGAAAGGCATATTCGTGGCGGATTGGCAACAAGAGAAAAATATATGTCTAAAAAGTGATATAAACTACATAAATTTCCTTAAAATCACTTGAAATTTCACTATATTTATGTATAATATTATTCGTAAAAATATGTACATATATCACTTGAAAGGTGGACAATATAGTGGCAGACGAGAAAAATCTCTTTGTTGACCTTGAGCATCAGGTAATGGAGCTTTGGGAACAAGAGAAGTATTATGACAAGCTTGTTGAAAAAAATAAGGGCAAAAAAATGTTCCGTTTCCTTGACGGTCCTATTACTGCAAACAACCCAATGGGTATTCACCATGCTTGGGGCAGAAGCACAAAGGATACTTTTATCCGTTACAAGGCTATGCGTGGTTATGATTGCCGTCGTCAGAACGGTTTTGACTCACAGGGTCTTTGGGTTGAGGTTGAGGTTGAAAAACAGCTTGGTTTTAAAACAAAAAAGGATATCGAAAATTATGGTATGGACAAGTTTACACGTCAATGTGTTGACCGTGTAAAGCACTTCTCAGGCATTATTACCGAGCAGTCAAAGAGACTTGGTATGTGGATGGATTGGGATAATTCATACTATACAAATACAGACCTTAACATTCAGGGTATCTGGCACTTCTTAAAGGAGTGTGACAATCACGGTTGGATTCAGCGCGAATACAAACCGATGCCTTGGTGTCCTCGTTGTGGTACATCTCTTTCAGAGCACGAAATGACAGGCTCATATAAGATGATGACTCATAATTCTGTTTTCTTCAAACTTCCAATTGAAGAACTTGATTCAAAAATACTTGTTTGGACAACTACTCCATGGACATTGTCTTCAAACGTTGCTTTGGCAGTAAATCCGGACATTGACTATGTTGAAGTGAAAATCAAGAGTGATGACCAGACATTGATTCTTGCTAAAAATGCAATTAAGTACCTTGGTGACGATAAACTTGAGGTTATCCGTGCTCTTAAGGGTGAAGAACTTGTAGGGTATCATTATGAAACTTGTTTTGCAGATATTCCTGCACAGCAAGGCTTTGAACACAAAATTGTCGCTTGGGAAGACGTTGCTGCAGATGAAGGTACAGGCGTTGTTCATATTGCTCCGGGTTGCGGTATCGAAGACTTTGAACTTGGTGAAAGACTTGGTCTTCCAAAGGTTATGCCTATTGATGATATGGGTATTTATCTTGAAGGCTTTGGATTTATGACAGGTAAAGACAGTCACACAATTGCTGACGAAGTATTTGAAAAACTTGACGAGCAGAATAAACTTTATAAAGTTGAACCACACGAGCATAGCTATCCGGTATGCTGGAGATGTAAGAGTGAAATTGTTTTCCGTCTTGTTCCTGCATGGTACATCAAGACAAGTGAAATTAAACCTAAACTTATTGAATGTGCAAATTCAGTTACATGGGAACCTGCATCAAACGGTAAGCGTATGAATGACTGGCTTACAAATATGGGTGACTGGAATATTTCTCGTAAACGTTATTACGGTATGCCACTTCCGTTCTATCCTTGTGACTGTGGTCATATTACAGTTATTGGTTCAAAAGACGAGCTTCGTGAAAAGGCTGTTGACCCCGCTCAGGTTGATGCTCTTCCTGAACTTCACAGACCTTGGGTTGACGAGGTTAAGATTAAATGTCCACATTGTGGAAAGGAAGTATCTCGTGTTCCGGATATCGGTGACGTTTGGCTTGATGCCGGTATCGTTCCGTTCTCAACACTCGGTTACTTTACAGACCGTGAAGCATGGGAAAAGAATTTCCCTGCTGAATGGGTTACAGAAATGCACGAACAGGTTAGACTTTGGTTCTATTCAATGCTCTTTATGAGTACTGTTCTTGTAGGTCGTGCACCTTATGAAAAGGTTGTAACAAACGGTATGGTTGTTGCAGAAGATGGTTCTAAATTCTCAAAAACAGGCTTTATGATTAAATTTGATGAAGCGGCTGAGAAGATTGGTGCTGACACAGTTCGTTATCTCTATGCAAGTGCTCCGAACACAAATGACGTTCGTTTTGGTTATAACCTTGGTGATGAAGCAAGAAGAAAGATGCTTGGTTTCTGGAATGCTTACTCATTCTTTGATACCTATGCACAACTTGATAAACCGAGTTTTGCTGAATATAAGGTTGATTTTTCAAAGTTTACTCCAATTGATAAGTGGCTTGTTGTAAGAACAAACGAGTATCTTGCAAAAGCAACTGCAGCTATGGATGATTATAAATCTGCTGCACTCATCAAGGAATTTGAATTGTTTGTTGACGACATTTCTAACTGGTATATCAGAACAAATCGTCGTCGTTTCTGGAAGACAGAAGACCAGCAGGATAAGATGGTTGCTTACTGGACACTCTTTAATGCTCTTAAGGTTGGTATTCAGACAACAGCACCAATTATGCCGTTTATGACAGAATATATGTGGCAGAATCTCATAAAAAAATGTGATTCAACAGTTGCTGAATCAGTTCACCTCAGTGATTGGCCTGAAGCAGTTGAGGGTATTACGGATGACGGTGTTATCGAGCAGACTGCTCTTGTTCGTGAGGTAATTGCTACTGCTATGAGACTTCGTAACGAACAGCAGATTAAGGTGCGTCAGCCACTTTCAAAACTCTTCATTTGCTGTGATGATGATACTGCAAATAAAATCAAAACATTTGAGAAGAATATTCTTGATGAGCTTAACATTAAGTCGGTTGAATATATTAACGATATCAATGTTCTTGAAGACAGGTACCTTACAGTTAACTTTAAGGTTGCAGGTGCTGTTCTTAAGCAGAATGTTAACAAGATGAAACAGACTCTTGAAGGTCTTTCTGAAGATGAAATGAAAGCACTCACAACTGCAGTTGTTGCAGGTGGTGAAGTTGCAGTTCCAGGTTGGGATGAAAAGTTTGACTCATCTATCTTTGCAGTTCAGACAAAGACAAAAGCAGGTGTTGTTTCTGCAGAATTTGCTGAAAACAGTGTAGTTGCTCTTGACATCGTTCTCACTGACGAACTTCTTAAAGAAGGTGTTGTTCGTGATATTATCCGTCAGTGTCAGGTTGCTCGTAAAGAGGCCGGCTATCAGGTTGAACAGAGAATTATCGCTGCAATCAATGTTGAAGATGAGTTCATTGTAAATGCACTTACTGAAAAACTCAGCTTTATTGCAAGTGAGCTTCTTGCAGATAATCTTGTGCTTAATGCAGAATTAAATGCAGATTATACAAACGAGTTTACAGTAAATGATAAGAAGGTTACTGTTTCAGTAGCAAAAGGAGAATAAAAGATGTTTCAAGTTACAAAAGATATGAATATTGGCGAAATTCTTGATAACGCAAGAGAAACTGTTCCATTCTTTTTAAGCCTTGGAATGCATTGTCTTGGCTGTCCTTCAGCAAGAGGCGAAACTGTTGAACAGGCTTGTATGGTACATGGTGTTGACCCTGATGAGTTTGTTGCAGGTATCAATGAGTTTCTTAAAGAAAACGCAAACAAATAATTAAAACATTTCCCCCTATATTTTAGGGGGATTTTGTTCAAAAGGAGGTGAATCCTGTGAAACTTGACAGTCGTCTTATGGCTATTGCAAATTTAGTAAGAAAAGATAAAGTTTTTGCTGATATCGGCACAGACCACGCGTATCTTCCTGTTTACCTTGTTGAAAAAGGAATCATAAATAAAGCTGTTGCAGCAGATTTAAGAGTTGGGCCACTTGAAAATGCAAGGGATGCAGTTGTTTCATACGGATTTGCTGACAAAATTGAACTTCGTTTGTCTGACGGACTTGATAATTTCAAGGAGAACGAAGTGGAAGAAATTGCCGTTGCAGGTATGGGCGGACTTTTGATTTCACAGTTTATCGAACGTACGGATTGGCTCAAAAATGAAGATGTTCACTTGATTCTTCAACCAATGACCCACATTGAGGAATTGAGAAAAACACTCTTTGATAATGGTTTTATTATTGATGAAGAATTTGTCGCAGAAGATGACGATAAGTTATACATAGTTTTGAGTGCATATTACTATAATGATGTAACTGCATATACTGAACTTGATTTAATTGTTGGTAAATTACCATATAACAATGATTCTTTATCGAAAAAATATCTTGCAAAAATCTATGATAAATATAATAAAAAACTAGTTGCACTTAAAAATGCAAATAAAGAATTTAGTGAACTTGAAAAACTGGTGGGGGAGTTGAAACAATGGCAACAGTAAAAGATATTTATAGATTTATTGATATAATCGCACCGTTTTCAACTCAAGAGGAATGGGACAATTCTGGTTTGCTTGTTGGTGAAGAGAATAAAGAGGTAAGCAGAATTCTTTTTGCTCTTGATATAACCTCTGATGTTTTAAATCAAGCAATTAATGCTAATGCAGAGTTGATTATTACTCATCACCCTATTATATTCAAACCCGTTTCCAATATTTTAAGTGATAGCTTGCTTTACAAACTCATTGAAAACGGAATTAGTATTATTTCAGCACATACAAATTACGACAAAGCAGTTGATGGAGTAAATGATATACTCTGCAAAACAATTGGTGCAACAAAATATGAAAAGGTAGAAGACACTTGCCTTAATATTGCACATTTTGAAAACAGTATTTTTTCTGATGATTTCGCTTTGTATTTAAGAGGTAAACTAGGTGGTGTTGTAAGACACAACTCACTTGAAAAAAAGGTAAGCAAAATTGCTGTTTGCAGTGGCTCCGGTAGTGATTATCTTTCACTTGCAAAAGAATTAGACTGTGATGCTTTACTTACAGGCGATGCTTCACACCACGATTTTCTTGATGCAAGTGAAATGGATATATCCTTATTTGCTTGCGGACACTTTGAAACGGAAAATATTGCAATTAAACCGCTTGCAGAAAGAATATCAAACGAATTTAATATAGAGTGTATTATTGCTAAGCAAAACACACCTATAATTACGATTTAAGAGGTTTTATGGCACTTGACGGAATTACATTAGGACTTGTTAAAAATGAGCTTAAAGCCTATATTTTAGGCTCTAAAATCGAAAAAATACACCAACCCTCACGAAATGAGTTGGTGTTTATTTTGCGTACCCGAAATGGCGGATACAGATTGTATCTTTCATGTGACGGTCAGAGTCCGCGTGTACACTTAACGCGATATAATCTTGAAAATCCAAAAGTTCCGCCAATGATTTGTATGTTACTTCGTAAACGTCTTTGCGGTGCTACTCTTACTGACATAAAACAGATTAAAAATGATAGAATTCTTATTTTTGAATTTGACGGAACAACTGAAATTGGCGATAAAACAAAATATTATGTAATCTGCGAAATCATGGGACAACGCAGTAACATCATCCTTTGTGATAACGACTACAAAATTATAGATGCAATCAAAAGGGTGGATGAAGAAAAATCATCAGTTCGAGAGATTTTGCCGGGACTTAGGTATGAGTTACCACCTTTACAAGAAAAATGTGATATTATCAATGATGATGCACCGTCAATTTCCAAAACTATTCTTTCTCATTCTGAAAAAATGCTTTCAAAGGCTATTTTAGAAAGTGTTGAGGGCTTTTCACCCATAGTCGGCAGAGAAATTGCATACAGAACAGTTTTTGGCGACAAGCAGGTCGGTTTACTTTCTGAAATCGAAAAAGAAAGATTAGAGAATGAAATTAATATAATTAAAAATGAAATTAAAGAAAAAAACTTCTATTTGCTTGAGTCAGTTGATAAAACACCATTCGATTTTTCTTTTTCAAATATTCGCCAATATGGTAATTCCTTAAATAAAAAAGTATATGATTCTGTTTCGGAATTGCTTGATGATTTCTATTTTGAAAAGGATAAAATTAATAGAACAAGGCGAAAAGCATCTGATTTGTTTAAAATACTTAACAGTGCAGTTGAACGTACTTCAAGGAAAATTAATAATAGAAAATCGGAACTTGAAAAAAGCGAGAATCGTGAACAAATCCGTATTTTTGCAGAGCTTATTACGGCTAATCAGTATCGTTTAACTGATAAATCTTCTGTTTACAAACTGGAAAATTATTACGACAACAATAATATTATTGAAATTCCTGTAAATCCTGCGTTATCACCTTTACAGAATGCTCAAAAATATTTTAAGGAATATAAGAAGGCAGCAAATGCTGAAAAACTTTTATATAATCTCATTGATGAAGGCGAACAGGAACTTGTCTATCTTGATACTGTAATTGATAATCTTACTCGTGCAGAAACTGAACGAGAAATTGCAGAAATCCGTGAGGAATTAGAGCAGGGTGGATATATTAGGAGCAAAAAGGGGAATAAAAACAAAAAGGAAAAACCATTACCTCCAATTGAATTCATATCAAGCGATGGGTTTAGAATTTTAGTCGGCAGAAATAATGTGCAAAATGATATTCTGACCTTGAAAACTGCTATGAATTATGATATGTGGTTACATGTGCAAAAACATGCGGGTTCTCACACTATAATAATTGCAGACCGAAAAGAAATTTCTGAAACCGCAATTTTTGAAGCCGCCTGCATTGCTGCATTTCACAGTAAAGCAAAGAATTCATCATCAGTTCCTGTTGACTATACATTGATAAAAAATGTCAAAAAACCAACAGGCGGAAAACCGGGCAAGGTAATTTATAGCACATATAACACAATTTATGTTACACCTTCTAAAGAAATAATTGAAAAATTAATGAAAGAATAAAACCGAGAGGAGAAATCTTCTCGGTTTTATAATGCAACAAAAAAATAAACCCTTCCGAAGAAGAGTTTATTTAATAAATTACATTTCATCATTTGAAACTAGGATTTCGTTGTGACGGAATAAAAGTGACAAGCACCAAATACCAGCAAGCGCTACAAGCGTGTAAACAATTCTGCTGATTATTGCATCCTGACCGCCAAAGAGCCAAGCAACAAGGTCAAATTGGAAAAGTCCGATTGCACCCCAGTTAATGGCACCGATAACAACAAGAATCAAAGAAATTCTGTCAAGCATTGTAATTCACTCCTTAATAAAAGCATCATTATATGTGCATTGTTATTATGAGTTTTTTTAAATGCTTTATTCAAAATTAAAAAATTAGTTAATATTTGCTTTTTCTTTCAAAATTTCAACTTTGTCTGTCTTTTCCCACATAACATCGCAATCAGTTCTGCCAACGTGACCGTAAGCGGCAAGTTGTTTGTAAATTGGATTACGAAGTTTAAGATTATCGATAATTGCAGCAGGACGAAGGTCAAATACTTCGTTTACAATGTCACCAAGGTCAGAATCCTTAAGAATACCTGTGCCGAATGTGTCAACCATAACTGAAACCGGTTTTGCAACGCCGATAGCATAAGCTAACTGAATTTCACATTTCTTTGCAAGACCTGCAGCAACAATATTTTTAGCAACATAACGTGCAACATAAGCGGCTGAACGGTCAACCTTTGTCGGGTCTTTACCTGAGAATGCACCACCGCCGTGACGAGAATATCCGCCGTATGTATCAACAATAATCTTACGACCTGTAAGACCGGAGTCACCCATAGGACCACCAATTACAAAACGACCTGTTGGGTTAACAAAAATCTTTGTGTTTTCGTCAATGAGATTTGCAGGAACAATGGGTTCAATAACATATTTTTTAACATCTTCACGAATTTGTGAAAGTTCAACATCTGCGCTGTGCTGTGAAGAAACTACAATTGCATCAACTCTTACCGGATTTCTGTCATCATCATATTCAACGGTAACCTGAGTTTTACCGTCAGCACGAAGATAGGGCAGAGTACCGTCTTTTCTTACTTTTGTAAGCTGAACCGCAAGTTTATTAGCAAGTGAAATCGGCATTGGCATAAGTTCAGGTGTTTCATCACAAGCAAAACCGAACATCATACCTTGGTCACCTGCGCCGTTAAGGTTATAGAAGTCATCGTTTCCTTCTTTGATTTCCATTGAGTTATCAACACCGAGAGCAATATCAGATGACTGCTTATCAAGTGCAACAAGAACTGCACAAGTATTACCATCAAAGCCTTTTGCGCTATCGTCATAACCAATTTCAAGAATAGTGTTTCTTACGATTTCAGGAATATTAACCTGAGCTTTTGATGTGATTTCACCCATAACAAGAACTTGTCCTGTTGTTACTGTTGTTTCACAGGCAACACGTGACATTGGGTCTTGACTGAGCATTGCGTCAAGAATTGAATCAGAAATCTTATCACAGATTTTATCGGGATGTCCCTCTGTAACAGATTCAGATGTAAATAAAAATTTAGCCATATACTTTTCCTCCAAAAAAAGATAAGCACCCATAATAAGGGTGCTTTTAAATTACAACCTTATATCTCGGAAAATCCGCAGGAATTAGCACCTTGCTTGTAAAGCAGGTTGCCGGGTTTCACAGGGCCAGACCCTCCACCACTCTGCATAAGGGATATATTTAATTTGCTTAAATAGTATATCAGTACATATTATTTATGTCAATAGTTGTGCATAAGATTTATTTTACCAATTTGTTTAATCTGTCTATTACTACTTTTACTATAGGATAACTCAATACAGAAAGCATAACACCTTTTATTGCATTGATTGCTGTAGCCCCCCAAACAGCACCCCAGAGTCCTTCAGAATCAAGAGTAACTCCAAGAAAATATTTAAAAAAGAGAGGTGCAATAAAATAATTAGCAATAAAACCAAAAACAAGAATTGATATAATTCCGCAAAGCGAGCCAATAAGGATTGATTTGATTTTAGTATGGTTTTTGCTGAGTTTATTATAGCAAATTACAAAAGGCAGAACATAGGCACAGCCTACAATAAAGTTCATTAGGTTTCCAAAGCCCATTTGTGTTCCGACACCTTTAACAAGTAGTTCAATAAGATTTTTGATAAATTCCACAACAATTGATGCAAATGGTCCGTATATTATTCCTGCAATAAGTGCGGGAATATCGCTGAAATCAAGCTTTAAATGACCAAGCGACGGAATAACGGGAAATTCAAGCAAAAATAGTATAAAGCTGACAGCTGAAAGCATGGCAATAATACTAATATTTGTAATTGATTTGTTTTTGGAATTGTTTGACATAATCATTTTCCTTTCATTTTTGATTAGTTGCCAAACAGAAAATGCCCCGCTAAAAAAATAGCAGGGCAAATGTAACTCAAAAAATTCAAGTTGCATCTTCTTTCATCCGGACTATACCGTCGGTATGGGAATTACACCCATTCAGCCGTTTGGCTCGTGGACTTTGACCACCGGTGGAGAATTTCACTCCGCCCTGAAGACAACTAATATATTTTATGGTTTTATTATAGCATTGTCACTTCTTTTGTCAATAGATTTTTTTACTTTCAGCATCGAAATTGCTACAATCATTAAGATTGGAAATAGTGAGCCAAATCCGAGACCTGTTTTTAGTGCATCGCCTGATGATGAACCTTGTGAAAGTTGAATTGACATAAAACTGATAAACCAGGGTCCGAGCGTGCATCCCGTATCACCGGAGAGTGCAAGTATACTGTACATTGCACCGCCACCCTTGGGGAATAATCTTGCTGCAAGGCTTAAGGTTGCGGGCCACATTATGCTGACTGTTATACCCGTCAAGGCACATATTAATAATGAAACAACTGCATTGTTAATAAATGAGGTTCCCATATAGCATAATGCACATAATACGGCTGATACAGAAAGAGCAACCTTGAGGTTTAATTTTTCACCGACAAACCCAAATATCATTCTACCCGTACCCATAAGAACGGCAAAAAGGCAAGGACCTAACAGGTCACCGGTTACTTTGCTGACTTTAAGTCCGGTTTCTGCAAAATATGATGACCATTGCGACATTCCTATTTCAGATGCGCCTGAACAAATCATAATTATGATACAGAGTATAAACTGTTTCGAAAAAAGCAATTTAAAGAATGGGGTTTTTTCTTCTTTTGTGAGGTTAGGCTGAATTGGTACACTAATGAAATTAACAGAGTTAATAAGAGGAATTATTGACCAGATTATAGGTGCGATATACCATAAATCGTTTCCTAACAGTCTAATCATAATTGTCGTAAGAAGAACAACGAACACCTGCCCCCAGCAATAGAATGAATGTAAAAGACTCATTTCGGATGTCTTTTTTTCACCGGGGATTGATTCAACAATTGGACTGATAATTACTTCTGTAATACCGCTGCCTATTGCGGAAAGCACAATTGAAATTACAATTCCTGTATAAGCGTTTTCAAGAATGTTTGGGAGTATTCCCAAGGAAGAAAGCCCTATAAAAGCAATTCCTTGTGATGCTACGGCAAGTTTTTTGTAACCGATAATATCAGCAAATTTAATCGAAAGAGTGTCAACAATCAATTGTGTTGCAAAATTTATAGTAATCAGTAATGCAAGCCTGTCAAGAGATATATCAAATTTGTTGCTGAATATTACAAATAACAAGGGAGCAATGTTGTTGATAATACCTTGTACAATATATCCTGTATAACAGGCAATCTTTGTTCCTGTAAAAGTTCTTATTTTCATTTTATACCCTTGTAATAATAATCTCTAAATTACCTGAAATTTTAAATGTGCCGTAATTTGCAGGAATAAAAAGACTGTCTCCTTTTTTTATCTCAATGGCGTCAATAAAACCGTTACCATCGGTAACAAGTATTGATACAAAGGACTTTTCATCTGCGTTATAAATGAATTCATTGTTTACTGAAACCTTTTCAACATTGAACAAATCGCATTTTGTGAGTAACTGTCTTGAATAACCGTCGCATACAATGAGTTCACCTTCGGGATTTGTTGAGCGTGTAGGAGGTGTGCAGTTTGTCACATCAATTGCTTTTGCTACGTGCAAATCACGTGGTTTACCATCTGCACCAAGTCTACCATAGTCATAAACTCTGTATGTCGTGTTAGAGTTCTGTTGAATTTCCGCAAGCAATATGCCCTTACCGATAGCGTGGAGCGTTCCTGCCTCAATAAAGAATAAATCACCCTTTTTAACTCTCACCTTATTCACAGTTTCAAGGAATGTGTTATCGGCAATTTTTTCTTTGAACTCTTCACTTGAAATTGTTCTGTTAAATCCGTAAATAAGCTCTGCGTCTTCTTCGCAGTCAAGAATATACCAACATTCAGTTTTGCCGTATTCATTTTCAACACGCATCGCATATTCGTTGTCGGGATGGACCTGAACAGATAAATCATTTTTTGCATCAATAATTTTTATGAGTATTGGGAAATACTCGAATTTTTTTCCGTTTTCACCTAAAAAATCAGGATGAGCATTAACAACGTCTGTCAATGTTTTACCTGAAAATTCACCATTTAAAATTGTGTTTTCACCGTCTTTGTGACAAGAAAGCATCCAACCCTCAGCAAGTTTTTCGAGATTAGACTTAAAGCCATATTCGTCACGAAGTTTCGTACCGCCCCAAAGATAATCTTTAAAGACAGGATTTAATTTTAAAATTTCCATAATGAAATCTCCTTTGTTTATTCAAGCAATTTTAACACACAATACCAATATTTTCAATAATTGATTGTTAAAATGTATCGCTTGTGATATAATCACTATAAGAAGGGGATATTTTAATGAAACAAAACATAGTTTTTTATTTTTCTGACCAACAGAGATATGACACCGCAAATTCAGAAATAATGCCAAATTTGACAGAGCTTGCAAAGGATGGCACATTTTTTGAAAATTGCTATACCTGTCAGCCTGTTTGTGGCCCCGCAAGAGCAAGCTTGCAAACCGGTGTTTATCCTACCGAATGTGGTTGTCACATAAACGGAATACCACTTCGTGACGATGTAAAATCTCTTGCAGATTATTTTAATGAAAATGGTTACGAGACTGCATATATTGGTAAACTTCATCTTGCGTCAGGGGAAAACGGCGGAGAAAATATTAAATGTGAAAAAACTGCAATTCCTTATGAAAGATTGTGGGGATATAAATATTTTCGTGGTGCAGATGTACTTGAATTTACATCACACGGATATGATGGCTACGTGTTCGACGAGAAAGGTAATAAGATAGATTTTGAGGGTTATCGTGCCGATAGAATAAACGACTTTGCAATAGAATACATTGAAAACTATAATGGTGATAAACCATTCTTTTTGTTTGTTTCACAACTTGAACCCCATCACCAAAATGACCACGGCAGATTTGAAGGCCCAAAAGAAAAGATAGAGAAATATAAAGATTATCCTATACCTGAAGATTTAACACATTTAAAAGGCAATTATAAAGAACAATATCCCGATTACCTTGCAGCAATAGAATCTCTTGACGATAATCTTGGCAGACTTGTAGATGCTTTGAAGAAAAAAGGTATATACGATAATACAACAATTATTTATACGTCTGACCACGGTTGTCACTTTAAAACAAGAAATGCAGAATATAAACGTAGTTGTCATGATGCTTCAATTCATACACCGCTTGTAATTAAGGGTAGTGGTTTTGAAAAAGGTAAAATTGAAAGAAAAATAGTAAGCTTAATTGATTTACCACCCACAATGCTTGTGGCAGGTGGTATTGATGTCCCCGAAAACTATCAGGGAACAGCCGTTCAGTCAAAACCTGATACAAAGTGTGCATTTATTCAAATAAGCGAAAGTCAATGTGGCAGAGCAATAAGGACGAAGGATTTTACTTATTCCGTTTCAATCCCTATGTTTTTATCTTCTTCATCTAAAATCTATTTTGAAGATTATTTGTATGATAATAGAGTCGATAAAGCACAGAAGAATAATTTGATTAAATCAAAGGAATATGCAAAAATCAGAAACGAATTAAAAGAACTTTTACTTAAACAAATTGAAGAGGCAGAAGGCAGAAGACCTGCCATTTTACCTTGCTTATTTGTAAAACAAAAATAATTGAATAATTTATTGTCGTAATATTCAAATTTTGGCGTTTTCAAACACGAAATTTGATGAAAATGCAGTTTTTTAAATTATTACTTGCAAAATATAATACGATACTATATAATATATCGAAATTTAATTTGGAGGGTATTCTATGCTTTATAATAAAATGAGTAGAGAAGAGCTCGTTTCACTTAAGGGTGAACTTGAAAAGAAATATGAAGAAATAAAGAATCTCGGACTTTCACTTGATATGTCCCGAGGTAAGCCGGGTGCAGACCAGCTTGACATTACAATGGATATGATGAATGTTATTACAACTGTGGAGGACAGTAAAGCAGAAAACGGCTTTGATTGCAGAAACTACGGTGTTTTGGATGGTATTCCGGAATGTAAAAAGCTTTTTGCAGACTTACTTGGTGTTGAAAGCAAAAATATAATTGTTGGTGGTTCGTCAAGTCTTAATCTTATGTATGACTATCTTAATCAATGTATGTTTTTAGGTGTTGCAGGCTGTGAACCGTGGAGTAAACAGGGTAAGGTTAAGTTTATCTGTAACACACCCGGTTACGACAGACATTTTGCAATTACAGAATTCTTTGGAATTGAAATGATTTCTGTTGAAATGGATGAAGCCGGTCCTGATGTTGAAAAAATTGCCGAACTTGTAAAGGACCCAATGGTTAAGGGTATGTTCTGCGTACCAAAATATTCAAATCCTAATGGGGTAACATATAGTGATGCGAAAGTAAAGGCTCTTGCCGCATTAAAACCTGCTGCAAAGGATTTTAGAGTTATTTGGGACAATGCCTACATTATTCATGAGTTAACTGATACACCTGATGTTCTTATGAATATTTTTGACGTCTGTAAAGAATACGGAACAGAGGATTATTTTGTTGAGTTTACCTCAACATCAAAGATTTCATTTCCCGGTGCAGGTGTTTCTGCTGTTGCAGCGTCTGACAGTAATATTGCAGAAATTAAGAAAAGACTTAATTTCCAGACAATCAGTTATGATAAATTAAATCAGCTTCGTCACGTTAAGTATTTTAAGAATGTAGATGGTATCAAAGCACATATGGAAAAACACGCGAATATTATTGCTCCTAAATTCCAGCTTGTTCTTGATAAACTTGAAAAAGAAATTGCACCTTTAGGTATTGGCAAATGGGTTAAGGCAAAAGGTGGATACTTCATCAGTTTTGATTGTGTGGGTTGCAGTGCAAAGCGTATTGGCGAACTTTGTAAAGGTGCCGGACTTGTTCTTACAACCGTAGGTGCTACGTATCCTTATGGTATTGACCCTGAAGATAAAAACATCAGAATTGCACCTACATTCCCATCTCTTGAGGATTTAGGGAAGGCTATGGATGTATTCTGTCTTTGTACAAAACTTGCTGCCGTTGAAACTTTGATATAAAAAGGGGAGAGTTTAATGTCAAACATTACGGAAAAAGAAAATATGTTTGTTTCTGCCGTAATCGTTTCGGCAGGTAATTCAACAAGAATGGGTGGAGTGAACAAGCAATTTCTTGAAATAAACGGTATCCCTGTTCTTGTCCACACACTGTCTGTGTTTGACCGTTTGGATTTGATAAACGAAATCATAATTGTTACCCGTGAAAGCGATATTGATGCTGTAAAGTCACTTGTTGATTTTTATGGTATTAAAAAGGTTGCAAATATTGTTAAAGGTGGCGAAACACGTCAGATTAGTGTATTTAACGGTGTAGTTTCTACATCTGATAAATCTGACATTGTAGCCATCCACGATGGAGCAAGACCACTTGTTACTGAAAAGGTGATTGTTGATACACTCGAGTATGCAGTTTCTTATGGTGCTGCGGCAACCGGTGTAAAAGTTAAAGATACTGTTAAGCAGGTTAATGATAATAATGATATAGTTGCAACACCTGACAGAGCATATCTTCGTTTTATTCAAACACCGCAGATTTTTGATAAATCACTGTATTTAGAAGCAGTTAATACTGTTGAAAACAGTAAGGATTTTACTGACGATTGTATGTTGATTGAAGCCTTTGGACAAACAGTTAAATTTGTTGATGGTGATTACGAAAACATAAAGATTACTACACCGGAAGATGTTCAGATTGCTGAAAACTATCTTAAAAGAAGGGGAGAATGAATATGTTACGAATTGGTCACGGATACGACGTTCATAAACTTGTAGAAGGAAGAAAACTTATTCTTGGTGGAGTTGAAATTGAGAATAACGGCATTGGTCTTTTAGGTCATTCAGATGCCGATGTGCTTCTTCACGCAATATCGGATTCCCTTTTAGGTGCGTGTGCTTTGGGTGACATAGGAAAGCATTTTCCTGATTCAGATATGGCCTTCAAGGATGCAGACAGCCTGGAATTACTGAAAAAGGTAGTTGAGCTTATAAAACTGAAGGGTTTTAAAATTAATAATATTGATGCGACAGTTATTGCACAAGCACCAAAGCTTGCACCATATATTGATAAAATGAGAGAGAATATAGCGATTGCACTAGGTGTAAATGTTGGTTATGTTTCAGTAAAAGCAACTACTGAGGAAAAGCTTGGCTTTACAGGGGCGAAAGAAGGAATATCTGCACATTGTATTTGCCTTGTTGAAGAAAAGAAAATTAAATTTATATGATTTAAAGTCCGTCATTGACGGACTTTTTTTGTCAATACTTTATCTTCGTCATAAAATATACTGAGGTGTTTATTATGAATAGAGCAAAGATTAAATTTTCCTCTGTAACCCACGCCTTAAATGCAAAGAGTATTATCGAGAAAAACGGAGGACGAGTTACAATCGGGAAAAGTACTAATCCTAAAAACAATGAAGGCTGTGGTTATTTCATTATGGCTTTTGGTGATATAGACAAATATATTAAAATACTGAAAATTAACAATATTAAGCTTATTGGATATGATTATATATGATTTATCTCGATAACTGTGCCACTTCGTTTCCAAAACCAAGGTGTGTTGTTGATGCAGTAAATGAGGCTGTATTAAGCTATGGTAATTATGGTAGAAGTAGCTATAGGATGGCAATAGAAACAACAGAGAAGGTTCATGAATGTAGGGAAAAGGTAGCAAGACTGTTTAACGTAAAGAATGAAAAAGTGGTTTTTACGCACAATTGTACTATGTCGTTAAATATGGCGATTAAGGGATTAGCAAAAAGAGGCAGTCATTTTATCATATCAGATTTGGAGCATAATGCTGTTCTCCGTCCGTTAGAGACACTGAAAGCAAAAGGTATATGTGATTATACTATTGCAAAAACGGATAGAGATGCTTTTAAGACCTTAAAGAATTTTGAGAAGTGTGTAAACTCAAATACGATTGCAATTGTATGTACCGGTGCATCTAATGTGTTTGGTATGATTACGCCTTATCAACTATTAGGTGATTTAGCACATAAGCACGGATTAAAATTTATCTTGGATGGAGCACAGGTTGCGGGAATAAAAAAGATTGATTTAAAAAGGGACAACATCGATATTCTGTGTTGTGCGGGTCACAAAGGATTGTATGGTCCGAGTGGTATAGGATTGCTTGTTTTGAATGATAATATTGACTTGGATACAATAATCGAGGGTGGTACAGGCAGTAATTCGTTAAACTACAAACAACCTGATTTTATGCCTGACCGGTTAGAAAGCGGTACGCCCAATATTCCGGGAATTATAGGCTTGTCATCTGCATTAGATTTCATTGAGGGAATCGGTATAAATAAAATATTTAATCACGAACGGCATCTTATGCGATATCTGTACAATGGTATATCGAACAATAGAAATATAACATTGTATTCAGGCGATTACAGCAATTGTCGGGATTCTGTTCCTATTTTGTCGTTTAATATTAAGGATATTAACAGTGATAAAGTTTCCGGAATGTTAGCCGATAACGGAATTTGCGTAAGAGCAGGGCTTCATTGTGCCCCATTGGCGCATAAGAAGTTTGGAACGGAGAATACAGGGTGTGTAAGAATTTCACCGTCAGTATTTACGAAAAAAAACCAAATAGAATTTACAATAAATTCATTAATTAAAATTGCAAAATGAATTTACTTGTGATACAATATACTGTGAATATGTGTATCTGTATATGTAGATGTTTGAATTACGGATATTTTTGCAGTATATTGTATTTTTTTGTGAAAAGAGTGTGAAAATTATGTTTGAAAGTTTAAGCGAGTTTCTCGAACAAATTAAACGTGCTATAATTTCATTTAACACTGTTGGCGACCTGCTTGATGTTGTTCTCGTTGCATTTGTTATTTACAGCGCGATTAAGCTTATCCGTGAAACAAGAGCTATTCAATTGGCAAAAGGTGTAATTCTCCTTGCAGTAGTTTATTTCTTTGTTTCAATTCTTAATATGGAAACGAGCAAGTATATATTAAGCCTTGTTTTCAGCAATCTTTTGATTATTCTTGTTATTATTTTCTCACCTGAAATTCGACACGCACTTGAGAGTGTAGGACGTAGCTCTGTATCAAATATCAATATACTGAATTTGAAGAATAAAGATAATACTGAGGCTGAAAAAACTATTAAAACCGCCATCAATGCTGTTTGTAAGTCATGCAAAGAAATGAGTGACAAGAAGATAGGTGCACTTATTGTATTTGAAAAAGAGACAAAACTGGGTGAGATAGCAAAAACCGGTACATATCTTGATGCATCTGTTACATCAGAACTCTTGTGTAATATTTTCTTCCCAAAAGCACCTATGCATGATGGTGCAACAATAATCAAGGAGGGACGTGTTGTTTCAGCAGGATGCATACTTCCTCTTACAGGCTATCAGCTTTTGAGCAGTGATTTAGGAACAAGGCACCGTGCTGCAATCGGTATGAGTGAAAATAGCGATGCACTTGTGGTTGTTGTTTCTGAGGAGACAGGAACAATTTCAATAGCTAAAAAAGGTAAACTCAAACGCGGAGTTTCAGATGGAGATTTAAGAGATATTCTTATTAGGGAATTGATTAAATCCAATAACAAAAACACTCGTGTAAAGCAAAGAATTTTTAGAGGTAAGTTGAAATGAATAAAAAAGACAAGATGAAAATTAAATATTCACTTTCTGCTTTGTTATCTAATAACAGATTTCTTATTGTTTGTTCGTTTATAATTGCTTTTGTTTTGTGGATGTGGGTTGCTATAGAGCAAAGTCCGCAAGACCAGCGTGTTATAAAGGATGTACCCGTTAAAATCCGTTATGAAGACAGCATTCCGGAAAAAATGGGTTTGCAGATTTTTGGTCAATCCGAGTTTACTGTTGATATTACTGTGACAGGTAAAAAATACATCGTGTCATCACTTGAGGCGGAGGACTTTACTGCTGTAGCTAATACAGATTCTGTTGTCGGAAGCGGCCAATCAAATTTGAAGATATATGTTTCTGCTAACGAATCAAACGCGGATTATACTATTACAAATTATTCTTATGATTCGATAGATGTTTTCTTTGATAAATTTCAAGAAATAGAGATGCCAATATCGGTTAATGTTATTTCAAGAATTGATAATATTGTTCCTGAAAACCATAAACTTGGTACTCCGTATCTTTCATCCGATAAACTGACAATAAGTGGACCTGCATCAGTTGTAAATAAAATTGAAGCTGTAAACGCAGATGTAGTTATTGATAGTGTCTTGACACAGTCAACTAATAAGGATGTTGAAATTTCAATAAAAACAAGTGACAATGCTGATATTGATAAATCTTTATTGACATTTAACGAGACTAACGTTACCGTTACACTTCCTGTTTTAAAAATTGTAACATTACCAACAGTAATTGAGTTTAAGAATGCTCCGGCATATCTTATAAACAATACACTTCCGTTTCAGGTTTATCCTTCAACAGTGAAGGCTGCCGTGCCTGTCGAGGATATTTCTACAACCGAGAATTATGTTGTAGCAGTTATTGATTTTGCGGATATTTATAATAAAAAGAATATATATCAAATTGATGTTGCTTCAACTAAGTCTTATGAAATTTTTGATGATACAATTGATTCTTTCAGTGTAACCGTTGATGCATCACAAATGGTGACAAAAACCGTTAGCGTACCAAGTTCAAACATTTCTATCAAGAACAACAATACAAATCATAATATTAGTTTTGCAACAGATGCAAGTAAATCTGTAACCTTAATTGGTGATGTTAATTCCATAGAATCGGTTACAGGTAGTGATGTGTATATTGTAGTAGATGTTTCTAAACAGGCAGTTACGACAGATACTAAAGTTTTAAAAGGCACAGTAACAATATCTTCAAATAAGAAGTGTTGGGCAGTGGGCGAATGCAACTTAAATGTTGTAGTCAATTAATAATAGTTTGGAGTGATATATAAATGAAAAAAATCGTTGTTGCATTTTTAATAGTAATCGTTTGTATGTCACTCATATTGGGAATCTACAATATTAAATCGATTGATAGTTTAATGCGTCCGCCAAAGCTCAGCGGTGAAAGCAGTTTGTTACAAAGCGCGTTTGAAAAAACCGTATCCGGCAGCGACGGCATTGTTATGAAGAATCCTCTGGATGGAGAATATACTTCGTCCTATCTTTACTATGACCTTAATAACGACGGCGTTGAAGAAGCATTTGTTTTTTACTCAGATTTAGTTGAAGATAATATGGCTTGTGTCAATATCTTTAAAAAAGTAAATGAAGAATGGAATTTTGTTTCAAAAATTAAAGGCAAAAGTGAAGAAATATACGAGATTTCATTTGCCGATTTCAACGGCGATAATACTTGTGAAATTCTTTTGAGTTGGAAACCTGTTGATAACTCAGATTTAACTAATTTACCGGAGTTTAGTTCTATCGGTAGCAGATTACTTTCTATATATAATTATAATGAAGTATCAACCTCTCTTTTAAGAAGTGAACTGTATTCAAATTATTATATTGAAGATTTTAATGCGGATAAATCAATGGATTTATTCTTAATAAACATAAGCCTTACTGATTTAGAAAAGAAAACATCCGGGCGAATATTAAGTTTTGATGAGAATTATTCAGTAGTTAATGACCATGTCGTTTCTTTAACCGGTATGCTTGATGTGTATAATATTGTTTCTGATTCTGTTATTGAAAGCGGTGAATTTGTAACGAGGATTTTTGTGGACGGAACAATTAGCGAAAATGGTGTTATTACCGAAGTTGTAAACATATCACATGATTCGTTTGACATTACTCTTCCGCTTTATGTACAAAATCAATCTACACAGCCAAATACTTTAAGAGATACAAAATCATTTTCCTGTGATATTGATAGAGATGGAGTCGTTGAAATCCCTACACTTGAGATGTTACCACATTCAAAAATTATTGCCAAGGAAACTAATGAAACAAGTACGCTAAATCTTACAGTTTGGAATGAACTAAATCATTCAAGGCTAATTACCGATAAAAAATGCGTATATAACAGTACTTTTAAGTATATGTTTATTATTTCAGAAGAGTTTAATGAAGGCCTTACAGCAATTTATAATTATAATGATGATACATTGACTTTTTATGAAGTTAATAACTCAGGAAAATATGGTGATAAACTTTTTACCATAAAAGCTTTTTATACAAAGAACTGGGAAAGTGATAATCTCGATTATTACAAGTTTATGGAAAATGAAACCTATGTATATGGGTGTAAGTTTTCTAATAGCGACATAAGAAAAGAATATAGTGAATATATCAGCGATAACTTTATTATTATATAGAAGGTATTTAATATGAAGTATGTATTAATTGCAGAAGATGAAGCATCAATCAGAGATTTTGTTGTTATAAACCTAAAACGAAATGGTTATGAGGTTTTTGAAGCAGAAAATGGGGAGGATGCTATAACAATTTATAACGAGAATAGTGATAAAATTGATATTGTCATTCTTGATATAAATATGCCTATTATAGATGGACTTGAGGTGTGTAAGTACATTCGTGATAAGAGTAAAAGAATAGGCATTGTTATGTTGACAGCAAGAACTCAAGAGATGGATAAAATTACAGGCCTTATGGTAGGTGCTGACGATTATGTCACCAAGCCCTTTTCACCATCTGAACTTATGGCAAGAATTGATGCTGTATATAGACGTGTATCACTGACTTATGAAAGCGAGAAAGATAAGACCAATGATAATTCAATTGTACTTAATGAGTTCGTTTTGGATTTAAGAAGTCATACACTCACTAAAAATAATATTCCAATAGATTTGACTCAAATGGAGTTTCAGATTATTGAATACTTTTTTACTAATCCTAATATCGCTCTTGACAGAAGTGATATCTTAAAGTACGTTTGGGGAGATTCATATTTCGGCGATGAAAAGGTAGTTGACGTTAATATTCACAGATTAAGAAATAAAGTGGAGGATGAACCTTCCCAGCCCAAACATCTGACTACAATTTGGGGTATGGGATATAAGTGGATTGTATAATTCATTTTTAATTATTTGGCAGGTGGTGATACTCAATGAAAAATAGTATAGTTAAACGTTGGGTAATGACCGTTCTGGCAAGCACAGTGTTAATTATTCTGACTGTTGGAATTTTTTCAGGTGTAATGATTAAAAGACAATACTATAACTCAGTTAAAATGGCATTAAATTCAAGAGCTACTTCATTGGTTATGTCGCATTTTAATTCAAACACCGGTGCAGATGATGAAGCTTTTAATAAAATGGCTAAAAATTTTGTTGATAGCTTTGCCGATAAAAATGTAATGGAGGTTTGGGTTATCGACGGAAATGGTGATGTAGTTGTTTCTTCAACCGGATTTTCAGTTGATGGAGAACCTTTTCCTGATTATGGTTATGCTAAGGCGAACGAAAACGGTAAGGGAGAATGGATAGGCAAAATGAAGAATGGTGAGAGTATAATGGCTCTAACATATATTTTGCCTGAAAATGAACAAGGTGTATCTGGCGCAATAAGATATATAATTTCCCTGGAAGATATAAATAAGCAAATAATCATTATTTGGATTATCATCGGTATAGCTGTGATGTTGGTTATATCGTTCGCTGTTACTTCAGGTGTTTTCTTTATAAAATCAATCATTAATCCTGTAAGAAAAATAAATGATACTGCCTCAAAAATTGCAAAAGGCGATTTTGATGTTTCAATAGAGAAACACAAATATGATGATGAAATTGGTCAGCTTTGTGAAACCATAAATAATATGGCTTATGAAATTGGTAAAGCTGAAAGAATGAAAAACGAATTCATTTCAACAGTTTCACACGAATTAAGAACACCTCTTACCGCTATTAAAGGTTGGGGTGAAACTATCAGAGAAACAAAAAATGACGAAGTCCTTTTGGATAAAGGGTTGGATGTTATTGTTAACGAATCAGAACGATTAACTGATTTAGTTGAAGATTTGCTGGACTTTTCAAGAATGGAAAGCGGACGACTTTCGTTGAAAACTTCGCAGATTGATATTGTAAAAGAAATTTCAGAGGTTCTGAAGGTGTTTGAAAGTCGTTCAGAACGTGAACATATTGAGTTAATCACAGACATACCCAAAAACGGAATTATAATACATGGTGATAAAAACCGTCTCAAACAATCTCTTGTTAATATAATCGATAACAGCTTTAAGTATAATAAGAAAAACGGCTTTGTAAAAGTATCTTTAAAAGCTGAAAGTGAATATGTTAAGATTATAATCAGTGATAACGGTTGCGGAATATCAAAAAATGACCTTCCGAGAATTAAAGAAAAATTCTATAAAGCAAACAATAGTGCTCGTGGTAGCGGTATTGGTCTTGCAGTTACCGATGAAATCATAAAATTACACAAGGGTAGCTTGACTATTGACAGTGAAGTTGGAAACGGCACAACTGTTGTCATATCATTACCAAGAAGAAAGTAAGGAGTAATATATTTTGAACGAAAAGAAACAACACAAAACATCTATTGGTGGACAAGCACTTATAGAGGGAATTATGATGAGAGGTCCTAAGGGCACGGCTATGTCGGTGCGTATGCCTGATGGAACTATTGATACAGAGGTCGAACAATTTGTTCCTATTACGAAAAAAAATAAGATTTTGGGGTTACCTATAATTCGTGGTGTTGCGGCGTTTGCTGAATCAATGATTACAGGCTACAAATATCTTATGAAATCAGCGGATAAAGCACTTACAGAAGATGAAAAAGAAGAGGATATGTCAAAGCTTGATAAGTGGTTGTCGGAGCATTTGAGTGAAAAAATGACCGCCGTAGTAACTACAGTTTCGTCAATTTTGGGAGTTTTACTAGCAATGGCTATTTTCTTATGGTTTCCTATTGAGCTTGTGGACCTTTTTGACAAATTTATACTACCCAATAACGACATATCAAAATATCATTCTTTACTTGAGGGCATTTTAAGAATAATAATATTTATTCTTTATATGGTTGCTGTATCAAGGATGTCAATGATAAAACGTGTGTTTATGTATCACGGTGCTGAACACAAAACTATATTCTGTTACGAAAACGGACTTGATTTAACAGTTGAAAATGTAAGAAAAATGTCAAGATTTCATCCAAGATGCGGAACTGCGTTTATGTTTGTTATGCTTATATTGAGTATGGTGCTTTCATTCTCCTTAGTACTTATTTTTCCATCGTTGGCCAATATCAACAAAATTCTTTGGATGCTTATAAAAATAGCCATATTACCATTTGTTATGGGCGTTGGATATGAATTTATTAAATTTGCAGGTAAGCATGATAACTTTATTGTAAAAATTCTTTCATATCCCGGTTTGCTTATGCAAAGAATTACAACGGTTGAACCAACTGATGATATAATTGAGGTCGCAATCGAATCTATGAAGGCTGTTATTACTGATAATCCGGAGGATGATATGATTAAATGACGGTTAAGGAGTTGTTTGATTTTTGTAAGACTCAGTTGTCTTTTTCCGATTGCGGTGAGTTTGAGGCTCAATGCATATTTGAGGATTTTTTAAATATAAAAAGGGAAAAGATATTTTTCAGTGATAATTCTGTATCTGATAACGATATCTGCTTGGTAAACAGTGTTATTGACAGACGAAAAGCCGGAGAACCTTTACAGTATATTTTAGGTAAATGGGATTTTTATGATTTAACGTTTTTCGTAGGCGAAGGAGTCCTGATTCCAAGACCTGAAACAGAGTTGCTTGTTGATTTTACTTTAGAAAAATTGAAGCACACAAAAAATCCTGTTGTTTTTGATTTGTGTGCAGGCACGGGATGCATAGGACTTACTATTGCAAAACACTTACCAAATGCTACTGTTTACTTATTGGAAAAGGAAAAAACTGCTTTTGAATTTCTAAAAAAGAATACAATAAACCTTTCACTTAATAACGTAATATTGCTCAACAATGATTTGTTTACAACGGATTTGTCCGATTTGCCATTAGCTGATTTAATTGTTTCTAATCCACCTTATATCCCAACAAAGGAAATTCAAGGTTTACAAAAAGAAGTTTCCTTTGAGCCGATAACCGCATTGAATGGCGGAACGGATGGGTTGGATTTTTACCGATGTCTCGCTAAAAAATGGAGAAGTAAGGTGAAATGTAACGGGTATATGGCATTTGAGTGTGGGGATAATCAAAGTCGGGATGTTATCAGCATTTTTGATGGGGCATATAAAGAGAAAAATGTAATTTTTGATTTTAACAATATTGACAGAATTGTAACTTTTAGAATATAATTATATTTTAGAGAAAGATTGGTAAAAAATGATTTTAGATTTAATAAGAGGCGGAGAACCTCTTGAACTTATTATTACATTCTTTTCAAGACTTTTTGTAATTTTCTGCACAATGCCGGTTCATGAATATGCACATGCTTTAATTGCAACAAAGCTTGGAGATAATACACCGAGGTATAACGGCAGATTAACTTTAAATCCGATGGCTCATATTTCACCGATTGGTGCTGTTATGATTTTTCTCTGCGGTTTTGGTTATGCAAAACCTGTTAATGTTAATCCAAGAAATTTTAAAGACCCAAAAAAGGGAATGGCTTTAACTGCAATTGCAGGACCAATATCTAATTTGATAATGTCTTTTATCTGCATTTTCTTTGCAACGCTTGTTAAAGTGTTTTACTACAGTAATCCTACCGTATTGTTAAGTGCAATATACTATTTCTTGTTTTTTGCCGGTGTGGTTAATGTTAATCTTGCTGTGTTCAATCTTTTGCCAATACCACCATTGGATGGTTCAAGAATATTACAGCTTTTGATTCCTGCAAAGTATTATTTCAAGTTTATGCAGTATGAAAGATATATTGTTTTGGTTGTTTTCCTTTTGATATTAACAGGTGTTCTTTCAGGACCGCTTTCTATTGCTTCGAACTTTATTATTGGCTTATTTTCAAAAATATGTGAAATACCATTTTCAGTTTTTTAAGGACAGTTTATGGAAAAGATTTCTTATAAATTAGATGTATTTGAAGGTCCGATGGACTTGCTCCTGCATCTTATATCAAAGCATAAATTGAATATAAACGACATACCAATTGTCACCTTGGTCGAACAATATGTTGAATATGTCCGTCAAATGCAAGAGGAAGATATGTATGTTGCATCCGAATTTCTTGAGATGGCAGCACGATTGGTATATATGAAGTCGGTTTCACTTCTACCGGTTTATACTGAAGCAGAAGAACTTAAACAAGAGCTTCAGGGCGAATTGATTGAATATCGCGATATGAAACTTATGGCTGAAAAACTTGCTGAAAATACAGAAGGATTTTCTACATTTATTAGAAATGCCGAAAAAATTGAGGTTGACCAGACATACAAAAGACTTCACGAGCCTGAGGAGCTTTTTTCGGCTTATGTTTCTGCCACCGGTAAGAAAATGAGACTTTTACCGCCACCGATTGAAGCCTTTCGCGAAATTGTTGTTAAAAAGGTTGTTTCTGTCAGCTCAAAGATTTCAAGTATATTTAAAAAGCTATCAAAAAAAGGAACAAAAACGCATTGGAAATCTCTCTTTGATGATGCAGAGTCCCGTTCGGATATTGTTGCAACATTTTTGGCAGTTCTTGAATTAACTAAATCAAAAAAGGTAAAGGTAACAGGTGACGGCGAGGATACACAGGTTGAACTTTTAGATTCTGATTTTACAGATGTTAGCGAGGAGTGGAATTGATGAAAGCAAGTAAATTACAGGCTGCTGTTGAAGCGATACTTTTTGCTTCAGGTGAACCTATTGAACTTGACAGAATCGCTGAAGCTCTTGACATTGAGCCGGATGTTTGTGAACAGGTTATCTTAAATTTATCAGCAAAACTTGATGAGAGAAACAGCGGAATTTGTGTGCTTAAGCTTGACAATATGTATCAGTTATCTTCAAGAACTGAGTATGCGGAGATTATAAGAGATGTTTTGGAACTTCGAAAAAACACACCGCTTTCCGCTGCTGCATTTGAGGTTCTGGCTGTCATAGCTTATAATCAACCTGTTACAAAATCTTTTATTGAGCAGATTCGTGGTGTTGACTGTAGTGGTGTTATTTCAACTCTTTGTCAGAAAAAGTTAATTGAAGAAAAGGGTAGATTGGATTTGCCCGGCAGACCTTTAGTTTACGGCACAACACCTGATTTTCTTCGATGTTTTTCAATTTCATCCCTTGATGAATTGCCTGAGCTTCCAGAAAAGAACATTGAAGAATCAACTGATGAATATCAAAAAAATGATATAGAACAAGATGAAGAATAATTGATTTATTATATAAATTAAGGAGGTGTTTTAATGACGGGACTATATATTTTTCTTGGTATTATTGCCTTTTTTGTAATTCTTTTGAGTGTAAGAATTACAATTAATGCAGAGTTTTTTGACGAGTTTAAACTAGATGTTTCTTGGTTGTTTATAAAGATTCCGATTTTACCTGCTAAGAAGAGCGATAAGCCCAAAAAGGAAAAACCTAAAAAAGAAAAGAAGCCTAAGGAAGAAAAAAAAGAGCCGGAGTCAGAGGAAACACCAAAGGAAAAAAAGGATAATATTTTCGTAACATTTTATAACAATCAGGGCTTTGACGGAGTTGTACAGTTAATTAATAATGCTGCATATTCTCTTGGAAAAATGTTTCATTCTTTTAAAAAGCATATAGTTATCCGTGAATTATATTTATTTATGACTATTACAGGTGGTTGCGACGCTGCTGAAACGGCTATGGAATATGGCAGAATGTGTCAGAAGATATTTCCGGCATTGTCATATATCTGTACTCAGTTACCGGTAAAAAAATATGATTGTGAAATTGAACCTGATTTTATTGGTGTAAAAAATAGTGCACAGTTTGCTTTATCAGTACATATCAGACCAATTTTCTTTATCAATGCTGTTTTTGTTTTAGTTTTCAGACTAGTATTTAAAGTTGTATTAAAATTCCTCAAGGGAATTAAAAATAAATCAAATAATAATATAAATCAAAATGAAGGTGGTGCAAATGATGAAAGATAAATCATCAGCAGCAGGAATTCTTGAATCAACAATAGAAAAGGTAAAGGACCTTGTTAACGTAAGTACAATCATTGGTGAACCAATGAAGGTTGAGGGTGGAGTGACAATTATTCCAGTTTCAAAAGTTACTTATGGCTTCGCATCAGGCGGTTCAGACTTCCCATCAAAGAATAACAAGGATATTTTTGGCGGTGGCGGAGGTGCCGGTGTTACTATTCTTCCTGTTGCATTTTTAATTATTGATGCTTATGGAAATGTTGATATTAAGCATATTACAGCATTTGATAATGTTGCAGAAAGAGCAGTTAGCCTTGTACCTGAAATGTTTGATAAGGTTTCTAATGTTATCAACAAGACTAAAATGGAAAATTCATTTAAGTCCGCAGTAGATAGCGTTAATGACCAGGTTGTTCCTGTTTCTGCAGAAGAAAACGCATAACATAAGATTATAAAAGAAATCATTGTTGAGGGGTGTTTCGCCTCTCGACTATGATTTTATGTATTAGTATATACAAACATAGGTGGAATTATGGCAGATAATACTATCAGACTTCAAAAATACTTGTCTGAATGTGGCGTTGCGTCAAGACGTAAGGCTGAAGAGATGATTGCAGCGGGAAAAGTTAAAGTTAATGGTAAACCGGCTTCAATTGGTGATAAAATTAACCCAAAACACGATACAGTTGTTATTGCAGGTAAAAAGATTAGAAAGAGCAAGAAAAACACATATATTATGCTTCATAAGCCACGTGGATTTATTACAACTCTTAGTGATGAAATGGGTAGAAAGTGTGTAGCTCAACTGGTTGAAGACGTAGGAACACGTGTTTATCCTGTTGGCAGACTTGACCGTGACTCAGAAGGGTTACTTTTGCTTACTGATGATGGTGAATTTGCCAATGCATTGACTCATCCAACCCATCACGTTCCAAAAACATATCGTGTTACTGTTAGACCTACAATCACAGATGAACAGATTACTGCCCTTACTACAGGTATTGAAATTGATGGTAGAATGACTATGCCATCTGAGGTTCGTGTTTTAGAAAAAAAAGAGGGCAGAGTTGTGTTAGAAATCATCATTTATGAAGGTCGCAACAGACAAATTCGTAAAATGTGTGATGCTTTAGGTCTTGAAGTCGCAAGATTGAAGCGTACTCAGATTGGCTCAGTAAAGCTTGGTATGTTAAAACAGGGTGACTGGCGTAATCTTACTGATGAAGAAGTTCATAAGCTTACAGTGGCTGCATCTCTTGATAGAAAGAATTTGAAATAATGATATTTTATAAACCAATAAAAGAAATAGATGCAATAAAACAAGAATTTAGTTGTTTTGAGTATTGTACTGACGTCGTATATGGTGCATATATCGGCGTTGATGAAGAACAGAATATCGTTGGAAAGTGTCTTATGTCAATTGACGGATACAAATGTATAATTGAGGTTCTTGAGTGTGATATTTCGGACAAATTACTTGTTGAAGGTTTTTTGCGTTCAGCTTTAAATTTCTGTGCAAACAGAAACGCCTATATGGCTTACTGCAAAATTAACAAAATTTCCGATGTATTGTTGCATCTTGGATTTGAAAATAACGATGGTGTTTACAGTGGCGACATTCCTTCGCTTTTAAAAGGCAGTTGCTGTAAATAATTCGTTTGGAGTGATATAATGATTAGAAGTATGACAGGTTACGGCAGAGCACAAGCTGTTGTCGGAACAATGAGTATTACAGTTGAAATTAAAAGTGTTAATCATAGATATTTTGAGTTCAACTCTCGTGTACCAAGGAGTTATGGTTTTCTTGAAGAAAAATTAAAATCATATATTGGCTCACGGGTTTCACGAGGTAAGGTTGAATGTTATGTTTCAGTTGAAAACCTTGAAGACGATGAGGTGGAGATTTTAGTAAATCATTCTTTGGCAGAGTCATATCTTAATGCATTAAAGGAACTTGCTGAAAGAAATGAACTCAATTTAAGAGATGATTTGGCTATGTCTTCTCTTGCAAGGTATAATGACATTTTTACAACTCACAAAAAAGAAGCAGATGAGGAGAAAATCTGGAATGCAGTAAAAGAGGTTACTTCTTCGGCTGTTGATAAGTTTATTCTTATGCGTGAAACCGAGGGAGAAAAGCTCAAAAACGATGTTCTTTCCCGTGCGGATTTAATTATTGATAAGGTTTCCGTTATTGAACAGCGTTCACCTGAAACAGTTAAAGAGTATAACGATAAGCTTCTTGCAAGAATTAATGAGTTTCTGTCCGATGTTCAGGTTGATGAACAGAGATTACTTACAGAGTGTGCCATTTTTGCTGATAAGGTTGCAGTTGCAGAAGAAACCGTAAGACTGAGAAGCCATATCGACCAATTAAGACAATTCCTTGAAAGTGACGACGCGGTGGGTAGAAAAACTGATTTTCTTGTGCAGGAGATGAATCGTGAGGCAAATACAATTGGTTCAAAAGCACAGGATGTGACAATAGCAAGAAATGTTATTGATATTAAGGCTGAAATTGAAAAAATCAGAGAACAGATTCAGAATATTGAATGAGGTATTATAATGAAATTAATCAATGTTGGGTTTGGTAATGCGGTTAATGCCGACAGAGTTATTGCTGTTGTTTCAACTGATTCTGCACCAATAAAAAGAATTATTTCAGAAGCAAAAGAAAAGCGAATGTTGATTGATGCCACTCAAGGCAGAAAAACGCAGGCGGTACTTATTATGGATAGTGACCACATTGTTTCTACATATCTCAAGGCTGAAACCATTCTCAACCGAATGGAAAATATTGATGAAACTGAGGGAACGGCATATGGGGAATAAAACTGGTAAACTTGTACTTTTTTCTGGTCCATCTGGAGTCGGAAAAGATACTGTTCTTGATATAGTCCTTAATAAGGATAAAAACCTACAAAAATCAATTTCCTTAACAACAAGAGCAATCAGGGATAACGAGACAGACGGAAAGGACTATTATTTTATATCAACAGACAAATTTAATGAGATGATTGATAATGGTCAGGTGCTTGAATTTGCACAATATGGCTCGAATTTTTACGGTACTCCAAAAGAACCGATTGATAAATGGTTGAGTGAAGGAAAAACCGTGATTCTTAAAATTGAAGTTCAGGGTGCTTCGAATATAAAGAAATTATATCCGGATTCAGTAGGAATTTTTGTTATGCCTCCTTCAATGGCGGAACTTGAAAATCGCCTTCGCTCAAGAGGTACGGAGGATGAAGACGATATAAGCAGAAGACTTGCAATTGCAGAAGAAGAAGTAAAATGTATTTCGGATTATGACTATGTAGTTATAAATGACTATATAGAGGATGTTTCCGACCGAGTAATTGCTATTATCAACAGCTTAAATTCTTAATTACATATAAAATTCATATTAGTGAGGTAATAAATAATGTTTAATCCAGATTTAAGAAAAGTACTTGAAAAAAATCCAAGCAGATATTCTCTTGTAACTGCTATTGCCAAAAGAGCAAGAGATATTTCTTCTGAAGCACAGGAAAATGGAGAAATACTCAATGAAAAACCTGTAAGTATTGCATTGGATGAAGTTATCACCGGCAAGTACGAACTTGCGGATGCTGAATAAGAGGATATTTTACAGTAATAAAAATAGAATATAATTATTAAAGGGGGCAGAGTATGGGAGATTTAGCTGTTGCGAAGATTGCTGTTGAAAATACAGCATATTCTTTTGACATGTTGTTCGAATATTCTGTTCCTAAAAATTTATATAACGATGTTTTACCCGGAAAACGGGTTTTGGTTCCTTTTGGTAATTCACAAAAGAAAAGAATCGGAATTGTTTTTGGTGTTGGCTACAATCTAACATCTGAAAAAAAATTAAAAAAAATAGATTCAGTTATTGATGAAAAGCCTGTTTTAACAAGGGAAATGCTTAAAACATCTAATTTTATTCACGACAGATGTTTTTGCACATACTTTGATGCGTGCAGATTATTTTTGCCACATGGTTTACTTATGTCAGTCAATGTTATGTATGCGGTCAATTCTGATTATACCGGAGAGATAGCTGATGGTACTGAAAAGGCAGTATTTGATTATTTAAGTACCAAGAAGAATTTTGTTAAATGTGAATTGATTTTATCATCCTGTGATATTAAAAAGGATATAAGTATTCTTGATAAAATGGTTGACAAGGGCATTCTTCTAAAAAATATTGACGCACAGCGTAAAATGAACGATGCAACGATTAAAATGGTTGATTTTGCTGTAATACCTGAGGAAATTGAAACAGATAAGCTGACAAAAAAACAACAGGAAGTTGTTAGAATCTTATCCGATGTTGGTCCGGTTTCAGTAAAAGAATTGTGTTATTTTACCGGGTTCTCAATGGCGGTAATAAATGCACTTGAGAATAAGCATATTATAAGACTTTATGATGATGAGGTTTTTCGTAAGCCTTATGATTATGATGAAAACGGTGTCCTTTCAGAAATTAAGCTTTCTGAAGAACAAAATAATGCTTATTGTGGTCTTAAGTCTTTGTTGGACAATAAAAAACCTGAATGTGCCTTACTCTTTGGGGTTACCGGGAGTGGAAAGACACAGGTATATTTAAAACTGATTGATAAAGCATTAAATGATAATAAGGGTATTATTGTTATGGTTCCTGAAATATCACTTACTCCGCAAATGCTTTCAATTTTTTACGGCAGATATGGTGATAAGGTGGCCGTTTTTCATAGTGCACTATCTTTGGGACAAAGACTTGATGAGTGGAAAAGAATAAAAAACGGTGATGCAAAAATAGCAATTGGTACTCGTTCAGCTGTTTTTGCTCCATTTGAAGATATAGGCCTTATTATCATTGATGAAGAACAGGAGCATACCTATAAATCAGAGATGTCGCCAAGATATAATGCAAAGGATGTTGCATTATATCGTACCGGTTGTCATAACGGTTTGTTGGTTCTATCTTCAGCAACACCGTCAATTGATACTTATACAAAAGCCAGAAACGGTGTATATTCCTTGTTTAAGCTTGAAAAAAGATATGGAAATGCCATATTGCCTGATGTTCATACAATAAATACTATTTACCAAAGTGATATGATTCTTGAGAATATCAGCAAATGTCTTGCGAACGAATTAAGAGATAATTTTGCCAATGGAAAACAGTCCATATTATTGCTTAACAGAAGAGGGTATAATACCTATGCTCAATGCACTGAATGTGGTACGGTATCTACTTGTCCGAATTGCAGTATTTCATTAACATATCATATAAAAAACGGAAGGCTGATTTGCCATTATTGTGGATATTCGGTTCCTTTTTCAAATAAATGTGGTAATTGTCATAACGAAACTGTTAAATTCAGTGGTACAGGCACTCAAAAACTTGAAGAGGAATTAAATATGATAGTTCCTAAAGCAAAAATTCTTAGGATGGATACTGATACGACTTCATCACGGTATTCGTTTGAAAAGAATTTCAGCAGCTTTGGTAATGGAGATTACGATATATTGGTTGGCACTCAAATGGTAGCAAAGGGATTGAATTTCCCTAATGTAACGTTAGTCGGAGTACTTAATATTGACCAAATGCTTTATAATGACGATTATAAAGCAGGAGAACGTGCATTTGATTTAATTACACAGGTTGTTGGAAGAAGTGGCAGAGGAAATACGCCGGGTAAAGCATATATCCAAACAACTTTTCCGGACAGTGAAGTTGTAACAATGGCAAGAGCACAGGATTATGAATCGTTTTATGATGTTGAATTACCGATGAGAAAGGCTATGATTTATCCGCCGTTCTGTGATTTGTGCGTTATTGGTTTTACATCCGAAATTGAATATTCAGTAAAAAAGGCATCTGAAGATTTTCTTAATCAGTTAAAGGTAATTCATTCTGATAAATATAAGGATATCAATATTATTGTTCTTGGCCCTGTTACACCAAGAGTATCTAAACTTGGTGGTAAATATCGTGAAAGATTAATTATCAAATGTAAAAATACATCAGATTTCAGAAAAATGATTAGTGAATTGTTAAAACAATTTGCAAAAGATAAAAAATATGATAATGTCAGTGTTTATGCAGACATAAATCCCGAAAGTATTTTATAAGGAGTTTTAAAATGGCTATAAGAAATATTAGAACAGAGGATGACCCAATTTTAAGAAAAAAGAGCAGAGTAGTAGAAAATTTTGATGAAAAATTATGGCAGCTTCTTGACGATATGAAGGACACAATGTACCAAGCAGAGGGAGTAGGTCTTGCTGCTGTTCAAGTTGGTATATTAAAAAGAGTAGTTTTGGTTGATGTTGGTGATGGTCTTATAGAACTCATCAACCCTGAAATTATCGAGGTTGATGGTGAACAGTTCGGTGCGGAAGGATGTCTTTCATTACCCGGAAAATCCGGCTATACAATCAGACCAATGACTGTAAAGGTTAAGGCTCAAAACAGAAACGGCAATTGGTGTGTATATAAAGGTACAGAATTAAAAGCAAGAGCATTTTGCCATGAAATTGACCATCTGGACGGAACGCTTTACATAGATAAACTTTGTTCACAGGAAGAAATAAATAAGTATAACAAGGATTGATTTTATGAGAATAATTTTTATGGGTACACCTGAATTTTCAGTACCTTGCTTACAAGCGCTTATAGACAGTGATGACGAAGTCGTTGGTGTATTTACTCAGTCAGATAAACCTAAGGGTAGAGGATATGAATTGACCCCGCCTCCCGTTAAGGTTTGTGCTGTTGAAAACAATATACCGGTTTTCCAACCTCAATCAATGAGGGACGGAACTGCGTTGGAGATAATAAAGTCACTTGATGCTGATTTGATTATAGTTGTAGCATTTGGCAAAATTCTTCCTAAAGAGATTCTTGAAAGTGTTAAATTTGGTTGTATAAATATACATGCATCCTTATTACCTAAACTCCGTGGTGCTGCGCCTATTCAATGGAGTATCATCAATGGTGAAAGTCAAACAGGCGTAACATCAATGCAAATGGATGTAGGTCTTGATACCGGAGATATGCTTTTAAAACAATCTGTTGAAATTACAGAAAATATGAATTCAGGTGAATTACACGACAAACTTTCAATAATGGGAGCAGAGGTTTTAAAAGAAACAATTAAAGAACTTAAATGTAATAATTTGAAACCTCAAAAACAGGATGATAGTCTTTCTAACTATGCACCAATGTTATCAAAGGAATTATGCCCAATTGATTTTAGTAAATCAGCAAAGGAAGTTCATAACCAAATACGTGGGTTGTCACCATGGCCTGTTGCGACTACTATTATAAATGGAAAAAAATATAAGGTTCATAAATCCCAATTATTAACTGAAAAATTTGAAGGAAAAACAGGTGAAATTGTAGATACTACAAATAGACTGGTTTGTATGTGCGGGGATGGAAATGTTATAGAAATCCTTGAAATTCAGGCAGAGGGTAAACGTAAAACGGATACGGAAAGTTTTTTAAGAGGTCATAGAATTGAAAAAGGTATTATCATAGGAGGATAATTATGCCTGATTATTTTTCATATTACTATTTATCAAACTATTATTATTTGATTTTAGTATTGCCGATGATTATTCTGTCTTTAATTGCATCAGCAAAGGTTAAATCATCATTTAATAAGTATTCAAAAGTCTTATCTCAAAGGCGCTTGACAGGTGCACAAGCGGCTTTTGAAGTGTTGCGTTATTACGGAATAAATAATGTAAGAATTGAACGTGTTAATGGTAATCTTACAGACCATTTTGACCCGAGAACAAATGTTATAAGATTATCAGATAATGTATATAATTCTACTTCTGTTGCAGCAATAGGTGTTGCGTGTCATGAAGCAGGCCATGCCGCACAATATGCACAAAGTTATGTACCGATAAAGGTTAGGAATACTGTTTTACCTTTGGCAAATCTTGGCTCAAAATTAGGTATTCCATTGGCTGTCCTTGGTTTTTTTCTAGGCTTTTCTTATCTGGCATATGCGGGTGTTATATTTTTCTCTTTTGCTGTATTATTTCAACTTGTTACTCTTCCGGTTGAATTCAATGCAAGTAAAAGAGCAATTCACGTTATAGGTGAAACAGATATTCTGTCCAATGAAGAAAAATCCGGGGCAAAAAAAGTTTTAACTGCTGCAGCTATGACCTATGTTGCATCTCTTGCAGTCAGTATTGCAAACTTGCTGCGTTTGATTCTTACTGTTAATAGAAGAAGAGATTAGTTATGGACGATAGATTTTTAGCATATAAAATTTTAAGCAAAATTGAACGTGATAAAGCATATTCAAATATAACGGTTGATGGTGTGCTTAAAGAGAATGAAGCAACATCGACTCAATTTGTATGTGCACTTGTGTATGGAGTTTTAGAACGTAAAATAACTATTGATTATTATCTTTCAATTTTCTTGTCACAGCCTATAAAAAAACTAAACCCACAGGTGTTGACAATTTTAAGAATGGGTGTTTATCAGATTAAATTTATGGATAAAGTGCCTGATTCTGCTGCAGTAAACGAAAGTGTCAAGCTTTCTAAAAAGGTTAAATGTGGTTTTGCATCCGGTCTTATAAATTCAGTATTAAGAAAAATTTCTTCGAATGATATTTCTTTGCCTGAAACAGATAACGAAATCTATAATATGAGTATAAAATACTCTTGTCCGGAACTATTGGTTGAACATTACGTTAATGATTATGGTTACATAGATGCAAAAAAGATTTTAAAGTCTTCAATAGGCTCGGTACCGACATTTATCCGTGTCAACACATTAAAAATTACGCCGGATTTATTAATTGCACAGTTAGAAGAAGAAGGTGTAACAGCAGAACATATTTCTGAGAATGAAACCTCTTTAGAAATAATTGATGGTTACGCATTTAAAACAGAATGTTATAAAAAAGGTTATTTCCACGCTCAAGATTTAGCTTCACAGAGATGCATTGAGTGTCTTAATCCACAGGAGAATGATGTTGTTTTTGACCTTTGTGCTGCACCGGGAGGAAAATCATTCACCATCGCCGAAATGATGAATAATATCGGTAAGATATATTCATTTGATTTGTATGAACATAAAATTAAGCTTATAAGCGATGGTGCAAAAAGATTAGGTATTGATATTATTGATGCTAAAATATGGGATGCATCAGTATATAACCCGAAACTACCTAGGGCGGATAAAGTTCTCTGTGACGTTCCATGTGGTGGTCTTGGTGTTATTCGTAGAAAACCCGAAATAAAGTATAAGGATTTTGGTTTTATTGACAAATTATTGGATTTGCAATATAATATTTTAAATAATGCATCATTGTATCTAAAGGAAAATGGTGTTTTGGTTTATTCTACTTGTTCGTTAAGCAAAAAAGAAAATGAAAACATCTGTGAGAGATTTTTAAATGAACATAGTGAATTTAAATTTGATTCAATGACTACATTAATTCCTCACAGAAACTCTGACGGATTTTTCTTTGCAAAATTTATTAAGGAATCGATTTAATGCTTAAAGATTTGCGTTCATTGAATTATGATGAGATGTTATCTGAATTTATTGACCTTGGATTTCCAAAATTCAGGGTTAATCAGATTTTCTCGTGGGTACACGAAAAATGTGTTTCTTCCTTTGAAGAAATGACAAACCTCTCTAAGGAGATGCGCAATAAGCTGAGTGAGTATTATTACATCAGCAATTGCCGGATTAATACGAAGCTGGTTTCTGAAATTGATGATACTGTAAAGTATTTATTTGTTCTCCCTGATGGAGAATATGTAGAAAGTGTCGTAATGAAATATAAGTACGGTTATTCTATTTGTATTTCTACTCAGGTTGGATGTAAAATGGGATGTACATTTTGTGCATCTGCAATTGGGGGATTTGTTCGTCAACTTTCTGTTGGTGAGATGCTTTCGGAAATATATTGTGCACAAAAGGATTTGAATATAAAAATTAATCACCTTGTGCTGATGGGTACAGGTGAACCTTTGGACAATTATGATAATGTCATAAAAATGCTGGAGCTTATTACCCATGAAAAAGGTCAGAATATGAGTATGCGTCATATCTCTCTTTCAACATGTGGCATAGTTCCTAAAATATATGAATTAGCTGAAAAACAGTATGGACTTACGTTATCGGTATCCTTACATGCCCCCAACAATCATATTCGGTCAATGTCTATGCCTATAAATAAATCGTATGATATCAATGAGTTGCTGAAAGCCTGTAGATATTACTCGAAAACAACAGGAAGGCGAATTTCTTTTGAGTATGCTATGATTAAGGGCGTTAATGATAGTGATGATTGTGCAACAGAATTGGCTGATAAACTGAAGGGTATGTTGTGCCATGTTAATTTAATACCCGTTAATAATGTAAGAGAAACAAATTATGTCAAGAGTTCTGTTGAAAGACAAAAATGCTTTATTGATATTTTATCTTCAAGAGGAATAACGGCGACGGTTCGTCGTACTCTTGGAAGTGATATAAATGCTTCTTGTGGTCAATTAAGAGCATCAAAGAGAAAAAGTAGGTGATTGTGATGAAAATTGTAGCCAAAACTGATACCGGATTAAAAAGAACTAATAACCAGGATTCCTATGCAGCAGGTGAGTTACCGGGTTCGGTTGCTTGGGCTGTTGTGTGTGACGGTATGGGTGGAGTTGCAGGAGGAAATCTTGCCAGTTCAACTGCCGTAAAACTAATTTCTGAAAGAATTTCTTCATCATATCGCCCGGGAATGTCTGCGGGTTCTATCAGAAATATGTTAATGTCTGCAATTTCTGCTGCAAATATTGAAGTATATGAAATGAGTAGACAGAACCCTGAATTAAACGGAATGGGCACGACTGTTGTAGTTTCAATTGTTGCGAATGAAACTGTTTATGTTGCACATGCAGGAGATTCGAGGGCGTATATTTTGTCTAACAATAAGTTATATCAGCTGACAAGAGACCATTCTTATGTTCAGGAAATGGTTGATAGTGGTAAAATCACACCTGATGAGGCTCGTGAGCATCCTCGAAAGAATCTCATAACTCGTGCGCTTGGCGTTTCAGAGGAGTTAAGGATAGATTTTTGTGAGGAATCCATTACTGAAAACGATGTGCTTTTAATGTGTACTGACGGTTTGACTAATTTTATTGAAACTAATGAAATTTATGAACTTACCGCTGACGGAAAGTTTTATGAATATGCAGAAAGACTTGTTAATCGTGCTAATAACAATGGCGGTGGAGATAACATAACCGTTGTTACAGTTTCTTATTGATACAGAGGGAAGGAGCTGCATTTATGGATAATTTTTGTGGAAAGCGTCTCGACGGACGATATGAGATAAGAGAAATTATTGGCGTAGGTGGTATGGCAGTTGTTTATAAAGCTTACGACAATATTGACGATAGAATTGTTGCAATTAAAATTCTTAAAGATGAGTATCTTACAAATGATGAATTCAAACGCAGATTTAAAAATGAGTCGAAAGCAATTGCTGTACTTTCTCATCCTAATATTGTTCGAGTTTACAATGTTAGTTTCGGCGACAGACTTCAGTATATTGTAATGGAATATGTTGATGGTATAACTTTAAAAGAGTATATTGAGCAACAGGGTGTAATTAACTGGAAGGAAGCAGTTCATTTTATCGGACAGATTCTTGCAGCACTTCAACATGCTCATGATAAAGGTATTGTACATCAGGATATTAAGCCTCAAAATATTATGCTTTTACAAGATGGCACTATCAAGGTTACTGATTTTGGTATTGCCCGATTCAGTCGCTCGGACTATCATACCATTACTGATACTGCAATAGGTTCTGTGCATTATATCAGTCCTGAACAGGCACGTGGTGAAATGACAGATGAAAAGGCTGACATATATTCAATTGGCGTTGTTCTTTATGAAATGCTGACAGGCCAGTTACCATTTCAGTCTGACAGTGTTGTTTCAGTAGCTCTGATGCAACTTCAGCAAGAGCCCGTACGTCCAAGAGAAATTATACCAACAATACCACTTGGACTTGAACAGATTACAATTCGTGCTATGCAGAAAAATCCAAGTAGTCGATATCGTTCTGCAGCCGAAATGCTTGTTGATATCAATGAGTTTAAAAGAAATCCGTCTGTAAAATTTAATTATTCTTATTTTGTTGACAAAGAACCTACAAAGTATATCAAAACCACAAATGATACAATCGTAAGGGATACTCGTCATTTTAATGTTGACAGACAGGATGATGAAGAAGATAAGCAGCCAATGAATAAGACTTCTGCGGTTATGATTGGAGCAATATGCGGTTTGATTGCTGTTGCAGCCATTGTGGCGGGAATTATTTTTGGATTAAATAACGGAAAGATTGTCGTACAGAATTTTATTGGAATGAACTATTACGAAGATATTCAGAATAACAAAGAGTACGAGGATTTTGAGTTTGTTACGGAATATACAGAGGATGCAAATAAAGAAAACGGAACTGTTACTGCGCAGACTCCGGAGGCTGATAAAAAGGCAAGACGTGGTTCGGAAATAAAACTGACTATCGTCAATAATGTTGATATGAAACTTATTGATACGTCAATTATCGGTATGGATAAGGATTCAGCAGGTGAATTGCTTGTTGCAAGTAAATTGAAGCCAAAGTACGTCACAGAATATACTTTAAGTGTTGCACCGGGTAAGGTTACTCGTACATCACCTGAGGCAGGTACTTATGTTAAGAGTGGCTCAACTGTTACTGTTTATATTGCAACAGATAAAAAGGACGAAGTTGTTGTACCAAATCTGATTGGCAACGGCAAGGATGAAGCCGAACAGTTACTCATTTCAAGTGGCTTGGAGCTTGGTACAGTTACTGAGGTAAACAGTAATCTCGAAAAGGGCTTTGTTGTTTGGCAATCCTTCAATGAGGGTGAAACTGTTCTTGCAGGTTCTGCTATTGATATTGAAATCAGTAATGGTATTCCGTCAGAAGGTACTGCAGATATTGAGGTTAAACTTCCCGCAGTAAATAAACCGGGTGTATTAAAGGTTTACCTTAATAATTCACTTGTATATACATCAAGTGAATTGTATTTGGGTGGTGGTACTCAAGTAGTTTCAATAACAGGTACTGGTGCAGGGAATGTTTATACCGTAACAATTGATGATGCACCGGTACAAAAAGGTGTTATTGACTTTACACAGGTTCCTGCTGTGGTTTCTGATGTTGAAGAGATTGTTGTTCTTATAAATGTTGTTGGGTATAATGTATCAACTGCTGAATCAAAACTTAATGCAGCAGGATTTAAGAATGTTGAAATAATTGAAACATATAGTAACAGTTATTCAGCCGGAACAGTTATATCTCAATCACCAACTGCTGACGGTTCTACAAGACATTCTACTAACACTTTAATTACTTTAACTGTAAGCAAAGGACCAAGTTCATAACATGAATTTTAATGGAACTATAATAAAGGGTATTGGCGGCTTCTACTATGTTGAAGTCGCCAATGCGATATATGAATGTAAAGCAAGAGGAATATTCAGAAAAAATAAAATCACGCCGCTTGTGGGTGATAGAGTTGAAATTTCCGTTAATGAAAATTCAGAAAATACAATTGATTGTATTCTAGAAAGAAAGAACTTTCTTAATAGACCTCCTGTATCGAATATTGATAATTTAATAATTGTCGTATCAACTGTCGACCCAAGACCAAACTATTTTGTTATTGATAAGATGATTGCTTTGGCTGAAAACAAGGATATTGAGCCATATATTGTTATATCAAAAACAGATTTATCATCTTATGATGAAATTGCTTCAATATACCAAAACAGCGGAATATCGGTAATTGTTTTAGATAGTGAAGAATCACTTCAACAAGTTAAGAATATTATGAAGGGCAAAATTAGTGCTTTTACAGGTAATTCGGGTGTGGGCAAAACTACTTTATTGAATAAACTTGATTCGTCACTTAATTTATCCACAGGAGCAATAAGTGATAAATTGGGTAGAGGCCGCCACACAACACGTCAAGCACAGTTGTTTAACGTCTGTGGTGGTTTTGTAATTGATACTCCCGGTTTTTCTTCCTTTGAATTTGATAAGAATGATGTTATAAGAAAGGATGACCTGCCTTATTGCTTCAGAGAATTTAAGGAGTACCTGGGTAATTGTCGTTTCACTTCTTGTTCACACGTCAATGATAAGGGCTGTGTAATTTGTCAGGCTGTGAAAGATGGCATAATCAGTTCATCACGTCATAACAGCTACATTCAGTTGTTAAATCAAGCAAAGGAAATTAAAGAATGGGAAAAATAAAATCAAGATGTATTATTATTGGTGGCGGAGATTGTACTGCCGAGATATTAAAACAATATATTCTTGCCGATGATTATATTATATGTGCGGATAGCGGGTATGATATTGCAACTGAAGCAGACATTATTCCAAATCTTTTAATTGGTGATTTTGACTCTATAAAGAGTTTTCCTGAAAATGTTGAAAAGATTACCTTGCCCGTTGAAAAAGACGTTACAGACTGCGAGGCGGCTTATAATGAGGGTGTTAAGCGAGGATTTACTGAATTTTTGCTTTTTGGTGGCACGGGCGGACGTTTTGAACACACTTTCGCTAATATTTCAGTAATGGCAAGAGCTTCCGGGGAAGGAATTAAAATCCGAATGTTTGATGATAAACACACCTTTTATGCCATAACTAATGAAGAGTTAAAAATCCCATTTACCCCGGATAAACAGATTTCCGTTTTTGCTTTTGGCGAAAAGGCCCTTGGTGTAACGGAAAAGGGTTTTCATTATTCACTTGATAATTATACACTTGACCCTTTTGTTCCTATAGGTATCAGTAATGATATTGTTGATGATTTTGGTGAAATCATTGTAGATGACGGAACATTGATTGTAATAGAAACACAGATGTAACAAATTAAAATCCTCCGCGTATAATGTAGTAAAATACATACGCAGGGGGGATTTTTTATGGGAAGAAAAAGAAATTACAAAGGAATAATATTTATGGCATTGGGATTAGGCTTGTTGATTTCTTTAATCCTTCCCCAAAAAGCCATTATAGTATTACTTGCAATTGCTCTTGTAATCTGCGGTTTTTCCCTCTGTAAGAGTTAGGGGAGTATCTTTAATGAAAGTTGTATTAGTGAAAAGTCCAAAATTCATTGGTGGTATTTTGCGGAAAATTTTTGGTATAAAGAAAACTGAAATCCAATAAAAAAGCTCCCTGTATGGGAGTTTTTTTTATTTAAGTGTATGGTTTTGATATAACATTATTTTTCTTTTTTCATAAAACGAATAATATTATGATTGACACGTCTTGCCACTTTTGTCAATTTAATGTATAATATGTTGAAAAAGGAGAGATGAATATGCTGTTGTTGTGTTGCTCAATGCTCCAGAATCCTGAGGATAAATCTCGTTTTGAAGAATTCTATAATACATATTATGATACTGCTTATTATATCGCTAAGCAACATTTAAGAACTCATGAGCTTGCAGAAGAATGTGCGCAGGAAATTATGTTGCGATTTGCTATGAATTTTCATAAAATAGAGCAGGACATATATGATAAGAAATTAAGAAACCTCGTTATAGTTGTTTCAAAAGGCATTTCAGTAGATATGTACCGCAAGGAGAAAAAACATCTAAACAATATGATTGATGCAGATATTTCTGATTTCTATAATATAGGCGATGAAGATTTTGATAACTGTGATATGCTTCTTATGAAGGAGGCTGTTGACAAATTGCCTGAACCTACCAGAGTGGTTTTCTACCTTAAATATGTTTTTCAGTACAGTGGTGCGGATATTAGCAGATTTTTAAATATGTCTGAAGCCATGGTACGAAAAAGATGTATGCAAGGGAAACATTTTGTAAGGAATTATGTAAAAGGTGATGAAGACAATGAGTAAATTAGCCGAAGCCTGTGTTTTGTCCTTTGACGAATGGATTGAATCCTTTCCGGATAATGTGCCAAAGGCTGAGTGTAGTGAAAAGCATATAAAATGGAAACAAAAACTTTTTGATAAAATGCGAAATGACCGTTATCACAGATTAACAAGTAAAACAATTAAAATTATGCTTGTTGCTGCCATTCTTTGTGCTTTATTGTTGTCAGCTTTTGTTTTTCCATCATCTCGTGAAACTATTGTAGAAGAATTTGATATTTTCAATACATTTAAAATAACAAAGGACAATAAGAACCACATCAATAGTGATATAACAGTGGGTTACATACCGGAAGGATATAAATACACTAAGACAATAGTTATGGAGAAGCAAGTATCTTATATATATCAAAATGATAAAAGTGAAACACTTACAATTACAAAATGCTCATCATCAAGTATAGTTTCATATGATAACGAAAAAACTACCTCAAAAGAAATCATTATTTCAGATGTAAAATATGTATTTAGTGAAAGTGAGACAGGCAATAATAGTTTAACTTGGACAAAGAATGATTATGTTTACAGAATAATCGGATTTTTGGACTTGGATGAATTGTTAAAGATTTCTGATAATGTAAAGTAACAAATTTGCCTCTTAATACGATTATATGGATTAAGGGGGTGAAAATATGTTAACGTCAGCAAAAAAAGTTTTAAGCCTGGTTTTAGTTTTAACTATGCTTTTTTCACTTTTTGTTATTCCTTCATCTGCCGCGGAGGAAGGAGAAAACACTGTAATGCCGTGTTTTACTGTTATTGATTCAGTAATAACATCGTTTACTATTAGCGGACTCGTGGCGACAGCATCTGTTACGCTTATATCAACGATTGACTCAACTCTTTACATAGGCATAGAGTTACAAAAAGCAAATTCAACAGGCTATGAAACAGTTGAAGAATGGGCAACCATTGGTAACGGATATGTTATAGGACTTGAAGAAAAAAAACTTATCAATGTATTCTCTGATTACAGAATAAAGGTAACATGCATCGCAGCTAACGAAGAAGTCGTTTTGTATGATTATCCATAATCAAAACTAAAAAACGGACCTCTGTATTTTTTACAGAGGTCTGTTTTTATGTGAATTTGTAAATTATTTATTATAAATTCTTATTGAACTGCCACAGTTTGGACAATATTCTCCATAGGGTCCGGGTCTGCCACAATTCTTGCACCAATATGGGATATTGGGTTGACCATTGATAAATAGCTGTCCACATTTGTAACAAACCAGTCTATTGCTTCTTTGTAATTCATTACAAACGGGACACTTAATGTTATCTTCGTCAACTACAAGTGGTTGAATCGGTACAACATTTGATTGATTATTTAAAAAATTTGTTAAAGGAGAACTCCCAGTAGTTGTTGTATTAGCGGTATTGTTTGTAACTGTTGTATGTGTATAAACAGGAGCAGGAGGCTGTCGTCTGCCTTGTGCAACTAAAATATCGCTATTTTCTATCAATTGACCTAATCCATATAGAGTAAGTGAAGATAACCAAGAGGTTAAACAGCCAATTGCAATTATTAAGATTCCTAATAGTATTGTATCTTCGTCAATGAACATGACAATTAATCCTGTAAGACTAAAAAATATAATTCCAATCCATGTAAAAGCTGTTGCAACAGCTTTGATTTTTCCACCTATGTTATCAAACATATAAAAATCTCCTTTTAATATAGAATAAAAATGACAATTACAATTACAGTCAAATAGATTATATATTTTATATGGATTAATGTCAACTTACATAATCTATATGTTAATTACAGTTTTATAAATATAATAAGAAAACGAGTGGCTTTTCAACCACTCGTTACTTTTTATTTATAAAAATAGGGATTTATTTAAAATATCTGTTTAAAAGACCTTCAAATGCCTTGCCATGTCGAGCTTCATCGCGTGCCATTTCATGAACTGTGTCGTGGATTGCATCAAGACCAAGTTCCTTTGCACGTTTTGCAAGGTCAAATTTACCAGCAGTTGCACCGTTTTCAGCGTCAACTCTCATTTCAAGGTTTTTCTTTGTGCTGTCTGTTACAACTTCACCAAGAAGTTCAGCAAATTTTGCTGCATGTTCTGCTTCTTCCCAAGCAGCTTTTTCCCAATAAAGACCGCTTTCAGGATATCCTTCACGATGGGCAACTCTTGCCATTGCAAGCTACATACCAACCTCTGAACATTCGCCTTCAAAGTTAGCTCTAAGGTCCATAATAATGTCTTCACGAACACCTTTAGCAACGCCTACAACATGTTCTGCTGCCCAAGTTCTTTCATCTTCCTTAATTTCATTGAACTTATCAGCAGGAACTTTACACTGAGGGCATCTCTCAGGTGCTGAATCTCCTTCATGAACATAACCACATACTGAACATACAAATTTTTTCATTTCTTTTTTCCTCCAAAAATTTAAATTTTAATTTATTTTATTACAGTGTATGCACTCACCAAATGCCATTAAACTGTAATTGTTTACTCGACTTATTATCTCGTCAGAGAAGGTGATTGAGTCATTTTTAAATGACATTAAATCATATACTTTACCACAGGTGATACATTTAAAATGTGCATGGGGATTAGTGTTTCCATCAAATCGGTCAGTAGCACCATCAGGTATTCTTAAAACCATTCCGTTTTCTTCAAGCTGCGATAGGTTTCTGTATAATGTTCCCAAACTAAGATTAGGAATTACTTCCCTAACAGAAAGATAAAGTTCCATCGCTGTTGGATGGTCGTATCGTGAACATAAATCATTGATTATCGCATCACGTTGCTTACTTTTTCTTTCAATTGCCATTTAATTCACCTCGCTAACAGTAATGATTACTGTTATTATATCATATATTTTATTCTTGTCAATACAAAATTTAAAAAAAGGTGAAAAATTGAAAAAATTTTTGTTAATAATTGTTACGATTGTTTTTACTCTTTCCTCTTGTACTCTTAAAAACGAAAAAGCAAAGGATTTAATTCTGAATGTCGATAAAAAGATAATTGCAACGTGGATAACATATTACGAAATATATGAACTTGTTGAGTGTTCAGAAAAGGAAACAGAATTTCAAAAAAATGTTCGTGACAAAATTATAATATTAAAACAATATAATATAAACACCATTTTCCTACATGTAAGGGCTTTTGATGACTGTTTTTATAGGTCAAATTATTTTCCGGTCAGTATTTATTGTGCCGATAAAAATGGTGAACTTAAATTTGACGTTTTGCAGATATTTATTGACATTTGCAGGGAATATGATGTTGATGTTCATGCATGGATTAATCCTTACAGAATTAGAAATGATTCAGATATTAATAGAATCTCTGATGATAGTTTGGCAAAAAAATTTGTATTATATAACAGATTTGAAAATATTATAACTACTGAAACTTGTATTACATATAATCCTGCATCAACTGAAGTTCAAAAATATATTATTAATGGAATTAAGGAAATTTTAGATAAATATGATGTTGCCGGTATTCACTTTGATGATTATTTTTACCCTGATGATTTGAACGAGGGTGATATAGAATTATTTAATAAATATTTAAATAACGGTGGACACTTATCTATTGTTGATTACAGACGGACAAATATTAATTCGTTAATATCATCAATCTACTGTTTGGTCAAGAGTTATGATTCTAATCTGATTTTTTCAATCAGTCCTAATGCAGATATTGAAAAAAACTACAGCACTTATTATGCAGATGTTCATTTATGGTTACAAGAAGAAGGATACGTTGATTATATTATTCCACAGATATATTATGGATACGAAAACGAGTTTTTGCCATTCGAAAATGTACTTAATGATTGGATAAGTATTAACGAAAATAAAATAATTATTGGATTAGGATTATATAAGGCAGGACATAAAGACGAATTTGCCGGCACAGGAAGAGATGAATGGATAAATAATAATGACGTAATATATAGGCAAATGAAGGAAATATTCAATCATTCTTTAATGGGTATATCTATATTTTCCGCTTCAAATTTATATGAAGAAACCAACAGTGATAATTTAAGAAATGAACAAAAAAGCATTAAAGAGATTATGGAAATATTATGAAACTTGACGATTTTGCAGTTTTTTGTTAAAATAAAGGCAAGAAAAGTCAAAGGATGTGTAAATTAATGGGAAAAACCTTGTTTAGAAACTTTGTTTCCATAATACTTGTTATATCAATTATTATGTCCTTTTCTTGCTTTTTTATTGTCAATGCTGAATCTGGAGCTAAGACAGGATATATTACTGACGATAAAATTCGTGTAAGAACAACTCCGAGTACCTTACCTGGTGACAGTAATAGATTAGTGCATGATGGCGTTAAAGTTATGCTTAACGCAGGGAATGAAGTTACAGTTATAGAAACTGTAAACAGTCCGGATGATACTGCTAATCCGAAATGGTGTCATATTAAGTTTATTTATGATGGAATTCAACTTGAAGGATATGTTAGCGCTGACTATGTGAGAATTATTGATACTCCGTCAGGTGATGTTACTTTGCCTACGGATGTGCCTGAAATATATAAAGAATACATAGAAAAACTTGTAGTTGCACATCCGACCTGGAAGTTTGTTTTTTATGATACCGGTATAGAATGGTCAACTCTTGTAAGTGATGAAGCTCAAGGCGACCGTATGAAAAGTATGATATACCGAACTTTTCCATTGTCGTACCGTTCAACTGAGTCAGGCTCATACAATTGGAAAACAGATACGTGGATTGCATCTGATAGTGGTGGCTGGTACCATGCGAACGACACAACAATATTCCACTATATGGACCCAAGAAATTTCTTGAATGAACGCAATATATTTATGTTTGAGGCTTTATCTTATGATGAGAATACACAAACAATTGAAGGCGTTGAAAGAATTCTTAAGGGCTCTTTTATGGAAGACAAGGAAATCACAAATACCTCAGGTGAAACGATTTCCTATGCACAAGCATATATGGATGCTGCAAAGATTTCGGGTGTAAGTCCATATCATTTGGCATCAAGAACAATTCAGGAGGTCGGCACTTCCGGTAGCGGTTCTACAAGTGGAACCTTCCCTGGATACGAAGGGTATTATAATTATTATAATATTATGGCATATTCAGGCAGTAATCCTGTAGGAAATGCTTTAAAATATGCATCCGGGTCCGGTGTGTCAACAACTGAGAAAAATAAATATATGATTCCTTGGAATACACCATATAAGGCAATTGTTGGTGGTGCAAAATGGATTGGCAATGGTTATATTAATAACAATCAGGATACACTTTATTATCAGAAGTTTAATGTTGTAAACAAGAATTGGAATCACCAATATATGGCCAACATAACAGCTCCTGCAACTGAGTCTGTAAGTATAATGAATACATACAGCAAGTTAGGTATTTTGGAGAATAGCTTTACTTTTATTATTCCTTATTACAGAAATATGCCAAATGAAGCTTGTCCGTTACCTGAATCTTCAAATGCCAGTCCTAACAATTGGCTTAAGTCACTTTCTGTTGATGGATATGAATTTACCTTTAAGCCTGAAAACACAAGTGGGTATTCTATTGAAGTTCCTTCTAATGTTTCGTCTGTCAACATCACTGCCACTACTGTCAACAGCAAAGCAACTGTAAAGGGCACAGGAAATATTTCTGTAAAAAAAGGCATAAATAATCTTAAAATTGATGTGGCTGCCGAAAATGGCGACATAAGAACTTATACTATTGTTGTGAACAGAGGAAATGCAGAGGATATTCCTTTAGAATCAATTTCATTGAATAAATCAAATCTTGAATTGTTTGTCGATGATACATTCCAACTCTCCGTTACATACAATCCGACAGACACTACTGATGACAGAACAGTACTGTGGTCCACATCAAATGAAAAAGTAGTTAAGGTTGTGGATGGTAAATTAACTGCTGTCGGTGCAGGTGAGGCAATCATAACTGCAAAAGTTGGTTCATTAACTAAAACATGTAAAGTTATCGTGAGTAATAAACTAATAATTGGCGATGTTAATTTGGATGGTGTTGTTTCCTCAATAGACGCAAGAATTGTTTTACAGTATGCCGCAGGAATAAAGGATTTAACGCCTAATCAGTTTGCGTGTGCAGATGTGAATAATGATGGATATGTTACTTCATTGGATGCAAGACTCGTTTTAAAAATTGTTGCTCAATTATAAAAATATAACTCCGCAATATTGATTATTGCGGAGTTACTTTTATATATATTTGGAAATAAAATTAAAAATAGAATTCCAATATAATTCGGGATTCTTACAGGCATTACGAGCATGTGGCGAGTCAGGAATTGTAACTTTTTCTTTTTCACATGAAGCGGCTTCATAAACCTTGTCTAACATTTCATAAGGTACAAACTTATCTTTATCGCCATGAATAAAAATAGTCGGTGTTTTTGATTTTTTTATTTGTTCAACAGCAGATGCGGTTTTAAAGTCAAATCCTGAATATATTTTGTTTGCTGAATTAAGGCAATACAGAGTAGGAAATTCGTGAAGTTTAAAACTACCTGTAATTTTATTGCTCATTATATCCCATACAGATGTGTAACCACAATCGGCAATTGCTACTTTTACGTTATCCGGCAAATTTTCACCTGTTGCCATCATAGTTGTTGCCGAACCCATTGATTCACCGTGAATTATGATTTTGCTTTCAGGATAGTTTTCTGATATATAGTTTACCCAGTCTATAACATCCAGTCTGTCATGCCATCCCATTGTGATGCGATTAGATTCGCTGTCACCATGTCCGTTTAAGCTTGGAAGCAGAACATTGTATCCTTTGTTGTGATATTCTTTTGCGTAGATTCCCATACCTCTTGGCTCAGAGGTATAACCGTGTACTATGATTACAAAAACATCACTTTCATTTTCAGGGAATATGAAGTCGGCGTATAAATTCTTGTTATAATTTGTTGATTTGATAATGAGTTTTTCTCTGTTAGCACTATCAAACCATTTTCCACCATCCTTCTTTATTGAGTCAAGTCGTAATTTTTCTTCTGATGGATTTTTGTTACCACTTGCAATTTTTGCAATATAAGGATTCTTTAACCCGTTTTTAGTTAATGTGGCATAGTAAATTGCGCTACCGAGAATAAAATATGTACTTGAAGCAGTTATGCCGATTGCACCAACTGTTTTGAGAACTTTTTTACTTGTATTTTTCATAATTTTTACCTCCCACAATTTTATTCTACATCTTTTGAAAGTTTTTGTCTATTCTTTTATTACTTAAATTGATATTTTTTTCATTTCATTATTGTTTTATCAGAACAAATCTGTTAAAATTATCTTAATAAAACAATGTGAGGAACTAAAAATATGGCAAAGGATTCTACTTCAATGAAAACAGTAATATTTGGCGGTTTTAAAAAATCAGATGTACTTGCCTTGATAGAAGAATTACAATTGGAAATCGCAGACATTAAAAACTCTCTTGATGAAAAAAGACGAGAAGTTCTTGACTTGAGAAATCAGGTTGAGGAACTTGATAGTGTTAATAAGCTTTTGTCCGAAAAAGAGGCTGAAAATATTGAACTTAGTGCAAAATTAGATGCCGTACTTTCTGAAAATACAGTTTATAGACAAAAGCTTGATGAGTTTCAAGAAAAATCGGATAAAATCCAACGTGCTGAAAAACAGATAGGTGCTGTATATATAGATGCAAGAAGATATTCTGATGAATTAGTAGAAAATGCTCGAGCAAAGGCGAAAGACATTGGTTCCATAGCTTCCCAGGATATTAAACGCGAATCTGTTGAAATTGAGGCACTTTTAAGAGATGTTGATATTATTTCAAAAAAATTTAATACATCAATTGAACAACTTCACAGAGATGTTTATTCTCTTAGTTCTAAATTGAATACTGCAGCTTCAAATCTTCTTAATATACACACTGACTTAGCTGAATTGAATCCTGTCAAATACGAATTTGATGCATCAATATCTGATGAAATTGAGGGCGAAGTTCGTTCTGAGGTTATTATTGAGGATGAAGTAAGTGATATTAACGCAGATGTTAATGCTGTTGAGAAAAGTGATGATGAAGATTTTATATCTGTATCCTTTTCAAATGAATAATATATAGGTGATAATAAATGGTTTCACAAATTTGTGAATTAAGGGATAAAATTATTTTAAAAGAGTTTAGCAGAATGAATCAAATGCAATTAAAAGCGGTCTTATCAATTGACGGACCGCTTTTAATTCTTGCAGGTGCGGGTAGTGGTAAAACGACTGTTCTTGTTAACAGAATTGCCAATTTAATAAAATACGGCTCTGCATATGGTTCAGATGTAATTGAGTCAAGAATTGATAATAATACACATAGTCTTATGACTGAGTATTATGAGGGAAATGACAGTGTATATTATGATATTAAAAGAGCATTGTCAGTTGATGCACCAAAGCCTTGGGAAATTCTCGCATTTACATTTACAAATAAGGCTGCTAATGAGCTTAAAGAACGTCTTGTTTTGAGAATAGGCGAGGATGCTAATGATATTTGGGCAGGAACCTTTCACTCAATATGTCTTCGTATTCTTCGTAAAAATGCTGATTTGATTGGCTATTCATCACATTTTACTATCTATGATACGGATGATAGTAAACGAGTAATGAAGGAATGTCAACGACTTCTTAATATTGACGATAAGTTTTTACCACATAAATCAATTTTATCGGAAATCAGCAGAGCAAAGGATATGCTTGTACCTGCAAGTGAATATCTGTCTCTTGGTAGTGCTAATTATCGGGAAAAACAAATTGGCGAATGTTATGTAAAATATCAGCAGTTGCTCAAAAATGCGGATGCAATGGACTTTGATGATATTATCTTTAATACAGTCAAACTCCTCAAGGAAAATGATGATGTCAGAGAATATTATCAAAATAAATTCAGATATGTTCTTGTTGATGAATATCAGGATACAAACCATGCACAGTTTATGCTTACAAAATTGCTTTCTGAAGGCTATAACAATATCTGTGTAGTCGGTGATGATGACCAGAGTATATATAAATTCCGTGGGGCAACTATTGAGAATATACTGAGCTTCGAAAAAAACTTTAAAAATGCAAAGGTAATAAGACTGGAAGAAAACTATCGTTCGACTCAGAATATCTTAGATGGTGCAAATGCAGTTATTTCTAATAATGAGCAACGTAAAGGAAAAAATCTTTGGACCTCAAACGGAAAAGGCGATAAAATTATTTTAAACACATTAGACGATGAATATGGCGAAGGAAAATTTATCGCCAATGAGATTTTGAAGTCCATGGGCTCGGACGGTAAATTCAGTGACTATGCTGTTCTGTACAGAATGAATTCTATGTCAAACTCTATTGAACGTTCTTTTGTCAGAAGTGGTATTCCGTATCGTATAATAGGTGGTCATAAATTCTATGACCGTATGGAAATTAAAGATGCTCTTGCGTATTTATCGGTAATTGCAAACCACGGTGACAATCTTCGCCTGGAAAGAATTATTAATGTTCCCAAGAGGGGAATTGGTGCGACAACAATAAATGCAGCTAAAGAGATTTCTGCAGCGTTGGGTATCAGTTTGTTTGAGGTTTTTAGAAGTGCTGATGAGTACGAAAAACTTAAGAGAAGTGCACCGAAGTTACAAGAGTTTACATCTATGATTGAAGGCTTTGCAGAATTACTTACACGTGAATCACTATCTTCTGTGTTTATTTCCCTGCTTGACGAATCGGGATATAAAGCGATGACAATGGCTGATAAGGAAAAAGGGGAGGAACGGTTGCAGAACTTGGATGAACTTAACTCCAACTTGATTAGATTTAAGGAAGAAAACCCTGAAGGTGAGTTGTCTGATTTCCTTGAGGAGGTAGCATTACTTACCGATATTGATAATTATAATGCTGATTCAGATACTGTTGTTATGATGACGCTTCATGCTTCTAAAGGGCTTGAATTTCCGGTTGTGTTTATACCGGGCATGGAAGAAGGAGTATTCCCAGGAATGCAATCATTGTATGATTCCTCAGAAATTGAAGAAGAAAGACGTTTGGCATATGTCGGAATTACAAGAGCAAAGAAAAAATTATATTTGTTAAATACAAAGTCGCGAATGATTTTCGGCTCTACTAAATATAACAGACCATCGAGATTTTTAGAGGAGTTACCAAAGGATTGTTGTGAATCCCTTGTGAAAATCAGAAAACCGATGCCGTCAAAGAATCAAACTAATTCTTTAAATACTAAACCGATTACAAACGGGTTCGGTTCAGGTTTTAGTTCTTCAACAAATAAAACTACTGAAAAGTTTATTGTTGGCGAACGGGTTGTTCATCGTGTTTTTGGAAAAGGTATGATTGTTTCTTTAAGACCGATGGGTAATGATATTCTAATGGAGATTGCATTCGAAAAGGTCGGAACCAAGAAAATTATGGCAAATATGGGTGCTGTTAAAAAGGCGTAAAAAAAGAGGTCACTAAGGTGACCTCTTTTTTATGTAAATCAGATTTACCAAATAAATGGAATAAGGCGATATTTTACCTTTTGTTTGTATTCGCGGTATCCCTCAAGTCCATCTTCAAGGATTTTTTCTTCATTTTCAATTCTTTTTGCAATAATGAAGGGATAAGAAAGGAAAATAATAAATGAATATAGTGAACCTAAAATAATCGGTATTGCAAGAAATAAAACTAAAGTTACACTATACATGGGGTGTCGCACTATTCCATACAGACCGGTATCAATTACTTTTTGATTTTCCTGAATTTCAATAGTACGCGAAAGATATGTGTTTTCACGAAGTACTTCTGCATAAAGTAAATACGCAATAAGAAAAGTTACGCAACCTCCGATAGAAACACTCTCCGGTAAGGTGTACCAATCAAATCTTATGCCTAATCCAGCAACAATAAAGCCGGATAAAAACATCAGTCCGCTAAGTTTAATAACAAGACCTTGTTCATTTTCTTTTTCTTTTGCATTAAGTCGCTTTTTCAATAGTTCAGGGTTTTTTATCATCATTATGATTCCTGCAATAAACATTGGGCCAAAAAGTATTCCCATAAAAAGCCAACCATTTAAAAAGTCAAGTGTTCCTGCCGGCAAGAAAACTAAAATTCCGACTAAAAGAATGCCCGATAAAAATTTCAGTATTGCCTGAAAAAATAATTTTATTGTCATATTCATGCCTCGTTATTTATATTTCCGAGAATGGATTATATATATTTGATTGACTTACGTGAATCAAATCACGTTGCTGATTATATCTATAAAAGCTTAAAATTAATCCGATGGAAAAATATAAACAAAGATTTGATGAGCCACCGGCACTAAAGAATGGAAGTGTAATACCGATAACGGGTAGAAGCATAAGACACATACCAATGTTAATTATAACCTGACCCGCAATCATTGCAGCAACGCCACAACACATAATTTTTGTATTACCCACCTTATCATGTCGTCCCGTACGTATTATTCTTACAACAATTGCTGTTAAAACAAGTAATGCTGTTATGCATCCTATCAAACCAAGTTCTTCACCAATTACGGCAAAAATCATATCATTTTCACTTTCGGGAATTGCATTTGGAATTTGAGTTAATGCGCCGTTGAACAATCCTTGTCCTGTAATTCCGCCACTTCCGATTGCTACTAATCCACGTTCTTGCTGATAAATGATATCAGGGTATAGTTCAGGATAAATAATTGCCAAAAACCTGTCTTTTTGAATTTTATCTAAGACAAAAACCCAAACGAGAGGAAGTGATGATAATAACAATAATCCACCTGCTAAAAAATATCCCCAATGTATTCCTGAAAGAAATAACATTACAACTGTAATAATAACAAATACAAGTGCTGAACCCATGTCACCGGAAATGACGACAAGGCCAATAGGAATAAGTGCATGAACTATAAGTTGTAATATAGACAGGGGATGATTTATTTTAGATTTTATCTTTTCAATATGAACTCCAAAGGTAATTATAAAACCAATTTTAACAATCTCAGATGGCTGAAAAAATATGCCTGTATTACCGATTTTTAGCCAGGTTTTTGCATCAGGTCTTTCTTCCGGACCGACACCGAATAATAAGGTGATAATCATTATTAATATACAGAATAATCCAATTAACGGTGATATTCGCATTATAAACTCATAATCTATCAAAGAGATAATCAGAGCAATAATTATTCCTGCAACAACTGCAAGGCACATAACAACAAAATCTCGTGTAAAGCGTTCTCCTTCACCCAAGGACCAATGTGTTGCACTTAAAACGGACACACATCCAAAAGTCGAAGCAAAGACACATAACAGGAGAAGTATCTTATCTGTTTCTTTTATGAAATTTTTTATAGTTTTTAAAAATTTCCTCATTATATATTTTCCTTAATTGCTTGATTAATATTTTCTCTAGTTTTTAAAAGCCATTCATCAGAATGGGGGTAATTGCTAAAGGTTAGTGAATGACTTCCGTTTTCCTCGATAATATCAAGACATGTCTTTTTATCTGTTAGATGTTCAAGAGCATTAAGAGCAGCCATATCCTGAAGTGCATCATAGAAAACCTTTAATCTGATTGAAGGTTTTGCTCTTCCGTCCTTACCGGGATAAACAACATAGCTGTCGCCTGAAGGAAATTTTCCTCCTGCATCGCTAACGGTATAAGGGTCAATAAGCTGTTTCGATAACTGTGTGTAATAAAAATTATATCCCCAGTGTAGGAACCCTTTAATATCATATTTATATAATTGGTATCCAAATACACGATTTCTAATCGAGTCGTTGCAAAAGAACCTGTTTGAAACAAACTTATTAGTTTGTGCACTACAGTAATAGGTCCATAAATCAGTGCATTTGTTTATGAATTTTTCAATATGGTCATTTGCGGGAATAGGGGAAGAAACAATTCCTAATTTATAAAACCACGGGTCGGACAGAGCATCAATAATTTTATATCCTTTGAAAAGCTTGTGAATGTATTTAGACGCTTTGGAATAAGGAATAATCATTGAAAAATTAGGTTCGTCACTAACATGAATGAAGGTATTATTATTCAGATTATTGTCTTCTAAATATTTTTTTAATGCAAGTGAAAATTGCTTCAAAAAACTCTTGTATTCCTTTGAGGAAGCCTTAGTTTCCCATCCGAAGATTTTTTTGTACTCACCATTTACGGTAGCCATAATTTTCGGAGCATGACGAGCACCCCATTGGGTATAAAAATGTGACATCTCAAAATGCGTAATGCCACATCTATGTGCCATTTGTATCCACTGTGTCAATTTTTCAAAATTAAATATGTATTTTCCATTACTTGATGAAACATCAACCAATTGTACAGTTGGTCTTTCCTTTCCAATTTCCGTATCAAGAGGTGGTGTGAAAAGTGGGGTTAAAACACAATTCATACCGTGCTCGGAAGCAGTTTTCAGAAAATTCTCTGTAATTCTCCAATATTCATCAGAGAACACTTCCACATTGTAATATGAACTCAAACAATCTGTATGAAACCAATTAGTATATATAAAGTCTTTAAAATTGAGATTGCAGTTAATAACCTCTGCCACTATAGATTTTTGTTTGACATAGTTACCATCTTCTTTAATGCTGAATTCAATAATGTTATTACCAATTGCATTATTATTAGCTATAATTTCAATCCAAAAAACAGTTATGCCTTTGTTTATATGAACTGTTTGATTTGTTTCAGACAACAGGTCAGGGTAATAACCATCTTCAGAAAATCTATAGTAATTATCTGAATTATTAGACATTGCAAAATCGGATTTTATGTGCTCTACAAGATAAAGGTTGTATTCAAGTGGCGAGTTAACCTCAATTTCACAATCAAAATCTTTTTCTGATTCAATAGCAAGTTGAATAGATTTTCTTTCATTTTTTAACATAGAAAATGATTGAATTTCTTTTGAAGGTAAACTATCACTGTGATATATTTTTTCAAGTGATGAAAGCAATTTAAGTTTGATATTAGAGTTCATCGTTTTACCTCCAAATGATTCATTAAATAAATTTTAGACTAAATTAATTAATTTGTAAAGTGATTTGTATATTTTAATGTTTTTTGTATTGCAGAAATATTATTTAAGTGTTAAAATACTGAATAGATATACATCTGAGGGTGATAAATTGATAAATAGTAAGAATGTACGTAATATTGCTATTATTGCTCACGTTGACCATGGTAAAACTACACTTGTTGATGAGCTTTTAAAGCAAAGTGGCATATTCAGGGCAAACGAGGTAGTTCAGGACAGGGTTATGGATTCAAACGACCTTGAAAGAGAACGTGGTATAACAATACTTTCAAAAAACACATCTGTTCACTATAAGGATGTTAAGATTAATATAGTTGATACACCGGGTCACGCTGATTTCGGTGGTGAGGTTGAACGAATTCTCACTATGGTTGACGGAGTATTACTTCTGGTTGATGCTTTTGAAGGTTGTATGCCTCAAACCAGGTTTGTGTTAAAAAAGGCTCTTGCACTCAATAAAAAAGTGTTGGTTGTTGTTAATAAGATTGATAGACCGGGTGCTCGACCGGATGAGGTTATCGATGAAGTTCTTGATTTGTTTATTGAACTTGGTGCAAGTGATGAACAAATTGAATTCCCTGTTATTTATGCATCGGCAAGAGATGGTTATTCATCTGTTGATTCATCAGTGCGTAATGGTGATATGCGTCCTCTGTTTGATGCAATTATTGATAATATTGAACCACCTGTTGGTGATTCTGAAGCACCGTTGCAGGTTCTTTTTTCCAGTCTTGACTATGATGATTATATAGGGCGCATTGGTGTTGGTAGGGTTGAAAGAGGAACAATCAACAGAAATGATAATTTAGTGCTCTGTAAAGCCGATGGTACAGAACAGAATGTAAAAATCTCCAGATTGTATCAATTTGAGGGGTTAAAGAGAGTGGAAGTGGAAAGCGCTTCAGTGGGCGATATTATATGCATTTCCGGTATTGCAGAACTAAATATCGGTGAAACACTTTGTTCTCCTGAATGTGTTGAACCGTTACCTTTTATTACAATTGATGAGCCGACAATTTCAATGAATTTTATTGTCAATGATAGTCCTTTTGCAGGACGTGAGGGTAAGTTTGTTACTTCTCGGAATCTTCGTGACAGGTTATTCAAAGAGGTTGAGACAAACGTCAGTATGCGTGTTGAGGAAACTGATTCAACAGATACATTTAAGGTTTCCGGTAGAGGTGAACTACATTTATCAATTTTAATTGAAACAATGCGAAGACAAGGGTATGAATTCCAGGTTTCAAGACCAAAAGTTATTACCAAGGTTGAAAATGGTGTATTGCTGGAGCCAATGGAATTGCTTATAGTTGAAGTGCCTGAGGAGTATGTTGGAGCTGTTATGATGAAAATCGGTTCACGTCGAGGCGAACTGGAAAATATGGGTTCACGTGATGGCGGTGCGACCCATCTTGAATTTAAAATTCCTGCACGTGGCTTGATTGGGTATCGTTCTGAATTTATGACAGACACTAACGGAAATGGTATTATGAATAATCTTTTTGCCGGATATGAACCGTATAAAGGTGATATTGAAACTCGAGAAAGAGGTTCAATTGTTGCTCACGAAACAGGTGAAAGTACGGCGTATGGATTGTTTAATACACAGGACAGAGGACGATTGTTTATTGGACCAGGTGTTCCTGTTTACGAAGGTATGATTGTTGGTGAATGTTCCAAAAACGAGGACTTGACGTGTAATATATGTAAAACAAAGCATCTTACAAATACACGTGCATCCGGCTCGGACGATGCATTAAGACTTGTACCGCACACAACATTAAGTTTGGAACAGTCAATGGAATTTATCAAGGATGATGAGTTAATGGAAGTAACTCCAATCAACATTAGATTAAGAAAAACAATTCTTTCGAAGGATTTAAGATTAAAGCAACAATTCAAAAAGAATTAACATTTATTAGGGAGATGATTATGTGAAGGGAATGAAAATCGGAATAGATTTTGGTTCATCATCTCTAAAAATGTACGCTGAAGATAAGGGAGTTGTTGTTGACGAGCCGTCAATAGTAGCAATTGACAGTACAACGGGCAATCCAATTGCTTTTGGTAAGGCAGCTGACAATGTCAATGGACGATGTCTTGATGATATAGTCATTTCAAAAGTAATCCGTAATGGTATTGTATCTGACTTTGTTATGGCAGAAAGAATGTTGCGTTATTATCTTCAACGAGTATGCGGTAACAGAATATATAAGCCTAATATAATTCTTTCTCTTCCTTCAAATATTTCTCGTTTAGAGGGGAAAATCTTTCTCGATGCTGTTACCCTTGCAGGTGCAGGTCGTGTTTGTATGGTTGATGGTATTCTTGCTTCTGCATTGGGGTGTCGTATTCCTGCAAACAGCAAGAAAAAAAGAATGGTAATTGATATAGGACATCACGTTACAGAATATTCTATTGTATCTTGCGGGTCTATTGAATTTAAAGGATACGTTAGTCGTGGTAGTTATGAAATTGATAAAGCAATCATAAATCATTTAAAGAGAGATAGAGACATACTTATTGGTCCACACACAGCAAGAGAAATCAAAAATAAGCTTACATCTGCGGTGGAAAGAAAATGTGAAACTGCATTGTTTTCATCCGGCAAAAGTTACCTTGACAATATGCCTATTTCTTTTGAAATAACATCAAGCGAGATTTTCCCATTTGTTGATGAACAACTGGAAAGCTTAGTTCAGGAAATTAGTAATAATATATCAGAATTGCCCAACGATGTGATTGGCGATGCAAAAAAACATGGTATTATGATTTGCGGTGGAGGAGCACTGATTTTTAATATTGCTGATAGAATTTCTAAAAAACTTGAAACCACCTGTGATATAATTGATGAGCCTCGTCTTGCAAGGGTCAATGGGTTAGGCAAAATCATGAATAATAATGAACTCTTGGTTTCTAACGGATATCGTTTCATCTTTAAGGATGAAATTAGTAATAGAATAAAAAATATAGGAGTGTAGTTTATGAAAAAGGTATTAAAAACATTAATAATCTGCGTACTCTGTTTGTGCATCGCTTCACCGACAGTTGCTTTTGCTGCAGAGAAAGAAGTCAGTTATAAGTCTGCTTCTGATTATGTTTTTTCATCAAGAACAGGTGTTGAACTTGGCGAAGAAGCTCAAAAAAATATTCTTTTATCTAAAATAGTGAATTGTGTAAGCAATTTCTTCATTAATGATGTTTTAGGTACAATATTAAACATTGCAATTCCATCTTCAGCTGCAGTTTTGGATTATGAGGAATTTGATTTGGATTCTTACGGCAATTTTTACGCTGGTATGGACGAGTTTATCGATGAACCACAGGGTAAAAAAGTCTGGAGTCTTGGATATGGTAAGGCTTCTGTATTACCTGATGATTTTGGCGAAAAGAGATATGCCAAAGGTGCATATATACCTTATGTGTACGGTAATGAAATGTATAAAGACGAAGAGGGTAATTACGAAGATTTAATGGCTCGTGTTATTGTTATGAACGACGGTTCCGGTAGAGGTAATGTTGTTTTCATTTCAATCGATGCTATGGGACTTGCAAATGCTGATGTACGTCTTATTCGTGAAGGATTAAAAGATATTGCCGAAAAGAATAATATAGTAAGTATAAATGTTTCTTGTACTCATATTCATACAGGCATTGATTCACAGGGCGTATGGACCGACCCGATTGGTTGTCTTGTAAATAACATTATAAGTGATGATGTTAAATATGGCGTGCCACGTGAATTCATTAATTCCTTGGTTGAAGGTTCAAAAGAAGCTGTTGAAGAAGCTCTTGCAGATATGACAACAGGAAAAATGTACTATTCTTCTATAGATATTGATGAGTATTTATTTGACAGAACAGCACCGATTACATATGATACAAATATGTATAAACTTGAGTTTATACCTTTCAATAATGAAAAAACACCTACACTTATTGCTACTTTTGGTTGTCATCCTGAATCTGCAAGTTTCGATTGGAATCAAGATGAATCAGACCCGTTGAACTTTGACAGAAAGTTTACTGCCGACTTTATTTGGTATACTGAGAAAGTTGTAAATGCTGCCGGATATAATTTTATTTTCATTCAGGGTAATGTTTCAACAGTCAGCTCATCACGTGGATTATCAGGTGATGGAATAGATGGCTCTGCTCATTATGGAGCAATTCGTTATGGCTATGAAATAGGATACATTCTTCTTGGAATGAACATGACTGAATCTGAAAGAATTGAGTTGAATTCTGCAACAGGGGACAGACTTGGTGTTGAAAAGTATAAAGGACAAGAGGAATATACTGTTTGGTATGAAGGATTACCTACTGTTGATGAAACAGAAGTTAAACCTGTGCTTAATATCAAAATGAAGCAAGTATTTGTACCTATAAGCAATAATGTTATTACCTTGTTGGGCAAGACATCTATCGCAGATAATCTTGTTTTAAAGGATGATTGTCATAACTATTACACTGTTTCCGAGGTTGGATATCTTGAAATTGGTGACAGTATGAAAGTTTATATGAGCCCCGGTGAAACATTCGGCGAATTGCTTTTAGGCGGATATGGTGCAGACGGTTCTCCTGTACCTCCGATAAGAGAATATACAGGTGAAGATATTATCATTATGGACCTTATGAATGATGCAGCAGGGTATATTGCAAATGAGTCAAATTATGTTATGGTTGGAATGCAATATAACGTAGAGTCGGGTGAATTTGATGATGACACTTGGTGTTTGATTTCGTTTGGTAAATATACAGGTACTGTTCTTATAAAGAGTTTCTATGAAATTTATGACAGTGTAAGATAAAAAATAAAGCCACCGTACGGTGGCTTTATTTTTTTTAGAAATCAATTTGTTTAGCTGTTTCTTTAAGGAAATTACAAGAATCAATAAAAGCTGTTCGTTCATTTTCCTTCAAGTCAAGTACGATAATATCTTCAACACCGTTGCGGCCAATTATTGCCGGAAGACCCGCATAAACACCATCGATTCCGTACTGACCGTTAAGCATAACAGAAACTGTTAATGCGCTTTTTTCATCGCCAAAAATTGCCCTAACAATTCTTACCAGCGCCATGCCAATGCCGTAATATGTTGCATTTTTAGCTTTTATAATTTCCTGTGCAGCACCTGTAACATTTCTTCCGATTTGATATAAATCATCAAATTTAAATTTTCCGTTTGATGAGTCAACAATATCATGTATTTTTTTTGTTGTTACATATGCTTGTGACCATGGAACTATTTCGCTGTCACCGTGTTCACCAATAACATATGCATGAACATTTCTTGGGTCAATTTTAAAATAATCGCCCAATAAATATCTAAGACGAGCAGTATCAAGAGTTGTACCGCTTCCGATAACCCTTGAACTATCAAATCCTGACAAATCCAATGTTATTTTTGTCATTATGTCAACAGGATTTGTTGCAACAAGAAATATTCCGTCAAAACCGCTCTCAACAATTGGTCTGATAATTGATTTGAAAACAGATAAATTTCTGTTAAGTAATTCAATTCTGCTTTCTCCGTCTTTTTGACTGACACCGGCAGCTATAACAACTATATCCGCATCGACGCAATCACTGTATTCACCATCATATATTAACATATTTCTTTTTGCAAAAGGAAGTCCGTGATTAAGGTCCATTGCTTCGCCACGAGCTTTTTCTTTATTTACGTCAATGAGCACTAGTTGGTCACATTCACCACTGTTTAAAAGTGCATAAGCAAAGCTCATACCTACAAATCCTGTACCAACAAGAGCAACTTTTTTTAAATCATTATTCTTCAATTTTATCATCCTTTACTTAATTGTTATCCTATACTTTTCAAGCCAGTAATTTATTTGAATAAAATACGCAATAGTTTGTGGAGTTGTCATTAACTGACCGTACCATGGTTCGTTTGATACCGTTTTCAATAGTTTTTGCAACTCTTCTTTTTTTATAAATGATAACACAGGAGATGAATCATTTTCAATAATATCTGATAATTTTTCTGAAACAATTTTCATATATACAGGATTGTGTGTTTTAGGATACGGACTCTTTTTTCTCCATAAAACTTCACTTGGTAAAATACCAGTCATAGCTTTTCTTAAAAGTCCTTTTTCGTACGAGTTATATTCTTTATACTCCCAAGGTACAGAGTAAAGATATTCTGCAATTCTGTAATCGCAAAACGGGACTCTTACTTCAAGTCCATTGTACATACTCATTCTATCTTTTCTGTCAAGCAGAGTTTGCATGAACCAATCAAGATTCAGTTTTGTCATTTCTCTTGTTCTTGATTCATGTGACGAAATGTTTTTTATTTTAGATGTGTTAATTATGGTGTTATTATATCTCAACATAACATATTCTTCCGCATCAGGAAGCTTTATTTCGTCACGGATAAATGTTTTTCGTAGCTTAATTGATTGTGACCACGGAAAGCCATTTATGGCTTTTATTTTTTTATCTCTGAACCAAGGGTATCCGCCAAAAATTTCATCTGCACATTCGCCTGACAATGCAACTGTGCAGTGCTTTTTTATTTCCTTGCAGAATAATAGTAATGATGAATCTACATCAGTCATTCCGGGTAAATCTCTTGCATCTACTGCGTTGTATAATGCTTCTGCTAAATCTTCATTTTTTAATGTTATCAGGTGATGCTCACTGTTAAGAAAACTAACCATTAGTTTGATGTATTCTGTGTCACTGTTAGGTTGAAATTTGCTTTTAACAAAATGTTTATCGTTATCCTCGTAGGTGACTGAAAATGTTTGTAATCTTTCACTTTTTTCTTGAAAGTATGAATTAGCTATAGATGATATTATGCTGGAATCTAAACCACCGGACAGGAAGGTTCCAACGGGAACGTCGGACACCAATTGTCTTGTTATAGCATCGTTTACAAGGTGCTTTACTTTTTCAACAGTAACTTCAAAGCTATCTTTATGTTCACGGTCCTTAAGTGTCCAATACTTTCTTATTTTTATGCCGGTTTTTGAAAATACACCCCAACAAGCCGGTTTTAGTTCTTGAATATCTTTATATACTCCACATCCCGGTGTCCTGCCCGGACCAATAAACATAATTTCGGCAATTGAGTTTTCATCAATTATTGCTTCAACATAATCGTGTGTGAGCAATGCTTTAATTTCAGACCCAAATATAAAACTATTATTCTGTATGGTATAGAAAAATGGTTTGACCCCCATTCTGTCTCTTGCGAAAAACAACTCCTTTTTATAATCATCCCATATTGCAAATGCGAAAATTCCGTTGAATTTTTCAGCACATGATTCCTTCCATTCAATAAATGCTTTCAATACAACTTCTGTGTCTGAATGACTTGAAAAATAATAACCCTTTTCCAACAATTCATTACGAATTTCATTAGTGTTGTACAGTTCACCATTATATATAATTGTAAATTCTTTATCACCGTATTTAACTGTCATTGGTTGTTTACCGTTATCAATATCTATAACAGCGAGTCGGGTGTGTATAAGCGCAACATTATCTTTTATAATCATTCCGTTCTGGTCGGGTCCACGTGGTGCCAACACTTTTTGCATTCTTAAAAATGAGTCCTTGTTTTTAATTACCGAGTGAGAAAAGGACACTTCTCCTGCAATACCACACATAAAAATCACCTCAAAAGAATTGTTCATAATAGAATATGATTTGAAACAATAAAAATTCATTTATATTCTTTAATTTTTCTTTCAAGTATGCTAATATAATCGAGAGGTGATACTATGTCACGAATTCTAAACCATATTGGTTCATTTTTCCCGAAAATTCAAAAGGATTTTAAAATATATGATGGTGAAATCTTTTCCGATGTTTATGACGGGGATTTTTATAAAGACATTCCATACAGAAAATACATAAATTCTAATTTGCAACTTCCTTTGCATGATGCTAAATATATTCGCGATTTTGGTGCGAAAGCGGATGATGAGTCAGTTAATAATGCTAAAATGATTAATACTGCAATAGAAACATGCCACAAAAACGGCGGAGGAATAGTGGTTGTTGATGGTGGTAATTATACTTGCGGAACAATTTATCTTAAAAGTAATGTTGTGTTATATATTGCTGATGGTTCGTCACTTGTTGCTTCACATAATACTGACGATTTTACTGAAAATGCGTTAATTTATGCAGATAACTGCGAAAACATTGGAGTTGTTGGCCCGGGCAAAATCTGCGGTGAGGGTAATTTCTTTTCACTAGCGCCACATTTACCACCGAAAACTGAACCATTTAATAAAGTGTTAGATGTTTGGGATTTGCGTCAGGAATACAGAAAAAGAATACGTTTCTCACACAAGAGTAAATACGGTTATTTAATGTTTTTAAAGAATTGCAATCACATTAAAATATATAATATAATTCTTGAAAACTCTGCAATGTGGACCGTTAATGTAAACTCGTCGAATGATATTAATATATCAAATGTGGTTGTAAATAATAATCGTCATATTGCAAATACTGATGGAATTGATATTTGCGGTTCTTCAAATGTAATTGTTAAGAATTGTTTTGTTTCAACTGCTGATGACGGCATTGTACTCAAAAATAATATGAGCATTGCAACATCGGGAGATGACGGACTCAAAATTAAAAATAATCTTGATGTTGCTTCTAAACGCGGTATGAGTAATGTTTTTATTCACGATTGTGAAGTGATTTCCTGTACAAATGCATTCAAAATTGGTACGGAAACCTCTCTTGACATTAGCGATGTTACAGTTGAAAACTGCAAATTCTATCTAACTGACATTTACCCTGCAGGAGTCAGTGGCATATCAATTGAATCTTGTGATGGGGCAAGGGTCAAGAATGTTAATATTTCAAACATTGAAATGGATAGTATGGCTTGTCCGTTGTTTATAAGGCTTTGTAACCGAAATGGCGATAACAAACCTGACCTTGACGGTAAAGGCGAAATCAAAAATATAAATATTAAAAACATAATAGCAAAAAATATTGAAATTCCTATTATGATTATGGGAATACCAAATCAAGATGTTAAAGACATAAAACTTGAATGTTTTGATTTAAGTTATTCAAAAGGCAAAGACTATATCGATTTAAGATTAAAGATTCCCGAACAAGAGAAAGAATACCCCGAATGTAACCGTTTCAGAAATCTGAATGCATACGGAGTGTTTGTCAGGCATGCTGAGAACATTTCATTAGAAAGCATTAAGGTTAAGTCAAGAGAAAAAACATTGAGAAAATATATGAGAATAGTTGATTGTAAAAAAATCAATATAAAATAGGAGTGAACTTATGGATATTCGTGAAAAAATGCATAGTGGTGACTTGTACTTGTCAATGGATAACGATTTATTCAGCGAACAGCTTACATATCTTGAAAAATTATATGATTTTAATGCAACAAGACCGCTTGAATTGGAAAAAAGAACACAATTGCTTAAAAATATGTTTGCAGAAATTGGGGAGGATTGCTATATTGAACCACCGCTTCACGCAAACTGGGCAGGTAAAAATGTTCACTTCGGCAAAGGCGTTTACGCAAATTTTAACTTAACCCTTGTTGATGATACTCATATTTATGTTGGCGATTATACAATGTTAGGTCCTAATGTAGTGATTGCAACTGCGGGGCATCCAATTTTGCCCGAACTTCGTCCTCTTGCATATCAGTATAATATGCCTGTACATATTGGTAAAAACTGTTGGTTGGGTGCAGGGGTAATCGTATTACCCGGTGTTACAATCGGTGATAATACAGTTATAGGTGCTGGTAGCGTTGTTACAAAAGATATTCCTGCGAATGTGGTTGCTGTAGGTAATCCTTGCAAAGTTTTACGTGAAATTAATGACCACGATAGAGAATATTATTTTAAAGATAGAAAGATAAGCTTATAGTAAAAAGCCACATTAGTGGCTTTTTATTGTTGTATATCTATAATCTCTAAAATATTTTTATTAACCTTAAACATAACTTGCACATCTCCAAAACTCATACCATAAATTCTATCATTGTCATTTTGGTATGATGGTCTTGGGTCGTGCTTTAGGGTTTCAAATAAGCCGTCAACCAAATCAATTGGAATTTTCTCTAAAATTTCATCACCACATTTAATTTCAAGTAGTCCGTTGATGTCATCAAGTGCAAAGCCATTTGATGCATTAGGGTGACAATCAGTATAAGGGAGATAAGGCTTGATATCTATTATGGGTGTATTATCCATTAAATCTGCACCACTTACATAAAGAATCACTCCGACTTGTTCATCATAGTCGATTTTCTCAATCTTGACAGATGATATTCCTATATGATTTGGCCTGAAGGGCGAACGAGTTGCGAACACACCCATACGTTCATTTCCACCGAGTTTAGGAGGTCTTACTGTTGGGGTAATATCTTTGCACATAGTTTCCGTGAAAAGCCATAGAATCCATATATGAGTAAAATTCTCAAGTCCCTTAAAATATTCTTTTGAACTGAATTCTTTTTCAAACACAATTTTCGATATAATGTTATTTGTCAATCCACTTTGCCTCGGTATTCCGAATTTTTCTTTATATGCATTATTTATATACCCAACAGGTGTTATTGTATATTTTTCCATTCTCCTCACCTCATGTATATAATATCATAAGAAAAATATTTTATCTACATAGTTGTATTTTTTCATAATTTATGGTAAAATAATAATATTAAAAATAAGGAGTGATTTTATGGAACTCAAAGGTTCAAGAACAGAAGCTAATCTTATGACTGCGTTTGCAGGTGAGTCACAGGCAAGAAACAAATACACTTATTATGCATCTAAGGCTAAGAAAGACGGTTATGTTCAGATAGCACAGATTTTCGAAGAAACTGCTAACAACGAAAAAGAACACGCAAAAATCTGGTTTAAACTTCTCCATGACGGCGGCATCCCGACAACTATTGAAAATCTTAAAGATGCTGCTGCAGGCGAAAACTATGAGTGGACAGAAATGTATGCTGAATTTGCTGTTGTAGCAAAGGAAGAAGGCTTTGACCATATTGCTGCTCTTTTTGAAATGGTTGCTAAAATTGAAAAAGACCATGAAGAAAGATACAAGAAACTTCTTAGCAATATTGAGGGTGGTCTCGTATTTTCACGCGAAGGTGATATGATGTGGATTTGTTCCAACTGTGGTCACGTTCATTTTGGTAAAGAAGCACCTGAACTTTGTCCTGTTTGTGCTCATCCAAAAGCATATTTTATGGTTAAAGCAGAAAATTATTAAAATCAACAAAAAGTGGGGTGTAAAAACCTCACTTTTTTACATATATTGTGCCTTGAATTTATTGACATACAATATATAAATATGTTATTATTTTATAGAATGAAATTCTGTTGTTTTACAGGTGATGAAATGAAACAGTTAATTAAAAATGCAACAATTTTTTATGACTCACAATTCATTAAAAAAGATATTTTGATTGACGACGGAATTATTGCAGATATTTCTGACTGTATAGCACCCGATTACGCAGATTTTGTCTATAATTTTACAAATTATTATGTATTTCCCGGTTTTACAGATGTACATGTGCATCTGCGTGAACCGGGTTTTTCTTATAAAGAAACAATTAAAACAGGTACAATGGCTTCTGCACGCGGAGGCTATACTTCAGTTTGTTCTATGCCTAACTTAAAGCCTGTTCCTGACTCAATAGTGCATTTACAGGAGCAGATTGACATTATCAACAATGACGCTGTCATAAACGTATATCCGTATGCTTCAATTACGGTAAATCAGATGGGCGAGGAACTTGCTGACCTTGTTGGAATGAAAGATATGTGTATTGCATATTCTGACGATGGCAGGGGAGTTCAAAGTGAAGAAATGATGCTCAATGCTATGAGAATAGCAAAAGAGCATAATAAAATGATTGTTGCTCATTGTGAAGTAAATGATTTGCTTAATGGAGGCTATATTCACAAGGGTAAATATGCAGAAGAACATGGACACAGAGGTATTTGTTCTGAAAGTGAATGGAAACAGATTGAACGTGACATACATCTTGCCAAACAAACAGGTTGTGCATATCATGTTTGCCATATCTCAACTAAAGAGAGTGTTGAACTTATTAGGCAAGCCAAAAAAGATGGTGTAGATATTACTTGTGAAACAGGTCCACATTATCTTGTTCTTTCTGACAAGTATTTACAAGAACACGGCAGATTTAAAATGAATCCACCACTTCGTGATGAAAGTGATAAAAAAGCACTTATTCAAGGACTGTTAGACGGCACTATTGATATGATTGCAACTGACCATGCTCCGCACAGTGCAGAAGAAAAAAGCAAAGGTCTTGAAAAGAGTAATATGGGTGTTGTGGGCATTGAAACAGCATTCTCTGTTATGTATACAAATTTTGTTAAGACAAATATAATTTCTCTTGAAAAGCTTGTTGAATTACTTTCAATTAATGCTAACAAAAGGTTTAACATAGGTAGCGAAATTAAAGTAGGAAATAAAGCTGATTTAACAGTTTTTGATTTGAATGACAAATATGTTGTAAACCCTGATGATTTCCTTTCAAAGGGGAAGAGTACTCCATTTGAAGGTACAGAGGTTTACGGTAAATGTAAAATGACAATATGCAATGGTAACATTGTATGGGAGGATAAATGATGTATCAGGGTTTTTATGAAATTAAATCCAATAAAAAATTAACTGACAGCATCTATGAAATGGTGCTTATTGGCGATACAAGCTCAATTACTGCACCGGGTCAGTTTATAAATATTAAACTTGATGGTTTCTATCTTCGTCGTCCGATTTCAATATGCGATTATGATGACAATACAATCACAATAATCTATAAAGTTGTCGGTGAAGGTACAGAAGTTATGAGCAAGATAAACGCAGGTGAAAAACTTGATGTTCTCTGCGGTTTGGGTAATGGTTTTGATACTTCAAAATCATTGGACAAGCCCGTGCTTATCGGTGGCGGTGTTGGTGTGCCACCAATGTATAATCTTTGCAAAAAACTCATTAAAGAGGGCAAGAGCGTAACAGTAATTCTTGGCTTTAATAAAAAAGAAGAAATCTTCTATGAAGATGAATTTAAAATGCTCGGTGCTGATGTAAAGGTAACAACTGTCGATGGCTCTTATGGTATCAAAGGTTTTGTTACAGATGCACTTAAAGATACAGATTACTCATATTTCTTTACTTGTGGCCCAATGCCGATGTTTAAGGCTATTGAATCAACTGCAACAACAAGTGGTCAATACAGTTTTGAAGAAAGAATGGGTTGTGGATTCGGTGCTTGTATGGGTTGTTCATGCAAGACAAAATATGGTAACAAGAGAATCTGTAAAGATGGTCCAGTACTCACGAGGGAGGAGATAATATGGTAAACACAAAAGTGAATCTTCTCGGAATTGAGATTGATAACCCCATTATTCCTGCAAGTGGTACTTATGGTTTCGGTTATGAGTTTGCAGAACTTTATGACATAAACATTCTTGGTACATTTTCTTTTAAAGGTACTACAAAAGAAGCTCGTTTTGGTAATCCAACACCAAGAATTGCAGAATGTTCTGCAGGTATGATAAATTCTGTAGGTCTTCAAAATCCAGGTGTCGATAAAGTTATTAGTGAAGAATTGCCTAAACTCGCAAAGGTTTTCAACAAACCTGTTATGGCAAATGTAAGCGGTTTTTCAGTTGAAGAGTATGCTTATACTTGTGAAAAGATTGATGCTTGTGAACAAGTTGGTTGGATTGAAGTTAATGTGTCTTGTCCCAATGTTCATAATGGTGGTATGAGTTTTGGTACAGAACCTGCTGCTGTTGAAAAAGTTGTTAAGGCTGTAAAAGAGGTTACAACAAAACCAATTATCATTAAACTTTCACCTAATGTTACTGATATAGTATCAATTGCAAAAGCTGCAGAATCAGCAGGTGCAGACGGTATCAGCTTAATTAACACACTACTCGGTATGAGAATTGATATTAAACGTCGTCAGCCTGTAATCGCTAACAAAATGGGTGGGTTCTCAGGCTCTGCAATTTTCCCCGTTGCAGTCAGAATGGTGTATCAGGTTTACGATGCAGTTAAAATTCCAATCATTGGTATGGGCGGTGTTTCAACTGCAAAGGATGTAATTGAAATGATGATGGCAGGTGCTACTGCGGTTCAGGTAGGTGCAGCAAATCTTGTTGACCCTTATGCTTGTAAGAATATCATCGAAGACTTGCCAAATGAATTAGCAAAACTTAATGTTAAAGATATAAATGAAATTATAGGAGGAGCACACTAATGGGTAAGGACGTAATTATTGCTTGTGATTTTTCAAGTAAGGCTGATGTAATGGCATTTCTTGATAAGTTCACAGATGTAAAACCATTTGTAAAAATCGGTATGGAGCTTTATTATGCAGAAGGTCCGTCAATTGTAAAGGAAATCAAGGCAAGAGGACATAAGATTTTCCTTGACCTTAAACTTCACGATATTCCAAATACGGTTAAAAAATCAATGGCAGTACTTTCTAATCTTGATGTTGATATGACTAATCTTCATGCAGGTGGTGCTATTCCTATGATGGAAGGTGCTCTTGAAGGATTAACTCGTGCAGACGGTACAAGACCAATTCTTATTGCTGTAACTCAGTTAACATCAACAAGTCAAGAAGTTATGGAAAGAGATTTGCTTATTAAAGAATCTATTGATGAAGTTGTTATGCATTATGCACACAATGCAAAAGTAGCAGGTCTTGACGGTGTTGTTTGTTCACCGCTTGAAGCTGATAAGGTTCATAACAGATGCGGCAATGATTTTGTTACAGTTACCCCCGGCATTCGTTTTGCAGACGGCGATATTGGTGACCAGGTTCGTGTTATGACACCTGAAAAAGCCAAGGAAGCAGGCTCTGACTATATCGTTGTTGGCAGACCGATTACTGCAGCTGCTGACCCTGTTGCAGCATATAAGAGATGCGTTGCAGAATTTGTTGGATAAGGAGAGAATAAAATGGAAGCTTACAAGAGAGAATTTATAGAGTTTTTAGAGGACGCAGGCGTTCTTAAATTTGGTGATTTCACTGCTAAAAGTGGCAGAAAAATCCCGTATTTTGTTAATGCGGGTATGATTAAAACCGGTGACCAGATTACCAAAATGGGTGAATTCTATGCAAAGGCTTATTTTGATAAACTTGGTAAGAAAGAAGCTGTGCTTTACGGACCTGCTTATAAGGGAATATCTTTATCAATTTCAGCAGCAGTTGCTCTTTCAAAGAATGGTCTTAATGTTCCTTTCTTCTTTAATCGTAAAGAAGTAAAGGACCATGGAGAAGGTGGTACTTTTGTTGGATACATTCCCGAAGCAGGTGAAGAAATCGTTATAATAGAAGATGTTATCACTGCAGGTACTGCTATTCGCGAATCTATGGATATTCTTAAACATCTTGATGGTACAAAAGTTATTGCTACATTTATTATGGTTGACCGCAAAGAAAAAGGACAGACAGAAAAAGGTGCAATGCAAGAAATTGAAGAGCAGTTTGGCTTCCCAGTATATTCAGTAGTTGATGTATATGACATTATTGAATATCTTGAAGAAGATGAAGCAAATCATGAAAATGTTGAAAGAATTAAAAAGTACCTTGAAGTAAATGGTGCTAAGTAAAAAGGGAAGAAATATTATGAGAAGTCTTATTGATATTCAGGAGCTTTCTGTTAATGAGATTGATGAGCTTATTGCAGTAGCTAATGATATTATAGATAATCCTGCAAAATACTCTGAAAAGTGTAAAGGGAAAATTTTAGCAACACTTTTCTTTGAACCATCAACAAGAACAAGACTTAGTTTTGAATCTGCTATGTTTAATCTTGGTGGTAATGTGCTTGGATTTTCTGAAGCACAAAGTTCATCATCTGCAAAAGGTGAAAGTGTAGCTGATACAATTCGCACAGTTGGATATTATGCAGATATTATTGCAATGCGTCATCCTAAAGAAGGTGCCCCAATGGTAGCATCAATGAATACTGATATCCCTGTTATTAATGCAGGAGATGGTGGTCATAATCACCCCACACAGACTCTTACTGACCTGCTTACAATACAGCGAGAAAAAGGCGGATTTGATAACCTTACAATCGGATTTTGTGGTGACCTTAAATTTGGTAGAACAGTACATTCACTTATTGGAGCAATGTCAAGATATAATAATGTCAAGTTCGTACTTATTTCACCTGAAGAATTAAAGGTTCCAGAGTATATCAAACAAACTGAGCTTGAAGCAAAGAATCTTGAATATGTTGAAACAACATCACTTGAGGATGCTATGCCTGAACTGGATATTCTCTATATGACAAGAGTTCAAAGAGAAAGATTTTTTAACGAGCAGGATTATATCCGTCTTAAAGATAGTTATATTCTCACTCCACAAAAACTTGATGTTGCTAAAGAGAATTTAACTATTATGCATCCACTTCCAAGAGTTAATGAAATTTCTGTTGCTGTTGATAAGGACCCACGTGCTTGCTACTTCAAGCAGGTTAATAATGGCAAATTTATCAGAATGGCACTTATTATGAAGTTATTGGGGGTTAAGTAATGATTATCGGACAAATTAAAGATGGTATTGTGCTTGACCACATTACTGCAGGAAATGGTATGATTTTATATAACCTTCTTGGCCTTGACAATCTTGATTGTCAGGTCGCACTTATTCAAAATGCTGAAAGTGTCAAAATGGGTAGAAAAGATATCATTAAAGTTGACAAAGTTATTGATATTAACTTTGATGCATTGGGATACGTTGACCCAGGAGTAACAGTTAATATAATAAAAGATGGTAAACTTGCTAAACGACAGAATATTGATATTCCAGACAGAATTGAAAATGTAATCAAATGCAAGAATCCAAGATGTATTACAACTGTTGAGCAGGAATTACCAAACATCTTTGTTTTGAAAGACAAGGAAAACAGAATTTATAGATGCCTTTACTGCGAAAGTAAAGCAGAGTAAAAAATACACAAAAATCCTATTGATTATTGTAATTTTTTTGTTATATGCAAAGTGATTTTATAAAGGTTATTTAATTGACATAATTCTACAAAAATTATATAATATTTTATGTTGTTAATAACCGTGTTACTGACGGAATTATGTGGAGCACCACAGAGGAGCACGGTGGAATTATATTTTGCCGACCGTCTGGGCAGTTCTACTTGAATTTTTCAGGATAGGACTGTCCTTTTGTAATTTTATGGAGGTAGTTATGAAAAAAGTTGGTATTGTTATGGGAAGTGACAGTGACCTTCCTATTATTAAAAAAGCAACTGCTGTTTTGGATGAATTAGGTATTCCGTATACAGTAAATATTTATTCTGCTCATAGAACACCTGAACAGGCTCGTGATTTTTCAATGAATGCAAGAGCAAATGGATATGGAGCACTTATTGCTGCGGCGGGTATGGCTGCACATCTTGCAGGTGCTGTTGCAGCAAACACAACATTACCAGTTATTGGTATTCCTTGTGCTTCATCATACCTTGACGGTATGGATGCTCTTCTTTCAACCGTTCAGATGCCATCAGGTATTCCGGTTGCAACTGTTGCAATTAACGGTGGTGCAAATGCCGCTTTACTTGCTGCACAGATTATTGCTGTAGAGGATAAAGACCTTGCAGATAAACTTGACAAAATGCGTAAAGATGCTGCAGAAGTTGTGCTTAAAAAAGATGCAGACATTATGTCAAAATTAAATTCATAAATTTTTTATTTACATAAAGGAGTAATAACCATGGAAAAAATTTACACAGGTAAAACAAAGGACGTATTTAAGCTTGAAAACGGTAACTGTCTTCTTAAATTCAAAGATGACTGCACAGGTAAAGACGGTGTGTTTGACCCGGGCGAAAATTCAGTAGGCCTTACAATTGACGGTGTTGGTGATGTTAACCTTCGTATGTCAATTTATTTCTTTGAAAAAGTTAATGCAGCAGGCATTAAAACTCACTATGTAAATGCAAACCTTGAAGATACAACAATGGAAGTACTTCCTGCAAAGGTATTTGGTCACGGTCTTGAAGTTATTTGCCGTCATAAAGCTGTTGGTAGTTTTATCCGTCGCTATGGTGACTATATTGAAGAAGGTGCAGACCTTCCTGCTTATGTTGAAATGACATTCAAGAATGATGCAAAGGGTGACCCACTTGTAATTAAAGATGCTCTTGTAGCCCTCGGCGTTATGTCAGACAAGCAATATGATGATATTAAAGAAATGACACAGAAAATTACTCAGATTGTTGCTGATGACCTTAAAGAAAAGGGACTTGTTCTTTATGACATTAAATTTGAGTTTGGATATGATGCTGAAGGTAATGTAATGCTTATTGATGAAATTGCATCAGGTAATATGCGTGTTTATAAAGATGGCAAATACATTGACCCAATGACACTTTCAGAACTTTTCTTCGCATAAGAGGTATTTTAAATGGGTGGTTTCTTTGGCGCAGTCAGTAAAAATGATACAGTTTTAGATGTGTTTTTTGGTACTGACTATCACTCTCACCTTGGTACTCGTCGTGGCGGTATGGCTGCTTACGACGAGCAAAAAGGATTACAACGAAAAATTCATAAAATTGAAAATTCACCATTCAGAACAAAGTTTGAAAATATTTCAAATCAGATGAAAGGCAACGCGGCAATAGGAAGCATTAGCGATTCAGATGCTCAGCCTTTGCTTGTACGTTCAAAACTTGGTTTGTATGCAATATGCATTATTGGATTAATAAATAACAAAGAGAAACTTGTTGAGGATTATCTCTTCTCAAACGGCGGTCATTTTGGTGCTATGACAAACGAGGGTATCAATTCAACGGAACTTGTTGCTGCGATGATTAATCAAAAGGACAATTTTGCGGATGGTATTGCTTATGCACAGAGCTTAATTGATGGTACCGCTTCAATTATGATTCTTACAAATCGTGGCACAATTATTGCCGCACGTGACAGATTAGGTAGAATTCCTGTTTTAATTGGTAAACGTGAAGACGGATACTGTGTTTCGTTTGAAGATTTTGCATACAAAAAACTTGATTATGCAGATTATAAAGAACTTGGTCCTGGCGAAATTGTTGAACTTACCGCAGATTCTTTTAAAGTTTTAAGAGAAGCAGGAAAAGACATGAAAATTTGTGCTTTTCTATGGTCATATTATGGCTATTCAACGTCATGCTATGAGGGCATTAATGTTGAAGTAATGCGTTATAAAAATGGCCAGATTATGGCTAAAACCGATAAAGAGAACAATGTTGCACAGGATATAGACTTTGTAAGCGGTGTTCCTGATTCAGGTACGCCACATGCTATTGGTTATGCAAACGAAAGCGGAATTCAATTTGCTCGTCCATTTATCAAGTATACTCCAACATGGGCAAGAAGTTTTACACCATCAAATCAAAGTGAAAGAAACCGTGTTGCTAAAATGAAACAGATTCCGGTTCACGATTTGATTAAAGATAAAAAACTGCTTTTTGTAGATGACAGTATTGTTCGAGGTACACAACTTCGTGAAACTGTAGAGTTTCTTTATGAAAACGGTGCAAAAGAGGTTCATATTCGTTCCGCTTGTCCACCAATTATGTACGGTTGCAAATATCTTAATTTTTCACGTGCAACATCGGATATGGAACTTATTGCACGTAGTACTATTGTCGAATTAGAGGGTGAGGAAGGATTAAAGTATATTGCTGAATATACAGATTCTTCATCTGAGAGAGGAAAAAATTTAAGAAATGCTATTTGCAACAAATTGCATTTCACATCTCTGGAATTCCAATCGATTGACGGTATTATTAAAGCTATCGGGCTTCCTGCAGACAAGATTTGTACTTACTGTTGGAATGGGGAAGGCTAATTTTGATTAAAAATATTAATTCTTCAAAAGGAGAACTAAAATGAAAAATTCTATGTCAGAAAGTTATGCAGCAGCTGGTGTTGATATTACTGCAGGTTATAAGGCTGTTGAACTTATGAAAAAACACGTTGCAAGAACTCGTAATGAGGGTTCTGTTGATGACGTAGGTGGATTTGGCGGGTGTTTCGACCTTAGCTGTGTTGCAGGAATGGAACATCCTATTTCTGTTTCAGGTACTGATGGTTGCGGTACTAAGGTAAAATTAGCTATTCTTATGGATAAGCACGATACAATCGGTATTGATGCTGTAGCTATGTGTGTTAACGATATTATCTGTGTTGGTGCAAAACCTTTGTTCTTCCTCGATTACATCGCTTGTGGAAAGAACTTTCCTGAAAAGATTGCTGAAATCGTAAGTGGTGTTGCTGAAGGTTGTGTACAGTCAGGTGCAGCTCTTATTGGCGGTGAAACAGCTGAACATCCCGGTTTGATGCCTACTGAAGATTATGACCTTGCCGGTTTTGCTGTTGGTGTTGTTGATAAACCAAAAATGATTGATAACAGCAAGATGTCTGTTGGTGATGTTGTCATTGCCCTTCCTTCAACAGGTATTCACTCTAATGGTTTCAGTTTATGCCGTAAGGTTTTTGATATTGATAACAATAATCCTGAGCTTTATGTCCCGCGTGATGAATTAGGTGGCAAGACTATTGCAGAAGCATTGCTTGTTCCTACAAAGATTTATGTTAAGCCTGTTCTTGCTTTACTTGAAAAGGTTAACGTAAAGGGAATTTCTCACATTACAGGTGGCGGCTTCTACGAGAATATTCCACGTTCAATCCCTGACGGACTTTGCGCAAAGATTGATAAGTCTGCTGTTAAGGTACTTCCAATCTTTGATGTAATTGCTAAGTGGGGAAATATTCCTGAACGTGATATGTATAACACTTATAATATGGGTGTAGGTATGAGTATTGTTGTTCCGGCAAGTGAAGTTGAACTTTCTCTTTCTATTCTTAAAGAAAACGGTATTGACGCCTATGTAATCGGTGAAATTATTGAGGGCGACGAGAAGGTGCTTTTATAATGTATAAGGGAATAGTTGTTCTTGTATCCGGTGGCGGTACTAATCTTCAGGCACTTATTGATGCAGAAAAAAAAGGAGAACTTGGTAACGGAAAGATTACTTGTGTAATTGCTTCAAAAGCCGATGCTTATGCTCTTACACGTGCCGAAAACAACGGTATTAAAACAAGAACACTCATAAGAAAAGATTTTGCAGATATTGCATCATATAGTTGTGCAATGAGAGATATTCTTATTGAAGAAAAAGCCGACTTAATTGTTTATGCCGGTTTTATGACTATTCTTGATGAAAATGTCTGTGATGTTTTTCAAAATAAAATGATAAATGTTCATCCTGCTCTTATTCCGTCATTCTGCGGAAAAGGTTTTTACGGATTGCATGTTCATGAAGAAGCCTTGAAAAAAGGAGTTAAAGTATCAGGTGCAACAGTTCATTTTGTTACAGCTGAATGTGATGCAGGACCAATTATCCTGCAAAAAGCAGTTAATGTTATGAACAATGACACACCTGAAACATTACAGAAAAGGATTATGGAAGAGGCTGAATGGAGAATTCTTCCTAAAGCAGTACAACTTTTCTGTGACGATAAAATTATAGTTGAAAACGGAAAAACATATATTAAATAAACGGAGGTTATCCAAATGGAAATCAAGTCACTTGAATGCGAACTTAATTCACTCCCTTATCATGGTAGAGGTATCATAATTGGTAAAAGTGTGGATGGTAAAAAAGCTATTGCAGCATACTTTATTATGGGTAGAAGCGTAAATAGTCGTAACAGAGTCTTTGTTGCAGAAGGTGATGCAATGCGTACAAAGGCATTTGATGAGTCAAAAATGACTGACCCTCATCTTATTATTTATTATCCTGTGAGAGTTCTTGGTAATAAAACTATTGTTACAAATGGTGACCAAACAGACACTATCTACGAGCTTATGGATAGGCAGATGACATTTGAACAGGCACTACGCACTCGCGAGTTTGAAGACGATGCTCCAAACTATACACCTCGTATTTCAGGTATCATTAGACTTGAAAATGGTGATATGAACTATGCTATGTCAATCTTAAAGTCAGCAGACGGTGATGGTAGTTCTTGTCAGAGATATACTTATGCATATTCAAATCCTCTTGCAGGCAAAGCAAAGTTTATTCATACATATAAATGCGACGGAAATCCTCTTCCAAGTTTTGAAGGTGAGCCAAAAACACTTGAATTACCTGATGTTGACATTGACACAATGACTGACATTATTTGGAAAAACCTTAATGAAGATAATAAAGTTTCACTTTTTGTCAGATATATCGACCTTGCAACAGGTGAAGCAGATACAAGAATTGTTAACAAGAATGTATAAGGAGATTAAAAATGAAAGAATTTGAACTTAAATATGGTTGTAACCCAAATCAGAAACCGTCAAAAATATATATGGAAGACGGTTCAGAGCTTCCTATTGAAATCCTCAACGGCAGACCTGGATTTATCAATTTCCTTGATGCATTCAATTCTTGGCAGCTTGTAAAGGAAATTAAAGATGTTTTAGGTATGCCTGCTGCAACATCATTCAAGCATGTTAGCCCAACATCAGCAGCAGTTGGTGTTAAGCTTCCTGATTCTCTTAAAAAAGCGTGCTTTGTTGATGATATAGAAGACCTTGATGATTCTCCACTTGCTTGTGCTTATGCAAGAGCAAGAGGTACTGACAGAATGTCATCATTTGGTGACTGGATTGCACTCAGTGACGAATGTGATGTAACAACTGCAAAACTTGTTGCTCGTGAAGTTTCTGACGGTATCATTGCTCCCGGTTACTCTGCAGAAGCTCTTGAAATCCTTAAAGGTAAGAGAAACGGTAACTATAACATAGTAAGAATTGACGCTGATTATGTTCCTGCAGTTCAGGAAAAGAAACAAGTTTTCGGAATTACTTTTGAACAGGGCAGAAATAACTTCAGAATTGATGAAGAACTCCTTTCAAATATGGTTACTGAAAATAAAGAATTCCCTGAAGAAGCAAAACGCGACCTTATAATCGCTCTTATTACTCTTAAATATACACAGTCAAACTCAGTTTGCTATGCTTATGATGGACAGGCTATCGGTGTTGGTGCAGGTCAGCAGTCAAGAATTCATTGTACAAGACTTGCAGGTACAAAAGCTGATACTTGGCATCTTCGTCAGCATCCAAAAGTACTTAATCTTCCATTTAAAGATGATATTCGTCGTCCTGACAGAGATAATGTTATTGATGGTTATATCAACAAGAATGAAGAAGATGTTTGTGCAGAGGGTATTTGGCAGAAATACTTTACAACACAGCCAGAACCACTTACAGCTGAAGAAGCAAGAGCATATCTTGACACTATTAAAGGTGTTTCAGTTGGCTCTGATGCATTCTTCCCATTCAGTGATAATATTGAAAGAGCACGTAAGAGTGGTGTTTCTTACATTGCAGAACCGGGCGGTTCAATCCGTGACGATGTTGTAATTGATTGCTGCAATAAGTACGGTATTGCAATGGCATTCACAGGAATGCGTTTATTCCACCACTAATTCTTGAGGTTTGATATGAAAATAATGGTTGTCGGTGGTGGCGGTAGAGAACACGCTATCATTAAAAAAATTAAAGAAAACAAGAATGTTACAGAAATCTTTGCATTACCCGGAAACGGTGGAATGAAAGATGATGCAACACTTGTTAATATCGGTGCAAAAGATATTGATAATATTGTAAAATTTGCTGTTGATAATAAAATTGATTTTGCAGTTGTTGCACCTGATGACCCGCTTGTACTTGGTGCGGTTGATGCACTTAATGCAGTTGGTATCAAATGTTTTGGACCAAAGAAAGATGCTGCAATTATCGAGGGAAGTAAAGCTTTTTCAAAGAATTTAATGAAAAAGTATAATATTCCAACTGCAGCATTTGAAATATTTAAAAATGCAGAGGATGCACTTAAATATCTTGAAACTGCTCCAATCCCAACAGTTGTTAAGGCTGATGGACTTGCACTCGGTAAAGGTGTTATTATTGCAATGACTCGTGAAGAGGCTGTTGAAGCAGTTAAGTCTATTATGGAAGACAAAATCTTCGGTGAGAGCGGTAATAACATTGTTATTGAAGAATTTTTAACAGGTCCAGAGGTTTCTGTCCTTTCATTTACTGATGGTAATGTGGTTGTACCTATGATTTCATCAATGGACCACAAACGTGCACTTGATAATGATGAAGGACTTAACACAGGTGGTATGGGCACTATTGCTCCTAACCCATATTACACGGATGATATTGCTAAAGAATGTATGGAGACAATTTTTGTTCCTACAATCAAGGCAATGAAAGCAGAAGGCAGAACATTTAAAGGTTGTCTTTATTTTGGTCTTATGCTTACACCGAACGGACCAAAAGTTATTGAATATAACTGTCGTTTTGGTGACCCTGAAACACAGGTTGTCTTACCGCTTCTTGAAAGTGATTTACTTGAAATTATGATGGCTGTTGAGAGCGAAAGTTTAACTGAAGATATGGTTAAGTTCAGTGACAAATCTGCTTGTTGCGTTGTTATGGCATCAAACGGATATCCTGTTAAGTATGAAAGTGGATTTAAAATCACAGTTGATGATGATTTTGACGATAATCTCTATATTGCAGGTGCAAAACTTAATGGTGATGATGTTGTAACTGCAGGCGGTCGTGTACTTGGTGTAGTTGCAGTAGAAGATGACCTTGTGACTGCAATTGAAAAATCATATAAATCTGTAAAAAAAGTTCATTTTGATAATGCATTTTACAGAAATGACATTGGTGCTAAGGCACTTAAAGTATTAAAGGAGGGGAAATAAGGATGGTTTATCGTATATTTGTTGAAAAGAAATCAGGCTTGGATAATGAGGCAAAAAGTCTTGTAAATGAAGCAAAGAATTTGCTTGGTATTGAAAAATTACAGGACATTCGTCTTTTTAATCGCTATGATGCAGAAAATATAACAGAAGATTTGTTTGATTATGCTGTTAAAACAGTTTTTTCAGAGCCACAACTTGATAATGTATCCAATTGTGTTGATATTCCTGATGCGTACGTATTTGCTGTAGAAGCTCTTCCCGGTCAGTTTGACCAGAGAGCAGACTCTGCTGCTCAGTGTATACAGATTATTTCTCAGGGTGAACGCCCTCTCATCCGCACAGCAAAGGTTTATGCTCTTTATGGTGATTTAACAGATAAAGATATTTCTGCTTTCAAAAATCACGTTATCAATGCGGTTGAAAGTCGTGAAGCATCTCATGAATTGCCTGAAACACTTAAAGTTGATTATGCTGCTCCTGAAACAGTTGCTACTGTTGATGGATTTATTTCAATGGATGAATCTGAGCTCGGTGTTCTTCTTGATGAAAAAGGTCTTGCAATGGACCTTGATGACCTTAAATTCTTACAGGCATATTTCAGAGATACAGAGCACAGAGACCCGACAATTACAGAAATCCGCGTAGTTGATACATATTGGTCTGACCACTGTCGTCACACAACATTCTCTACTCATCTTGATAATGTACGTATTGATGACCCGGCGGTACAAGAGGCATACAATCGTTATCTTGCTGCAAGAGTTGAAGTTTACGGTGAAGAAAAGGCTGCAACTCGTCCGCAGACTTTAATGGATATTGCTACAATTGGTACAAAAACACTTAAAAAACGTGGTCTTCTTCCTGAACTTGACGAAAGTGAAGAAATCAACGCTTGTTCAATTCATGTTACAGCAACTGTAAACGGTGAGGAACAAGATTGGCTTCTTATGTTTAAGAATGAAACACACAACCATCCTACAGAAATTGAGCCATTTGGTGGTGCTGCAACTTGTATCGGCGGTTGTATTCGTGACCCGCTTTCAGGCCGTGCCTATGTTCATCAGGCAATGCGCGTAACAGGTGCAGGTGACCCAAGAAAGACTATTGCAGAAACTTTAGAGGGCAAACTTCCACAGCGTAAAATTTGTCAGACTGCTGCTGCAGGTTACTCTTCTTACGGTAATCAGATTGGTCTTGCTACCGGTCATGTTGCAGAAATTTATCATGAAGGTTTTGTTGCAAAACGTATGGAATGTGGTGCAGTAGTGGCTGCTGCTCCTGCTTATAATGTTCGTCGTGAGCGTCCGGCACCGGGTCATGTAATTGTTCTTCTCGGTGGACGTACAGGCCGTGATGGTATCGGCGGTGCTACCGGTTCATCAAAGAGCCACAATATGAAATCACTTACAACAATGGCATCCGAAGTACAGAAGGGTAATGCGCCTGAAGAAAGAAAGATTCAGCGTCTTTTCCGTAATGCAGAGGTTACTCGTTTAATCAAGCGTTGTAATGACTTTGGTGCAGGCGGTGTGTCCGTTGCAATCGGTGAGCTTGCTCCCGGTCTTCAGATTGACCTTGATGCAGTACGTAAAAAGTATGAAGGTCTTGACGGAACAGAAATTGCTATTTCAGAGTCACAGGAAAGAATGGCTGTTGTTGTTGCGGCAGAAGATGCAGATAAATTCATTGAGTATGCAGAGAAAGAAAACCTTGAAGCATACCGTGTTGCTGTTGTTACTGAAGAAGAACGTATGGTAATGAAATGGAAAGGGAATATCATTGCTGACCTTAGCCGTGCTTTTCTTGACACAAACGGTGCAGTTAAGCACATGGACGTTACAGTTACAGAAAAAGACCTTTCAGTATTAAGTAAGGCAATGTATGGCTCGTTGCGTGAAATGGCTTCTGACCTTCGTACAGCAAGCCAGAGAGGTCTTGTTGAACGTTTTGACTCAACAATCGGTGCAGGTAGTGTTATTATGCCTTACGGTGGCAAACTTCAGCTTACACCTGCTCAGTCTATGGCTGCAGTTTTACCTGTCCTTCCGGGTCAGGAAACAGACCAGGCAAGTGTGTTCAGCTGGGGTTGTGACCCTGACCATCTTTCTGTTGACCCTTATACAGGTGCTCATGCATCAATTTACAACTCTGTTGCAAAGCTTGTTGCTGCAGGTTGTGACTATAAACTTGCATATCTTACATTACAGGAATTCTTTGAAAGACTTAAAACAGAGCCGGAACGTTGGGGTAAGCCTTTTGCCGCTCTCCTCGGTGCATTTGATGCTCAGTTAGAGTTAAATGCTGCTGCTATAGGCGGTAAAGACTCAATGTCAGGTACATTCCTTGATTTAGATGTTCCGCCAACACTTATTTCATTTGCTATTGCTCCAATCAAAAAACAGGATGTTATCAGCCCTGAGTTTAAAGAAGCAAATCATCCTGTATATCTCTTTGGTGCAACTGATGAAAGTGCAGATAGCCTTAAAGCTACTTGGGAAGCATTCCATAGCCTTTGCCAAGAAGGTAAGGTTAAGGCTTCTTGGGCAGTTGAACACGGTATTGGTGAAGCAGTTATGAAAATGTCATTCGGTAATAATATCGGCTTTACTTCAACTGTTGACCTCAAAGATAATTGGCATCTTGGTATGTGGGGCTTTATTGTTGCCGAGCTTACTGAAGATGTTGAAATTCCGGGTGTTATGAAAATTGGTATAACTACTGATGAACCTGTAATCAAACTTGGTGATGACAATGTTACAGTTGCTGAACTTTACGAATTGAATACTGCAACACTTGAAGATGTTTATCCGACAAAAGCGAAAGAAGATAAGGGCGAAATTCCAACATATTCTTTTGAGGGTAAATGTGATGTTGCTCCGGCAAATAAGGTTGTTAAACCAAAAGTTCTTATTCCTGTATTCCCGGGCACAAACTGTGAATATGATTCTGCTCGTGCAGTTGAAAAAGCAGGTGGCGAGGCAGAAATCTTCGTAATCAGAAACCTTACTGCTGAAGATGTTGCAAGAAGTGTTGAAGAATTCTCTGCAAAAGTAAAAGAAAGTCAGATGATTTTCATTCCGGGTGGCTTCTCCGGCGGTGATGAACCTGATGGTTCAGCGAAGTTTATTACTGCATTCTTCCGTAACCCTGCGGTTAAGGAAGCGGTTACAGACCTTCTTGATAATCGTGACGGTCTTATGTGCGGTATTTGTAACGGTTTCCAGGCACTTATCAAGCTTGGTCTTGTACCTTACGGAAAGATTATTGACACTGATGAGAATTGTCCTACACTTACATTCAATAACATCAGCCGTCATCAGAGCAGAATTGTTCATACTAGAATTGCATCAACAAAATCTCCGTGGCTTAGCCTTATGAATGTGGGCGATGTTGTTAATGTTCCTATTTCTCATGGTGAAGGTAAGTTCCTTGCTTCTCCTGAGCTTATTGCTGAGCTTGCTGCTAACGGACAGATTGCTACACAGTATGTTGACCTTGATGGAAACGCAACATCAAATATTGACTTTAACCCTAATGGTTCATTATGTGCAATTGAAGGTATTACTTCACCTGACGGTCGTGTATTCGGCAAGATGGGACATAGCGAACGTATAGGCGAAGGTCTTTACAAGAACGTACCGGGCGAATACGATATTCGTATGTTTGAGGCTGCAGTTAAGTACTTCAATAAATAATCCTATATACAATTATAACCCGAGGCGTATTTGCTTCGGGTTATTGATTTATGTATTGAGTTATAATATAATAAATAAGAGGTGATTCTATGTCAGTACGACTTAATGATAATCAGGAATTGGTTGCAAAAATTAAAGAGGGACTAAAGATGAAGGATGGATATTGCCCCTGCAGATTACAAAAACTGCCTGAATATAAATGTATATGTGAAGAGTTTAAGCAACAAATTGCTGACCCTGATTTTGAAGGTTATTGTCATTGTAAATTGTATTATAAAACGAAAGATTAAAATAGGCGAGGAGATATTCAATATCTACCTCGCCTTGTTATATAAGTTTATTCTATAATCATTTTACCATCAGCATCAAAGTTGTACCATCCGGCGATAATTGGAGTACCATCAGCAAATGTTAAGCCATTTGTACGCTCTGCTCTTACATAAACTTTTTTATCCTTAACGATTTCGTGGCGGTCACCGATGTAATATAATTCGCCATCCACTTCGACAAGCTGATATGCCTTTAACTGAACATTATTCCTATAAATCTTGTTACCTACAATGCCGTCAAGAATAATCATTCTGCCGTAGGCATCAAATTCATACCATCCTGCGGTGATTGGAGTACCGTCAGCATAAGTTAGACCGTTAAGTCTTTCTGATTTGATGAAAACTCTATTATTCTTAACAATTTCATGACGGTCACCTATGTAGTAGAAATCACCATCTACTTTGACAAGTTGATATGCCTTTAACAAGGTGTTGTTATTGTAAATCTTATTACCAACAATTCCATCACGCATTATCATTTTTCCTTCAGAATCAAAATCGTACCAGCCAATTTCAATTTCTGTTCCATCGGCATAGGTATGTCCGTTAATTCTTGATTCTTTGAGGTAAACAGCCTTATCCCTAATGATTTGATGTCTGTCACCAATATAGTAGAAATCACCATCAAATTCTACAAGCTGATATGCTTTCTGCATTACATCGTCTATATAGAAAAGGTTATCTTTAATACCTGTGAAGCCTTTTCCGTAACTATAATGAATAGTTGAATTTGTGAGAGGGTAGTTGTTTTTGCCAATTGTTATTTGATTCCACTGTTCTTCTGTACCGGGGTAATATACATCCGTAAGTTTGGTACAAGCATTAAATGCATAATTGCCGATTTCTGTTACACTGTCAGGGATTATTATACTTGCAAGACCTTTACAATTATAAAAAGCATTATAAGCGATTGTTGTTACATTGTCACCGATTGTAACATCAGTAAGATTGGGGCAAGATTTAAATGCAGAACTACTTATTTCAGTAATACTATCACCGACTGTAACACTTGTAAGGTTGTTGCAAAGACTAAATACACTATCTCCGATTGTCGTTACACTGTCACTTATTGTTACATTTGTAAGATTATTGCAATCATAAAATGCAGAGTTGTCAATTGTTGTTACACTATCAGGAATGGTATAGCTTGTTTTTGGATTACCTTTAGGATATTTAATAAGTTCAGTTTTATCCTTGTTAAATAATACACCATATTCATCGCTTGAATAATACTGATTATTGTTGTCTATTGTTATTTTTTCAAGACCATGGCACTCAGAAAAGTTCCCGTAGCCAATTGTTGTTACACCTTCACCGATTGTTATATTTGTAAGCTTATCACACCTCGAAAATGCAGATTCTCCAATGTTGGTAACATTATCTGGAATTACAACTTCCACAAGAGAATCACAACTCTGAAAAGCGTAATCAGATATTGTTTTAACTGATTGAGGTATTGTAATACTTTCTAACGAAACACAAGATTGAAACATTGAGGCACTAATAACTTCTAAAGTATTTGGTAAAGATACGCTTTTTAATGATTCGGAGTTTCCAAAAGCCATAGTGCCTATATAGGTTACACTATCAGGTATAACAAGCGATTCAACTGAATCACAGTTCGTAAAAGCTTTAAAACCAATAGACTTTAATCCAACAGGCAAATTTATTTTTACTAATGATTTGCATGTATCAAAAGCGTTATCCTCAATAACTTGTAAGCTATCAGGCAAAATAATTTCTTTAATAATATAAGTATCACTAAAAGCATACTTGTAAATAGATTTGACGCCATCTATAACCTTATATGTTTCATCACTTTTTGCTGCAGGATAAACAACTAAGGATGTTTTGTCTTTATTATAAAGAACTCCATCAACTGATGAAAAGTATGGGCTGTCTTCAGCGACTGTAATACTGTTTACAGTTGAGTTCATTTGGTTAAAAGCCTGTCCGTCTAATGTTTTTACAGTTGCAGGAAGCTCAACAGTTAAAGCTTTATCCATATAGAAAGTTAACATTTCAATTGCTGTTACTTTATAGCCATCAAGCTCAGCAGGAATAACAACATTTTTCGATGAGCCACTATATGCTGTGATTTTGCAGGTTTTGTCAGTTTCTGATAGTATCGTGTATGTAAAATCACCACTTTTTGCACCAAAAACAGTAATTGAAAAAACAGACAAAATCAAAACAAATGAAAGTAAAATGCTTACAATCTTTTTCATAATTTTTTCTCCTTTTACAGACAATATTTTTACAATCTAATATTATCAAATTTATAATTCTCTGTAACATCAAATACAAAATTACAGACTTTTTTTGTAAAATTGCAAGAAAATAAATTTTCACCGAATAAGATGGACTAATTATCGCATAGAAATCTCCCCTAAAAATAAAAAGTGCGTCAGCCGAAACCAACGCACGAAAAATACATAGCTCCAACTGTCGCCAAACAAAATCAAACATAAACTTACAACGTATGCGTATGCTGAAATAGAGCATCTGTATTTTTACCAAAATAAAAATACACATACGTAGTTCATAAAAATATTTGATTTTGTTTGGCAAATTTAGTTTACCACTATTTTAATGAAAAATCAATATATTTATATTTGAAGAAAAAATAAGAGGCTATGTTCATAGCCTCAAAGTTTTTAATCAATATTACTTACTCGATAACTTAATGTCATTAAACTGTCACTTAGGTGAACATTCTCAACAGCAACATTTGGAAAATCAGCAGCAATATCATAGTGGCTGAAATTCCAAAAGCCCTTGATACCTGATTCAACAAGCTGTGGTGCAAGTTCCTTTGCTGCTGCACTTGGAATGCAAAGAACGGCAACGACAGGGGAGTTATCCTTACAGAAATTGTATATACCGTCAGTATGACGAATAGGTATTCCTCTTAACATCTGACCGGAAAGAGCTTTGTTTCTGTCGAATACACCGATAAGATTAAATCCTCTTTCTTCAAAGGACATATGAAGAGCAATGGCTTTACCAAGATTGCCAGCACCAATTAATATGGCTTTTCTGTTTTTGTTTACACCAAGAATTGTGCCAATTTCATTATAAAGACTTTCAATATTATAACCGTATCCTTGCTGACCAAATCCGCCAAAGCAGTTTAAATCCTGTCTTATTTGTGATGCCGTGAATCCCATTTTCTGGGATAAATCTTTTGATGAAATTCTGATAACGCCATTTTCTTTAAGTTCACCCAAGAATCTGTAATATCTTGGAAGACGTTTAATAACAGAATTAGAAACGCCATCATATTTTGTCATAATTTTTACCTCTTATGAAAGTTTTTTTACGGTTTCCATTACATAATCGCCAAAGTCACTACATGTTGCGCCATTGTCACGACCTGTAATTGTAAGTTTCTTTTCCTCGAACATACAGATATCAAGTGCTCTTTCAAGTAAATCAGCTTCTTTTTGTTTGCCGATATGAGAAAGAAGCATAACTGTTGCACGGAGCATTGAACAAGGGTCTGCATACTGACCTCTGCCTTCACGAATCATACGAGGTGCAGAACCGTGGATAGCCTCAAACATAGCATATCTCTTACCAAGGTTAGCACTACCTGCAGTACCAACACCACCCTGGAATTCAGCAGCTTCATCAGTGATAATATCACCATAAAGGTTTGGAAGAACAAATACTTTAAAGTCCTTTCTTCTCTTTTCGTCAATAAGCTTTGCTGTTGTAATATCCACATACCATTCATCTGTAATAATTTCAGGATATTCTTTACCGACTTCTTTACAAATTCTTAAGAATTTACCATCAGTTGTCTTAATAACATTTGCCTTATTGATAATAGAAACTCTTTCTTTACCGTTACGCTTTGCATAATCATAAGCCATACGTGCAATTCTTTCAGAACCTTCACTTGTAGTAACGACAAAATCCATAGCAAGGTCTTCTGTAACATTTACGCCCTTTGAGCCTACTGCATAAGCACCCTCTGTATTTTCACGGAAGAATGTCCAGTCAATACCCTGGTCAGGAACCTTAACAGGACGTACGTTAGCAAAAAGATCAAGTTCCTTACGCATTGCAACATTCGCACTTTCAATATTTGGCCATGGGTCACCGGCCTGTGGTGTTGTTGTAGGTCCTTTAAGAATAACGTGACATTCTTTAAGTTCAGCAAGAACATCATCAGGAATTGCCTTCATAACTGCAACTCGGTTTTCAATTGTAAGACCATCAATAACTTTGAATTCAACTTTACCTGCTTTTACATCGTCTGCAAGCATATATTCAAGAACTCTGGCTGATTCTTTTGTGATAATCGGTCCAATTCCGTCGCCACCGCAAACACCGATAATAATTTTATCAAGGTTATCAAAATCAACAAATTCTTTCTGTGCTTTGATTCTTTCATTTCTTGCAAGTTGTTCTCTGACAAGGGCTTCGAACTTTGCAAGAGCTTCTTTAATCTGATTTTCCATATTTATAACTCCTTAAAATGATTCTTTTGTGTAATTAAGAAGACCACCTGCAAGGATAATATCCTTTTGACGTTGTGAAAGGTCATAATTAATAGCATATTCTTCGTTCTTTGTAAGGTTTACAAGAACTGCAGGTTCATTATTGATAATAGCATTTTTAATGCCTTTAAGACTTAATTCATCACCTTGTGTAATCTTGTCATAATCTTCAGCATTAGCAAATGTGAGAGGTAAAATACCTGCATTGATAAGGTTAGCACAGTGGATACGTGCAAATGATTTTGTGATAACTGCCTTTACACCGAGATAAAGCGGAACAAGTGCTGCGTGTTCACGTGATGAACCCTGTCCGTAGTTAGCACCACCGATTACAATACCTTTTCCTTCTGCTTTAATTCTTTCAGGGAATGTCTTATCACAAACACCAAAGCAGTATTGTGAAAGAAATGGAATGTTTGAACGATAGGGGAGTATTTTAGCACCTGCAGGCATAATATGGTCAGTTGTAATATCGTCACCGACTTTGAGAACTGCCTTTGCTGTAATATCATCACCCATAGGTTCGCTTGTTGGGAATGGTTTAATGTTAGGACCATACATAACCTCAACGTCTTTTGCTTCTTCAGGTGTTGCAGGCATAGCAACCATATTATCATTGATAATAAACTCATCCGGAAGCACAATTTCAGGGAATTCGCCTAAATCTCTTGGGTCAGTAAGATAACCTGTAAGTGCAGATGCAGCAGCAACCTCAGGGCTTACAAGATAAATACCTGCATCAGCAGTACCTGAACGTCCCTCGAAGTTTCTGTTGAATGTACGGAGAGAAACGCCGGCAGAATTAGGGGACTGTCCCATACTGATACAAGGGCCACAAGCACTTTCAAGAATTCTTGCACCAGCATCAATCATGTCAGCAAGAGCACCATTTTGTGAAATCATATTAAGTACCTGCTTTGAACCTGGAGCAATTGAAAGGCTAACTGCGGGATGAACAGTTTTTCCTTTAAGAATTGCAGCAACTTTCATCATATCAAGAAGTGATGAGTTTGTACATGAACCGATACATACCTGGTCAACCTTAATTTTACCGATTTCAGTAACGGATTTCACTCTATCCGGCATATGAGGACAAGCAGCCATTGGAGCAAGAGAAGATAAATCAATATCGATTACTTCATCGTAAACAGCATCTTCATCGGCTTTAAGTTCGACCCAATCTTCTTCACGTCCTTGTGCCTTTAAGAAAGCCTTTGTAACATCGTCAGAAGGAAAAACAGAAGTTGTTGCACCAAGTTCAGCACCCATGTTTGTGATTGTTGCTCGTTCCGGAACCGTGAGAGTAGCAACACCTTCTCCACCATATTCAATAATTTTACCGACGCCACCCTTAACTGTCATAATACGAAGCACTTCAAGAATTACGTCTTTAGCAGCAACCCATGGGCTAAGTTTACCTGTAAGATTAACTCTAACCATTTTTGGCATTGTAATGTAATATGTACCGCCACCCATAGCAACTGCAACATCGAGACCACCGGCACCCATAGCGAGCATACCAATACCGCCACCTGTAGGTGTGTGGCTATCTGAACCAATTAATGTCTTACCCGGTTTGCCAAATCTTTCAAGGTGTACTTGATGGCAAATACCATTACCTGGTCTTGAAAAACGGATACCACGTTTTTTAGCAACACTTTGAATAAATCTGTGGTCATCTGCATTTTCAAATCCGGTTTGTAAAGTATTATGGTCGATATAAGCAACTGAAAGTTCAGTTTTTACTTGTTCAATACCCATAGCTTCAAGTTCAAGGTAAGCCATTGTACCTGTTGCATCCTGTGTCAATGTCTGGTCAATTTTAAGACCTACCTCACTACCTACGGTCATATCACCGCTGACAAGGTGAGACTTAATAAGTTTTTGTCCGATTGTCATACCCATTTTTGAATCACTCCTTGGACTTTTTCATTTTTTTAACAATCTTATTAAAATTCTATAACATTGACATTAATTTGTCAATAAGTTTTATATATATTAAAACTAAATTTAAACAAAATATTGATATTATTTTTTTGTTATGATACAATATTTAGCATATTATACAAATAAATACTTCCAAATACGGAATAATATAATTATTCTTTTTTGGAGGTTAATATATATGTGTAATAACAATAATTGTATTAAAGACGGTAATGATGAACAGTTATGTTCCGAAGTAGTCGATAACGGCGGATTTTCTGTTGAAAAGGATGGAATAAACATTCATTGTTTGACTATAATTGGTCAAATCGAGGGACATTATCTGCTTCCACCAACTGATAAAACAACAAAATATGAGCATGTTATCCCTCAATTGATTTCTGTGGATGAAGACGATAGTGTTGATGGATTGCTCGTTATCCTTAATACCGTTGGTGGAGATATTGAAGCCGGTCTTGCAATTTCAGAACTTATTTCCGGAATAAAAAAACCGACTGCTTCACTAGTGCTTGGTGGAGGTCATTCAATAGGGGTACCATTGGCTGTTTCTACTGAATGTTCATTCATTGTACCAAGTGCAACAATGACTATTCATCCTGTTAGAACAAACGGACTTGTGCTTGGTGTTCCTCAAACGCTTTCTAATCTAATTAAAATGCAGGAACGAATTGTAAACTTTGTTTGCAACCATTCTGATATTAAGCCCGAACGATTTAGAGAATTGATGCTTTCTACCGGAGAACTAGTAATGGATATTGGCACGATTCTTGATGGCGAAAAAGCTGTTCAAGAAGGTTTAATAGACCGTGTTGGAAATTTAAATGATGCAATGTCATATTTATATTTAGAAATTAATAAACGGAGATGATACTATGGATATTATTAAAGCTGTTGTTTTGGGAATAGTTCAAGGTGTTACTGAATTTTTACCAATTTCAAGTAGCGGACATCTTTCTTTATTCCAGCATTTTTTAGGCGTTGGTGGTGAAGGTTCGTTACTGTTTTCCGTCCTCTTGCATTTGGGCACCTTAATTGCAGTATTTATTGTTTTTCATAAGACCATATTTGAATTAGTAACTGAATTCTTTAGTTTAATAAAAGATATTTTTACGGGTAAGTTTAAGTTCAAAGAGTTGAAGGGAAAGAAGAAAATGCTTGTTATGTTTGTCTTCTCCTGTATTCCTCTTTTAATCTTATTGCTTCCTGTCGGAAACGATATGAAACTAATGGATTGGCTCAGTGGATTTTCAGAAGATGATAGTATTTTACTTGAAGGCTTTTGTTTCTTATTTACCGGTTGTTTATTATTAACCTCAACACACATTTCAAAAAAGAAAACACTCACAAGAGAGGTTAATACACTTGACTCTTTTGCAGTTGGTTTAGCACAGGTTTTTGCCGCAGGTTTTCCGGGAATTTCTCGTTCGGGCTCAACAATTTCAACCGGTATGATTTGCGGTGTTTCAAAAGAGTATATGGTTGAATATTCGTTTATCTTAGGTATTCCTGCAATTATAGTTGCTAATGCAGTTGAACTTAAAGATGCAATTGACACCGGTGCACAGCTTGACCTTTTACCTACTATTATTGGTGTTATTGTTGCCGCTGTTGTCGGTGTTGCTTGTATCAAACTCTTACAATGGATTCTTAAAAAGGATATGTGGAAATATTTTGGATTTTATTGTTTTGTTGTTGGTATAGTTTCAATTATTTGCAGTATTCTTGGTTTATAATTTGGAGATGTTTTAATGGCACAGACAAGGAAAAGAAAAGGTACAAATAAAAAGAAAAATTATAAAACTACATATTCTTCCTTAATAAAAAATAAGCAGTTAATTGCAATTATACTTTTTGTATCAGGCATATTATCTTTTTGTATTGCTATAATCGATGCAGAGGGGTTATGGGGTGCGTTAAGAACCTTAACATTTGGTGTCTTTGGTTTTAGTGCGTTTGTTTTCCCGTTATTTTTACTTGTAATTTCAGCTTTAATAGCACTAGAAAAAACAAATCAAAAAGTAATAATAAAAATTATTGAAGCATTTTTGTTTGTTACAATGTTAAGTATTATTGTTCATATATTCCAATGTAGCAATAACTCATCATATTTTGACGCTATTAAAGACGCATATAATGTTTATAAGATTGACGGAAGTATGCTCGGTGGCGGTGTGTGGGGTGCTTTTTTAGGTGGTTTAATCCTTCTGATTACTGGCGGAAATAAAATTGCAGCTCTCATTATTGCTTTTCTTGTTTCATTTGTAATTATTCTTATTTTGATGAATATTACATTGGGTAGATTTTTAAAAAGTTTCGAAAAACCTGTAAAGAAGATAGGAGAATTTACAGGCGAAAAAATCACTGAATATGGTGAAAAAATCGAACGTAAAAACGAAGAAAAAGAAAAGAGAAGAAAAGAGTTTAACCCTGATGTTGATTTAGGTCCTGCACCTATTGTTAATGAAGTAATTGAAGACACCAAGGCTGAAGTATTACCAACATACTCTGAGCTCAAAAACAAGGAAAACAATGAACAGGATAAGATAGTTAATCTTGACGATATTATTTCTAAAAATTCATCATCTAAAAATAAGGATAAGAAACCAAAAGAGCAGTTAAAAATAAAAGAAGTAGAGGAGACCGATGCGGAAGATTTAGAGTCTGCCGATGTTAAATCATACGTATTACCATCACTTGAATGCTTGAATCTTCCAAAGAACACAGATTCATCTGGTTTAGAGGCAGAATTAAAGCAAAATGCAAATAAACTTGTTGAAACTCTTAAAAGCTTTGGTGTTGAAACAAGGATTGTTGATATTGCTTGCGGACCTTCAGTTACAAGATATGAGATTCAGCCTGCTGCCGGTGTTAAAATCAGCAAAATTACTAACCTTGCTGATGATATTGCATTGAATTTGGCTGCATCCGGTGTAAGAATAGAAGCTCCTATCCCTAATAAAGCTGCAGTTGGTATAGAACTTCCTAACAAAAATAGACAATCGGTTACTTTACGTGAAGTTATTGATACACCTGCGTATAAAAATGCAAAATCAAAACTGACTGTTGCTTTGGGTAAGGATATTACAGGTGAGTTTGTATACTCAGACCTTGTAAAGATGCCACATCTTCTTATTGCGGGTACAACAGGTTCCGGTAAATCAGTTTGTCTTAATTCTATGATTGTTAGTATTCTTTATAATGCAACGCCGGATGAAGTCAAGCTTTTAATGATTGACCCTAAACAGGTTGAGTTTACAATTTATAATGGTATCCCACATTTGCTTGTTCCCGTGGTTTCTGACCCAAGGAAGGCATCCGGTGCTCTTGCGTGGGCTGTTACTGAAATGCTAACTCGTTACAAAACCTTTTCTGAAAACAGTGTTCGTGATATATCAGGTTATAACAGCATTTGTGAAAGTCAAGGTAAAAAGAAAATGCCACAAATTGTTATCTTCATTGATGAGTTGTCCGACCTTATGATGGCAGCACCCAACGAAGTTGAAGATTCAATTTGTCGTCTTGCACAGATGGCTCGTGCGGCGGGTATGCATCTTGTTATTGCGACACAAAGACCTTCCGTTGATGTTATTACAGGTATTATTAAAGCCAATATTCCAAGCAGAATTTCACTTTCCGTTTCATCACAAGTTGATTCTCGTACAATTATTGATTCTGTTGGTGCTGAAAAATTACTTGGTAATGGTGATATGCTTTATTATCCTGTTGGTATTCCTAAACCGATTCGTGTTCAGGGTTGCTATTTGTCTGACAAAGAAGTCGAAAACGTTGTTACATTTATTAAAAATCAGGAGCAATCTGTATATGACGATGATGTAATGAAAGAAATTGACCGTCAGGCTGCAAATACAGGCACGAAAAAGAAAGAAACCTCATCAACTGATGATGGTGAAGACGGACCGGCAGATGAGATGCTGCCAAAGGCGATTGAAGCTGTTATTGAAGCTCAATCTGCATCTACAACCCTGTTACAAAGAAAACTTAAATTAGGTTATGCTCGTGCTGCAAGAATTATTGATGAACTTGAAACTCGTGGAATAATCGGACCTTATGAAGGTGCAAAACCACGTAAAGTGCTTGTTTCAAAACAACAATGGTATGAAATGAATGCATTGGCACAGGGCGGTGCAGATAAACCATACGGTGAAAATGAAGAGGATAATAGTGAAGAATAATAACTTTTTGCCTATTTCAAAAAATGATATGATTTCCCGAGGCTGGGATGAAGTTGATTTTGTTTATGTATCCGGTGATGCATACGTCGACCATCCCAGCTTCGGCGTGTCTATAATTACAAGAGTTCTCGAAAGTGCAGGTTATAAAGTGGGTATTATATCACAACCTGACTGGAGAAATAATAATGCTTTTACAGTTTTTGGAAGACCTCGTCTTGGGTTTATGGTTTCTTCAGGTAATATTGACTCAATGGTTGCTCATTACACTGTTGCAAAGCGTAAACGTAGTACGGACGCATATTCTCCGGGTGGTAAAATGGGGTTAAGACCTGATAGAGCTGTTATTGTGTATTGCCAAAAAATTCGTGAAATATATGGAGATATTCCAATAATTATTGGTGGCTTAGAAGCTTCTCTACGTCGTTTTGCTCACTACGATTACTGGGACGATAAAATTAGACCATCTATTCTTTTTGATTCAGGTGCAGATTTGATTTCCTATGGTATGGGTGAAAAACAAACCATAGAAATTGCAAACAGATTAAACAAAGGTGAAGATATTACTTCATTAACAGATATTAAAGGCACTTGCTATGCGGTTCCTGTTACTGAAACACCGTATAAGGGTGTTGAGTGTCCATCCTATGAGAACGTATTGAACTCAAAAAAAGAGTATGCAATATCATGCAGAATTCAACAGGATGAGCAAGACCATATTCGTGGTAAGGTGATTAAACAACGTCACGGCAAGATGATGCTTATTCAGAATGAACCAATGGAACCGTTAACTACGGAAGAATTAGATTCGATTTATGATTTACCTTATATGCGAACCTATCATCCAATGTACGAAAAAGATGGCGGAGTACCGGGAATTCTTGAAGTTCAATTTTCTATAACACATAATCGTGGTTGTTTTGGTGCATGTAACTTTTGTTCTATTGCTTTTCATCAAGGTAGGTATGTTACTTGTAGAAGTAAAGATTCTATAATAAGAGAAGCAAAAATTCTAACAGAGTTTGATGGGTTCAAGGGATATATCCACGATGTAGGCGGACCAACTGCAAACTTTAGAAGAACATCCTGTGATGTGCAATTGACAAATGGATTGTGTAAAGGTAAAAAGTGTCTGGCACCCAGTCCTTGCCCGGCATTAGTTTCCACTCATGAGGAATATCTTGATATTCTTCGTGATATGCGAAACTTACCTAAAGTAAAAAAGGTTTTTATACGTTCTGGCATAAGATATGATTATATGCTTTGCGATAAAAATGATATGTTTTTTAAAGAACTCGTTAAATATCATGTGAGTGGTCAATTAAAAGTTGCTCCTGAACATTGTTCAGCATTGGTGCTTGATAAAATGGGTAAACCACATATAAAGGCGTATAAAGAGTTTTCTAAAAAGTATTTTGAATATACAAAATCAATAGGGAAGGAGCAATACCTTGTCCCGTATTTGATGTCGTCTCATCCCGGAGCTACACTAAAAGATGCTGTTGAACTGGCAGAATTTATTCGTGATGAAAAATTGCATCCTGAACAAGTACAGGATTATTATCCAACACCGGGCACAATTTCTACGGCAATGTATTATACCGAACTTGACCCATATACAATGGAAAAGGTATTTGTTGCAAAAACACCTCATGATAAAGCGTTGCAACGTGCTCTTATGCAATATTTTAATCCTAAGAATTATGATTTAGTTTACGAAGCATTACAAAAGGTAGGAAGAAACGATTTGATTGGATTCTCACCTAAATGTCTTATAAAACCGAAACAAAGCAATAAATCTAATACAAGTAAGGATAAAATATATGACAGAAAAAGAAGAACAAATATACAAAAGCGGAAAAGAAAATCCTAATGCATATAATTTTCGTAAGAATAGAGTTACATCTTTTCTTAACAGAAGATTCAAGAAGAAGCGCTTTCTTTTATATTCAATAGTAATTGTTATATTTGTTGTTGTTAATTGTGCGTTACTTGTTTTCAATATAGTATCCCATGGTACGTTATATTCTTTTTATAACGTTTCAGACGGGCTTATGAAAATGGATTCAAACTTTGCAGTTTATTTTCTTAATGTAGGTCAAGGCGATTGTTCTATTGTTATTTGTGATGACTCTGTCATGATAATAGACACGTCAACCGTTAATCATAAAAAGGAAATCCTGAATGCGTTAATTGCATTGGATATCGATGAGGTCGATTATCTTGTTGTAACACATCAGCATGATGACCATATGGGAAATGCAGAATTGATTATAGAAAAATGTACTGTTAAAAACATTATTATGCCTAAAATTTCTGATAGTCATGATGCAGATACTATTGCGCATAAAAGTTTGCTGAAATCAATAGTTGATAATAATGTCAATCCAATTGCATCCATTGATTTAGACTCATTTCAATTAGGTTCGGCGAAGGTTGATATACTGAGTCCTACCAAATCTTTTAAAGACCTTAATAATATGTCAATTGTTTTAAAAATTTCATATGGGGATAATTCCTTTCTTTTTCAGGGGGATGCAGAAAAGAGTGTTGAAAATAACCTTATAAAAGAAGGAATTGATGTTTCGGCTGATTTATTAAAGGTTGGACATCATGGAAGCAATACTTCTACGACGGAATCCTATTTGTCATCTGTTAATCCACAGATTGCGATTATCTCATATGGTAGTGGTAACAATTTTAATCATCCGAATCATAATGTTATTGATAGGTTAGAAGAATGCAATATTGATACATATCTTACTTTATATCATGGAAATATTACTGTTACCAGTAACGGGAACGAAATATCAGTGTATTATGATGAAAATAAAAAATGTGAAACATATACGTAAATATTAAAAAAACACTTGCATTCAGTAATTTCTTGTGGTATAATTTTTCAGCAATTCGCATGTGCAGTGATTTTAATGGTATTGCATTGAATAAATGTCCCGTTAGAAGTTGACCTGTACAGAGGATAAAATAAGGAGGAAAAAACAATGTCAGTAGTATCTATGAAACAGTTACTCGAGGCAGGTGTTCATTTCGGACACCAGACAAGAAGATGGAACCCTAAAATGGCTGAATACATCTTCACTGAAAGAAATGGTATTTATATCATTGACCTTCAGAAAACAGTAAAGAAACTTGAAGAGGCTTACAAGGTAATTAAGGAAGTTGCTGAAAACGGTGGCGAAGTTCTTTTTGTAGGCACAAAGAAACAGGCTCAGAGCTCAGTTAAGGAAGAAGCAATGCGTTGCGGTATGCCTTATGTTAATGCTCGTTGGCTTGGTGGTATGCTCACAAACTTCACAACAATCAAGCAGAGAATTAAGAGACTTGCTCAGCTTAAGGCTATGCAGGAAGACGGAACATTTGACCTTCTTCCAAAGAAGGAAGTTGCAAAGTACGAGCTTGAAATTGAAAAGCTTGAAAAGTACATTGGCGGTATCACAGAAATGAAAAAGCAGCCAGCTGCTATGTTCATTGTTGACCCAAGAAAAGAAAAGATTGCAGTTGCAGAAGCTAAAAAGCTCGGTATCCCTGTAATCGCTATTGTTGATACAAACTGTGACCCTGATGATGTTGACTACGTTATCCCTGGTAACGACGATGCTATCCGTGCAGTAAAACTTATTGCAGGTGCTATGGCTGATGCTATTATTGAAGGCAGACAGGGCGAACAGATGGACGTTGCTGTTGAAGCAGAAGAAACAGTAGCTGAAGAAGTTACTGAATAATTTATGAATTTATAGCCCGTGGCTTAATGGTTACGGGCTGTTTTAAAATCGATTATATTGGAGGAAAAGAAAATGGCATTTACTGCAAAAGACGTACAGGCTCTTCGTGAGAAGACAGGCGTTGGTATGATGGATTGTAAAAAAGCTCTCGTTGAAACAGACGGTGATATTGAAAAAGCAATTGAAATCCTTAGAGAAAAAGGTCTTGCTTCTGCAGCTAAAAAGGCAAGCCGTGTTGCTGCTGAAGGTGTAGTTGCTGCTTATAGTGACTCTAATGCAGGTGCTCTTGTTGAAATTAACTGTGAAACAGACTTTGTTGCGAAGGGCGAACCTTTTGTTAACCTTGCAGCTAAAGTTGTTAAAACAGTTGTTGCTGCAAAACCTGCTGATGTTGAAGCTCTTCTCGCTACAAAAGCAGTTGATTCTGACAAAACAGTTGATGAAGAAGTACAGGAGGTTTTCCTTGCTCTTCGTGAAAATATGAAAGTTCGTAGATTTGCTCTTGTTGAAGGTCACACAGCAACATATATCCACGCAGGTGGTACTGTTGGTGTTATCGTTGCATTTGATGTTGACGATGAAACAGCAGCAAATCCTGAATTTGATGCAATGGGTAAGAATGTTGCTATGCAGATTGCAGCTATGAACCCTGAATATTTAAGCAAGGCTAATATTTCTGATGAAGAGCTTGCAAAGATGAAGTCAATTACAATTGACAGCGCACTCAACAAGCCTGATTCACTTCCTGTTCCGATTCTTAACAGCATTATTACTGAAGCTATCAATGATAAGAAGTGGAGCGATGAAGATGCTAACATCTACAATGGTCTTGACCAGAAGCAGAGAAAGAACTTTGTAAACTTCATTTCAAAGGAAGCTTATGCTACAATGGCTGAAATTGCGATTTCACATAAGGCTGAAATCTCTGAAAACAAGATTTTCGTTGGTCTTGTTCAGGGCCGTCTTGCAAAGCAGATTAAAGAAGTTTGTCTTCTTGAACAGACATTCGTTCGTTCAGACCTTTTCGATGGTGATGTACACGGTTATGTTAATTCAGTTGCTAAGGCACTTGGAGCTGACATTAAAGTTCCAAACTTTGTTCGTTTTGAAAAAGGCGAAGGCATTGAAAAGAAAGAAGATAACTTTGCTGCAGAAATTGCAAGCATGTTATAATTTATAAAAATGTCCACAAAAGCGTACAGTTTTTTCTGTACGCTTAATTTTTTTGCTTGTAAAAAGATTTATGATATTGTAGAATTATATTGAACAAGAATTATCCATATAATTTATGGGTGATTAAATTGAAAAAATACATTTCATTAATTCTTGCAACAGTTGTTATTATATTCGCTTTGTTGTTTTCTAGAATTCAACAAGTTTCTTCATACAATATTTCACAAAGTAATTTACCAATTATTGTTATAGATGCAGGTCACGGTGGTGAAGATGGCGGAGCAGTTGCTGACGATGGTACGCTTGAAAAAGATTTAAATTTACAAATTACATTAAAACTTAATGATATATTAACAATAATGGGTTATAAAACTCATCTTATACGAACTACTGACACTGCAATACACTCATCAGGCGACACCATAAGACAACGAAAAATATCAGATATAAAAAATCGTTTTGCGATTATGAATCAATATGATAATTGTTTATATATAAGTGTTCACCAAAATAAATTTAGTGATAAAAATGTATATGGAGCACAAACCTTTTATTCACCTAACAATAATGAGAGTAAAATATTGGCGGATTTTATTCAAAAATCAATATCTAGTCACTTACAACCAGACAATAAACGTATAATAAAAAAATCAGGTACTGATATTTATTTGCTATATAATGCAACAAAACCAACGGTAATGGTTGAGTGTGGTTTTTTATCCAATGACAACGAACTTTCAAGTTTGAAGGATATTAATTATCAAGAAAAAATGGCAATATCAATTGCCTTAGGAATAATAAACTATAATATTTCGGAGGTCAAAAATGGCTCAGAAATCTAAATCAGTATATATTTGCAGTGAATGTGGGTATGAAACACCACGTTGGCTCGGTCAATGTCCGGGTTGTAACGAATGGAACACTCTAAATGAGGAAATTATAACCGTTGTAAAGGATAAACCTATGTCAAAGAGTCTTGTAGGTTCCAATAGAAGTAAGGCGTATCCTCTTGCAGAAATAACTGCTGACACAGGGCATAGATATGATACAGGTTTAAATGAACTCAATCGTGTTCTCGGCGGAGGTCTTGTCAAGGGCTCTGTTGTACTTTTAAGCGGTGACCCCGGTATTGGTAAATCAACAATTCTTTTGCAGATTTGTGAGTTTCTGGGTGAGGACTTGAAAATTCATTATGTATCAGGTGAGGAGTCTGCACATCAAATTAAGCTTCGTGCATCAAGACTTAATGTAGCCACCGAAAACCTATCAATACTTTGTGAAACTGATGCACAATATATCTGTGAGTATATTCAATCAGAAAAGCCCGATATTGTAATTGTTGACTCAATTCAAACAATGGAAATTAGTGAGTTGAATTCATCACCGGGGAGTGTTACTCAAGTACGTGAATCAACAAATTTATTCACAAGAACCGCAAAAGCATCAAATATTCCGATATTTCTTGTAGGCCATGTCAATAAAGATGGTAATATTGCCGGACCAAAAGTTCTTGAACATATTGTTGACTGTGTTCTGTATTTCGAGGGTGACCGCAATACTTCTTATCGTATTTTGCGTGCAGTTAAAAACCGTTATGGCTCAACAAACGAAATTGGCGTGTTTGAAATGCTTGATAATGGTCTATGTGAGGTTGAAAACCCATCTTTAATGCTTATTTCGGGTAAACCGCATAATGTATCAGGAACTTGCGTTGCATGTCTTATGGAGGGGTCCCGTCCTATTCTTGCAGAGGTTCAAAGTCTTGTTACTCCAAGCGGATTTGGTAATCCTCGCAGAATGGCAACCGGAATTGATTACAGCCGAATGGCAATGCTTATTGCTGTACTTGAAAAGCGTTGCGGTTATTTCCTCGGAAATATGGATTGCTATACAAATGTTATTGGTGGGCTTCGCATTGATGAAACTGCGGCCGATTTGTCAATTGCACTCGCTATTGTTTCAAGTTTAAAAGATGTTGTTGTACCTGACAAAACACTTGCTTTCGGTGAAATCGGATTGGCAGGGGAGATTCGTTCTGTAAATAATTGTGAGCAGAGAATAAAAGAAGCGGCAAAACTAGGCTTTGAAAAGTGTGTTATACCATATCATAACTACTCAAAATTACCCAAATATATCTTTAATGAAATTGAGATTGTTCCGGCAAAAAATATCAGACAAGCATTTGAGGCGATTATGAATTGAGTGAAAGATTTTTAAGTAATCCAAATCTGCCGAGTAGTAAAGTTACAACAGTTTTTGCAAATTGCGACGATAATGCCCTTAAAAATGTGTTTGATGAATTAGCGGTAAAAGTTGTTAATGTAACACAAAACAAACTTTTAGATGCTCCTGTAAGCCTTCATGCCGATATTTTGGCGAATTATGTTGGGAAATCTACATTTTTAGTGGATAAGCATCAAACAGAACTTTGTAATTTTATAAAAAATAATGGCGGGAAATATGTTTTAATTGATGATGTCAAATCACCATATCCAAATGATTGCTTGTTGAATTTTGCAGATATTGGTGACTTTATTATCTGCAATAAGACTATTTTGACAGAAAATGTTGTTGAATTTTTACCTAATAAAAAGATTATTGATGTTAAACAAGGATATTCAAAATGTTCTGTTTGTATTTGCGGATATAATACTATCATAACTGATGATAAATCGGTCTATAACGCGGTTTTGCAGTATGATAATATAAATTCTCTTTTAATAGAAAAGGGGAGTGTACGCATAAATAAATATGATTACGGCTTTATTGGCGGATGCTGTGGATTGGTGGATAAAAGCTTGTTATTGTTTAACGGTGATTTATCAACACATTCAGACTTTGACAAAATCAAAAATTTCCTGTATGATAATGGTGTAAAATATATTGATATTAAAGGAAAGCCTTTAACAGATATAGGAAGTATTACTCCGATAATGGAAAAAGACGGTGATTAATATGAAAAAAGGATATTTGATTTCTTATATAGGTGCGATAGCAACAATGGGAATTGTTCTCTCGAAGGCAGGAAAAATGACAAAAAAATATGGTCAACCCTTAAAAGAAAAGAAGAAAATGTCTGTTGATAAATTAGCAAAAACCGCCGAAAAAGGTGTTAATTTATTATTTGACAAAGTTATTAAATAATTGTATTTAATTATATAAAGCATCTCTTCTTTATAGAGATGCTTTATATATTTTGGTGTAGATTATGAATAAAGTAATTGTAATAGGTTGTCCGGGTTCGGGTAAAACAACTTTTGCTGAAAAACTGAATAAATGTACGGGGTTACCATTGTATTATCTTGATGCTATATGGCACAAGCCTGATAAAACACATATATCAAGAGAAGATTTTGATGAAAGAATACAAGAAATATTTAATAATGACAAATGGATAATTGATGGTAATTATAAAAGAACAGTTGAAATGCGACTTAAAGAATGTGACACGGTTTTTCTCTTTGATTTACCAACAGAAGTTTGTTTACAGGGTGCAATTGAAAGAATTGGAAAAGGTCGCTATGACTTACCGTGGCTCGAAACAGAATTAGACCCTGAATTCAAGCAATTTATTGAAGAATTTTCCGAAAAAACATTACCGTATATTTATGAGCTAATCGAGAAATACAAGGAAGAAAAACGAGTGATAATTTTTAAATCTAGAAAAGAAGCGGATGAGTATATAATCGAAAAAAGTATGGTGTAATAAAATGAACAATTACCTTAAAAATCTTAATAGAATAGAATTTGTTGTTACTATGGCTTGTACAGGTCGATGTAAACATTGTTCTCAAGGGGAACATATAAGTAGTGACAGAATTGATAAAGATTTAGCAGTAAATGCAATTTATAAGATTTCTAAAGAATACAATATAAATTCAGTTATGACATTCGGTGGTGAACCTTTGTTATGTTTTGAAACAGTTTGTGCCATACATAATGCTGCAAAAGAAATGAATATTCCCCTAAGACAGCTTATAACAAATGGATATTTTAGTAAAGACTATGAAAAAATTAATTATGTTGCCCAAACGCTAATTGATAGTGGAGTTAATGAAATTTTACTTTCCGTCGATGCTTTTCATCAAGAAACTATACCACTTGAATATGTAGAAGCATTTGCAAAAGCTATAAAAAAACAAAATGTTAAAATATATGTTCATCCTGCATGGCTTGTTAGTTCCGAAGATAATAATTCATATAATATTATTACTAGAAAACTGCTTGAAGAATTCAACATATTAGATATAGAATCGAGCGAGGGGAATATCATTTTTCCAAGTGGTAGTGCAGTTAAATATCTTTCAGAATATTTTGATTTAAGTAAACTGAAGAAAAATCCCTACGAAGAAGACCCTACAGATATTCGTGCTATTTGCTTTAGTGCAAACGGTGATATTCTAAATAGTAATTTTTATAAACAGGATATCGACGATATACTCACGACATATCACCCCAAAAAGAAGATTTTCGGGAGAAATTAATATGCCACAACACCCATTTCCACCATTATATGATAAGAACTCTAAAATACTTATTTTAGGTAGTTTTCCGTCTGTTAAATCCCGTGAACAGATGTTTTTCTACGGTCATCCGCAAAACAGATTTTGGAAAGTTATTTCGGCTGTTTTAAGTGCTGAAACACCTATGACAATCGAAGAAAAAAGAAGATTTTTACTCTCAAATAATATTGCCGTGTGGGATGTTATTGCGTCTTGCGATATTACAGGCAGTTCTGACAGTTCGATTAAAAATGTTGTTGCAAATGATTTGAGTGAAATTCTTGAAAATGCTGAAATACAGCAAATCTTTGTAAACGGTAAAACCGCAGAAAAATATTATAATAAATACATTAGAAAAGTAATAAATCGTGATGCAAATTGTCTACCATCTACATCACCAGCAAATGCAGGATGGGGGATGGATAAACTAATTGATGCTTGGAGCATTATATCTAATTATCTTGGTGATTAAAATGAACGAAAAACTGATTGAATATATTGAGAATAACATTCTTCCTGAATATTCAAAAAATGAGAGTGGTCATGGTATTGAACATATCAACTATGTTGTAAATCGTTGCTTAAAATTTGCCGAACAGTTTGACAACATTGATTTAAATGTTCTATATGCTATTGCCTGTTTTCATGATATTGCTCATTATATTGATAAGAATAATCACGAGATAATATCTGCACAAATATTCTATAATAACGAAGATATGAAAAAATTTTTTTCTGATGAAGAAAGATTGGTTATTAAAGAGGCAATAGAAGACCACAGAGCATCCGCAAATCACATACCACGAAGTGCTTACGGAAAAATTATATCATCTGCTGACCGTTCAACTGATGTTGACGAGTTTTTTAGAAGAACTCACTCCTACACACTAAAACATCAACCTGATTCAACAACAGCAGAAATGCTTGAACGTGCTTATCGACATACATCTGATAAATATGGTGACAATGGATATGCAAAGCATTATGTTGATGACAAGGAATATATTGATTTCATAAATGAAATAAAATATATGCTTGAGAACAGAGATATATTTATTGAAAGATATAGAAAAGTTAATAATATATAAAATTACGGCTCTGTATTTAAATACAGAGCCGTAATTATTTATTCATTTGTGGTTTCGTCATGAGAATTTTCATCTGCAACTATATTGTTTTCGGATAAAATCATGTCATCCTCAAAATCTTCAACAGGTAATTCGCCATCGGAACGTTCCCAAAGATTTTCTTTCATATTTTTGAAGATAAATAATCTCTTTTTCTTTAATATAAATCCGATTAAAAGGATGATTATAGATGCAAAAGAAATTATACAAGCAACATTCATATACGGGATTGAATATTCAAATGTAATGTTATGTTCACCGCTACTTACTTTAACACCAATTAAAGAGCCGGAAATTTGAATAATATCCTTGTCACTTACTCTTTCTCCGTCTAATATAATATTCCAGCCTTTATCATAAGGAATAGAGGTATATAATATTTCATTTTCTTCTGCAACAAAAGTTCCGCTAATCTTTGTTTCATTAAACTCAGATATTTCCATCTGACCTGATTTAAGTTTATTATATCCTTCAAGGAATTTTTCATTATCCATTGTAAATACATAAAACTGTATATCAGCAGACTTTTCATCATCTTTAAGCGGAAGCGTTATATTGATTATATCGCCTTTATCATATACACCTAAATCTAAGATATATCCGTGTTTTACATCCATAGTCGTTGATATAATATCTGATTTAACTTCAACTTCATCAAGGTTTCTCGACTGGATATAAATATAAATATTTTTATTTTCTTTTGCTGTAATATCAATAGTTAGATTTGCTTCAGAATTTTCATCTATTTTAGTTGCCGGTAATACTCCGGAAATTTTATTGTGCAAACTGAAGTTTTCGACATTGTTAAAAATGATATTATAATCATATGATTTATAGAATATATCGTCAATTCCGGTTGAATAAGAAAAATATGCTTCCTGTGCATCTATTGGGTCTAAATATGATAAAGAATTCCATTCGAGTATATCACTTGACACAGGATAAGCCAGACCTAAATAATAGTTGTTTTCATAAACTGTATATGTGTCATTTTGGTAAACATTCTTATAGTATTCGCCATCGGAAATAAGATTCTTCCTGTCAAATACATATTTTAATGAGAACATTGAATTATAAACAGGAGTATTTGGATTATACGTATAACTATTTATATTGTTACTGTATACTCCTATGCTTTTCTGTAACTTAGCAGCGTGTTCATAAGCCATTGAGGAGAATACAGAAACACCATTATAATCATACCAACTTGGGTCCATTCTTGCACGGAGATTTGATAGCTCTATTCTATAAAAATCGTCTTCTTCTTTTGTGTCTATTACATCTTGTGCGCTTTTAAAATCTGCATAATCGACCATATAGGATTGCTTAACCTGATTTGCAACGTAATGTCTTGTACTGCATACAATTGTTTCTGACAGAACAATGCATACAAGCAAAATTGATAAAGCTTGTATTTGATTTTTTTTGCTCGTCATAAAGCAAAGTGCTATAGTCAGTAACAGTATAAAGATAACAGACAATACAACGGATAATGTAGAAACGTTTTTTGAGCCAATTCTTTGTAAAACTACAAGGAATATAATTAAAAGTCCACCAATTGCAATAAAATGCTTTTTACTAAAGTCTAATATATGTGTAAATGCTTTATGTGCCATTACAAGCAAAATAAAACTATACATAAAAGATTGTCTATATGGCAAATCGTTAGGAAAATGGAAACCGTGCCACATAAAATTTAGAATGTTAATATTAAAACTACAATACATAAAGAAAAGTGAAACAACAGATGCAACCTTTTCTTTTGATGATACTTTCTTTGATAGCAAATATATTGGAATCAGAATAATTGTAAACATTCCACAATATATGTTGGGAAGAACATCTTCGCCACTACTTCTTATTGTTGGCTCAAGACTTGCTGTATGATTTGCTAAAAAGTCAATAAAGTCAAAATAACCTGTTGCTTTTGATGGTAATGTACTCGATGTTGCAGAGGATGAACTGAGAACATAAGCAACAGGTAAAAGCATGCCGAGTAACAGAATACCGACACAAAGAGATGACAACGCAAATCTTACACCGCTATTAAGAAGAAATGAATCTTTTATTATATTTTTCTTGTTTTCTTTTAACTTGAGTATTTTGTGTCTTTTATCAAAGTTATCCAGAGAACAATAATAATAGTACAAAAAGTAAATACAGGAAAAAATACAAATCATATAACCGAGATAATAATTTGTAAAAATAGAGAGGGTCAAAGCAACAATATAAGATGAACATTTACCGGTATTTATTATTTTTTCAATTCCTAAAATAACGAACGGAAACAGATACATTGCATCCATCCACATAACATTCCAGTAATAGGCAATAAAATAACCGCAAAAAGCATACATAACTCCAAAGGCAATAAGCATAGGGCTGTTGCCTTTGTGTGATTTTTTTAGATAATAGGCCATTGACATAGAACTTAAAACAGCTTTGCAGGCAATCATTGTAGCAACAGCCTCAAATGTGTGTTCGTGACCAAAAATAAAAATAAGTATAGCAAAGGGACTTGAAAGATAATTAAAAAGGTTTCCTACAAATGAACTTCCAAGGCCTGAATTCCACGAATACAATAAAGATTCACCGGATACAATTCTATCATATAATTCAGAAAACAGTGGCCCGTATTGATGATATAAATCCATCCTGTAAATAGTTCTGTCACCAAACGGAATAATGGAGTGGCAAAAGAATACAAATAATATTATAAACAGAGAGGCTAAGCCTGTTAAAAGGATATATTTATTATTTGCAGTAAACAACTTGATTTTATCTTTCATTAAAAATACTCCTTTTGCAATATATACCAATAGAAGTATATCATATTAGCAAACTATATTCAAGAAAGTTTTGTAATAAGCGAGGACAAGTAATCATAAGTATTATTGAGGTGATTAAATGGACAAATCATTATTAAATAATTACCAATATATTGTTTCTTATTTATCCCCAAGAATACAAATGTATTTACTAAAATTATCTGATGATTTGATTGAAAAAATATATGAAATTCGTATACGTGCAGACAGACCGATAATGCTTGTAACATCACAAGGAAGTGCATTTTTAACTAATACAGGAAAAATAAGCTATATTTGGTCAAGCAATAGTGTTGTAGCATATAAAAATGAAATAGAAGATACCGTAAACAAAATGTGCGGATATTCAATGCATAGTCATTATGAGGATATACTCAATGGATATATTACTTTGCAGAATGGCTCAAGAGTTGGCTTATGCGGTACAGCAATTTTTGATAAGGACAAGATAAAAGGTGTAAAAGATATAAGCTATTTGAATATAAGAATACCCAGAAATATAACCGGGATTTCTGACACCATCTTTGATAATATTTTAAAAAACGGTTTAGATAATATTATAATTGCCGGACCACCAACATCAGGTAAAACAACTTTACTTAAAGATATAGAATATCAGATTTCATCCGGAAGATTAGGAAGATATTATAAAATTTGTGTTGTTGATGAGAGAAAAGAGATATGTCCTGACAAGAGAAATGTAAAAAGTTTGGGGCCAAATACAGATGTTTTGTTAGGTTATCCGAAAGCAAAGGGAATATCAATTGCCACAAGGGTATTGTCGCCGGACTTAATAATCTGTGATGAAATTGGATTTAATGATGAAATAGATGAAATTATCAATGGCATGAATTCCGGAATAAATTTCATAATTTCAATTCATGCTAAATCATTCGATGAACTCAAACATAAAAAGATATATAAAAAAATAATAAATGATACTGAAATCAATAACCTAGTTTTACTTTCAGGAAAAGATTCTCCGGGAAGGGTAAGTAAGATTATTAAAATTGGTGATAATTGTGAAGAAAATCTGCATAATAATAATTTTAATAACATCGCTTGCAATTGCTAATTATTATGTAAATTTGATTAAACATAAATCAATTGTCGTAAAACAAATTCTATTGATGATTGATAGTATTGAAATATATTTAACTTATGAAGTTTTAAGCATTTATGAAATCTTTGTTAAACTAAAGAATTGTGAGCAACTTCATAAACTTGGCTTTATTGATTTATATATTGATGATTGTAACAATAATAATTGTATTATGAATACATCTGTTTTGAATTATATTAATAATTGGAAATATGTTGACGAACAAGATAAAGAAAACATCAAGGGATTTTTGTCAATGCTTGGGAAATCAGATTTAAATGGACAAATTATTAATTGCAAGATGTATAGGGATTTATTTAAAAGAAAACTAGAGCAATTAGAATTAAATGAAAATACTAAGATAAAAAGTACATTGGCAATAATCATAGGGATAGGAATTATTATATCAATTGTAATAATGTAGCGGGGAATATATGGATATTTCATTTTTGTTTAAAATAGCAGGTATAGGACTGATTGTTGCAATATTACAACAGTTGCTTTCGAAAACTGGAAGAGAGGAGTTTGCAACTTTAACAGTATTGACGGGAATAATTGTAATAATTGCAATGTTGATTCCTGAACTTTCAAATATTTTTGATGAAATATCATCAATTTTCATACTATGAATGAAATTATAAAAATTGCAATAGTATCTTTTGTATTCGTATTATTGTCCGTGATATTAAAGCAGAACAGACCTGAATTTGTATTTCTTCTGAGGGTCTTTGTTGTTATCATACTGGTTTCGTTCATAATCGATTATGTTAGTGAGTTAATCAGCAAAATTTTATCCATTGTCACTATATTTAACATTGATTCCTTACATATTAGTTTGCTCTTTAAAGTAGTTGGAATTACGTTAGTTACAGATATAATAACAGATACATTAATTGATAACGGCGAGAGTTCAATTGCAAATGTAATTACATTCATTTCAAAACTACTGGTATTATTTTTAACAATGCCTTTAATAAACGGTTTGATAATAATTAGCTTAAGGTTTATTGAATAAAATGAAGAGAAGTATATTAACATTTATTCTAATTCTAATCTTGATTTCCTTTTGCAGTATTTCAGGATACTGTGATGAATATGATACCCTCTGGGAAAATACCGATGAACAGACAAAAGAATACTTGACAGAAATAGGAATTAATGAACTGAATTTCGATGAATTATTTGAGCTGTCTCCAACAAGAGTAATAAGGTTTATTCTTAATTTAGCATTAAATAAAGGCTTAAACGTAACACATTATTTAATAAAGATTTTGTCTGTATTACTTATATCTGCAATTGCAACGTCATTTTTGAAAGAAAATCAAAGTTTGAATAATGTGGTTTCACTAACCGGAACACTCATTATCATATCATTTCTGATTGAACCCATAAGCAGAATCCTTATGGATGTTACTGTCGGAATAAAAAATTCTGCGGTTTTTATTGATTTAAGTTTACCCATCATTACATCGATAATTATAGCTACAAGAAATCCAACTCTTGCGTTGACTTATAATTCGTTTTCTATATATTTATCAGTAATAATCAGTACACTTGCTGATAAAATTATTGTTCCCGTTGCAAGTTCAATGCTATCGTTTGTAGTTTTATCATCCTTTTCCGAAGAAGATTATAAATCAAAATTATTAGTATCTGTCAGAAAAATGATAATAATGATTATTTCTTTTTTTTCAACTATATATACAGGAGTTTTGACAACAAAAAGTATTCTGGCAACGAGTTCCGATAGTGTTACCATAAGAGGAATAAAATTTATTTCCGGTACATTTATTCCAATTGTCGGCGGTAATGTTGCAGATGCACTTTCATCTGTATTCAGTAGCTTTATAATGATGAAGAATACCTTGGGTGTTTTTATTATAATTGTAATAATACTAATAAATTTGCCGATAATTATTGAAATGCTTTTATGGTATTTTGTTCTTCAATTATGTTCAATTATTTCTTCTCTGTTAGGAACTCGATACATAACTGAAATATTTGAAAATTTTTCCACAATTATTTCATTACTAAATATAGTAATGTTTTTTATTACATTTATTCTAGTAATTACAACGGGTGTAGTAATAATGTTCGGTAAGTAACAATGGATAATCTTAAGATATGGATTTTATCATTATGTGGTTCGACAGCCATAGTATCGTTATTAAAAATACTATTATCTAAATCAAAACTGAAGAAAACAACAAATGTGTTTTTATCAGTTTTTGTCCTTCTGTATACGGTATTGCCTTTTAAAATGAGTACTGATGATAAATATAAATATAATTATGATATACCAATTGACGAAACAAATTATGAGATATCTTATAAAGATGGATATGATAGAATCATTGTTGAATCAGTATTTAAGTTATGTGAGGAAAATTCAATAGATGTAATATCAATACAAGTTGACTCATATATTGAAGATAGTTATATTATCGTAAATGAGTTGGAAGTTACAATTGAAAATAAAAACAAAATACTAGAAGCAACAGAACTGATTAAAAGACAATTAGGCTATGAGGTAGTTGTTAATTGAATAATATATTGTCATACTTAAAAAAATTTGATTTAAAAAAGATAGATAAAAAATCAGCAATAGTAATTATAATTGGTTTTATTGGGATAGCTGTAATATTTATATCAGAGTTTGATTTTAAGAATAATGAAAAAAATGTTGAAAGTGATTGTGAGACAAAATATGATTATTGTGAAAAATTAGAGAAAAAGCTTGAGTTGTTTATAGAATCTATTGACGGTGCAGGGGAGACACGGGTAATTATAACATTAGATGAATCAACTGAATATATATATGCAACTGACGGAAAGGAAATTACGAAAAATAATGAAAACAGCAGTGACCAGACGGTTGAAAATAATTATGTTATTATAAAGAATAACAATGAAAACGCGGCATTATTGAAAAAGACAATTGAGCCAAAAGTCAGAGGTGTTGCTATATCTTGCTCCGGCGGAGATAACATTGCAGTACAAGAGCAGATATACTCTGCTGTCAGTGCGTTGTTAAATGTTAGCACATCAGATATATCTATATCTAAATTAGAATACTCGGAGGAAAAATATGAAGAGTAGAATTATACTTAAAAAACATCTTATAACAATTACATTATTATTTTCACTTGGTATAGCTTTATTTGTCAATTGGTATTATACTAATCAACCAAATGATGAATCAGAACCAGAATACGAAAACAATGTTAATCTGGGAGAAGCGCAATATGTTAACTCAAACTCGATATCCGAAGACGATTATTTCAAAGAAGCATCATTAAACAGGAAAAAAGCACACGATGAGGCTAAAGCATACCTTGATGAAATTATTAATTCAGCTGATTATGATAATGATACAAAAAACAATGCAAAGGAAAGCTTAGTAAGTATTTCACAATGCATTAAAACGGAATCAGATATAGAAAACCTTGTCAAGGCACAACTGAACGTTGATTGTCTTGTTACATACAATTTGGATAGTATTGAGATAGTTTTACCAAAGGATACAATAGATGATGATGCTGTACTTAAGATAAAAAACATAGTGTTACTAAAAACAAATCTTTCTACAGAGCAGATATCGATTATTGAATTAAAATAATGTATATACAATAAAAATATACACAATCTATTGAAATTTAATGTACGTAGTGATATAATTATCTTCAAATAATTGTATTAACATTCGTACCGTAGAAAAATGAAAACACTCCCTGTCATTTTCTCGGCGGGGAGTGTATTTTTTAGGAGGATATTATGACTCGTAAGGAAGAAAGAGAACTTGCTTTTACACTTGTTTTTGAAAAAATTTTCAATAATGAACTTACCGTAGAAGAAATTGTCAACAATGCTGTTGAAGCAAGATTGATAGAAGAAAACACTTTTGCATTTTCACTTGCACAGTTAACATACGAACATTGCGATGAAATTGATAATATAATCAACGATAATTCCATTGGCTGGAAGGTTGAAAGATTACCAAAGGTTTCACTCGCTATTCTTCGACTCGCCCTCTGTGAAATCCTATATGTTCCATCAATTCCAAACGGTGTTTCAATAAATGAAGCTGTTGAACTTGCAAAAAAATTCTCTTCACAGGAAGATGCTTCATTTATAAATGGTATTCTTGGAAAATACGTAAGAGAGAACATTGAAGAATGAGTTACTATCTTGGAATTGACACTAGTAATTACACTACTTCTGTAGCATTGTTTAATGCGGATAATAACGAAATAATCAGCAAAAAGAAGCTTTTGCCTGTAAAATCAGGTGAAAAAGGTATACGGCAAAGTGATGCTGTTTTTCATCATACAGTTCAATTACCGGAACTGATAAGCGAGCTTTTTGATGGAAAGGAATATAGTATTTCTGCTATAGGAGTTTCAGTTAAACCTTGTAACGAGGATGGTTCTTATATGCCTTGTTTTTTAACCGGAATTTCTGTTGCAGTTTCCTTATCTAAAGCTTTAAATATACCTTTATATAAATTTTCACATCAAGACGGTCATATTATTGCTGCTTTATATTCTGCCGATAAAATTGATTTAATAAAGCAGAAATTTTTAGCGTTTCACATATCAGGCGGTACATCACAAGCACTGTTGGTGGAACCAAATTCTGATTTTTTTAGTACTACCATTGTATCTGATTCGCTCGATTTAAAAGCAGGACAAGCAATTGACCGTGTAGGTATTTCGCTTGGACTTGATTTTCCTTGCGGACCTGAGCTTGAAAAACTAGCATTAAGCAGTAATGAAAAAATAAAAAGAATCAAAGTTTTTCGAAGAGATGGTAAATTCAGTTTATCAGGTGTTGAAAATCAGTGCCGGAAGATGTTAGACAGAGGCAATAGTACGGCAGACATTTCTATGCACTGTCTGAGTTATATTTACTCTGCAATAGAAGATACTGTAAATGAACTGATTTCTAAATATGGTAATTTGCCAATTGTATTTTCAGGTGGAGTAATGTCGAATACTATCATCCGTAACCAAATTGAACAAAAATATAATTCGTTTTTCGCTGAACCGTATTATTCGTCCGATAATGCTTGTGGTATCGCTGTACTTGCTTCAATATGTAATCAAAGGAAATAAAAATGCAGAATACTGTTATATTAACTGTTACACAATTAAATCTTTATACAAAGTCTATTATTGAGAACGACGTTAATCTCAATAATGTATTTGTTATGGGCGAAATTTCTAATTTTGTTGACCACTACAGAAGCGGGCACTTATACATGAGTATAAAAGATAGTCAATCAGTTATCAGTGCGGTAATGTTCGCCGGAAATGCGTCAAAACTAAAGTTTAAGCCCGAAAACGGTATGTCTGTTATAATTCGTGGACGAGTTTCTATTTATGAACGAGATGGCAGATATCAGTTATATATAGACGATATGCAACCTGATGGAATAGGCTCGTTGGCACTTGCATTTGAGCAAAGAAAAGAGAAACTCTCTAAATTAGGCCTATTTGATATTGAGAATAAAAAATCTATCCCTAAAATACCGCAAAAGATAGGTTTGATATCATCACCTACAGGTGCTGCTGTACAGGATGTCTTAAATGTTTTATGTAGAAGATTTCCATTGACTGAAATTGTTTTTGCAGGCGTACAGGTGCAAGGGGATAATGCTGCACCATCCATTATAAAAGCAATTCAAGAAATGAACACAACAGATGTGGATACCATTATTATTGCTCGCGGTGGTGGCTCAGTAGAAGATTTATGGCCCTTTAATGATGAAAATCTTGCATTTGCTATTTATAATTCAAATATTCCGATTATTTCAGGTGTAGGACACGAAACAGATTTCACAATATGTGATTTTGTTGCAGATTTACGAGCACCAACACCATCTGTTGCAGCTGAATTAGCTGTACCCGATATGCGTGAGGAAATTAACAGCATATTATCATTAAGAAACTCTCTTGATTATCATATCAACAACTTTATAAAAGACAAGCAGTATATTATTGATACTCTTAAAAATTCACAAGTTTTGAAAACACCATATAAGATTATCGAAAATTGTGAGTTATATCTTGATGTGTTAAACTCAAAGATTAACGTATCGTATAAAGAGATTCTTAACAATTATTCAACTGAATTTCAGTCCCTTTGTTCTAAACTTGATACATTAAGTCCGTTAAAAGTCCTTTCAAGAGGTTTTTCAATTGTAAAAAAAGACAATTGTATCATTTCAAAATCAAATGAGTTATCAGTTGGTGACAATATATCAATTCGTTTAACCGATAGTGAAGTAAGTGCAAAAATTACTGAGGTGTAATTATGAAAATGACATATGAACAGGCAGAAAAAAGACTTGAAGAAATCGTTGCAAGGCTTGAGGAAGGTTCAATTTCTCTCGAGGAGTCAATGAATCTTTATGAGGAAGGTATTAAGCTTTCAGAATTTTGTATGCAACAGCTAAAAAATGCCAAGCAGAAGATTATTGATATTAGCGAGGTAAAATATAATGACTGATATTAATACTTATATTAAACAACAAGCTAAACTTATATCTGAGAGATTAGATGTGTTACTTTCTTCTAATTTGCCATCCTCAGTTCTTGATGCAATGAAATATAGTGTTGCTAATGGTGGGAAGCGCATTCGTCCAATTTTAACTGTTGAGTTTGCAAAAATTGTAAATGGCAATATACCGTGTGCGTTAGATTTTGGTTGTGCTGTTGAGATGATACACACATATTCATTAATACATGATGATTTACCTTGTATGGATAATGATGATATGCGCAGAGGAAAGCCATCTTGTCATAAAGCTTTTGGCGAGGATACCGCTCTTTTGGCAGGTGATGCACTGCTTACAGAAGCATTTGGTACAATTTCTGCTTGTAAGGATGTAGATGATAGAAATATTACTCGTGCAGTGTTATTCTTGTCATCATTCGCTGGTATTAACGGTATGGTTGGAGGTCAAGTGCTTGATTTACAGTTTGAAGAAACAATGCCAACCGTTGATGAAGTTTTAAAAATGTATTCCTTAAAAACATGTGGACTCATAAAAGCGGCATGTGTTTTAGGATGTCTTACTTCAAATGAGTATAATGAAAATATAATTAATGCCGCAATTGATTATGCTGAGAATTTAGGAATTGCATTTCAGATTCAGGATGATATTCTTGATATCACAAGTGATGAAGCAACACTCGGCAAACCTGTTGGTAGTGATGAAAAAAATGACAAATCAACTATAGTAAAATTCTACGGATTAGAAAAGGCAAAAGAATTAGTTAAGGAATACACAGATAGAGCTGTTTCTGCCTTAAACATTTTTGAAAATACCGATACACTGACAGACCTTGCATATATGCTTGTAAACAGACAAAATTGATTGGGGAAAACATTTTGGAAAATTTTAAGTTTTTAAATAATACCAATTCACCTGAAGATTTAAAAAAACTTAATATTGATGAATTAGAGGTACTTGCAACTGAAATCAGAAGTTTTATGGTGAAATCCGTTTCTAAAACAGGTGGACACCTTTCTTCTAATCTCGGTGTTGTTGAGTTGTCTATTGCTATGCATAAGTGCTTTGATTCACCTAATGATAAATTTGTTTGGGACGTTGGGCATCAGATTTATACCCATAAAATCATTACAGGCAGATATGATAGTTTCAGTACATTACGAACAGAAAATGGTATATCGGGTTTTTGCGCTCCAAACGAAAGTGAACATGATACGTTTTATAGCGGACATTCAAGCACATCAATTTCCGCTGCATTAGGTATTGCTGAAGCAAATAAGATACAAGGAAATAATAACTATACAATTGCGGTAATAGGGGATGGTGCATTAACGGGCGGAATGGCTTATGAAGCACTTAATAATGCAGGACGTTCCAAAACAAGACTCATTGTCGTGTTAAATGATAATGAAATGTCAATTTCTGAAAATGTAGGTTCAATGGCTCGTTATCTTGCTGTTGTTCGTGCAAAGCCTGAATACAACAAATTAAAAGCACGGACTGAAAGAGTATTAAATAAAATTCCGTTAATCGGTTCTCCAATTGCCAATTTAATCTCAAGAGTTAAAACAGATATTAAAAATTCTATGTATGAAAGTACATTTTTTGAAGATTTAGGATTTAATTATATGGGACCTATTGATGGTCATAATCTTGAGCATTTGTGTGAAGCATTCAATTCTGCAAAACTTGTAAATGAGCCTGTTTTGTTACATATTAGTACAATTAAGGGAAAAGGATACGAGTTTGCCGAAAAAAATCCAAGTGCTTTTCATGGTATTTCAAAGTTTAATGTCGAAACAGGTGAGTATGCTGAAGGCGTAACAAACTTTTCAAGTGAATTTGGGAAAAAACTTTGTGAGTTAGCTGAAAACAACGATAAAATTTGTGCTATTACTGCAGCAATGTCATTAGGCACAGGTTTGAAAGAATTTTCACAAAAGTATGGTAAAAGACTTTATGACGTTGGTATAGCTGAACAACACGCTGTTACCTTCGCCTCAGGACTTGCAAAAGGTGGTATGATTCCAGTTTTCGCAGTTTATTCGACATTCTTACAACGAGCATATGACCAACTGATTCACGATGGTACATTGCAAAATCAAAAGGTTATTATTGGCCTTGACAGAGCAGGCTTTGTCGGTGAGGATGGTGTAACACATCAAGGAGTGTTGGATGTTTCATTTTTGAATAGTATTCCTTGTGTAACTGTATATTCTCCATTCACTTACAACAGACTTAAATATGACCTTGAAAACTCAATTAATAATGCAACTAATCTTACCGTAATAAGGTATCCTCGTGGTGGAGAGTTTGAATTACCTTCCAAGTTCTGTTTTTCCCACAATGATTATGATTATTTTGAGTACGGTAATGATATTTTAATTGTTTGTTATGGTCGAATAAGTGTAAATGTATTAAAGGCTGTTGAGAAACTAAGGGAACAAAGTATAAACGCATCTGTACTCATTCTTCACAAAATTAAGCCTATAAATAGCGATGCTGTTTCGGTTTCGCTGAAATATAGTAATATATACTTTTATGAAGAATCCGTAAAATCTGGAGGAATTGGTGAATCTTTTGCAGATTTACTACTGACTAACGGGTTTAATAAAAAGTATTATCACGTTGCCATTAATGATGAGTTTGTACCGCATGCATCAGTAGATTCTTTGATGAAAAAATATGGCTTTGATACAGATAGTATTGTAAAATCAATTATGGAGAAATCTAATGGCTGAAAAGAAAAGACTTGATACTGTTATAGTTGAATTAGGATTTGCTGAAACACGTTCAAAAGCATCTGCAATAATTATGTCCGGTGAAATATATGTTAACGGACAGAAAGAGACTAAAGCGGGATATGCTGTAAAAGATACAGACAAAATTGAATTCAAAGGTAAAAAGATGCCATTTGTCAGTCGTGGCGGATACAAACTTGAAAAAGCTATGAAATCATTTGACATTTCATTAGAAGATTGTGTTTGCATGGATATTGGTGCTTCTACCGGTGGATTTACCGATTGTATGCTTCAATGCGGTGCAACAAAAGTTTATTCTATTGATGTAGGATATGGTCAACTAGCATGGAAACTTCGTACCGATGAAAGAGTTGTAAATCTCGAAAGGACAAATTTTAGGTATCTGACTAAGGAAACCGTAACAGAAGAAATTGACTTTGCAAGTATTGATGTTTCATTTATTTCATTAAAAAAGATTTTACCTGTTTTATTTGATTTTCTGAAATACAATGGCAAGTCGGTTGCACTTATCAAACCACAGTTTGAAGCAGGAAAGGATAAAGTAGGCAAAAAAGGTGTTGTAAGAGACATAAATACTCACAAGGAAGTTGTTGAAAATATCGTAAACTTTGCTTTTGAAACCGGTTTTTCTGTTTTAGGACTTGACTTTTCACCAATACGTGGTCCTGAAGGTAATATTGAATATCTTGTTTACCTTGCAAAAGAAAAAGAAAAACAACTATTTGTTAATAATATTGATGATATCGTAGAAAAATCACATAATGAATTAAGTGGAGAATAATATGAAAGTTGGTATTGTGCCTAATTTCACAAGAGAAAAGACTCTTGAAATTTTTAAGGATGTTGTTAATCATCTTGAAAAATATAGAATTGAATACTGTTTTGATAGTAATAGTTTAGACTTATTTCCTGTTAAAGTTGATGATTCTAAATTATGTTCAGATATTTACAATAAATCAGATGTAATTATTGTAATTGGTGGTGATGGCTCATTTATTCATATTGCGAAAGATGCTGCTATGAATAAAAAGCCTGTACTTTGCATTAATGCTGGTAATTTAGCATTTTTAGCTGGTCTTGAAGGAAATGAGTTAGATTTATTAAAAAACCTTATAACAGGCGATTATATTCAAGACAGACGAATGATGCTTGAAATTATCCTTAAATCTGATAATGAAGAAAAGCTTTTAGGTTACTGTCTTAATGATGTTGCGATTGCTCGTTATGGTGACATAAAATTAATTGATTTAGATGTATTCAGCAATGGCAGAAAAATCAATAATTATCGTGGAGATGGTGTTGTTATATCAACTCCAACTGGCTCGACTGCTTACGCATGGTCTGCGGGTGGTCCTGTCATTGACCCGGATTTAAAATGTATCACATTAACACCAATTTGTACTCATTCGCCTCTTAACAGAACTCTTGTTTTTGATGAGAAATCTGTTATAACGGTTAAAGCTTCAAATAATTCACAAAAAATTTGTCTTTCAACAGATGGCGATAAATCGTTGGAATTATGTGACAGTTTTGAAATTATCATTAAAGAATCAAAATACTATGCTGAATTTATTAGGATAAAATCAGACGAATTTTTTGATATTCTTAACAGCAAACTAACTCAAAGGAGAATATAATACATGAAAAAAACAAGGCATGAGCTTATTCTCAATTATATAAAAAATAACAATGTATCTCGTCAAGAAGATATTATTAAAATGCTTTCAGATAACGGTTATAATGTTACACAAGCAACAATTTCACGAGATATTAAAGAGTTAAAAATAATAAAGGAGCATTTCGGCAAAAATGATATCAGATATGCTGTTAGTGAAAAAGTTGACAATGACGATAATTATAAAATGATATTTACTCGTTCAGCAATTTCCGCTAATGCAGCGATGAATATTATTGTTGTAAAATGTTATTCAGGAACTGCAAATGCAGCTTGTATTGCACTTGACAGTATGAACCTTCTCGGACTTATAGGGACAATAGCGGGTGATGACACTATTTTTGTTGCTTGTAAGGATATTGAAGCTACAACACATATTATTCACACAATCAATTCATTACTTAAAGGCTGATATTTATGCTTTCTAATCTTAAAATATCAAATATTGCAATCATTAAAGAGGCTGTTATTGATTTTAATAACGGTCTTAATGTTTTGACAGGTGAAACAGGTGCCGGTAAATCTATCATTATTGATGCTATCAATGCTATTTTAGGTGAAAGAACTTCACGTGAACTTATCAGAACAGGCAGTGATAATGCCGAAGTTTCAGCTTTTTTTGAGAACATAAACGATGATGTTATTGCTATTCTCAATGAATACGGTATTGAAAACGAAGAAGATAATACATTACTTATTTCTAGAAAGATTTCATTTGACGGAAAAAACATTTGTAAGATTAATGGTTCAAGCGTAACTGTATCAATGCTCAAAAAAATTGGTCAATCTCTTATAAATGTTCACGGGCAAATGGATAATCATAATCTTTTGAATGAAGAGTTGCATTATACATATATTGATAGTTTTGCAGAAAACAACGATATTCTTAATGAGTATTTGTGCGATTATAATGAATATCAAACTCTTAAAAGAAGATATGATAATTTGATTGTTAATGAAAGTGAGAAAGCAAGAAAAATCGATTTATTAACATATCAAATTAAAGAAATTGAAGATGCATGTATTAAAATAGGTGAGTGGGAAGAGCTTGAAAAACGTAAAAAGATTTTACAGAATGTCGAGCAACTTCTCGCACTTGTTAATAATGCGGTTGAAATTATAAATGGTAATGACACTTTTTCTGGTGTTGCTGATATGCTTAATACTGCGTCAAATTCTCTTGTTAAAGCATCTGCCTATGATGAAACACTTAATAACGTTTCCGACACTATTTTAGAAATGTCATATAATATTGCAGATTGTGCAAGTGAATTGAACAGTTTTCTTTATTCACTTGATGTTGACCCCAATGAGCTTGATTTGATTGAAGAAAGACTTGACGTTCTGTTTAGACTTTCTAAGAAATACGGTCAGAATGAAACTGAAATTCTTGATTTTCTTGAAAAGGCACAAAAAGAGCTTGAGGATATTACATTCTCTGACAAGCTTAAAGAACAACTTGAAGTTGAACTTAATCAAAAATATGAATTAATGGACAAATCAAGCCACAAGTTATCTGTAAATCGTCAGAAATTCGGTGAAATCTTTATCGAAAGTGTAAAGAACGAGCTTGCTTTTCTTGATATGGCATCAATTTCATTTAGGATTGTACAAAATAGAAAAGCCTTTGACGAAACGGGTGCAGACGAAATCCATTTCTTGATTTCTGCCAATGCAGGTGAAGACCCAAAACCACTTTCAAAGATTGCATCAGGTGGTGAATTGTCACGAATTATGCTTGCAATTAAGAATGTATTGTCTTCAAAAGATAATGTGCAAACACTTATTTTTGATGAAGTTGATACAGGTGTAAGTGGTCGCGCGGCACAAAAGATTGGTATTAAACTCAAAGAAGTTTCAAAAAACAGACAAGTACTTTGCGTTACTCATTTAGCACAAATTGCAGCGTTTGCAGATAATCATTTCTTAATTTCAAAATCTGAAAGTGAAAACAAGACTTATACAAAGGTTGAAAGTCTTGATAATAATGGCAGAGTTCACGAATTAGCAAGAATTATTGGTGGAATTGAGTCATCACAATTATCACTCAACACTGCCGCAGAAATGATTGAAAATGCAAAAAAATATTAACTTGACAAAAACTTTTAATTGTGTATAATAAACTCAATGACTTTGAAGCGAAGAAGTAATAAGAACTTTGCAGTTATAGAGAGTGTCTGGTTGGTGTGAAGACATACGCAAAACTTGTGAAATACATCGTGGAGTTGCACTTTTGAAATAATAGTAGGGAGTGTCGGGTGTACCCGTTATAGTACAGAGTAATGATAGTTACTCGTTGAGGTCATTATCGTGAGGTAATGATAAACTGAGGTGGTAACACGGATTTTTTTCGTCCTCTGCTTTTTGCAGGGGACTTTTTAATTTTTTATAGGAGGAAATTATGAAAGTTTATGAAGAACTCGTTGCCCGTGGTCTTATTGCACAGGTAACAAATGAAGAAGAAATCAAGAATCTTGTAAATGAGGGTAAAGCAGTATTCTATATCGGCTTTGACCCCACAGCAGACAGCTTACACGTAGGCCACTTTATGGCACTTTGCCTTATGAAGAGATTACAGATGGCAGGCAACAAACCAATTGCACTTATTGGTGGCGGTACAGCTATGATTGGCGACCCATCAGGCAGAAGTGACATGCGACAGATGATGACAAAAGAAACCATTCAGCACAACTGTGATTGCTTTAAAAAGCAGATGAGCCGTTTTATCGACTTTTCAGAGGGTAAGGCTCTTATGGTTAATAATGCAGACTGGCTTCTTGACCTTAACTACATTGAAGTACTTCGTGAGGTTGGTGCTTGCTTCAGCGTTAACAGAATGCTTGCTGCTGAATGTTATAAACAGAGAATGGAAAAAGGTCTTTCATTCCTTGAATTCAACTATATGATTATGCAGAGCTATGACTTCTATGAACTTTTCCAGAAATACGGTTGTAATATGCAGTTCGGTGGCGACGACCAGTGGAGCAATATGCTTGGTGGTACAGAACTTATCCGTAGAAAACTTGGTAAAGATGCTCATGCAATGACAATTACACTTCTTCTTAACTCAGAAGGCAAGAAGATGGGTAAAACACAGTCAGGTGCAGTTTGGCTTGACCCTAACAAAACATCACCGTTTGATTTCTATCAGTACTGGAGAAACGTTGATGATGCTGACGTTCTTAAATGTATCAGAATGCTCACTTTCTTGCCAATGGAAGAAATCGAAAAGATGGATAGTTGGGAAGGCAGTCAGTTAAACACTGCAAAAGAAATTCTTGCATTTGAACTTACAAAGCTTGTTCACGGTGAAGATGAAGCAAATAAAGCTCAGGAAGGTGCAAGAGATCTTTTCTCAGGTAAGGGTAATACAGATAATATGCCAACAGTAGAACTCACTGCAAACGATTTTAACGATGATAACGTACTTGTTTCTGACATTATGATTAAAGCAGGAATTGCAAAGTCAAAAGGTGAGTGCCGTCGTCTTATTGAACAAGGTGGCGTATCTGTCGATGATGAAAAGGTTACAGAGCCATTTAAAGCACTAAATAAGAGCGATTTTGAAAAAGGATATGTAATCATTAAGAAAGGTAAAAAAGTCTTCTATAAGGCAATTTTAGCTTAAATAATAAACCTATAGAAAAAGGCTTACTGAAATTAATCAGTAAGCCTTAAATATTTGTTTAATTTATGAATTTAGTGCCGAATAAACAGCGTCGCCGTCGTGTGCATAAACGAGAACTGAAATATCAACTTCAGAAGTTGTAATCATTCTTACCTCTGCATCTGTTAATGCGATTGCAGAGAATACTTTTGATGCAACACCGGGGCAATTTTTCATACCTTCACCAAAAACGGAAATCTTTGTGTTACCACTACTGATTGCAAGTTTAAGTTCGGGGTGAAGTTCACGAAGTTTAGATGCAGTTTCAAATACTTTTCCTAAATCTTCATCATTAACTGTGAATGAAAGATTTGAAGTTTTACCCTGTGGAGGATTTTGTGAAATCATATCAACGTCAATTCCCGCGTTTGAAAGCATCTCAAAAATCTGTGAAACAACTTTGAAGTCAGCAGGGGAATCGTTGATAGAAATAAGCGTTACGTTTTCAATCATTGTAATATTATCAATTGTTTTCATTTTAAGTCCTCCTTATTCGTTTACAAGGTCTTTCATTGAGTAAAATCCCGGTTCTTTACCTACAAGGAATAATCCTGCATTAACTGAACCATTTGCAAATAATTGTTTTGAGTACGCTGAATGTGAAATTTTAATAACCTCATCAGGACCTGCAAAGATTATTTCATGTTCACCAACAATTGTACCGCCACGAACTGCATGTATACCAATTTCGTTTTTCGTACGTTTCATTCTCTTTGAATGTCTGTCAAATTCATAAATTGGCTTTTCATTAAGTGACTCTGAAATTGAATCAGCAAGCATTAAAGCTGTACCACTTGGTGCATCAATTTTTTGATTGTGATGCGCCTCAACAATTTCAATATCAAAACTACCTTGAAGAACTTTAGCAGCTTTTTTAGCAAGTTCTGAAACTAAACTAACACCAATTGACATATTTGCAGAGAAGAAAAGGGGAACATCACATGAAGTAGCTTTTATGCTTTCAATCTGTTCATCATTAAGTCCTGTTGTTGCAATTACAGCGGGGATTTTCTTTTCTTTTGCAAAGCATAACAAATTATTAAGTACAGACGGATGCGAAAAGTCAATAATCACATCAGCATCAATGTTAATATCGTTAAATGATTTATAAATGGGGAAATTACAATCAGCAGTTGCTAAATCAACACCTGCAACAATTTCACAATCATTTCTATTTTCAACACAAGAGGTGATTGCCTTGCCCATTTTACCAAGAGCACCGCTTAAAATAATCCTTGTCATTTTTTCACATCCAACAATATAATTAGATTAATTCATATTTCTTGAGAATAGCCTCAAGTTTTGCTGTTTTTGCATCTTCCATTTCACAAAGTGGCATACGAAGAGGACCAACATCAAATCCCATCATTCTCATAGCTACTTTGACTGGAATTGGATTAACGTCCATAAACATTGCATTGATAAGGTCAAGACACTTAAGCTGAAGTTCAGCACTTTCCTTAACTTTACCTTCAAGATAAAGAGTTGGAATATTATGTGCAAGTTTAGGGCAGATATTTGAAAGAACAGAAATTACACCTTTTCCGCCAAGTGACATTAAAGGAACAATCTGGTCGTCGTTACCTGAATAAACATCAAGTTTATCACCACAAAGAGCAATTGTTTCAGCAATCTGTGAAATATTACCACTCGCTTCTTTTGTAGCAATAATATTCTTATGTTCACAAAGTTCTGCATAAGTAGATGGAAGAACATTTACACCTGTTCTGCTTGGAACATTATAAATAATGATTGGCTTTGATGTGTTATCAGCAATAGCCTGATAATGTTTTACAAGGCCTCTCTGAGAGCATTTATTGTAATATGGTGTAACAACAAGCATTGCATCAGCACCAGCTTTTTCTGCATCGTTTGAAAGTTCAATAGCATAAGCTGTTTCATTACTACCTGTACCTGCAATAACAGGAATTCTGTGATTAACAACATCACAAGTAAATTTGATTACATCTGAATGTTCTTTGGGAGTAAGTGTTGCACTTTCACCGGTAGTACCACAGATAACGATAGAATCTGTACCGTTTGCAATATGAAATTCGAGAAGATTTTCAAGTGACTTGTAGTTTACACTTAAATCATCATTAAATGGTGTTACAATTGCAACACCGCAACCTGTAAAAATAGGATTATTACTCATAATAAATCTCTCCTTAATCGGAAATTAGTCCATATATCCTTCTGCACAAAGAAGTTCAGCCATAAGTACTGCACCGCCTGCAGCACCACGAAGGGTGTTGTGTGAAAGACAAACAAATTTGTAGTCATACTGTGTATCTTCACGAAGACGACCAATTGAAATTGCCATACCACCTTCAAGGTCACGATGCATCTTTGTCTGTGGCATATTGTCTTCTTCAAAGTAATTAAGGAACTGCTTTGGAGCGTGTGGAAGTTCTAATTCCTGTGCACGACCTGCAAAGTCTTTCCATATATTTAATATTTCTTCTTTGCTTGGTTTATTCTCAAATCTTACGAAAACTGCACCCATGTGACCGTTTGAAACAGGAACACGAATACATTGTGCTGTAAAGTTAGGTGAATCTGCATCAACGATAACATCGCCTTCAACCTTACCCCAAATCTTAAGTGGTTCTTTTTCGCTCTTTTCTTCCTCGCCACCAATATAAGGGATTACATTATCAATCATTTCAGGCCATGTCTGGAATGTTTTACCTGCACCTGAAATTGCCTGATATGTGCAAACGAGAACATCCTTAATACCAAACTTTGAAAGAGGGTAGAGGGCAGGAACATAGCTCTGAAGTGAGCAATTTGATTTAACTGCGATAAATCCACGTTTTGTACCAAGTCTTTTTCTTTGTGCAGGAATAATCTTTGCGTGGTCCGCATTAAGTTCAGGAACAATCATAGGAACGTCAGGAGTATGTCTATGGGCACTATTATTTGAAATAACAGGACATTCAGCCTTTGCGTAAGCTTCTTCCAAAGCCTTGATTTCATCTTTCTTCATATCGACTGCACAGAATACGAAATCAACCTGTGAAGCGATTTTTTCAATATCAGCAGTTGCATCCATAACTACAATATCTTTCATTGCTTCAGGAATTTCTACATCCATACACCATTTAGCACCTACAGCGTCAGAATACTTTTTACCTGCTGAACGTGGACTTGCCGCTAAAACTTTTACATCAAACCATGGGTGATTGTCTAAAAGAGTCATAAATCTCTGGCCAACCATACCTGTTGCACCGATTACACCAACATTATACTTTTTCACTTGAAATTACCTCCAAAAAATGATATTATATCATTCGTTATAAAAAATCAGTAATGATTATGACACCATTACTGACAAAAAATACATAGGTATTATGGGTTTCATAATACGAAAGCACTCCATCAATAAATGATGACAGTCATATTACTGTTAATAATACAACCAGAAAAATCAAATCCCAAGCCCTGTTTTTTCTTCGGCAACAAACCCTTTCACGTTTTATCAAAAACTCTTGGGAGTTTCAAAAACGATACTGATTTTTGTTGCACCTCAATCGCCATATTATAATACCATTATATATGACTTGTGTCAAATATTTTTAGCATTTTCTATATTTTTACGGAGAAACACTATGAAAAAATCTGATTTTTACTACGATTTGCCCAAAGAATTAATAGCACAAACTCCAATTGAGCCTCGTGACCACTCGAGAATGATGGTTTTGTCACGAGAAAACAATACAATTGAACACAAGCATTTCTATGATTTTATAGATTGTTTAAACCCGGGAGATTGTTTAATTCTCAACAATACTAGAGTTCTTCCTGCACGTATGTACGGTGTAAAAAAGGATACGGGTGCTATCGTTGAATTCTTACTTTTGAATAATCTTGGAAACGACCGTTGGGAAACAATTACCGGCCCGGGAAAAAGAGCAAAAGTAGATGCTGAGTTTACTTTTGGTGATGGATTACTTACTTGCAAGATTGAAGAAGTTTTAGATAATGGTAATAGAATTGCAAAATTCAGTTATGATGCTTCTAATATTTATGAAGTGCTTGACAAAGTCGGTGAAATGCCTTTGCCTCACTATATTACAGAAAAACTTGAAGATAAAGAACGTTATCAGACAGTTTATTCTAAAGAATTAGGCTCAGCAGCAGCACCAACCGCAGGACTTCATTTTACTGACGAGATAATGAGTAAAATTCAAGAAAAAGGTATTAAAATTGGTTACGTTACCTTACATGTCGGTATCGGAACATTCAGACCTGTTAAGTCCGAAAATATTGAAGACCATGAAATGCATTCTGAACATTATCAAATTCCAAAAGAAACTGCCGACTTAATCAATGAAACCAAGAGAAATGGCGGCAGAGTAATTGCAGTCGGCACAACCTGTTGCAGAACTCTTGAAAGCGTAATGAATTCGCAAGGCGAAATGAAAGAGTTTGACGATTGGACAAGCATTTTTATTTATCCCGGTTATAAATTTAAATGCATTGATGCATTGCTTACTAATTTTCATCTACCTGAAAGCACACTCATAATGCTTGTTTCAGCGTTATATAACAGAGAAAAGATATTAGAAGCATACGAAACTGCTGTAAAAGAAAAATACAGATTTTTCAGTTTTGGCGACTGTATGTTCATATATTAAGGAGATATTATGTATAAACTTATAAAAAAATGTGGAAATGCAAGAAGAGGTGAATTTCAAACTGTTCACGGTACCGTTCAGACCCCTGCATTTATGAATGTTGCAACACAGGGTGCAATCAAAGGTGGTGTTTCTGCCTATGATTTAAAGGATATTGATTGTCAGGTACAGTTGTGCAACACTTATCATTTGCATTTAAGACCAACTGACACACTTGTTCGTGAAATGGGCGGATTACATATATTTACAGGTTGGAATGGTCCAATTCTTACTGATAGCGGTGGATTTCAGGTATTTTCTCTTTCATCATTAAGAAAGATTAAAGAAGAAGGTGTTTATTTTTCTTCACATATAGACGGTCGCAAGATTTTTATGGGGCCGGAAGAAAGTATGCAGATTCAATCGAATCTTGGCTCAACAATTGCCATGGCTTTTGATGAATGCGTTGAGAATCCCGCTAAATATGAATATTCAAAGCATTCCTGTGAAAGAACTACAAGATGGCTTATTCGTTGTAAGGCAGAAATGGATAGATTAAATTCATTGCCTGATACAATTAATAAAAATCAGTTACTTTTTGGTATAAACCAAGGCTGTACTTTTGACGATTTAAGAATTGAACATATGAAAGAAATTGCCAAACTAGACCTTGACGGTTATGCAATCGGCGGACTTGCCGTGGGTGAACCTAAAGAAGATATGTATCGTATAATTTCTGCGGTTGAACCATATATGCCTGCAGATAAAATCCGTTATTTAATGGGGGTGGGTACTCCGGGTAATATTTTGGAAGCAGTAAAGAGGGGAGTTGACCTTTTTGACTGTGTTATGCCCTCGAGAAATGCTCGTCATGGTCATTTATTTACTGATGCAGGTATTATCAATATTAATAACAAAAAGTATGAAAAGGACAATTTACCGATTGACCCGACTTGTAATTGTCCAACTTGCCAAAAACATTCCAGAGCATATATAAGACATCTGTTTAAAGCTCAGGAAATTCTTGCTATGCGACTTTGTGTTATGCATAATTTGTATTTTTATAATAACTTGATGGCTCGAATTCGTGAAGCACTTGATAACAATACGTTTGATGAGTTTTACAATAATTATGTCGACAGATTAGACACAAGGATATAATTTATCAATTATTAATAATTTGATAAATTAAAAAAACATATTGCAAAATACATAATTATTATGTATAATATCTTGGATTTATAAATTTACACTTTTGGAGGAAAATTAAATGACAGAATTTTTAACATTTATGATGGCACCTACAGCAGGTGGTACTGGTGGTCTTAAAGACACAATGCCAATGATTCTTATGATGGTTGCACTTTTTGCTGCTATGTACTTCTTTACAATCAGACCACAGAAAAAGCAACAGAAAATGGAACAAGAAATTCGTGAAAATACACAGATTGGTGATGAAATCACAACAATTGGTGGTATATGTGGTAAGGTTGTTTCTGTAAAGGATGATACAATCGTTATTGAAACAGGCTCTGACAGAGTTAAGATTAAATTCAAAAAATATGCTATCCAGACAAATCACACAGCAAACGAGAAAATTCAGGCACAGCGTGAAGCTGCAAAAGCTGCTATGATGGAAAAGAAAGCAAAAAAATCTAAAAAAGATAAAGATGCTGAATAATTAACATAAAAACTATTTGCCCCTCATATTCTTTAATGAATGTGAGGGGTTTTTTCTATGCCAAAAAAATCATTTAAAAGAAAAAATGAATTATCCGGACCGGTTAAAAATTTTATTAATCTATTGTTTTCTTCATCATTAGGATTATTATCAACAATCATAATAACATTTATTGTTTCTTTGATTATTACTTCTTCCTCTGAATACCCAAAATATACAAGTGTATTTTTTATAATCTCTGTCATAATCAGTTGTATAATAAGTGGTTTTATTGCTTCTAAAAAGTGTAATTTCAAAGGTATTATATCCGGATTACTCTGTTCTATTCCTTATTCACTATTTATAACAGTCATTATGCTTTTTATTGCTAACTATAAATTAAAGGAAAGTATAATAATCCTTTATTTAATTATAATCACTTGTTCAACAATTGGCGGAATAATCGGAGCAAATACAAAAAGAAGAAAATAACTGAAAAAGGAATGTGTCATAAATGATAAAGGTAATCAAATTCAAAAAACATAAAAGAGTAAGCAATCATAAATTAAAACAAACAAATAGTAATAAAAACAAATTAAAATTTGAAGAAAAGAATAAAATTTTTATTACATTGTTTTCGCTATTATCAATTCTTTCAGGATGTATTATTTTCAAGAACAATAAAATAATTCCCATTAATGAGCTTGATAGTTTTATCGATTTTATGCAATGTAATAGTTTCGTTAGTATTTTAATACAATTTATAAAGTATGAGATTGTATTTTTTATACTTGAATTTTTCATCGGAACTAGCATAATCGGTATGCCTCTGGTTATAACTCCACCGATAATTAAATGTTTTTTTATTGGTTATTTAAGTAGCTATATGTATAATCAATATAGTGTAAAAGGAATACTTTTTTGCCTAATTCTTATATATCCTTTTTTTGCAGTAACAACATCTTCGCTTATATTTGCTGCAGATGAAAGTATATATATGAGTAAGTATCTATTTGACATTGCTGTTAAGAAAAATGCGTATAATAATATATCAATTAAATTATACATGGTAAGAATTATGTTCCTTATTCTATTAAATTTAATATTTACTATTATAAATTCATTTTTATTATCATCAATAGGAAATAGATTTAATTTTAATTAGTTTTATCAATTGTTATATTAGCAAGCGGATTTGATTCCGAAGCTTTTTTCAATTGTTCGTCAATAATATGGGTGTATATCTCAGTTGTGCCAAGATTCTCATGACCTAAAATGTCTTTTAAAACAAGGACATCCACATTACCATGCTGATACATAAGAGTTGCTGCAGTATGTCTTAATTTATGCACCGAATAGCCTTCCAAACCACATTTTTCTAAAGATTCATACACTATATGCTGTACTGTTTTAGGGCTTATTCTTTTATTTCTGTTACTTAAAAACAATGCATTTCTATCAGCAGAAGAAACACCATCAACAGGACGCACAGCCATATAACGAGCAAATGCATCAAGACAGGCATCATTTAAATAAATTGTTCTTTCCTTGTTGCCTTTACCGGTAACCCTTAAAGTGTGGTCGTCTCTTATATCATTATAATTAAGACTAACCAATTCAGATAATCGTAATCCACAGTTTAAAAAGAATACTAAAATACAATAATCTCGTTCTTTATTCTTACCATCAACAGATTTCAATAATTTAATACTCTCTTCAAGTGTTAGGTACTTGGGGAGAGATTTTTTTAATTTAGGAGAATCCAAAACCTCCATAGGGTTGTTATTTATTATGTTCTTTTGTTTATCAAGATATTTAAAAAAAGTACGTAAACAAGAAACCTTTCGTGCTCTAGCCGCTTCTTGATTATCCCTTTCATTTTTACAATATGAAAGAAAAGCATAAGCATCGTTTAGAGTAACGCTTTTTACAAAATCTTCATCAATATCAAGTATATCAATTTCTTCAAATTCAACAGAAGAGGGGACAATGCCTCTGTAATACTTAAGAAATTTAAAGAAAAGTTTTAAATCAGAACTATATTCTTCAATTGTTAACGTTGATTTGTTTTTTATAACATCAAGATAAACTAAAAAATCTTTAATAATTATTGGTAAACCGGCAAAATTAATTTTCTTCATAATACATTGCTCCCTTGTGAAACTGTTTCACATAAAATAGAATTGAACATAATACATGAGAAATATTATAGTGGCAAGGTATATAGGAAAAAAACTAAGTTTATTATGACAAAATTGAATGATGTAAATGAAAAATGAAGTATATATTTTCGTAATTATACTTTAAACTAATCGTATTAAATAATCTCATTACGGTAATAGATTTATATGTCAAAGAAACTATTATCGTATAATGATGTATAAAAAATGAAAT
>JAZSFK010000001.1:0-24813 GCA_045532175.1 Candidatus Fimenecus sp. | reverse complement strand
TGCTTCTCATGCTGCTGACGGTTATGCACGAGCAACAGGCAAAACAGGTGTGTGTCTTGCAACCAGTGGTCCCGGTGCTACTAACCTTGTAACAGGTATCGCAACTGCATATATGGATAGTGTTCCTATGGTTGTAATTACAGGTAACGTAGGTAAGAGCCTTATAGGTCGTGATGCTTTCCAAGAGGTTTATATTACCGGTATCACAATGCCAATTACAAAGCATAATTATATGGTTCAGGATGTAACTGAACTTGCCGACACAATCCGCGAGGCATTCCGCATTGCAAACACAGGCAGAAAAGGTCCTGTTCTTATTGATATTACAAAGGATGTTACTGCCGCAGTAACTGAATTTGAGAAAAAAGAAAAAATTGTAATTAAAGATGATACAGTTATTGATATGGAAGAACTCCAAAAGGTAGCAGATATCATTAACAAAGCAAAGAAGCCTGTTGTAATGTTCGGTGGCGGTGTTGTTTCATCAAACGCATCAGACCTTGCTTTGGAGCTGGTTGAAAAAGCAAATATTCCGTCCTGTCATACTCTTATGTCTGCAGGTGTAATTGGCTATAATAACCCTCTTAATCTGGGTCTTTTAGGTATGCACGGTGCTTATACAACTAATAAAGCAGTTGACGATGCAGATGTGCTCATAGCTGTTGGTACTCGTTTTTCAGACCGTGTTGCCCTTGATACAAATGATTTCGCAAAGAAAGCAACTATTATTCAGATTGATATTGACCTTAGTGAAATTAATAAGAACGTTGCAGTTGACCATTATGTAATCGGTGATGTTAAAAAAGTTCTTGAGGCACTTCTTCCTCTTATTGAGAAAAAGGAAAGAACAGAATGGCTTAAGATTCTTGATGTATATAAAGAGGTTGATTATAAGCCACAAGACGACGACACACAGATTTTGCCACATCAGTTAATTGGTGCAATTTGTGATATGGCAGGGGAAGACACTGTTGTTGTAACTGACGTTGGTCAGCATCAAATGTGGTCTGCACAATATGTTCACCACATAAATCCAAGAGGTTTTCTTACAAGTGGTGGCTTGGGTACAATGGGTTACGGTTACGGTGCAGCAATCGGAGCGAAGGTTGGATTAGGCGATGCGAAGAGGGTTATACATATCACAGGTGACGGTTCCTTCCATATGAATCTTAACGAGGCCTGTACAGCTGTCAGCTATAATCTTCCTGTTATTACTGTTATTATGAACAATACAGTTCTTGGTATGGTTCGTCAGTGGCAGCGTTGCTTCTATGGTAAGCGTTTTGCATCAACTGACCCTCATCGTCAGACAAACTTTGTAAAGCTTGCAGAGGCTTTTGGAGCAAAGGGCTATCGTGCAGATACAATTGCAGAATTTAAGGATGCTTTTGCAGAAGCACTTAAAGCAAACGGACCTGTTTGGATTGATTGTGCAATTGATAAGGACGAAAGAGTATTACCTATGATTCCTGCAGGAAAAACAGTAAACGACATTATGATGGGTGACTGTAAAACCTGCCCACTCCAATGTGAGAATAAGAAATAAAGTATAATAAGGTGGAGAAAAATCTCCACCTTATTTTTATACAAAAATCTAAATTATAAGTCCGTGCTCCTCCGCCAAAGGCGAACCGTCGCACATGGACAATGAGTTCTCGTCTCACTAAAGAATATAGATAAACAGAAAAAAATAAAGCCTGATAAATATCAGACTTTATTTGAAGACTAACCCTAATTTTGATACAAATGCACCCCCTTTTGTGGTTGGGGGTGCAATTCTAGATTGGGGGGTGCAAAATCACTCACCATAAATAATCAATTGTGTGGTGCCGTTTTGATTAATATAGACATCTTGATTTCCACCAAGTTGGTTTTCTTTATAGAAAGACACTCTGTAAATCTTTAATTCCGAATCAAAAGCAACGCCAACTGTGTCATATTCTATCGTACATTCTTTCTTCGCCAGCTCCACAGCCATCTCTGCATCGTTAACTTCCGATTGCTCAATGTTTACAAAACCGGATTCTTTTACGCCGGGATCATCTTTATAATAGGTAGAATCACTTTTATACGAAAAATTTTCAACATTGATTTGTTTTTCCGAGTTATCTTTAGAGCAACCGCATAATAAAAAAACAAAAGCAAAAAGCAAACAAACAATTCTTTTCATGATTATACCTCCTAAATATTTTCTGTTGGTATTATATAATAAGAACGGTCAATTTTCAATAGTTTAACGATTGTCGGCTGTAATTTAACGATTACCCCTGTAAATCAACGATTATGGCTATGATTTAACGATTATCTGTGTTTTAACGATTTGAAGTGGAATTAAATTGTCATTTTAGAGATTTCTCTCCCAAAAAGTTCTCAAAATGCTGATTTTGGGTATAAAATAACCGTCATTCCGTTGTATCAGAATGACGGTTATTCTTTGGCGCAGAAGGAGAGACTCGAACTCTCGCACCGGTTTCCCGGCCTACGCCCTTAGCAGGGGCGCCTCGTCACCAACTTGAGTACTTCTGCAAGTGTAACGTGTTTAGGGTTATTTAATTAAAAAGCGGGTTGCACTTAACATACAACCCGCAGTGGCGGAGAGAGTGGGATTCGAACCCACGGTACGTTGCCGTACGACGGTTTTCAAGACCGTTCCGTTATAACCACTTCGGTATCTCTCCGTATTGGGCTTGATTATAATATCATAAAAGACACTTGATGTCAAGGGCTTTTTTGTAAAATTTTAAAGGACTTGCAAACTTTAAATCATAACTTGCATATATTCTCACGAGGTGTTTTTATGTTATTGTCATTATTGCAAAGTCTTTCAACAAATATTCTTTATTTTATGCTTCATTTGTCCTCTGCAAATACATTTCCGAAGCCGTTATCTGCCAAAGAAGAGGAAGCGGAACTTATAAAATTTCACAAGGATGGGGATATAAATGCCAGAAACAAGCTTGTAAATCACAATATGCGACTTGTGGCACATATAATAAAAAAGTATTATTCAAACTATTCCGACCAAGAGGATATCATATCAATAGGAACAATAGGACTTATAAAAGCTATAAATACTTTTGACTATACAAAGGGGACACGTCTTGCAACCTATGCGTCAAGATGTATAGAAAATGAGATTTTTATGCATTTTCGTGTCCGCAAAAAGAATGCACAGGAAATTTCAATGGACGAACCAATTGATACAGACAGCGAAGGAAATCCTTTGACATTTACAGATATAATTTACAGTACGGAATCCGTGTTCGATGAGGTTGAACTTAAAATGCAGACAGAAAAATTGTATTCATATATAGAAAGTATTAAGGACCAAAGGAAAAAACATATTTTGATAATGCGATATGGACTTTATGATACCGAACCGCTGACACAACGGGAAATAGCACTTAAATTAGGAATATCACGTTCCTATGTTTCAAGAATCGAAACCAAGGCAATTGAGGAATTGCGAGAACTGTTTGAGGTTGACAAATTATAATTTGTCGAACTCTTTGATTTATTCTTTTTTAGGCTCCCTCTGACGAGGGAGCTGTCGAACGAAGTGAGACTGAGGGAGAGATTTAGTAAACACATAAGCCTATCTCTCCCTCCGTCTGCTAACGCAGACACCTCCCTCGTCAGAGGGAGGTATTACAATAGCAACGCAATTCCGACACTTTGCACTTATTTCGACAACCCCATTTTATCGAATAAATTAAATAATATGTCATTCTGGCGAAGCGAAGAATCTCTCTAACAGCATAATTCCACATTTCGCATTTAGAATTACGAATTTAATAAATTGTTGATTTTTTCATCTCTCCGTGATATACTAAAAATGCCAAACCAATTGAATATAAAAATAAGGGCGATTTCTATTTTTTTATAGGGATATTATGCTCATTTTTGCATAATCACATAATGTGAATTTGATAAAAATGCAGATTCTGACAATGTGATTGTGCTTAATTGCCCTTTATATTGAATTGGTTTGGCGACTATCGGAGTTTGCGTTTTTTGTGCGGCTGCTTCGGTGGTCGCACTTTTTTATTTTTATGGAGGAAAAGAAAATGAAAAGAACAAGCAAATTTTTATCATTTATCTTGGCATTGATAATGGTAATTTCAATTATCCCAATGTCGACCATTACTGCAAGTGCAGCTACATATTCAGGCACATGTGGTGAAAATCTCACATGGGAATTTGACGAATCAACAGGCACATTAACCATTTCAGGTACAGGTGCGATGGATGATTATCAATATAATAATCGTCCATGGGAAAAATATAAGAATAGCATCAAAACAGTTGTAATAAATGATGATGTAACAACAATTGGTTCTGAAGTATTTGATGGTTGTTATTCTCTTGCAAGTGTATCAATTGGTGATGCTGTAACAGCAATTGGCGATTATGCATTCTATGGATGTCGCATGCTTAAAGATTTAACAATCCCTGACAGCGTAACGGTAATTGGGAGATGGTCATTTGGCGATTGCGGTCTTACGAGTGTAATAATCCCTGACAGTGTAATAATAATTGGTGATTCCGCATTTTCCACAAGCAATAGTATTACAAGCATAACAATTCCTGATAGTGTAACAACGCTTGGAGATTATGCATTTAATTGTTGCGAAGGTCTTACAAGTGTTACAATCGGCAATAATGTAACAAAAATTGGATATGCTACTTTTTCTGGATGCAAGAATCTCTTAAAAGTGAATTTTGGTAGTAGCATAACAACAATTGAGTCTTCTGCGTTTAAGTGGTGTAATAGCCTCACAGATGTTTATTATTCAGGAACAGAGGATGAATGGAATAACATATCAATTGATAATACATACGCTGGTAACGACCTATTACTCAATGCCACAATTCATTATAGAATTACAGGCACTTGTGGTGAAAATCTCACATGGGAATTTGACGAATCAACAGGTACACTTACCATTTCTGGGGTAGGGGAAATGAGTGATTTTACTGAGGAGAGTATTCCTTGGAAAAACTATAAATATGATATAAAGACAGTTATTATAAATAATGGTGTGACAACAATTGGAGATTACGCATTTAGATATTGCGATAGCCTTACAAAAATAACAATTCCCGACAGTGTAACGGAAATAGGTGGTAGTGCATTTAGTTATTGTAATAGCCTTAAATCTATAACAATTCCTGACAGTGTAAAAATGATTAGTTTTTGTCTATTTTGGGGATGTGAGAGCCTTACCAGTATAGTGATTCCTGATAGTATAACAACGATTGATGATTACGCATTTTATGATTGCGAAAATCTTGACAAAGTATATTATGAGGGAAAAGAGAGTCAATGGAAAGAAATTTATATTTGGAAATTCAATGATTGTTTGTTAAACGCAACAATCTATTATAATGGCATTGACCCTAGCAAATTCACAGGCATTAAGGGTGATTATTTCTATAAGAATGATGTGATATTAAAAGCATATCAACTTGTAGAATTCGAGGGTGATTTCTACTACATAGGTGACCGTCACGAAATAGTAAAGAATAAGAAAGTTTACATCAAGGCAGAAAGAACAAATGACTTAACGTTTGCCGACGGAACGCCAATTACTGCAGGATGGTATGATTTTGACACAGATGGTAAAATGATTATTCTTGATGGCATAGTTGGTAATAAAGTGTACAAGAATAATGTTCAATTAAAGGCATACCAACTTGTTGAAGTAGATGGCGATTTCTATTATATCGCTGACCGCCATGAAATTGTTAAGAATAAGAAGGTGTACATCAAAGCAGACAGAGTAGAAGGATTTGTATATACTGATGACACTCCACTCCAAGCAGGATATTATGAATTTGACGAAAATGGTAAAATGATTATTCTTGATGGCATTGTAGGTAACAAGATTTATAAGAATAATGTACAATTAAAGGCATACCAACTTGTTGAGGTTGATGGTGATTTCTATTATATCGCTGACCGCCATGAAATTGTTAAGAATAATAGAGTTTACATCAAATCAGAAAGACTTAACGGCTTAACTTATGCAGATGGTGCACCACTCACAGCAGGTTATTATGATTTTGATGAAAATGGTAAAATGATTATTCTTGACGGCATAGTTGGTAATAAAGTTTACAAGAACAATACTCAATTAAAAGCATACCAACTTGTTGAGGTCGATGGTGATTTCTACTACATAGGCGACCGTCATGAAATCGTTAAAGATAAGAGAGTTTACGTCAAAGCAGAGAGAACAAATGGCTTGACTTTTGAAGACGGAACACCAATCCAAGCAGGATGGTACAACTTTGACGCAGACGGCAAACTCATTATAGAATAACATAATAAAAGGGTAGTAACCTTTTACGGTTACTACCCTTAATCTTTTATAAGCAATTTTAGTTCTTCAAACTCTGTAATGGTGCGGGGATTCTTCCGCCACGGTTAATGAATTTAGCAGGGGATGCTGTATTTAATTTCATAACAGGACCATATCCCAAAAGTCCGCCGAAATTAAGTGTATCACCGATATTCTTGCCGATAGCAGGAATAAGTCTTACTGCAGTCGTCTTTGAATTTACCATACCGATTGCGGCTTCATCAGCAATAATTCCTGAAAGGACTTCTGCGGTTGTATCACCCGGTACAATAATCATGTCAAGACCAACAGAGCAAACACAAGTCATTGCCTCAAGTTTTTCTATTGTCAATGCACCACTTGTCGCAGCTGCAATCATACCGGCATCTTCAGAAACAGGAATAAATGCACCTGAAAGCCCGCCAACGTGAGAGGAAGCCATAACACCACCTTTTTTAACTGCGTCATTAAGGAGAGCAAGACAAGCAGTTGTGCCGTGAGCACCGCATTGTTCAAGACCCATTTCTTCAAGAATGTATGCAACAGAGTCACCAATCGCAGGTGTAGGAGCAAGGGAAAGGTCAACAATACCAAAAGGTACGTCGAGTCTTTTTGATGCCTCACAGGCTACAAGCTGACCCATTCTTGTAATTTTAAATGCGGTACGTTTAACCATATCTGCAACTTCCGTGATGTTTGCATCAGGGATTTTTGAAATCGCTGAACGAACAACACCCGGACCTGATACACCAACATTGATTACGCAGTCAGGTTCACCGACACCGTGAAAGGCACCTGCCATAAATGGGTTATCCTCGGGAGCATTACAGAAAACAACTAACTTTGCAGGGCCGATACAACCCTTGTTAGCCGTAACCTCTGCTGACTCCTTGATAATCTGTCCCATCATCTTAACTGCATCCATATTGATACCCGCTTTTGTCGAGCCGATATTAACTGATGAACAAATATGGTCAGTTACGTCAAGGGCTTCGGGAATACTGCGGATAAGTGCTTCATCACCTGCAGCAAATCCTTTTTGAACGAGTGCCGAATATCCGCCGATAAAGTTTACACCAACGGTCTGTGCAACTCTTTCAAGTGTTTTTGCATATAAAACCGGGTCACCTTTGCCTGATGCTAAAATCATTGAGATTGGTGTAACAGAAATTCTTTTATTGATAATGGGAATACCATATTCTTTCTCAATGTCTTCGCCTGTTTTTACCAGGTTTTCTGCTTTTCCTGTCATCTTTTCATAGATTTTGTCACAAGTGGATTTTGCATCACCTGTGCAACAATCAAGCAAGGTAATACCCATTGTTATTGTTCTGATATCAAGATTTTCATCTTGAATCATATTGATTGTTTCAAGTATATCATGTGTATTTATCATTACTTATACCTCAATTTATATTCTGTGCATTGAATTAAAAATATCCTCGTGCATAACGTGGATTGAAAGAGCCATTTCATTTCCAAGTGCAGTAACTTTATCAGAAAATTCAGTGAAAGGCACATTTGCTTTTTCAAAATCAACAAGCATAATCATACAGAACATATCTTGCAGAATTGACTGTGAAACCTCAATAACGTTAACCTGATTTTCGGCACATACGCCTGAAATCTTTGCAAGAATACCAACCATATCCTTACCAACTACGGTAATAATTCCTCTCATTTTGATTACCTCCGAAATTTAATTGTCAATATTTTAACACAAAGGAATAAAAAAGTGAATATCTTTCTTAAATATCTTTATAATTTTGTTGAAAAATAATGGTAATATGTAGTAGAATAAATAAAGAGGTGTTTGTTATGTACAAAAATATTGTGGATTTACATGTTCATACAGATAATTCTTTTGACGGAAACCATTCTGCCACGTTTTTCTGCGAAAAAGCAGAGTTTACAGATTTAAGAGCAGTGGCTTTCACTGACCATTGTGAGGTTGACCAGTATAAAGGTGACCCGACTTATGAAAAACGTATTTTTCAGGCTTTTTTCGAGGTGTCAAAGGTTCGTTCGGCTTTTCGCGGAAAAATACTGATTTTAAATGGTATTGAATTGGGTCAACCTGCTTACGATATTCCAACTGCTGATAAGATTTTAGCAACCCATGATTATGATGTGGTTTTAGGTTCTGTTCATAATCTTCGTGGCGGTGAGGATTTCTATTTTATGAAAAATCTTACACTTCAAGAGGCAGAAAAACTTCTCAAGGAGTATTTTAATGCAATAATCGAAATGCTTAATTGGGGTAATTTCGATGTTCTTGCACACCTTACATATCCGTTGAGATATTTTTACTCACAATCAAATCTTGATATAGATTTAAGTAAATTCCAAGAGCAGATTGATGAAATTCTTTTGCTTACAGCGAAATCTGACAAAGCACTTGAAATTAACACAGCGGCACTTCGTCAACCTCTCAACAAACTTTCTCCTGAGGTTGATATTGTAAAGCGATTTAAAGAGCTTGGCGGAAAATATGTTTCCGTGGGTTCAGATGCCCATTATGCCGAGCATCTGGCTTGTGATATCGATATGGCATACAGTTGCGCTTTAGAAGCAGGTTTTGACAGCATAACATTTTTCCAGAAGCGTACTCCTATAGAAATGAAAATTGAAACGGAGGAAGAATAATGAAGGTTAAAGCAGCAGCGAAAATCAATTTGATGCTTGACATCCTGAAAAGACTTGACAATGGTTATCACAGTCTTTTTATGATAATGCAGTCAGTTGATTTGTATGATACAATCAATGTCGAAAAAAACAGTAATAATGAGATTTTTATTAAATGTGACACCGAGGGTGTACCTTGTAACGAAAAAAACATTGCATACAAATGCGCCAAGGCATTTTTTGATGCACTTTCCATTGAGGACAGGGGAGTAACAATAGAAATTGAAAAGAATATTCCAATGGCAGCAGGTACTGCGGGTGGAAGTGCCGACGGTGCAGGTGTGCTTTATTGCTTAAATAAGATTTATGAAACAAATCTTTCAGAAAAACAGCTTTGTGACATTGGTGCAAAGGTTGGTGCTGATATACCATTCAGCCTTGTTGGTGGTACTGCAATTGCCCTTAATACAGGTAATGTTATTGCTCCTGTAAAGGATTTCCCCGAATGTTATATCGTTCTTGCAAAACCTGACCAGGATGTTTCAACCCCCGAGGCTTATGCGCAATTTGATTCACTTACCCGTGTCCGTCACCTTGACAGAGTTTCAATGATTGAGGCAGTTGCAGCGGGTAATTATGAAAAAATCTGTAATTTGTGCGGAAATGTTTTTGAACAGGCTGTGGAAGTGCCAAAACGTCCTCATATTAAGGGCGTTATGAGAAAATGCGGTGCGGATGCTTGTTGTATGAGTGGTAGCGGTCCAACTGTATTTGGTATTTTCAGCGACAAGAACAGTGCAGAGGATGCTTACTCAAAACTCTCTAAAAAGTACGACAATGTTTATCTTTGCAAACCTGCAAACAAGGGTGTTGTTGAGGTTTAAAATACAATTGGGAGAGGGATTATTATGAAAAAATATGATGTATTTGTTGTGGGTGCATCTACAACAGGTTGTTGGTTTGCTTATCAAATGGCAAAGCAAGGCTTTAATGTACTTGTAATCGAAAAAAATCTTCCTGACAGTGTTTCAAGGGAGTACGATGTCTTCCATATGGGTAAGGATGATATGGAAAAATTTGACCTTGTTATCCCTGAAGAGGGTGACCCGTTAAGAGAGTTTTGCTTTTCACACTCTACAATGGTTTCACCTTACGGAAACTATCCGAAGGCTTGTGCCGAAGCCCCTGTTATTGGTTTACATAAACACGACTACATTATGGCTATGGCTGACCGTGCTAAAAATGCAGGTGCAGAGATAATTTACGGTGCATCATTTACTGATTTTATTTATAACGAAAAAAACAAAATCATTGGTGCAAAATATACTACTGCTGACGGTGAGAATGAAGCCTATGCACGAATTGTGGCAGACTGTTCAGGTATCCCTGCAGTTGCCCGAACAAAACTTCCGGACACGTCAGTTGTAGGTAACTTTAAGCTTACAAATAAGGATATTCTGTATGTCGTTCTTTACTACGCAGAGTATCTTAAAAATGATTTTAACCCAAGGGAACTTGACGGGTTCTTCCTTTCCTATAAATCTTGGTCAGCACCGTCTGATAATCCAAACGGTGCAATTCTCGGTATTGGAGCGTTTTATGGCTATGATTATGCCGAGGAAATCTTTAAAGAAGATTTTATGAAGAACGTAAGCTTCCCTGAATACAGAGTTGAAAGAATTGAAAAGGGTATGACACCTTATCATACTTCAGTTTATTCCCTTGTTGATGACGGCTTCATTGCCCTTGGTGATGCTGCTTGTCATACAAAGCCTACTTGTGGTGAGGGTTGTACATCTTCACTTGTTGCAGGTCAGATTGCGGTTGAGGTTATTTCAAATCTTCTGAAAACTGATAAATTTCTTACGAAAGAAAGAATGTGGAGTATCAACAAGCGATATATGACCGCACAGGGTAAGGATTTTGACTCAATGCGACCACTTTTAATGGGTATTATCTCTATGGATTATGACGAGGCGGAATTTCTCTTCAAGAACGATATTATGTTCAGCGAAAAAATCCTTGGTGGTATGGATACGGGTCTTGTACTTGATGCAAATGATATTGCAGATATTGTAAAAGGTATTGCAACAGGTGTCGCTAAAAAGCATTTGAAACCATCAACTATTGCAAAGCTTGTCAAAGGTCTTATGTATAGCACTCAGGTTGGCACACTGTATGATAATTATCCTGCAAACTATGAGGATTTTCCTGAATGGAAAGCAAAAGCGGATAAGCTTTGGGCGGAGATTGGTTCTGTTTCTGCCACTTGTGACCCCGAGATTCTTAAAAAATTAGGTTATACAGAATAGAATAACGCAAATTAAAATAGCAGGTGTTGTAGCCTGCTATTTTTTATGGGTAAAAGTGAAATTACGAACTCCGATTTCAAGTGATTATGATATAGACATAACAACGAAAGAGGAGTTTTGGAAATGAAGAAAATCAGAAAAGCAATCAAAAAAATTACAGCAGTTGCCTTAACAATCATCTTACTCTGGGCAGCTGTTTCAAGTGGCACATTATCATTTGATGCAAAGGCATTTGAGCTTGATGAAGAAATTGAAGCTCATAAAAATGACGGTTACTATGAATACAATTTTGACTTCAGAGAATTAAACATTTACGGAAACGTTGATTCATCAATTATCAACAATTTTGTGGGTGTAGAGTGGGTCAATTTTCACGATGCTTTTATTACTGAATTTTCATTTGAAGGCACAAGAGTAATGGGTATAACCTTTGAAAACTGCAACATTATGTCAGCAAAGTTTACAGGCACAGAAAACATTGTTTCATTGACCTTTACAAGTTGCAGATTTGATAATCTTAATTCAATTACATCTTTCAGAAATGCTGTGGATATCAGTTTCACATATTGCGAAATCGGTAGTCTTAACGGAATTGAAAAAATGGATACAGTTACACATCTTTATATTTCAGATGTCGGAATTGAAAATATTGCTCCATTAAGCGGAATGGACAGCTTAACACTTCTCTCTATGACTTATACATGCATTTCTGATTTAACTCCACTTGAAAACACAAACATTACATCTCTTGATGTATCAAATTCAATGAGTATCACAAATCTTGATTCTATAATGAAAATGAAAAATCTTGGAAGCTTTTACTCAACAAATTGTGAAATGGCTTATACAGAAAAATTATATAACTATCTTAACAAAAATAACATAGAACACGATATTGAGTACGAAGAACTCAATATCCGTGAACAGGTGTGTGCGATTGCAAACGAAATCATTGATAACAATATGACTGAAAAAGAAAAATCAGATGCGATTATCCAATACGTGGTTGATAATATTGAGTACGATTATGTTGCACTTGAGGATGAAGACTTGTGTATGGAATATAATTTGTTTGCTTTAAAATATGCCCTTCAGGGAATTGGTGTATGCAGAAACTATTCAGCACTTACAAACGTGCTTATGCTTGAAGCGGGTATTGATTGTTATGAAATCGGAAGTGGCGACCATATTTGGAATTTAGTAGAACTTGATAACGAATTCTACTGGGTTGATACAACATGGCTTGACGACGGTAGCGAGGATTTCACGGCAAGTCCATATTATATGAACAAGGAATATGATTTCATTGACCACGACAAAGTAACTGCTTTAGCCTCTTTCTATAATCTCGAACATAATATTCAGGAAATTGAATTTATTGAAATCGAAGACGAAGTTATAGATACAACAAAGAATGAACTTGTTGAAGAAGATACAACAAAAGAAGAAGCAAATCAAAATAACGAAGACAATGATACAACTGATGATGAGTCAGAAACATTGGAAGAAAGCAAAATAAATATGACAGTCGTAATCATTTCAGTAATCGTAATTATTGTTACAGTAATCTTTCTTGGTGTAATCATAGGTGTATATGTAAAAAAGAACAAGAGAGTCTAAATATGACTAAATGTGATTAAACAAAAAATCTTCCCTCTGATGAAGGGGTGCGTTAGGGATAAATATTCAGGTTGAAAAATTGGCTAATCGGGTAATTCCGGTTAAGACGTTTTTTCTTTTTGTTGCAATAAATCAATAGTTCCTATGCAATTATATACAATTTGAACTCTCTGTTGCTTGTGACCATTGACCTTTTCGGCATTGTAAACGATTATCTTGTTAACGAACTCACGTAGGATTTCTGCATCAAGTTCTTGGATGTCAGTGTACTTTTGAACAAGTCCTAAGAAGTGGTCTGTGTTAATTGCTTTCTCTTGTAATACACTAACCGCCGTTTTTTGCTTCGGTAATTACTCAGATGCAAGATTTGATAAAGCATACTTAAATGATGGGGTTATGAAGCCCGTGGCGAAATAACAATCCAGACAAGCAAAAAGACTACACAGGAAATTAATCTTGTGTAGTCTTTTTGTTTTGTACTCTCTAAAGAGTTGTCCCTTTTCTATGAAAGTAGTTTTTAGACATAAAAATGATAAATTATCGTTGGGTTAAAATATGTCAATAATTTTCTCATCGAGGAACAAATGCACCACACCCTATAGTACCAAGAGCACCACATTTTCCGTTGTGTGCACAGCGTTTGCACTGGTCGAATGCCCTAATTCTCGCATTTCCTTCCTCAAATTTTTTCCTGTGCTCTGCCATTCTTCTTTCGCTTTCTTCGTGCTCTCTGCGAAGCCATGCGTCTCTTTCGGCTTTTTCAGCTCTTTTTTGAGCAAGGTATGTCTCATGTTCTGCTTTACGCGCCCTTCTTTTGCTTTCGAATTCAAGGTGTATTGCTTCAGCTCGAGCACTTCTAGCTTCTATTTCTGCAAGTCTTTGGGCATCTTTTTCCTCCATTTCTCTTACAATTGCTTGTTGCATTTCCCATAAGCGACGACTTTCGGATTCTTCTTCTCTTCTTCTTTGTTCTTCCTCCATAATTCTACGCTGTTCTTCTAACGCTTGTGCTTTTGCTCTTTCTTCACGTAAGCGACTCTCATAATCCTGACGCATATAGTAACGTTGCTCTGTTATAACGATTTCTTCAGGTGTTTCTTCGTAAAGCTTTTTAAGCTCTTTTAAATCTCTTATGAGTTCTCTGTTTGAAGGGTCATATTTTCCAGCGATTGTCAAAGCTAATGTGGGGAGGTTAATATCAGGGCAGTCATTAATAATCTCGAGTACGTACAAAAGAAAGTCTTTATTCAACACCCAGTTCGGAGTTGAATGAAAGTTTGGTATCCATTGCATATAACATTCAGTACAAGGGGCCTTATAGTCTACTATTTCAATATCTTTGGTTAATGACTCTGGATAATCAAAATCTGCATAATTTGTTGCTATTAAACGCATATCTGGCTCAGCATCATCTAGAGTATCTGTGTTTTCTGGTATTGATAAATCCATCTCCTGCAATTCTTGTTCTGAAATAAGAACTTTTCGAGGTTTAGCACCATCACATGGACCAATAATTCCACGTTCTTCTAAATCATCAATTAATCTTGCAGCACGTGCATAACCAAGTTTAAGCTTTCTTTGAAGTGTAGTTGTTGATGCAGACTGAGCAGCTACAACGACCTCAATTGCTTTTGGCAACATTTCGTCAGCAGGACTGACTTTTGGAACATCCTTTTCTAAGAGGACAACACCTCTGACCTTCTGAAGCAGTTCATCGCTAATTTCAATATTTTCATCAGATAACTGTTTCTTAATTTGTGCTTCGTCATAATTTTCATTTTGTAATGCGATACATATTGCCTCAAAAACACCCACATTGAGCTTCTCTTTTTCAATATGGATTTCATAGTTTTTAAATTTTTCATAATTAAACCAAGCACCTGTAGTGTCATATAGAAAATCAAAAAACGGCTCATAGATTTTTTCATTAAGAAAAGTAGAATGGTTACTAAGTGTTCTTTCAAGTTCGTCTTTGTTAGCCGTTGTGTTTTGATATTTTATTTCGTCAAATTTATTGCAACACACTATAGAAAAATTAGATGGTAAATTAATGTTATCTACCCAATGCATCAAGGGGTTTTTACTACAAATTGCAATAAGTGAGAGCAATGGAGAACAATCAATTGTTGCAGAAAACAGATTTGCAGGGAAACAGGCTTTACCTCTCTCAAAAAAATCGTAAAATGCAACTTTTTCATCTTCATTGGTCAAACATTCTTCTGCAAAATTTTTAAGGAATGAACCAATATGGGTAAAATACAAAGTATTCACAGATTCAATGGAGTTGCAATCAACAAGCTTTTCTTTTTCTGCTATGATATTGTCATGTATTTCTTTAGCTTCTTTACACAGTGAATTCCATTGCTCCATTAACTTGAAATACGAAACATTCTCAAAAGCAGTTCTACTTTCTTGAATTTTTTGCAAGAAATATTCTAATTGTGCTTTTTCTGTTTCGTAATCACCTTGTACCCCTTCCATTTCAAGAGCAATTTGCTCAACTTTACCTTTTGAGAAAAAGGAATAAGATGCATTTTTGCTTCGGTCCTTCAAGCTTTGACATTTACTATCGTATTTCGCTTTTAGGTTTTTAAGTTTCCTTTCCGTTTCATGTTCCGTTTGTTTCATTATATTATAATTTTGTTGGAAAAGGGTATATTTAGGATAAATCTCTTTAAATTTATCTATTAAGGCAATTCGTTGATTTACAAGGGCGTGAATTTTATCATTGATTATAAAGGTTTCTTCCTTGTATTTTTCAATCTGTCTAATTGAAGAATGGAAAATCCTTTCACCCATAGTAGTTAACATTTGGTGTCTCTCTATTTTATCTACACTATTTAAACAATCTAAATAATAATTGATAATATCAGCTAATTGTTCACTCCAAAGTCGTTCCATAATAATTTTTCCTTTCTAAAAACACCTTTGCAATATACTTTGCAATATAAGTTATAAAAAGAATAGCATATTTCCCGATAAAATGCAATTTAAGTTTATTGTTTTATACCCCTTAAAAATGTCGGTTTATACTTGCTTTTTACATATTGTTTTAATTCCTTAATTATCACACTCTGATGAGGGAGAGATAAGACTACCCTTTGTTATTCATTATGTACTCAAACAACCTTGTGCAGCCGAGTAAAACATCATCATAAGTAGTCTTAAAATCCCTTGTGTACCAGGGGTCAGCAACATCGCGGTCGTTATATGCAAAACTTAATAATTTGTGGATTTTGTTATCCTTGTCATAACCGATAATCCTATTGATATTTCGCATATTTGCACTATCCATTCCGATTATGAAATCGTATTTTTCATAGTCGGATTTTTTTAACTGTACAGCCTGACGTTTGGTGTAGGGAATATCCATTTCATCAAGAATTTTCTTTGTACCCCAATGAGTATCACTGCCTATTTCTTCCGTGCTTGTAGCACTTGAACAGATAAGAAAATCATTTTCTGTTCCATTATTTTTTACAATGTCCTTCATCACAAATTCTGCCATAGTGGAGCGACAAATATTCCCGTGACAGACAAACATAATTTTAATCATAATATCACCAAGGTCAAGAATAACACAAATATCAGAATTTTTCAATCTTGAACTAAACGGATTTTACTATTTAATAATTATTTACCCCTTGAAAAATCTGTCATATAAGTATAGAATATAATGTAATATTGAAACTACTCAATTGTAGGAGGACTCATTATGAATTTAAGAAGTGAAAATGTTGTAAAGGGTGTTGAAAGAGCACCTAACAGAAGCCTTTTCTATGCGATGGGCTATACAAAAGAAGAACTTGAAAGACCATTGATTGCCGTTGTGTCTGCACACAGCGAAATCGTTCCGGGTCATATGCATCTTGATAAAATTACAGAAGCAGTTAAAGCAGGTGTGCGTATGGCAGGCGGTACTCCTGTAATGGTGCCTGCAATCGGTGTTTGCGATGGTATTGCTATGGGACACGTTGGTATGAAATATTCCCTTGCATCCCGTGAACTTATCGCTGATAGCGTTGAAACAATGATTATGGCTCACGGCTTTGACGGTGCAGTTCTTGTTCCTAACTGTGACAAAATTGTTCCCGGTATGATTATGGCTGCAGTTCGTCTTAATATTCCTGCAGTTGTATGTTCAGGCGGACCGATGATGTCAGGTCTTATTGATGGTGTTGAAACATCTCTTTCAAAAATGTTCGAGGCGGTTGGTGCTCGTAAAGCAAATATGATTGATGACTGCAAACTCCTTGAATTTGAAGAAAATGTTTGCCCGGGTTGCGGTTCATGTTCAGGTATGTACACAGCAAACTCAATGAACTGTCTTGCAGAGGCAGTTGGTATTGCACTTCCCGGTAACGGTACTATTCCTGCTGTACATAGTGGTCGTATCCAACTTGCAAAACACGCAGGTATGGCAATTATGAACCTTGTTGAAAAGGATATTAAAGCTCGTGACATTATCAATGAAAAGTCAATCCGTAACGCCCTTGCTTGTGATATGGCTCTCGGTTGCTCATCAAACAGCGTTCTTCATCTTCTTGCAATTGCAAATGAAGCAGGAATTCCTGTTGACCTTCACATGTTCAACGAAATCAGCGCAAAAGTGCCAAATCTTTGCCATCTTGCTCCTGCAGGCGGAACTCATATGCACGACCTTAATAATGCGGGTGGTATTCCTGCTGTTCAGGCAGAACTTGCAAAGAAAGACCTTCTTGATTTGTCACTTATCACAGCAACAGGTAAAACAGTTGGTGAAAACATTGAAGGTGCTTATATTAAAAATACAGATGCAATCCGTCCAATCGACAACCCATATAGCGAAACAGGTGGTATCGCAATTCTTTGGGGTAACATCGCAAAGGACGGTTGTGTAGTTAAACGTTCAGCCGTAGCACCTGAAATGCTTGTTCATTCAGGACCGGCAAGAGTATTTAACTCTGAAGACGAAGCAATTGACGCAATTTACAATGGCAAAATTACTCATGGTGACGTTGTTGTTATCCGTTACGAAGGTCCTGTTGGTGGTCCCGGTATGAGGGAAATGCTCAACCCAACTTCAGCCCTTGCAGGCATGAAACTTGATAAGACAGTTGCTCTTATTACTGACGGTCGTTTCAGCGGTGCATCCCGTGGTGCTTCAATCGGTCACGTTTCTCCTGAAGCTGCAACAGGTGGCGAAATCGGTCTTATTTATGAAGGCGATATCATCGAAATCGACATTCCTGCAAGTAAAATTAATGTTAAAGTTTCTGACGAAGAACTCAACGAAAGAAGAAAATCCTATGTTAAGCCGGAACCAAATGTTAAGTCAGGCTGGCTTGCACGTTACTCAACTCTTGTGTCATCTGCAAAAGATGGTGCAGTTATGAAAAAAGTTTTCTAAATTGTAAGGTTGTGAAATTATGCCAAGATTGGTAAAAATCAAATCCCAACTCAAACAGGATAAAAACAAAGCATTCTTAAAAACTGCATTGGCAATAATGCTTGTAATTCTGTTTGCAGTGACAGGAATTGTATTGTTATTTGCGGTTCTCCTAAAAAAATCAACAATTAATATTGCACTTCCCATCATTTTACTTGTAATTGCACTTGTCCTTTTTGCAGTTTTTCTTGTTTTCAGAAAGAAGTTTGGAATATTACAGTCAGGTGTCCGTGGTGAAGAAGCAACACTTAAGATTTTACAGAAGCTTCCCAAGGGTTATACCATTCTTACCAATCCTGTAATCCTAAACCGAGGAATTACAATGGAACTTGATTTTGTTGTTGTAGGTAAAAACGGAGTTTTCATTGTTGAAACTAAAAACTATCGTGGAATAATCAAGGGTAAAACCTCAAAGCAGACATGGAAACAGGTCAGACACGGAAAGAATGACAAGGTTTACGAAAAAGAAATCAGCAATCCCGTTAAGCAGTCTTATCGTCAGGGTAAGAGAATGTTAGAAATGTTTAAGGATTTCAATATTACTGCAGATGTGTATCCTGTTGTTTTCTTTGTGGATAACCGTTCAGAGCTTAAGATTGTTGACGATGCAAACCTTGATGTTGAAGTGTTTAATAAGGAAGCGCATCTTCTTAATTTCATTACTAATACAGAAGGCAGACACACCGTAAATTCAAACGAACTTTCACAAATTATAAGATTTTTCAAGAGATAACATATTGTCCATAATTTCACCATACTATTTATTGGTGATGTTATGGACAATAATTTTTATAAAGACAAAAGAAAAAATTCAAAGAAACAAGAGAAAGGAAATTATTTTTCAAAGGTTCTTTTGGTACAATTGATATTGTCACTTATTATTACGGGTATGCTGTTCGCTATTTGCAGCACCCAAACAACTCTTTCTGATAATATAAGGAATATATATTCTGATATTTGCCAACAAGATTTTGCAGTTTCAAAAATTTTAGATAACGTGAAAAATGTTGTAAAGCAGACCTTTGCACCGGGCAGTGTGACAGAAGATGAAACTAATAATACAAGCGAAAACACAGCAGGGGAAGAGGAAACCTTTTCTCCTGTTTTAGCTTTGGTACACACAAATGGTATTTAATATATGTAATGTAAAGGTCGAAATTACTTTTTTCTTTGTCGCGTTTCTTACCTTTGTTCTTTCATTAAAAGCCCCTTCAAATGTTCTTATAACTATTCTTTCTTCACTTTTACACGAAGCAGGTCATTTTGCTGTAATGCTTATGGTGGGGAATAAGCCGAAGTCAGTTAAATTTGAAATGGTTGGTATGAATATTATCCGTCAGGAAAACGTGAAAATCAGCATAAAAAGTGAAATTGCTATTTCTCTTGGCGGGCCACTTGTGAATTTTATTATTGTTATATTGTCCTGCGGTGTTCTATGCTTTTATGAAAGCCGGTTTATTCTCACCTGTGCTTGTATCAATTTAATCCTAATGACCTTTAATCTTCTGCCCATCAAAAGCCTTGACGGCGGTGCAACTTTGTACTTTATACTTTCACAGCATTTTGAATCTTCAATAAGCGGAAGGATTTTAAAAATCACTTCCGCAATATTTATAATTCTTATATACTTATGGGCAATATATGTCTTTATTTCGACACAGTATAATATTTCATTGATAATAATTGCAATTTTACTGACAATTTCATTGTTTCAAAATAATGAATATTGAAATAAAAAATATTTTATTGTAAAATATAATGAAATACTTTTTGCGAGGTCAATTATGGTTAAAAAAGAAGTTGAAAAGCTACTTAAAAAAGTTCAGAAACCTGCTCGTTATACTGGTGGTGAACTTAATAGTGTAATTAAGGATAAAAATGATGTAAAACTGAGATATGCTTTCTGTTTTCCTGATAATTACGAAATAGGTATGTCACACCTTGGTATGAAAATTCTCTATAGCCTTGTAAATGCGAGGGATGATGCCTGGTGTGAACGCGTATTTGCTCCTTGGGAAGATATGGAAGCACTTATGCGTGAAAATGATGTAAAACTCTATGCGTTAGAGAGTGGCGATGCTCTTTCGGAGTTCGATTTGGTAGGTTTCACCTTACAGTATGAATTGAGTTATACAAATGTACTCAATATGCTTGACTTGGGCGGTATTCCCGTACTCAAAAAAGACAGAACAAGTCTTACTCCTGTTGTGATTGCAGGTGGCCCATGTGTTTGTAACGCTGAACCAATGGTTGATTTCATTGACATCTTCTTACCGGGTGAAGGCGAAGAGGTGACAAATGACCTTATTGATTTGCTTATTGAACACAAAGAAAAAGGCTCAACAAGACTCGAATTCTTGAGAGAAGCAGCCAAAATCGAGGGCGTATATGTGCCTGAATTCTATAACGTTGATTACAACGAAGACGGCACAATAAAATCAGTTGAAACCCTTGAAACTGCACCACCAAAAGTTAAGAAAAGAATTATTTCTAACCTTAATACTGTTCACTATCCTAAGGATTTTGTTGTACCATTTATTGACGTTGTTCAGGACAGAACTGTGGGTGAGGTTTTCCGTGGTTGTATTCGTGGTTGTCGTTTTTGTCAGGCAGGTTTTATTTACAGACCAATTCGTGAAAAGTCACCTGAAGTAATTAACGAACAATGCCGTAGCATTAGTGATGCAACAGGTTATGACGAGATTTCTCTTTGCTCACTTTCGACAAGTGACTATACAAATATCGAGAAACTTATTCCAATGCTTTTTAATTGGGCATTAAAAGAAAACATCAATGTGTCCTTGCCATCACTTCGTGTGGATAATTTCTCCGATGAACTTATGGAAGAACTCAAAAAAGTTCGTCGTAGTGGTCTTACATTTGCTCCTGAAGCAGGTACACAAAGACTTCGTGACGCAATCAATAAGAATGTTACAGAAGAAGATGTTTTAAAAACTGCCCTTAAAGCCTTTGACGGTGGTTGGACAAGTGTTAAACTCTACTTTATGATGGGACTTCCAACAGAAACTCTTGACGATATCAAGGGTATTGCTGACCTTGCCCAAAAGGTTGTTGATACTTTCTATCACAATCCTAATAAACCAAAGGGTAAAGGTGTTCAGGTTAGTGTGAGTTGTGCATCATTTGTGCCAAAACCATTTACACCATTCCAATGGGAACCGCAAGATACGGCCGATATGCTCATTGAAAAGCAGAAGCATCTTTTAAGCAGTACAACAAGCAGAAAAATTACAATCAGTTATCATCAGTCGGATACATCAGTTCTTGAGGGTGTTTTAGCTCGTGGAGACCGTCGTCTTGGCAATGTTATCTATAAGGCTTGGCAAAAAGGCTGTAAATTCGATAGTTGGGACGAATTTTTTGATTTCTCAAAATGGCGTGAAGTGTTTAACGAATGTAACCTTACAACAGAGTTTTATGCAAATCGTCACAGAGAATATAGTGAAATACTTCCTTGGGATATTATGGATTATGGTGTTCGTAAAGAATTCCTTATTGAAGAAAACAAAAAAGCACACCTAAGTGAAACAACACCTCATTGTAGAATTAAATGCTCTGCTTGTGGTGCAAATAAATTGAATGGGGGAAAATGTGATGCCAGAAGTTAAAAAATGGGCTATTGATGTGCGGATGTCCTTTGAAAAAACAGGTATGGCAAAATTTATTTCCCATCTTGATACTGTCCGATGCATAACAAGAGCTATGAAAAGAGCAAATGTGCCGATTTGGTTTACAGAGGGGTTTAATCCCCATGCTTTTTTAACTTTTGCAATGCCGCTTTCTCTTGGATTTGAAAGTTTATGCGAAACTGTTGATTTCAGACTTATGGAAGAAACAGACCTCGATTACTTGGCAGAAAGAATAAATAACTCTTTACCTGTTGATATAACTGTTAAAGAAATTTATGTTCCCCAAAAATCACCCAATGACATCCGTTGGGCAGAGTATAAAATAATTTTTAACTCTCCTGATAATCTGCTTTTTGGACAAGTCGAAAAAATCCTTGCATCTAATGAAATTATGGTTTTAAAAAAGGCTAAACAGGGCAGAAAAAAGGTTGAAAAAGAAGTAAACATCAAAGATCATATCAAATCATATGACTTAACTGATGAAAATGGCAGACTTATACTCAACACAGTTTTATCTTCAGGTACAAGTGTCAATATAAACCCAATGCTTTTGATTGGGGCATTAGTAAAAGATACTGCAACAGATGAAACGGATGTTGATATAATCAAGGTGCAGTCATTCACAGAAAATATGGAGATTTTTAGATAGTAGATGGCAACATTATTAGTTATTATAATTTTTATAACATATGTGGGGCTTGGAATTCCCGACTCATTATTCGGTACAGCCTGGCCAGCAATTTATACAGAATTTGATTTACCTATTTCCTATTCAAATTTTGTAACAGGGTTAATGTATATTGGTACAATAGTTTCAAGCCTATTAAGTGCAAGACTTACAAAAAGATTTGGAACTTCATTGGTTGTGGCATTAAGTACTGCACTAACTGCTTTTGCTATTTTTGGATTTTCATTTTCTGAAAATATGTTTATGTTGTGTCTGTTCTCAATTCCTTTAGGACTTGGCGCAGGTGCAATTGATAATGTATTAAATTCTTATGTTGCACTTAATTACAAGGCAACCCACGTAAATTTCTTGCATTGCTCTTACGGTGTGGGTGTAACACTCAGTCCCTTTTTAATGTCACTTGCACTAAAAAACAGCAATGATTGGCAGGGCGGATACAAAACAATGTTTTTCTTCCAACTTGCCCTTACGGTAATGTGCTTTTTATCAATTCCGATATGGAAAAAGGTAAAAGAGCAAAAAATGGAGGAAGAAGAAACACGAGTTGTTTCAGTTTCTGAACTTATAAAAATTCCAATAGCAAAATGGAGTCTTGTGATATATTTTGGTTCTTGTGCAGTTGAATCTGTTTGTCTTGCATGGGGTAGCACATTCCTTGTTAATTCAAAAGGCGTCACTCCCGATAAAGCAGCAGGTATGATTACGTTTTATTTTATTGGAATGACAGTTGGCAGATTTTTGTCAGGTCTTCTTGCAAATAGAGTGTCACCTAAAAAGATTATTGTTTTAGGTGAAGCAGTTGTTTTGATTGCGATTATTCTCACATTTTCAGATAATCCTGTAATTGCAACTGTAGGTTTAACAATGATAGGTCTTGGTAATGGTCCTGTGTTCCCCAATATGACACATCTAACACCAATACATATGGGTAGGGACATTTCACAATCTTTCATAGGACTTCAAGGTGCAATTTCATATGGCAGTATTCTTATTTCACCAATAACGTTTGGTTTGCTTGCGCAAAAAATATCAACGGATATTTTCAGCATATTTCAGATTGTTGCTTTAATAATTACAATGATTGCAACTATTATGATGCTGAAACATTCAAAGTCAACTCAACCAACAGTTGTAAAATAAAAAATCAACTTTTATTACATTTACTTTTTGCATTTTTACACATACAATGCAGTTGAACCGGTTCAACATGAATTAAGGAGAGATAAAAAGTGGAAAAAACAATTGGTAAGAAACTTTATGAATTAAGAAAACAATCAGGATTTACTCAGGATTATGTTGCAGAAAAGCTTGGCGTATCAGCACAAGCAGTATCTAAATGGGAAAATGATATTGCATGTCCGGATATTATGACATTACCCAACATTGCAGAGCTTTATGGTATTACAGTTGACGAGCTTTTCAAAAATGAAGAAATTCAATCAAAAGTTAAATACGAGAAGTCAGAAAAAGTCAATGAAAGTGAACTTGTTTTAAGAGTATATGTTGATACTGCCCAAGGTGATGATATTAAAGTTAATCTTCCATATCTTCTTGTAAAAGAACTTATCAATGTTGGTAAGAACATATCTGGAATTGTTGCAGGTATAGATTTAAGTAGTGTTGATTTTGAAAGCATTTTCAAAATGGTTGAGATGGGTGTGCTTGGTGAAATTGTTACTGTAGAAACACAGAATGGTGATGATATACGGGTGGTAGTTGAAAAATGAAAGTCGTATTTCCAATTAACCAAAATACAAAACAAATAAGAATGCCTAATGCCCTTATTTTTAATAGATTTACATTTTGGTTATTAAGATTGATTTTTGGACTCAGGTTTTATCCGTTAATCAAAATTAAATATAAAGAGATAAAACCATTAATAAAAATGTTAAAAGGATATAAAAATTTTGAAATCGTTAGTATAAATACAAGACAGGGAGAAAAAGTTGTTATTTGTCTTTGAAACTTTTTTCAAAAAATACTTGCTTTTTCTATTGACTTGTGATATTATATTTGAGCATTTGCGGTAGTCCGCAACAAAATAACTATTATCTCGGGTGGTCCTCTGCTGAACTTCGGTACGAACACTTGAAAAAATTTTATCGGAGGTTAGTTATGGACGCATTAAAATTGATGACAGAGGGTC
>JAZSFK010000025.1:0-3174 GCA_045532175.1 Candidatus Fimenecus sp. | reverse complement strand
TTATGATAATTAGCTATATTTTGAGAGCAAAACTGTCTGGAAGATAGACCAATCAGGGGACGGTTCTATGATTGAGCCGTAAACCCTTATATATCAAGGCTTTTCGCCATTTTAAAATTTAAAATCAGGGGCGGTTTTTAGAATAAAACGTAACACAGGGGACGGTTCTCTGTGATGACATTATTACGACTCAATCGGCAGACTGATACGTCAGGAAATCCGAACAAACGCCAACCAAAATCACACCCATATCGGTTCGATAGAATATGGATTTGATTTAAGGAATAATCTTACTGATACGGCGTTTGAAATCGGTGGAAGAACCGTAACCCAGGAATACAGCTATTCAAAGGTTAAAGATAATAACGGTAACTATATCACCGCAACAGAGAATTATGCTAAAGATAATCTTCCTACAAGGTTCAAGCTCTTTTCTGACAGATATGTGGATTATTCCTACGATGCATTAAACAGGTTGAATCTGAAAACCTTAACAACTGATTCCCCGATATACACAAATTATTTATATAAAACCTCTGACCGAAACGGTGAAAACCAGTCTAAGTATCGAACAACCCAATTAGGCGGAGAGATAATTGACGAAACATCATATTCCTACACTTATAATGCAGTTGGAAATATAACAAAAATCACAACCTCCACAAGGGCAAATCCAAATACTTCCGAAACTGCAATCGGAACAAGGAAAAACTACCGCTCATACGAATATGATGACCTCAGTCAGTTAACGAGAGAAAATAATGAAACCGGTAAAAAAACAAAAGTCTGGAATTATGATGCTCTCGGTAACATAGAGTCGGTTAAGATATTTAATTATAACAACACAACGGCAACATCTGATTTAGGCAAATGTCCTTCAGCTATAAATTATGTATATACTGATGAAGGTAAAGACGGTTGGAACAGACTCCTTACATCAGTTGAGTATAAAACGAGAAATACAAAAGGTGCGCTTGAAATCACCAAATCTCAAACAATCAGTTATGATGCAATAGGAAATCCTGTTGAATATCTTGACCATGATATGAGGTGGTTTGGTCGTCAGCTACAGACGGTAAATGTGGGTGCAAATACTACAGATACAACCGACGACAAGACCTTAAGCTTCACATACGGTGCAGACGGTTTACGCGGAACAAAAACTGTCACAACCGGTGGAAATACAGTAAAAAGTGAATATTACTATTTAAACGGGCTTCTTGCATACGAAAAACGCGGAACAGAAGAGCTATATTTCTTCTACGATAGTATGGGTCACCTTACTTCAATCCGCCATTTCACCAATAATGCAAACGATAACAGATACATTTACTATGTAACAACCAACTCAATGGGCGATGTTATCGGGATTTACAACAGCGCAGGCGAGCTCAAAGCATCCTATGAATACGATGCTTGGGGTAATGTTATTGCAATAACTGATGCAAGCGGTAATGCTATTACTGATGAAACCCATATTGCACATATCAACCCAATTCGTTATCGTGGGTATTATTACGATACGGAGACAAAGTTATATTATCTTCAGAGCAGATATTATGACCCAGCTATTGGTAGGTTTATTAGTGCTGATGATAGAATTTCTGATAAGAATTCACTGTTAGAATTAAATTTATTCGCTTACTGTACTAACAATCCTATTGCATTTTCTGATCCAACTGGGCATTCAGTTACAGTAGGAGTACTTGCTGGTCTAGGGGCGGTAATTGGGATAGGTAAAGTTCTTAGTGCGATTAAAGTAGCCGCAACGGTTATAGGTTTATTGGGTATTGGTACAGCAGCAGGTTTAGCTACGATAGAAATTTCTGATGCATTACAACAACGTTCACAGGCAAAAGAACAAGCTGCAGCAAAAGCTGATACGAAAATAAAAGAAACTGTTAAACCTGATTCTAAAGATCGTTATTGGAAAGCCACAAAATCAGGTGGTATTGTTAATATTACTGACCCAATTAGTTTTGATGAGGCAGTTACCGAAGTTGCTTCTGGCGGAAATGTCTTTACAGTTACTTCAGCAGAAGCTTATACTGTTGCTTTTGTTGCTGGTGGTGATGCTAAACCCACGCAACCAGAAAATCATGGAGAAGGAATATTGGGTTATTATGACCATTATCATACTCATAATCACGGAAAAGGTCATGTTTGGTATTTGTTCTAAAAAGGAGGTTTATTATGTTTAGATTATATGATTGTAATAATGAACAATATACAAAAATAATTGAATTTTTATATGAACGATGTGATCTCGTTACTTTTTCTTTACCAAACTATTTTGCTAAATATATTAAATCTTACAATGGCAGTAATTATTATACCGTACTTGATATAGATAATGAAAATTTTGCAGAATATAAAAGAGTAGTAAAACCAATATTAAATGAAATTAATGGTGCAGTAAAAAAAATTTATACGCACACAAATTATTTTGACCAAGGTGATGGTTATCTAAGAGAAATTTATATGCTTTCTTTTGATGAAAATGTTTTAGAATTTTTAAAAAAATTTGACAACTTTAGCTCTTGGTTGCATCCTAATTTACCAGAAGATTTGTGTTTTTTTTCAAACGGAAAACTTTTGTTTTCTTCACTTTCACATGAAGATGAATGTAGTTTTTTCGATGACGGTTTAGATATTTGGCAATTAATTGAAGCGATTGCTGTGGATTACAGACATTTTGATGAGCAACCATCTTACTTTGCAGAAACAGTAGACAATGACCGGTAAGACAGGTGGACGGTTCTGAACCAATCAGGGGACGGTTCTATGATTGAGCCGTAAACCCTTATATATCAAGGCTTTTCGCCATTTTAAAATTTAAAATCAGGGGCGGTTTTTAGAATAAAACAACCCAATCACAGAACCGTCCCCTGATTTTTGGGTTAAGATATTTGATTATGACAACACAACCGCAACATCTAATTTAGGCAAATGTCCTTCAGCTATAAATTATGTGTATACTGATGATGGTAAAAACGGTTGGAACAGACTCCTTACATCAGTTGAGTATAAAACGAGAAATACAGATGATGAGCTTGAAATCACCGAAACTAAAACAATCAGTTATGATGCAATAGGAAATCCTGTTTCTTATCTGGGAGATACATTAACGTGGTCAGGCAGACAGCTGCAGACCTATAAAACCGGAGATACAAC
>JAZSFK010000026.1:0-24559 GCA_045532175.1 Candidatus Fimenecus sp. | reverse complement strand
CGGTAAATATTATTGGTGGTAACAATGTTTTACAAAATAATAAAGGTATCTTTTCACAATTCGGAAAAAGATGTCTTATTGTAACAGGTGCTTCTTCTGCGAAAAAATCAGGTGCTTTGGATGACGTTATTGCGATTCTTGATGAACTCAACATTAAATATGCTATTTTTGATAAAATCACAGAAAATCCATTTACAACAACTTGTTATGAGGGTGGTGTTGTTGCGAGAAATTTTTCCGCCGATTTTGTTATCGGTATTGGTGGCGGTTCACCTCTTGATGCTTCAAAAGCTGTTTGCGTATATGCTACCAACCCGCAAATCATTGATGACGGTATTTATACAGAAAAAGTTGATAACAAGCCTTTGCCACTTATTGTAATCGGCACAACATCGGGCACAGGCAGTGAGGTTTCCGGTGTTTCTGTTCTCACTCGCAAGGATGGTCGCAAGCAGAGTGTAAGTGGTAAGAATTACTATGCAAAAGTTGCACTTGCAGACCCGAAATATACATATTCCGTTCCGTTCAGAACAACTGTTTCAACTGCACTTGATGCTCTTGCTCACGCAATTGAATCAATGTTTACAAAACGTGCAGATTTTCTCACGACACATTTTGCCTTGATTTCAATTAAAATGATTTATCCTATTCTCATTAAATTGAATGAAACAAAACAATTACCTACACAGGAAGAAAGAGATACTCTCTATTTTGCTTCTCTTTACGCAGGGTTTGCTCTTAACAAGGGTGGTACAGGATTTCCTCACGGTATGGGATATGCTCTTACAGAAGATTATGGTGTTCCCCACGGAATTGCTTGTGCAGTTTTCCTTCCACAATATTTAAACGAATGTGAAAAAGCAAATCCCACACTTTTCAAGCAGGTTCTTGATGCAATAAATTGTGATAAAGACTCCGCAGAAAAACTCATTTTCGAGTTATGTGATTTACATATATCAATTCCAGAAGATAGAATAAATGAATATGTAAATCGTTGGGAAACACTCAAAAACTTTAAGAATTCCCCTACCGATTTCAATAATAAAGATGCCGGCAACCTTATAAAGAGTTTATTTAGTTAAAATTTATCTATTTTGGGGTTTCGAGTCTGAAAATCTCCATATTCCACATAACTTCGTCGTTTTCATTGTTTGACATAAACAAAAAACGGCGATTTTTTATCCTTGAAATTCATTCTATAGTTAATATTTAACTGCATTTTAGATGATTTTAATCTAATAGACAGTTTTTAACTATTCAGCATAATGTATTTTTCCAAAATTTGTTGACAGATTAGAATTTGATGCTATAATTGTATATGAACTATTATCTGTTCCAGTAACAGATAAAATTTACTTCTGAATAATGGAGGAGAAAAATTATGGCAGACACAAGATTCGCAATCGCACATTACCATGATGCTGCTCAGATTAACAGACAGCTTGACGAACTTATCAGCAAACCGATTTACTCAATCAAACCTGACGTTCTCAAGACTTATGAAGAAGAGTATTATGACAAGAAGTGTGCTAAATCAAAGGAAATGATTGCTGAAGCAAAGACTATCATCCCCGGTGGTGTTCAGCACAACCTTGCTTTCAACTATCCATTCCCACTTGTTTTCACAAAGGCTGAGGGTGCTTACCTTTATGACGTTGACGGAAACAAATACTTTGACTTCCTTCAGGCTGGTGGTCCAACAGTTCTTGGCTCAAACCCAAAGGTAGTTCGTGACCAGGTTATCGACCTTCTTAACACATGCGGTCCTTCAACAGGTCTTTTCCACGAATTCGAATACAAACTTGCAAAGAAAATCTCTGACTCAGTTGAATCAGTTGATATGTTCCGTATGCAGGGTTCAGGTACAGAAGCTTGTATGACAGCTGTTCGTGTTGCTCGTCTTGCAACAGGTAAGAAGAACATCCTCAAAATGGGTGGTGCTTACCACGGTTGGTCAGACCAGCTCGGTTATGGTATCCGTGTTCCCGGTTCTAAATTCACACAGGCAAGCGGTGTTCCGCTTTACCTCTTCAAGCATACCCAGGAATTCTTCCCGGGTGACCTTGAAGACCTTGAAAGAAAACTCTGGCTCAACCAGTTCAACGGTGGCACAGCTGCTGTATTCATTGAACCAATCGGTCCTGAAAGTGGTACAACTCCACTTGATTATGACTTCAACAAGGGCGTTGAAAGACTTTGCCGTAAATATGGCGCACTTCTCGTATTTGATGAAGTTGTTACAGGTTTCCGTATCGGTATGGCAGGTGCTCAGGGCTTCTTCGGTGTATCTCCTGACCTTACAATCTTCGGTAAAGTTATTGCCGGCGGTTATCCGGGTGCAGGCGGTGTTGGTGGTAAGAAGCAGTACATGAAGCACCTTGGTGCAGGTCTTGACGATTCAGGTATGAAGGTTAAGAAGGCATTTACAGGCGGTACAATGACAGCTAACCCACTTTCATGCTGCGCAGGTTACTTCACTCTTGAAGAAATCGACAAGCAGAACGCATGTCAGAAGGCCGGCGAAATGGGTGACAGACTTACTCAGGGTCTTCAGGAACTCGTTGCTAAACACGGTCTTCCATTCGTATGCTGGAACGAAGGTTCAGTTTGCCACCTTGAAACAGTTGGTACAATGCACTACTCAATCGACTGGTGCAAACCTTGGAAAATTCCGGGTGTTCTTTCTGCTACAAGCGAAAGAAAGAAAGAAATGCAGTACATGGGCGCTGCTTACATGGCAGAAGGACTTGTTACTCTTGCAGGTAGCCGTCTCTACACATCAGCTGCATACACACCTAAGATGATTGACCAGGCACTTCAGTGCTTCGACAAGGTATTTGCAAACGTTGCAGTTAAACCTTCAGCAAAATAAATCTTGATTCATTCGGGTGGATGAATTAAACCTCATCCACCTTTATTAACCTAACAAGTAACCTCTCATTAAATCAGGTTACAATTATTAGTGAGGTGAAATTTATGGAAATAATGCAGGCAAAAGAACTCGTAATCAAAGCCGGTAAAGAGCTTATTGAAACAGGTCTTATTGCTCGTACTTGGGGCAACATTTCTTGCCGTATCAGTGATACACAGTTCGTTATCACTCCAAGTGGCCGTGCTTACGAAACTCTCACTCCTGAAGAAATCGTTCTTGTAAACATTGAGGACCTTGAATACGAAGGCGAAATTAAGCCTTCAAGTGAAAAGGGAATTCATGCTGCTTGTTACAAACTTCGTCCTGAAATCGGCTTTGTTATCCACACACATCAGGTAGACGCTTCTATAGTTTCTGCTCTTGGTATGGATATCGAAAATGTTGAAGGCGAAAATGCTGAAATTATCGGAAGCAACATTCCTCTTGCTTCTTATGGTCTTCCGGGCACAAAGAAGCTCCGCAAGGGTGTTATCGAGGCTATCACTCGTTCAGATGCAAAGGCTGCTGTTATGGCTCACCACGGTGCAGTTTGCATGGGTGTTGACTATGATGATGCATTCAATGTTGCAAAACGCCTTGAGGATGTTTGCGAACAGTTTGTAATGGACAAATATACATCTCTTACAGGTGTTGTTGCTGACAAGCTTACTGCAATCAACGATTATGTTGTTGACAAGTTTGTTAAAAAACCATCTTCTGTTGCTGAATTTGAACCTTGCAAGAGCGAACGTGACGGTCCTGTTTTCAATATTTCTGTTATTGACGGTGACGGTGCAATTACAAGAATTGACATCGACACAGGCGATATTATCGCAGGCGACCCTAACAACAGTTCAATCGAGCTTCACCGTGCAGTATATAAGAAACGTGATGACGTTAACTTCATCTACCACACAAAGGACCCTTATGTAGTTGCATGCTCAAAGATGGGTAAAACAATGAAGCCTCTTATTGATGACTTTGCTCAGATTGTTGGTGTTAGTGTTAAAAGTGCAAAATATGACCCTAACAACACATTGAAAACTGCAAAGAAAGTTGTTAAGAAGCTTAAGGGTAGAAATGCTGTTCTTCTTGAGAACAATGGTGCTCTTTGTGTTGCAGGTAGCGAATACGACGCAGGTGCTATTGAGTTTATAACAAATAAAGGTGCTAAAATTCAGGTAAGTGCAAAGATGTTTGATAAGGTTGAGCCTATCAACCCACTCGAAACAAGAATTATGAATCTTGTTTACAGACTCAAATATTCAAAGCAGGCCGGCAAATAATTGCAAAAAATTACCCCGAAGGGTTTTATTCCTTCGGGGATTTTTATTGTAGAAAAGAAACAATACTATGAAAGTTTATGGATAAATAAACCTGAAAGAAGCTTTGGCTCAAACCAAGTTGATTTTGGTGGCATAACCTTTCCTGCATCTGCAATATCCATAAGTTCATTAAGTGATGTTGGATACATAGCAAACGCTAATTTCATACCCTCTGCACATCTTCTTTCTAATTCACCCAAGCCACGAATACCACCTACAAAGTCGATTCTCTTGTCCGTTCTTGGGTCTGTGATATTGAGAATTGGGGTAATAAGGTTATTTTGAAGAATTGAAACATCAAGGCACTCAACAGGGTCATTTTCGTTAATGAATTCAGCCTTTGCAGTTACCTTGTACCACTTGTTATCAAGATACATACCAAATGTATGACGTTCCTTTGGTACATAAGGACTTTCATCTGCTTCATCGACAATGAATTTTTCACTCATTTTTTCGATAAATTCTTCACTTGTATAACCATTAAGGTCCGCAATCACACGGTTGTAGTCCATAATTTTGAGTTGGTCGCAAGGGAAGATTACTGAAAGAAAGAAATTAAACTCTGCATCCTTATCGTATTCCCCTTCTCCACGTCTTCTTTCTCCAACTCTTACTGCAGATGCACATCTGTGATGACCGTCAGCAATATAGAGATACGGAATTTCTGAAAATTCCTTAACAAGAGTGTCAATAACTGTGTCGTCGTCAATTACCCATACTGTCTGCGCAACACCGTCATCACTTACAAAGTCGTAACAAGGTGTGTGAGTATTCTTCCAATTTTCTGTAATATCTGAAACTGTTTTATTCTCTCTGTGAGTAAGGAAAATAGGTCCGGTATTGGCATCAAGAGTGTCAACGTGACGAATTCTGTCAGCCTCTTTATCAGCACGGGTAAACTCGTGCTTTTTAATTACATTGTTAATATAATCATCAACTGCAGTACAACCTACAATACCTGTCTGTTCACGGCCCAACATAATCTGACGATAGATGTAAAGCATTGGCTTTTCGTCCTGCTTACAGATACCTTTTTCGCTTAACGCTTCAAGATTTTCCTTTGCTTTTTCATAAACCTCAGGTGAATAAATATCAGTGCCGAGAGGTAAATCCACCTCTGCCTTATCCACGTGCAAGAATGAATGTGGCTTATCCTTTACCATTTCACGTGCTTCTTCTGAATTCATTACATCATAGGGCAAAGCACCAACCGCACTTGCATATTCATTCTTTGGTCTTATTGCTTTAAATGGTTTAAGAATTGCCATTTTTAATCCTTCTTTCCTTTATGTATAGTATGATTTTCAATAATATAAACGATGCTGTGACACCAATCAAAGCACCTGTACTGTCCACGAGCAAATCACTTACCTGAAAAGCCCTTCCCGGCACGAAAATCTGATGTATTTCGTCTGTAAAAGCATACAGGACTGTCAGTTTAAACGCGTGGAAATAAGTCCGGTCGTTTTCCCAAGTCGCATATATGGCATTAAAAAGCAACAGGGAAAGCCCCATAAATTCAAGACAATGTGCTACTGTACGGATAGTTTCCTGCTCAAGTTCAAGTCCAAGCCATTCAAGAAGTGCTAAAATAAATGAACCGCTAAGTTCCGCTGACTCATTGGCCGTCTGTGCCGAAAGACAGAAAATTGCTACCATACAGGCAACCACAAGTATCCACGATATTATAACATATACTTTTCTTGATTTTGTCATTTTTTCTGTCCTTTATAAAAATATACATTGGAAACATCACCACAGAAATATATTCCCGTTGTGTTCTTTGCTCTTGCAAAAACTGTGTCTTCTGCAGAGATAGGCATAACTATTGCATTTTTCAGAAGATAACTCTGACAGTTTCCACATTTTTCCGCTGAGGGATATGAATTGAAATCCTGAACTAATCTGTCATATTCTTCTGAGCTGTAACCCATAAAATTACCCCTGTTGTCCGTTGTTAACATAGCAAGGAAATCGACAGAATGGGCAGAGTTTACTGACAACGGATAAATTGCCGCATCAAAGTCCCCTGAACGGATTTTGCTTGTGAAATCTGTGCTTTCCGCAACAGTAATAGTTCCGTTAAGTTCAACACCTATATTTTTCTGCCAGCAGCTTACAATAGCCTTTGCCATTTCCTCATATTCCTTCATACAAAGGATATTTATGGTAATATTATCTGTATCAAGCTCATTAAGAGCTTTTTTCATTTTTGCTCTTGCATCATTTACGTTACTTGGTAATCCGTCAACACTGCCAACACTCAATTTAAAATGTGGAGGAACAAGAACCTTTGACGGAGTGGTTGTAACTGTGTTCAGGTCTATTCCCTCTACAAGCCCTGTTCGCAGGGAATGGTTCTGAATAGTTGTCCTTGACATATTGAAAACCAAAGAAACAGTAATATTATTAAGCGAGGTCTGTACCGCCTTTTTGTTTAGTTGCTCAATAGCAGTTTTATTTGTAAGGAAGCCTACTGTGTAGGTCTTGTTGTTTATTTTCTTTACAACATCCTCTTGGTTGGCATTGACGTAAAATCTTACCGACAAGGGACTTGCTTCAAAAGCGCCTTTATACTCTTCATTTTTAGAAATTCTTACAGACTCCTTTTCAACTATATCAGAAAGGTAAAATGCACCATTGGAGATAGTGTATTTCTTTTCCAAGCCGTATCTTCCGTTTGTAAGGTTGAAGAACTCCTCATCACAAGGGTATGACACAGGCTGACTCAATGCATAGATAAAATTTTCATCCGCTCTTTCAAGAGTTATTTCAAGAGTATAGTCGTCAACAACACGGATTCCCAACGATTCCGCAGAAGCCAGTCCGTTATGCACATTTTCCGCATTTTTTATAGAATTGATTAACTCGTATCCCGGTGCATTGGTTTCAGGTAAAATTGCTCTTTTTATACCAAAGCCAAAGTCCTGTGCTGTAACCCTACCATCAATTGTTGCTTCCTTTTCGTCAAGGAATGATTGTACGGATTTTGAAATAAAATATTTCATATCCTTATTAAGGTAAAAGGTATATACCCTTCCGTCCGCGGAAATATTGTAATCCGATACAGCACATTTCTGCGGAGTACCGTTTTCGTCAAGTTTAAACAAACCGTCAAAGGTATTGACAGCCACAATTCTTTCTCCCTGACTATCTGCTATCTGGGGGTCAAAATGCTCCGGCATTGTGCTTATGGCACAGGAAAAATATTTATCCTCATCATTGGAACAACCGGCAAAGCAGGTCAGAAGTATTACTATTGAAATAAAAATGCTTATTATTTTCTTAATCATTTTATTCACCAAGGCTTATTATATCAAAGAAAGTAAAATAAGGCTACAATTTCATAAAAATTTTTATAAAAATATATCTTTTATTCTATAATTTTGTTATAATAGATTATAATTTTTAGGCAGGGAGTAAAAGTATGGAATTATTTCTTGAAATTGTAAAATATATTTTGATGGCTGTGCTTGCAGTTGCTTTTATTGTGCTGGGCATTTATTTCGGTAAATTGGCAAAAGCGATTAAAGAGGCAAATGCAGAAGAGAGCGGCGAAATCAAGTCACTTGAAAACAAGCTTGAATACATAACCAAAAACATGGGTGACGAATTTCACAGAATCCGTGTGGAAAATCAAAATGCCAATAAGGAAATCCGTGAGGATGTAAAAAAGAGCCTTGATGAAATGTCGGGCAAAATTGACAATATGAACAAGGGCAATTTTGAGCATCGTGAAAAGGTTATCCAGATGCTTGTTGACCAAGGTGACAAACAGAACAAGTCACTTGAAACATCAATCACAAAAATGCAGGAGTCAAACGAAAAGAAGCTCGAGGAAATGCGAGTTACTGTTGACGAAAAACTTACTGCCACACTCACAACAAGACTTAACACATCTTTCAAGACTGTTTCCGACCAGCTTGAAAATCTTTACAAATCCCTTGGTGAAATGCAAAAACTTTCAACAGGTGTTACTGAAAATGTTACTGCGCTTAACCGTGTACTCACGAATGTTAAGGCTCGTGGCACTTGGGCAGAGGTGCAGTTGGAGGGTATTTTAAATCAGACTATTCCCAATATGTTCCACAAGAATGTGGCGACTGTGCCAAATTCACTTGACCGAGTTGAGTTTGCAATCCGTATTCCGTCAAGTGAACCTGACGACAAGGATATTTTACTTCCTGTTGACTCAAAATTCCCCATGGAGGACTATATTCGTCTTTGTGATGCTGCAGATAAAGCAGATGCAGAGGCAGTAAAACTTGCCCGTAAGGAATTGGAAAACAGAGTTTTAGGCGAGGCAAAATCAATCGCCAAATACATTCACGTCCCTGACACAACACCTTTTGCAATTATGTATCTTGCAACAGAAGGTCTTTATGCAGAAATTGCATCTTCAAGAACAGGTTTACCCGAAAAAATACAGAATGATTACAATGTTATGATTGCAGGTCCATCAACAATTACCGCCTTGCTTAACTCACTTTCAATGGGATTTAAGACAATTGCAATTAACGAAAAAGCAAACGAAGTACGTGAAATTCTTGGTGCTGCAAAGGCACAGTATGAGAAATTCGGCGATTTACTCGCAAAAGCCAAGAAAAAGGTTGACGAGGCAGGAAAGACACTTGAGGACGCCGAACGCAAGAATCTCTTTATTCAACGTAAACTTAAAAATATCGAATCCATTGATACTGCTTCGGCTGATAAACTTTTATTTGACGAAACAGATAGTATTGATGTATAATAGAAATGTTAATTTAATTTCATACTTTATGAGAAGGAGAAATCATTATGGCACTTAAACACGCTGACCTTATTGCACAGATGACACTTGAAGAAAAAGCAAGTATGTGCGATGGCCTTGACTATTGGCACTCACAGCCTGTAGAAAGACTTGACATCAAGTCTGTAAGCCTTAACGACGGCCCTCACGGTATCCGTAAAAAAGGTGACCCCGGTGACACACCAAAGGGTGAAACAAATCTTTTGAAAGGTGTTCCTGCTATCTGCTTCCCAACAGCTTCTGCAACTGCTTGTTCTTGGGACACAGACCTTTTGTATAAAATGGGTGAAGCTCTTGGTGACGAATGTCGCAAGGAACAGGTTTCTGTTCTTTTAGGACCTGGTACAAACATCAAACGTTCACCTCTTTGCGGAAGAAACTTTGAATATTTCTCAGAAGATGGTATTCTTGCAGGTGAAATGGCTGCAGCATTTATCAACGGTGTTCAGAGCAAGGGTATCGGCACATCTCTTAAGCACTATGCCGCAAACAATCAGGAAACACGCAGAATGACAATTAATGCTGTTGTTGACGAAAGAACTCTTCGTGAAACATACCTTCTTCCATTTGAAATTGCAGTTAAGAAGGCTCAGCCTTGGACTATTATGAACTCTTACAACCGTCTTAACGGCACTTATGCTGCTGAAAACAAGTGGCTCTTAACAGATGTTCTTCGTGACGATTGGGGTTATGAAGGCGTTGTTATTACTGACTGGGGTGCAGAAAACGAACGTGTACCCGGCCTTATTGCAGGTCAGGAAATCGAAATGCCAACATCATCAGGTATTGGTACAAAGCTTATTGTTGACGCAGTAAATGATGGTACTCTTGACGAGGCTATACTTGATGCAGCAGTTGATAAAATTATCGAACTTACAAGGAAGGCTGAGCCTGTGCTTGGTCAGAAATATACATACGACAGTGATGCACACCATCAACTTGCACGTGAAATTGCAGGTCAATGCATGGTGCTTATGAAGAATGATAACAACCTTCTTCCTCTCAAGAAGGATGCAAAAATTGCCCTTATCGGTGAAATGGCACATACACCTCGTTATCAGGGTGCAGGTTCATCACTTATTAACCCAATAAAACTTGATTGTGCATACTCAACAATGAAGGAAATGGATGTTGATTTCACATTCGCAAAGGGCTATGAGCTTAAGAAGTGCAAGGAAAAGAAGGCAATGGACCTTATTGTTGATGCTAAAGCCAAGGCAAAGAATGCTGATGTTGCAGTTGTATTTATTGGTCTTACTGACGAATATGAAACAGAGGGTGCTGACAGACACCACCTTTCAATTCCTCCTATGCACATTACTCTTGTTGAAGAGGTTGCAAAGGTAAATCCAAACACAGTTGTTGTTCTTTCAGGCGGTGCTTCTATCGAAATGCCTTGGGCAGATAAGGTTCCTGCAATTCTCAATATGATCCTTACAGGTCAGGCTGGTGGCAGTGCAGTTTGTGACATTCTTTTTGGTGACGTAAACCCAAGTGGTAAACTCAGCGAAACATACCCAATTGCACTTGAGGACAATTCAAGCCACAACTACTTCCCTGGCACAACTGTTTCAGTTGAATACAGAGAAGGTGTTTATGTTGGTTACAAATACTATGACACAGCAGAAAAGGAAGTTGCATTCCCATTCGGTCACGGTCTTTCATACACAACATTTGAATACAGCGACATCAAGGTTTCTGCAGATAAGATTAAAGATACTGATACCGTTACTGTTACATTCAAGATTAAGAACACAGGTGATGTTGACGGTGCAGAGGTTGCTCAGCTTTACGTAAATGACGTCGAAAGCACAATCTACCGTCCTGTTAAGGAACTTCGTGGCTTTAAGAAGGTATTCTTAAAGGCAGGAGAAGAAAAAGAGGTTTCAATTGACCTCGACAAACGTGCATTTGCTTACTACAACGTAAACATCGGTGACTGGCACGTTGAAAGCGGTGACTTCAAGATTTTAGTTGGTGCATCAAGCCGTGATATTAAACTTGAAGCAAACGTTTATGTTGAATCAACAGTTGATGCAGAAATTCCTGACTATAAAGAAACTGCTCCTTGCTACTACGGTGCTGACATCATGGCAGTAAGTGACGAGGCATTCAAGGCTGTTTATGGTAAGGAATTACCACCATCAGTAAGAGATAAAAATGCACCATTCACATTCCTCAACACAATTGAGGATTCACAGGACAGCAAATGGGGTGGTAGAATTTACAGACTTCTCATTAAGATGCTTGGTGCTGATACAATGGCAGGTGCTGTTGCTACACAGCTTCCAATCAAGAACTTTATCTCAATGAGTTTTGGTCTTTTCAACCCTGAAATGGCAAAGGGACTTATTATGATTATCCACGAGGATAAACTCGGCAAGGGTCTTAAAATAATCCTTAAGGGCGTACCTCACATCATTAAGAACCTTGACAGATTAAAGAAAATCTAAATAAAACTTATATAAAGCAACCCCCACTACGAATTTTCGCAGTGGGGGTTACCTTTTGGTAAATGTTTTGTCCGTGATTTACCTTTCAATATAGATTTTATATTTTTGTCTATTTTAATACGCTGACATTTGCCTGCGGTAAATAGTAGCAAACCATAACGCCGTCTTCATAAATAACATAGACATATCTGCCTTCATCACCTAATGTGAAGAATTGAGAAACTGTAAAGTCAACTATTTCACGTGCTTTTTCGGTGTCAGTTACAGAAATCAACGGATGACCTACATCCTTATACATCTTCTTTAACAAATCATACTCTGTAATAGGCTCTGTAATAATATATTCCATCATATCGTTTCCGTAGAAATGAACCCAAGTATGATTGAACATTAAATCATGATAGTAACTTGAATATAACAAATTCTCATAAGTGCCGGGACCGTTATAGCTTTTCTGATTTGCCTCAACAAACTGTAGTTTAGCCCCTGTAAAGCTTAACGGAGAATCTGTATAAAGAACCTCTTTGATTTTTAATTCTTCGTCCTGAATATCATATCCGTTGGCTTTAAGGAATTCGAGTGTATTTGTCATCTGGGCATACACAGGAATAATGTCATTAAGAAGTCGATAATTATATCCGTCATCGCTTAACAGCACCTTATCCTCAGCATATCTTACGTTACTGTCTATAGGTACATATTCATGATGAGCCATAGCAGGTGTAATTCCCGAATAGTCATCTAAATACATACTGGATTTGAAAAGCACACCAACAGGACGACTGTTATTCTTAAACAACTGCTCATAGGTCATAGCTGAAAGGTCCTTGTAAAGAGCCTCACAAAGTCCGTCAACATCGGCAATATAGTTAATCTCATCCTCTTTTATAAGCAAATCACTGTCAGTAAAAGCCCACCTGAAGCCCTTGAGATAGCCTGTCGAATCATATTGTGGATTTAAAGGCATATCTTCAAGAAGGTAATTTTCAAGAATTGCATCAAGGAAATCCGAACTATAAACCGTTTCAACATATTTCTCGTATGTTTCCACTGAATAAATATTAAAGCTACGGTATTTAACTTTGCCGTCCTTATCCCTTATTGCAATCCTTACTGAATCAATAGGATTTTCACCGTATTTTGTCTTTTCATTTTTGAGAAGTTCAAAAACAGAAAGAATTGCATCCTTACTCTCGTCAGTTGAGCTTTCAACAAAGTCTTCACCGGGTTGCCAAGGATAAATATAGTGAATATAGCCCGGCAGTACATTGGCATCTATTGAAACACTCTTCACATCCGCCTTGTCGGGAAGTTTGTTAAATGTGCCGAATATACCTGTGCCAATTACAATACAGCAAACAGCCAATACACCCATAAGAACACCACAGAAGCCAAGGGATTTTACTGCGGTTTTAATTTTTCTTGTAAGAATAAGCTGTGCAACAAAATATGCAATTGCTGAAACCAATGCGGTAATGAGGAATACAAATGCCAAATGCATTTCTCCACCAAGGATATTTGTAAGAATATAGGTAATTCCTGCTACACCAAAGGTACAGATAACCGCTCTTGAAGTTGAAAACTTGCCAAGTGAATTTGAATGTTCAGCCTTTCTGCGATTTAGCAACACGGCTGCAGCAACAAGAATTGCAACGGAAATAACGGTCCAGAAAATAACAGGAAGTGTAAAGCCTAAATCGACCTGATATTCCTCAGGAACTTTGAATTTTTCAGGAGTTGTATTCCTTTCCATAAGCTTGAAAAGTTCCATGCAACCAATCCGTTCGGAATAATCATACATACCGTTATAATAGGTATCTATATAATCATTATTAAGGTTTATACCCATTGTCCATGGGTTGAAAATATTTGTCCATTGTTCCATATCAATCGTTCTTGTATAACCCTTAAGATATGAAAGCATAATGGAAATTCCACAATGAACGACAAAATACGGAATAAGTGTAAGTGAAACTGTTGAAACCGCAAATTCTGCAATATTGCCTGAAACCATAAGCATTACGGATGCAAACGCAAAGCCGGTAATTCCACTCACAAAAAGCAAAGAGGTAATGTATAAAAACAACTCTAAAAGATGTGCTGAAAAGCCAAAACAAGCAATATTGATAATAAAAATTATTAACATCGGTACAAACACAGCAACAAAAAGACTAATCACTGCTGAAGCAAGTCTGTTCACAAACATTGTTGTTCGCTTTATTCCAAGACTTAAAAACACATTAACCTCTTTTTTCGACAACAAGAATCCAAAGGATTTAAGCGCTGTCAGCATTCCGCAGATAAGCATACCAACAGGAAGAAGGTCAAACATATAGTAGAATGTTGAGCTGTCAGATAAGAACATTGTGTATTCATTATGTTCTCTTGATGTTAAATAGGTTTCACTTGTTACATACTGTATAACAGGAATTGTCACAAATACAAAAAGCACAAATAAAGCAATTGCAGGAAAAAGAATTGAGCCCTTGAGGCTACGCTTAAAGTCGTTTACGTTCACATTATTCAAAGATTTTTGTGATGTCATATTTCTTTTCCTCCATTTCATTTAAGAATACCTCTTCCATTGTAAGTCTGTATTCATCCATAGCCATCGGAAGAAGTGCATTGAGCTTCTGCTTCTGTTCAGCGGTATCTTTGTCAAAGATAATCATAGCTATTCTGCCGTCAATATCAAGTGACTTATACTCTATGCCCTTGAAATCAGCCTCCGTAACCTCACGGTCAAAGATAAGCCTGATTTTGCTGTAATTCTGTGAAATATCATATACGGAACAGTCCATTGTAAGCTTTTTACCGTTAATAAGACCGACATTGTCGCAAAGGTCAGAGAGTTCTGACAAATTATGAGAGGAAATAACAAGAGAAGCCTCTGTTTCTGCCATATACTCCATAAAAATTCTTTTTGTAACCTCTTTTTTCTGTGGGTCAAGTCCGTCAAAAGTTTCGTCAAGCAACAAATATTTCGGACGGGATGAAAGAGCCAGAATAATCTCCGCCTGACGTTGCATACCCTTTGAAAAACCTCTTATTCTCTTTTTCCCGTTAAGTCCGTACACCTCAAGAAGATTATTAAGTGTCTTGAAACTGAAATCCGGATGATACCGTGCATAAAACTTCGCCATTGAATTGATAGTTGCATTCAATGGAAAATACAGGTCATCAGGAATATAAAATAACTGTTTTCTTAAATCGTCATTATTGAAAACATCCTGACCATCAATAAGCACCTTGCCGCAATCAGCCTTATAAATACCTGCCGCTGTTTTTAAAAGTGTGGTTTTACCGGCACCGTTGTAGCCAATAAGCCCGTAAATAGATGAGGGTTCAACCTTAAATGATATTTCTTCAACTGCCGTAAAGTCACCAAATTTTTTGGTCACGTTTGCAAATTCAATCATTTCAGTCTTCAACTCCTTTAAAAAGTTCGTTAATAAGACCTTCCAGCTGTTTTCGGTCAGCACCCATAGCCTTGGCATTGACCAAGGAAGCCTTAACAGCTTCCAAAGACTGCTGAAGGTAAACATTCTGAGATTCTTTATCACCGCTTACGAATACGCCTTTTCCTGCGATTGTGTAGATAACTCCCTGAGCCTCCAACTCCGATAACGCGCGTTTTACGGTGTTGATATTCAAGCCCAGCTGCGCTGAGAGTTGTCTTAAAGACGGTAGCTGGTCGTCTTTTTTCAGCACACCCCTGCTGATATCAAGAACTATCTGTTCCTTAATCTGCTCATAAATAGGTGTTCTGGAATGATAATCAAGAAAAATATTCACGGTGCCTCACCTCCCATTCAACTGTACTAACTGTGCTATTTCAGTTAGCACAGTTTGATAATAGCCTATTTATTCTCTTTTGTCAACACTTTTTTATTATTTTTTCTTCTTTTATTGATTTTTTCTCCGTCAAAATATATAATCAAACTATAAATGATGTTGGAGGACCTTTTTATGGGGAAGAAAAAGATTTACACTATTTCAAATGCCCATCTTGACACAATCTGGAGTTGGGATTTTGAAACCACAGTTAGCAAATACATATATAACACCTTAAATGAAAACTTTCAACGTTTTGAGAAATATCCTGAATACAAATTCAATTTTGAGGGCTCTTATCGTTACGAGTTAATGAAGGAATACTATCCTGAAATGTGGGAAAAGATGAAAAACCACATTGCAGATGGTCGTTGGAATGTCTGCGGCAGCGCCTTTGAAAATGGTGACGTAAATGTGCCGTCACCTGAAGCACTTTTCAGAAATATTCTTCTCGGAAACGAATACTTTGACAAAAATTTTGGCAAACGCAGTTGTGATATTTTTCTTCCTGACTGCTTTGGCTTTGGTTACGCCTTGCCGTCAATTATGCACCACGCAAATCTTAAAGGCTTCACAACGCAAAAACTCACTTGGGGTTCTGCTTACGGAATACCCTTTGACCTTGGCAAGTGGTATGGTGTTGACGGCAACTATGTCTATGCTAATACAAATCCGGGTTCATATGTTACGTCCTTCTTAAAAGTCAGAGATAAAAAATTTATTGCTGATAAATTAAAAGATAATGAAAAATACGACCTGCCAATGACTGCTGCTTTTCACGGTGTCGGTGACCGTGGTGGTGCGCCAAAAGAAGTTTCTGTTAAAACAGTTTGCGAAGAAATCCGCAAGAACGACACAAGTGATGTTGAGGTATTGTCTGCTCCTGCCGACCGGATTTTCCGTGATATTGATGCTTTACCTGAAGAAACAAAGCAGAAATTACCTGTTTGGAACAATGAGCTCGTTATGACAAACCACGCGGTTGGCGGTTACACATCCCGTGCAATCGGCAAACGTTGGAACAGACGCAACGAGGAAATTGCAGATATGGCAGAACGTGCTTGTGTTACTGCGACAACACTTAATGGATATGAATATCCGCAGGAAACACTCACAAAGGCTTGGAAACGAGTTATTGCTCACCAATTCCACGACGATTTACCCGGCACATCTGTTCAACGTGCATACAGAAGAAGCTGGAACGACTATGCGATGTCACTTAATCAATTCACAAACGAATATGAAGGTGCAGTAAGGTCAATTGCTGAAAATCTTGACACATCCTTTGTAAAGGGTATTGCGGTTGTAGTCAACAACCCTATGGAATATGAACGTACAAGTGTTGTAACTGTTAAAATCCCGTCAAAATTCTGTGGCAAGAATATGACAGTCCTTGATAAGGATGAAAAGGAATATCCTGCACAGATTACAAGTGTGAAAAATGGTTTCACAACACTCCTTATGCATGTAACAATCCCTGCTATGGGCTATAAAGTGTTTGACATAAGAAACAGAAAATGCTCTGTTAAATCCAAACTTTCTGCATCAATCAATAAACTTGAAAACGAAAAGTATATTGTAACACTCAACAGTAATGGTGATATTTCTTCTGTTTTTGACAAGGAGTTAAAGAAAGAAATTCTTCAAAAACCTGTTACAACCGGTATTTTTGATTACAATGGCAGCAGCAGTTGGCCTGCGTGGGAATTGAATTTCGAAGAATTAAACCGCGAACCACAAAACCATACAAAAATCAAGACAATCAAAGTTATTGAAAATGGTCCTTGCAGAGTTGCTCTTGAAATCGTTAAGACTTTCGGTGACAGCACATTTACTTCCATTGTTGCACTTAGTCGCGGTGGAAAGGTAGTTGAGGTTTATACTGAAACTGAATGGCGTAGCAAACGTCACCTTGCAAAAGAGATTTTCTCATTCACCGCTACAAATCCGGTTGCAACTTATGACCTTGGTCTTGGTGCAATCAAGCGTGGTAATATGAATGATAAGCTTTTTGAAGTTCCTGCACAGAAATGGGCAGATATTACTGATGATGGCGGCGAATTTGGTGTTTCTGTCATCAGTGAATGTAAATACGGTTGGGATAAATTTGATGACAACACTCTCCGTCTTACACTTATGCATACTCCACTTAAAAACTACAAGGTTGACAGTATGCAGTCAATGATGGAATTAGGCCTTAACAGATATTCTTATGCTATTTTCTCTCATAAGGGTGCAGTTGCACACGATACACAGGCAGAGGCAAGAAACTTCATAATGCCAATGGCATCCTTCATTGTTTCAAAGCACGAAGGTGAATACAGCGAATATTCCTTCGGTGCACTTTCGGGAAATGCAATTTTACGTGCAGTTAAAAAGGCAGAAAACAGCGATGAAATTATCATTCGTATCGGTGAAAGCGAAAAGAAAGCACAGAAAGATGTTACATTCACACTCAACACAGAAATTCTTTCTGCAAGAAGAATCTTCGCTTCCGAAGAACATATTTCTGATTTTTCACTTACAGACGGCAAACTTGTATTCGACTTAAAGCCTTATGAAATCAAGTCCTTTGCACTTAAAGTTAAACAGGCAAAAGCAAAACCGGAAACAAAGTTCAATATTGACTTTGCCGGTAATATTGATGCATTCTCAACAAACGCAAAGCCATTAGGCGAATTACCCGTAATAAGCAAAACAATTCCCGCTGAAATTAAACCTGAAACTATTATCTCAAATGGCATTAAATTCCGTTTGCCAAAGGATAATAAGGGTATGCTTTGTGGTGGACAGAGCCTTTTACTTCCTGAAAACACAAAGAAGGTACATCTCCTTATGGCATCTCTTAATGGCGACAAATACGTTAAAATCAACGGATTTGCATACAAGGTGAACGATATTACCGAATACTATGCAGGTTGGGATTTGTACGATTTCAAAGAGGTTGCTTACACTAAACCGGGCAAGTTGGCTTATGAATTTACCCATTCACATACAGAGAAAGGTGACGCACAATGTCAGCAGTTGTTCTTCTGGCACATTGAGGTTGATACAAATGGTAAGGGTGTAGTTACCTTCCCTGTTGACCGTGATATACTTGTTCTTTCTGCCGTTGCAGACACAGAAAATGAAACTTGCAATATTGCTTGTGACCTCTATGACAAAATCGAGGGCAGAGTTTTTGATTATAAGGAAAATGTGAAGGAAAAATTTATATATCTTAATTGCAAAAACTCATATTTGCTTAATGACAAGGGTGGAGCAATCAAGCATAGAAATAAGGGAAGGAGAAAATCATAATGGCAGAAAATAAAGGTGATGTTCGTTATGTAGGTGTTAAAGAAACTGTTGCATATGGTATTGCAAATGCAGGGCAATGCTTTGGATACAACATTATTGCAGGTAGCTATCTTTCACTTTTCTTTGTAAAAGTGTTTGGCGTACCACCTGAAGCAGTTGCTGCGATGATGCTCTTTTTAGGGCTTTGGGATACTATCAACGACCCTCTTATGGGTACAATCATTGACAAGACGAGAACTCGCTACGGTAAGCTTCGTCCCTATCTTTTAGTTGTGCCTATTCCTTTAGGACTTGCTACAATCATGCTTTTTGCCGGTCCCGAAATTCTTGGCGACAAGGCAGAGGATGTTGCAAAAATCATCTATATGTTCATTACATACTTCTTGTGGGAACTTTTCTATACCTTGGGTGACGTGCCATTTTGGAGTATGAGTGCGGCAATCAGCCCTTCTCCTTCTGACAGAACGAGAGTTATTTCATCTGCTCGTTTTGTTTCAGGTATCCTTGGTGGTATTTCAACGCCTATTCTTACCGTGCTTATGGACTTAAGTGAAAAGGGCATTATCGGTCTTTCACTCTCTCAGGTATTTTTACTTATGGCAATAATTTCAGGCACATTCGGTATGGCTCTTTTCTCACTTTCAGGTATATGCACAAAGGAAAGAGTTGTGCAGACTATTAAAGAACCAAGCATTCTTGACGGCTTCAAGGCACTTGTCAAAAACAAGCCACTTCTTTTAATTGTTATTGCTAATGTGCTTTCTGCAATCAGTGGTATCGGTGGATTTTTCCAGGCGTACTACTATTCAGAAGTTGTTAATATGAACTCACTTACAATTATCATTTCACTCCCCGGCACGATTTTAGGTTTTATTACGTATCTTCTTATTCCAAAGGTTAAACAGAAATTTGACAATCGTCAGATTATCTTCCTTAACGGATTTGTCAGACTTGTGGTCGGCGTTATCGTATTCATTGTTGGTGTTAAATGCTTTACAAACCTTTGGGTTGTTGTACCGCTTCTTATGGTACAAAATTTCCTTTTCAGTTTCTTTAACACAATTAATATGGTTATTCCTACAGAGATGATTGGCGACACAATTGACTATATGGAATGGAAAACAGGCAAGAGAAATGAAGGTGTTTCATTCTCTGTGCTTACTTTCGTAGGTAAGCTTACAGGCTCCATCAGTGGCACGATAGGCAATGCACTTTTGCCTGTTATTGGTCTTTCATTCGTCGCTATGGGTAATGAAACAGTAACTATTAAAGCATACGAATACACAGATACTTTAATTTGGGGTATGTTCACACTTGCACCTGCAATTTTAGGTCTTCTTCCACTTATTCCGTATATCTGGTATGACCTTACAGGGGATAAATTAAAACAAGTTCGTGAAGAAATGGCAGAACGCAGGAAAGTTATTTCCGCACAGGTTTCAGGAGGTGACAAAAATGAGTAATAAATGTCCAAAATGCGGTGAAAAGTTATCTCCGTTATATATGAAGCAAAGCTGTCCTAAGTGCAACACAAATCTTGTTTATTATGACCTTGAAAACAGATTAAAAGCCGACCACGAACAAGCTATGAAGGAACAAGAAGCAGTTGACAGAGCGCTTAATAACATTAAATCATCTGCTTTTGGCGGACCATTACAGATTATTCGTTTTGTGCTTATGTTCTCCCCTCTTTTATGGATGTGTTTGCCTGTATTCAGGGCAAATGACGGCGGTGACATTACACTCATAAGCGTAATTATGGGTATTATAAACGGTAATTTTGATTTTGGTAATCAATCTTACCTATTTCCGTTTATAACAATGGTTTGTATTATTCTGTTTTCACTTATGGTGATTATCTCTTCACTTTTTTCAGTCGGTAAAAAGGCGCTTGCAAGAAATGAAACTTTCAGTATAATCAATACATTAGTATTTTTAGTTGTATCAATTATTGCTTGTAGAGTTGGTGGGGCACATCTGGGAACCGGTTACTTTTTAGTATCAATCACTTATATCCTTGAATTAGAAATGCATACACTTGTTGATAAAAAACTCAATGAAAAATAAATTAAGGAGCAAGTTTTTGCTCCTTTCTTATTGCATTTTTCAAATTATGTGTTACAATAAAAGTTCAAAAGATATGTGAGGTGGAAAGAAAATGATTATTCATATTTTTAATAACGCAGAGGAAATCGGCAAGGCAGTTGCTGATTTAATTATTGAACAAGTAAACGAAAAGCCTGACTCAGTTTTAGGTTTTGCAACAGGTGCTTCTCCTGTGCCTACATATAAGAGTCTTATAAAAGCATACAATAAAGGCAAGGTAAGTTTTAAGGATATCACAACTTTTAACCTTGACGAATATTGCGATTTACCTGTTGAAGACAAAAACAGTTATTACACATTTATGCACGAAAATCTTTTTAACCACATTGATGTTAAAGAGGAAAATGTTAATTTCTTGAATGGTAATGCAGAAGATGCAGAAGCAGAATGTATGAGATACGACGATTTGCTTACTGAAAACAAAATTGATATTCAGCTTTTGGGTGTTGGCAGAAACGGTCATATTGGCTTTAACGAGCCTTCAAATAAATTCACCAAAGGTTCATTCAAGGTTCGTCTTTCACAAAGCACAATTGATGCCAATTCAATTTATTTTGATGAAAACCCAATGCCAAACTTTGCACTTACAATGGGTACTGTTTCAATTATGAAATCAAAACAGATTATTCTTATCGCAACAGGCAGAAGTAAGTCTGATGCTATTGACGGTCTTGTAAACGGTGATATTACACCATCCTGCCCTGCATCAGTTTTACAGCTTCACCCTAATGTGCATATCTTCCTTGACAAAGCAGCAGCTGCAAGACTTTGATTTTCAGCATAAAAAAACCGAGTAGTTAATTCTACTCGGTTTTCCTTTATTTTTTTATTCGGGTGGTTGAAAAACTTCTTACACCTAAGTCATACAGTAACTTATACGCTTCCACATCATCTGTCCAACATGCAAGATTTACTTTTGCTTGTTGGGCTTTTTCAATACCATTGCTACCATTTTCAACATAATCGGTGCCGTTAAAATATAGTGTGAAACCATTTTCCTTGCAGAATGATATTGAGCCATCAGTAACATCATTTGTTGAATACCAAAGATTTGCGCTTTTATCTAATTTCTGTAAATTCAATAAAGTTCCTTTATCTGACGAGATAATTACTGCTTTTTCTCTCATTCCCTCGTAGTTATCAAGTGCATCAAAAATCTTTTCAAAGCAGTTATAATTGCCTTTTCCGATTTCGATATAGGGCACAAGGTTATAGATTTCACAAATTATGAGAAAACCCTCTAAATCCACCATTTGTGGCTCATCATAACTACCTAAACGGTATCCGTTGTTGATTTTGTGCTGACGAATTTCGCCAAAACTCATTTGTGCTATTTCGCCTCTGCCGTTTGTCATACGGTTAATGCTACTATCATAATTGACTATCCAGACTTCATCTCTTGTAAGTTGAATATCACATTTTGCACCGTAAAACTCCGCCCTACCTGCTTCTATAAATGCATCATCCGTATTTTCAGGCGCATACGCAGAAAAACCACGGTCAGCAATCAAGATAATCTCATCCGTTGCCATACCCTGCTCTGAAAGGGATACAACCTTTGGCGGAATTTTTGATATTATACCAATCACGCCTGCCACAACCAAGCAAACAGCTACAACCACTATAATCGTAATTTTTATAGGCTTTTTATTCTTGATTTTTTTCATTTATTCCACCCTAATGCCAATAGTGATAATCTCAAACGGCTTATACTCAACCGTGTCAACCTCATCAATAACGTCCTCAAGGAAATTAAGAAGATTGACTCTGCCATCAAGTTTGATTTTGCCACGACGTCCATTTTGTTCAGAAAGACGAATGACAATCATAGTACCATCCTCACTCATCTTCATAGTCTGCATAAAGAGTTCACCGAATGAGTTTTCACAAGTAAGGTCTGCTTTACCAAGTGGCACATTATACTCGTAGGCAATATTATTGATTTCGGCTTTAACAAAATCATCGCCATGCGGATAAATCATATATGCAAACTCGTGATGTCCCAAGTCGCTTGTAACGTCAGGACGGATTGTTGCACGAAGAAGACTTAAACTCATTGAGTTTTCTAAAAGTCCAACACCGTATTTTGAGTCATTGATAAGAGCAATACCACCGTCGGTTTCTGCCATATCAACCCATTTATGATGACAAACCTCAAAACGAGCCTGTTGCCAAGTTGTGTTGCGGTGAGTTTCACGTTCAACAAAACCTGCACTTGTATCGCATACTGCCTTTCTTGTCAGCACATTACAATCAAACTGTGCTTTTGCAAGGACGTGTTTCTCATTCCAATCAACGATATTTTCAACTTCAATACCACGGGACTGACGGAAAACGCGAATAATTCGTTTCCATGTGCTTTTTTCTGTTGCAAGAGTGCAAGCAAATGACACAACCTCGGAATTCTTCTCAACAGTTTTAAGCGGAGAAACAATCTTGATTTCAACTTCTCTGTCCTTATAGTTAGGAAGAATATCCCAAGCATCATAAACACCGGGGTTATCCTTATAGAGTTTAAGTTTATTGAACTCACCATTCACCCATTCACGCTGTAATTCTCTGTCATAAAGACTTTCAATGCTACCGTCTGTGTTAAATACAATTTCATAGTATGGTGTAATAACCTTTTCACCGATAGTAAGCCATTCATCACTTATTTCATCAGGGAAAATCTCACCACAGGAAAGTGCGGGGAGATTTGGAATTACCCAATTGCCCTTTTTGCCATATCGGGTACTGTTGCCAAATTCATTTTCCACAAAAGTAAGATGTTTACGCGGGAAGTTGAGTGAGTTGAAATACTCGTCACCTGTGCCGATAATTTTGTTAACTCTCTGCTCAATGTCTTCGTAATCTGCCATAGCATCACGATAAACAGGTGTGATATGGCTACCCGGAAGAATATCGTGGAATTGGTTTATAAGTAGCTTTTTATAAATATCACGGATTTCCTCGTGTGGGTACTTTGCACCCTTTAAATGACGGAGGGTTGAAACGATTTCCGCCTCACGGAGTTTATATTCAAGTTGTCGGTTATATCTCTTCATCTTTGATTTTGTGGTGAATGTGCCACGATGCATTTCAAGATAAAGCTCGCCGTCCCATTTTGCAAGATTTTTGTTGTCTTTAAGGTTCTTTTCAAGGAATTCCTGACCTCCAACATGCTCAGTTTTCGGCATAATTGAAAGTTTATTGAAACGGTGCATAACCTCAATCATTTCTTCGGTGCAACCACTACCGCCGTCGCCGTAGCCGAACATTGACATCGTTTGTCCGCCTTGGTTTTTATCCTGATAAGCCTCCCAATTCTCTTGAATTTGAGAGGGCATATTCCAAGTTATAAAATGGGTTGGTGGCACGCAGGCATAAACCTCACTGCCGTCAATACCTTTCCAGATAAAGTTGTTATGAGGGAAACGGTTTGTGTCGTTCCAAGTTGACATTTTGTTTGAAACAAAGTAGTCAACGCCACTCTTTTTGAGAATCTGTGGCAAAATCCAAGAATTACCGAAAACATCGGGCAACCAACAGTTTTTAATGGTCTTGCCGAATTTTTCACGGAAATAATGCTGACCGTACATAAACTGACGTATTAAGCTTCCTGCACAAGGGATATTACAGTCAGGCTCAACATACATAGCACCACCCGGCTCAAACTGACCGTTTGCAATCTTCTCTTTAAGTTCCTCAAACACATCGGGATAATACTTTTCAAGCATTTCGTAGGTGAACGCCTGAGTATGAGTGTATTTGAAGTCGGGGTATCTGTCCATAAGACGCAACTGAATAAGAATTGTTCTTAAATTCTTCTGAACAGAGTGAATTCTACGCCAATAATACG
>JAZSFK010000044.1:0-49311 GCA_045532175.1 Candidatus Fimenecus sp. | reverse complement strand
TTTCAAATCTCTGTCAATATTGATCGTTTTCAGATATTCGATCTCATCCTGCCTCGCTTTTTTCCAATAAAAGGGAATCATCACTTCTTTTTTATACGGCTTGACATACACAGAAACAGCACCACTGTTGTTAGCACCCACAACATCTGTAAAAAGTCTGTCACCCACCATAGCCATTTCATGAATTTCCACTCCTGCAGCTTCTGCCGCTTGAAAAATCATCTTTGTATCAGGTTTTTCTGCCGGGCCAAAAGAAGGACACTCAAATATTTTACCCATAACTCTTGCCCTGAGGGCAAAGGAATTTGAAATTATAACAATTTTAAAACCTGCATTTTTGACTGAGTCAAGCCATTTTCTCACACCTTTTATAGGTGTAATAGTGCAGTCGTAGACGGATGTGTTATCAAGATCAATTGCAACAGCCCTGACATTCATCTTTTTCAAATCATCTACAGTAATATCTGTAAGACAGTCAAAAACGAAATCAGGAGTTGCATTCTGAGAGAAATCAGTCATCTGACATCTCCGCTTCTTTGATTAAATCATCGGGAATAGCTTCACCGTGTTTTACAAAAGTAATGCAGAGGAATGAAATGATAAATGCAATGGGGCTGAAAACAAAGAGTGTGCTGTAAGTTCCTGAGAACATACGGAAAATACCGAATACTATGGGTGCTGCAATCTGTGCTGAGAATGTAGCTGTATAATAGTAACCTGTAAAGGTACCGATTTTTTCCTGACCGCCGATTTCAAGAACAAGGGGAAGTGTATTAACAGTGATAAGCATGTTTGCTACACCACCGATAACGAGAAGGATCCAGATCATCCAGTTAAGAGCGGGATTGTCTTTGAAGAAGTAAACAATTGATAATGTTGCAAACAAACCAAGACCTAAAAGAATAGTCTTCTTTCTGCCGATTTTTTTACCGAGTTTACCTGCAGGAATTGCTGCAGCCATTGAACATACAGCAAAAACAGCCATAAGGAATGTAGCTTCAGCGGTTGTCTTATGAAGAACTTCTTCGGCAAACAGGGCGAAGAAAGTTGTAATAGCATTTGAACCGCAGAAAAGGAAGAAAAGACATCCAAGCATAAAGAGAAGACTCTTTCTTTCGCCCTTTGAAAGCTTTTCAGCTTTTCTTGCTGCTTTTTCAGCCTTCTTTGCAGCCTTTTCATCAGCATACTGATTCTTTGTGGCAACATCCTCAAGGCTTGAAGGTTCCTTAACAAAAAGACGCACTACAATCATACCAAGAATCATAACAACGGCACCGATTGCAAATACATACGGGAAGGAAATCTGTTCGTTTGTTTTAATCTGTTCGCTGTTAAGACCTGTGAAAAGTCCGCAAAGCGCAATTGCAAGAGTACCGGCAACCATAGCGACTGCACTACCGACACCACCCATAAGGTTGATAATTGCGTTACCCTCTGAACGGAGATGAGGAGGTGTCAGTGCAGGCATAAGAGCAACTGCAGGAGCACGCCAGATTGACATTGAGAATACGAAAAGAATTATCGTAATCATCGTTGCAGGAAGCGTCCACGTTCCCTTAACGTTAAGAGCAACTAACGGAATAAGTGCAAAAAGAAGCGCCGAAACAGGTGCACCGTACACCACGAACGGACGACATTTACCGAGTTTTGAACGGCAACGGTCTGAAAGCTTACCGAATGTTGGCTGGAAGATAACACCGAAAATGTTATCAAACGTCATTATAAAACCGATAAATAACGGTACAAGTGTAAATCCGCCTGTAGCAGAAATTGTACTTTCGCCTTGTGAGGCCGCAAAGTCACCAATCCAAGGTATTGCTTTAGCAATACTCTGGCTAAGCGAATCAACCCAAGTACTTTCTGAAAGAATCTTATTAAGAATTTTTGTTACATACGGGTCGTAAACACCCCATGCAATTGATGTTGTGAGGAAAGCGAAGCCGGTGATAATCGTATGCCACGTGTGGAGCTTGCCGTTTTTCTCACAGAAAAGTTCTGTTTTATTGCTCATATTTTTTCCTCCAAAATATAATCAAATTTCTACATACTAATTATACACAATTATTTTGCAAATTGAAATGCTCAAATATACTAAATTATCCCAATTTTTTTGTACAGAGTGTAGAAAAACTAAAGGGGACAGATTTTCTGCCCCCTAAAATTTTTTATTTTACCATTTATTCTCAACATATTCGCACCAAGCAAACATATCCTTGATTTCAACAACCTTACCATCGTCAAGAGTTACTGTGCCATTCCACAAGCCCTCAACCTGATGACAGTGCATTCTTGCAACATCTGCAACATTCAAATCCGAATGGTTATCATAGGTTGGTGTCATGGTAAGATTAAATCTTCCGTCCTCGGAAACAAACTCCCAAGGCTCCATAAATCTGCCCTTCGGGAAGGCTTTTACGTCAACCGCACCGATTTTATGCACCTTGCCATCCCAGAAAATGCAGGTTTCGGTAGCATTACTCTCGTCACCGATTGCCCAGGTAATTTCAAAGCCGAAGAGGTGCTTTTCGCCGTTTTCACCAAACACATAGTGATTTCCTGTGCCCCAATACCACACAAGCTCGTGAGAAGTATTTACTCGTCCCCAGTCCATATAGCAGAATGTGTCTTCTTTTGAGAACTCGTAAACATCGTTACCAAATCTGTATGTACCGCTACAAGGCATATTGCATTGCTTTGTTGTCATAAAATATCTTGTAGGCTCATCCTTAAACGGCAATACAGTTGTGATGTTTTCAAGTCCGGGCATAATATCCATATGGAAATTGCACTCAACAACTTTCCCGTGGTCAAAGCCTCTGAACCAGAGTGTTCTGTATGTTTCGTGAGTATCAAACTCAACCTGTGCCTCTCTTACATTAGCACGGAAGTAGTTAGGCACATCACCCTTTGGATTCATTGGGTATTTTGACTCACCGCCAACATAAATATAGTTAGCCTCCGCAACTATTCCTTTTTTCTCAAAGCTTATAAGCTTTGCACAAACATAACCGCCGATTGAAATATTTGCAAAACTGAGTTCAACCTGATAATCCCTGTTTCTGATAACATAGAAATCCCACTCTTTTTTTCGCCAATTGGGGTTTGAAAGCTTTCTGTCATATGTAAAATAATTCTTTCTTGCCCAACCCTTTGCAAGGAGTGTTCCGTCCTCTGCTAAAAGGGGAGTTTCCTCTGTGTACTCAGTCTGCTTGGATTTTTCTTCCCATTCAGTAAAGCTTTTATAAGTTCTTGGTAATTCCTTCATTTTTTTCGCCACCCTATTTCTTAATAAACATAATTATATCAACAAAAAGTTTGATAATCAACATATATACTATTAAAATTTCTATTCTTTATATACCAAAAATGCATTCTTATTTTTGTTGATTTTCCCATATTAAAAGGCATAGCCTGTTCTGTTCAGGTTATGCCTTTTGCTGTTTTGATATTCCTTAATCTGATACAGTACCGTCTTCAACAAGTTTCACGGTTACATCAAAGGTTGTCACGTCATAGTTTGAATTTGCTCGTGCTATTGTAAGGGTCAACGTATCTCCTACCTTGCCTTTTTCAATAACATCCAACAAGACATCAGTTGTATCAAGCTCTTGTCCGTTTACAGCAATAATCATATCGCCTTCTCTTGCCTTTGTGTTATTCAAATCACTTCCCGACATAATTGTTTCAATAACAATTGTACCTGACGGAAGGCCATTTCTTCTTACGATACCGTAATAAACCTGATTCTGTCCTGCTTGTGTATACTCAATTCCGAGAACAGGTCTGTTTGAAACATAACCATTCTTTATGAGTTCATCAACAATATATTTTACTGTTGCAGACGGAACGGCAAAGCCCATACCTTCATAATCTTCTGCAGCAATTTTTGATGAATTGATACCGACAACCTGACCATACTGGTTTAAAAGAGCACCACCTGAGTTACCGGGATTGATTGCAGCAGTGTGCTGAATACATGAAACCTCATATCCTACGGGGCTGTCAACAGGTCTGCCAATAGCAGAAACCATACCGTTTGTGAATGAACCGAAAAACTGAGTACCGCCCGGATTACCGATTGCATATACAATATCACCCACTTCAATAGTGGTTGAATCCGCAAATTCTGCAGGTTTGAGTTCAGTACTTTCAACGCGAATCACACCGATATCAGTCTTTTCATCAACACCTACAATTACTGCATCATACTGTTTGCCATCTGCAGTCTGAACAACAATTTTTGGATTTTTTGCCTTCACAACATGAGCGCAAGTTATAACATAAGTTGCATCTTTTTTGTCATTCAGCCCCATAACAACGCCTGTACCCTCGGAATAAACCTCGTTTGAGTTGCTTGTGTAAACCAAAACACCAACTGAACTGTCATTGACCTTTTTATATACATCCTTTGCGGTGAGTGTGTCGCCGCTTGATGTATTTTCCTGACTTGGTGTCTCTGAAAACTGCAATTGTGTTCCGTCGCCGGTTACGGAAACAGGGTTAGTTGTTGAATCAACCCCATTCGGGTCAAGAGTAAGAATCTTAAATCCCAGATATCCCGATGCAATTATAAGAACTGAGCAGATTATTATTACTGCTGCCAAAACACCCTTTTTAACCTTTTTATTTTTAACTGGCGGTGTAGTTTGCTGATATACACCGTTATTGGGAGCAGTGTAATAATTTCCGTAAGGCGGATTCTGTCTGTTATTTGGATTAGAATATGGATTATAGTAAGCCGTATTCGGTCTTTCCCGGTGTGCAGCATCTGTTGAATTTGGTTGCTGTGCGGCTGCGGAATATTGCTGTTGCTGTGATGCCTCTGTATTATTCGGCTGTGGCATCTGCTGTGGTATTTCTTCCTTCTTCTCTTCCTTTATATCCATATCCGGATTAAGGTTGTTATTAAAATTATCAGTCATTGTTTGTCCCCCTGATAAACATTTACGGCTTATTTTGTTTTTTCGGTTCAGTGCTGAGTTCAACGCTGAATTTTGCATAATGTCCCTTTTCGCTTTCGGCGTAAATCTTTCCGTTATGCATATCTGTAATTGTTTTGCAAAGATACAGACCTAAACCTGCACTCTTAACGTCATAGCTTCTTGATTTATCCACTTTATAGAAGCGTTCAAAAATTCTGCTGATTTCCTCGGAGTCAATTCCCTCACCGGTGTTTTTGATGGAAACAACAGCATCTCCGCTTTTTTTCTTTTCAACAGAAACCGTAATTTCTCCCTGCTCCTGGGTGAATTTTACCGCATTATCAATAAGGTTATAAATAACCTGATAAATCATGTCCACGTCCGCGTAAACCATAGTTGGCTTTACAGTATCAAATCCCAGAATATTGATTTGTTTTTTCTCAATTTCCTGTTCAAAAGTCAGCATACAGTTAAGTAAAAGCTGTGTAATGTCAAACTCTGAATATTTAAGACTCAGTTCTCCTGCCTCAATCTTTGAAAGATTAAGCATTGATGTAACAAGCCTTGAAAGTCGTTTAACCTCATTTGAAACAATGCCCAGATATTCCTGATGTTGCTCCTCGGGAATAGTGCCGTCAAGCATACCGTCAATAAATCCGCCGATTGTTGTCATCGGAGTTTTAAGCTCGTGGGACACATTGGCTACAAAGCTTCGTCTTGAGGACTCCAACACAGAAAGACCTGTGGCCATCTGATTGAAGGATTTACAAAGCTCTGCCAACTCGTCAGACCCTCTTACCTGTACTCGTTTACTGAAATCGCCCTTTGCATAAGCTTTTGCTGCGTTTGACATCTGTCTTAAAGGACGGGTAAGCCTTGCGGTAAAGGCATAAATAACAATAAATGAAAGTGCCGCTGCAAAAAGTGCAGAGGAAAGATACATACCTGCCATTTTTGTGGTGTATTCCTTCAGTCCCGTTTCAACAGGCTTTATTGCGAATACAATCCCCTCAACCTCATTGTTTACAAAAACAGGGTTGCTGACAATATAGACCTTTTCGTCCATTATGCTGTTAACCTTTTCCTTTGTAACAATAGGTGTTACACAAGCCTTCTTTATCAATTCATCCGACAACTCAAATTCTCTGTGAATCGGGCAATTCCCGGCATCCGGAGAATATCCGAATTCAAAGTCCTCCCTGCAAAGAAGAATATCCCCTTGGGTATTGCAGAAAAACACGTCAGCATCAATAGCAGCTGATGTAATTCCAAGGTTATTACAGATAATGATGTAGGCATTCTGCATATCCTGAGGTGTTTCACATTTTGAAAGTAAATCCTCACAGTATTCTGCATTCTGGACCACATTGGTAGTGAGCAAGGTCTGGGTTTCCTTGGTCCATTTTGAAGAAAGGAATACCGTCAGGGCAGACGCAAGCATCAGGTAACTCACCAGCATTAACGATGTCATAATGGTAAGATACTTTGCAAACAAGGGCAGATGTGTAAAGAAATTGCCTATTTTATAAACTGATTTTTTAAATAAATTATTTCTTTTCATGAGTTTCAAACTTGTATCCGACACTCCATATTGTTCTCAATTCCCACTGGTCGGAAACCCCTTTAAGCTTGTCACGAAGACGTTTGATATGCACGTCAACGGTACGACTGTCACCAAAGTAATCAAATCCCCACACCTCATCAAGAAGCTGGTCGCGTGTAAACACACGGTCAGGATTACTTGCAAGATGATAAAGCAGTTCCAATTCTTTTGGTGGGGTATCAATCGCTTCTCCGTTAACCTTTAACACATAATTAGAAAGGTTTACTGAAAGCTTGTCGTATTTTACTTCCTTGACATCAGTTTCTTTAATCTGAGTTGTGCGGCGAAGAACCGCCTTTATACGAGCAACAAGTTCTTTCGCATCAAAAGGCTTTGTAACATAGTCATCAGCACCCAACTCAAGACCTAAAACCTTATCAAAAATTTCATCCTTAGCAGTAAGCATAATAATCGGCTTTTCGCTTGTTTTTCTGATTTCACGACATACCTGCCAACCGTCAAGCTGTGGCAACATAACATCTAACAAAACCAAATCCGGATTTTCGCTTGAAAATGCATTTACAGCATCCACGCCATTATATGCCAACACTACTGAATATCCTTCTTTTTCAAGGTACATTCTCAATAAATCGCAAATATTTTTCTCGTCATCTACAACAAGAATTTTTTCTCTTTGCATAACAGAACCCTCCTCTGCTTTTTTAAAATTATAAGGCACATATTTGAACAAAATAAAAACAATTCTTTGTTTTTTTATAAACTATTTATGATATTTACCGTTATTGATTATTGAAAATCCTCTGTAAAGCTGTTCTACAAGCATTATTCTTGCCAACTTATGAGGAAAAGTCATTTTTGACATTGAAAATTTATAATCCGACATTGCCTTTATTTCATCAGAAAGTCCGAATGAACTGCCTATAATGAAAACAATATTACTTTTTCCTGTAAGTGCAATATCCTGAAGCTTTTGCGAAAAGTCCTCTGAGGACATCTGCTTCCCCTCTATACACATTGAGAAAATATAAGAATTTTTAGGTATCTTTGCCTTAATGAGTTGGGTTTCCTTATTTAAAGAATTTTCTATTTCACTCCGGGAAGGATTGTCAGATAATTTTATCGGTTCCAACTCAATAACACTCAATTTGCAATATGCCGAAAGTCGTTTTTCATATTCCGCTGAAAAATCCTTCATATATTTTTCTTTTAATTTACCTAAAACAATAAGTTGAACGTTCATCATAATATCAATGCCCTTTCGTCCCAAACGGGCTTTGCCACACGGATATAATAATCCTCACCCTCTTTAGCACCTGCCATTTCAAGTGCACATACACTTGTCTGATATGCAAGTGTCGGAAGATTATTTTCCCTGCTTAAGTGACCCAGGAAAAATCTTGTTGTTCCTGTTTCCAAAAGTTTCACAAGAGTTTCTGCGCAAACGTCATTTGAAAGATGTCCCTTTTCCCCTAAAATTCGTCTTTTTAAAATATAGGGATATCCGCCACATTGAAGCATATTCACGTCATGGTTTGACTCGAGCATTACAAGGTCAGAGCCTTTAAGTGCGTTAAAAACCGTATCCGTCATAATTCCAAGGTCGGTCGCAACAGAAAGCTTTCTGCCGTTCGCCATTTCCACTGTATATCCGCAAGGCTCAATACAGTCGTGGGAAATCAGAAATGGTTTTATAAGCATACAGCCTACATCAATTCCGTCGTCATTTATAATTCTGCATTCATCCGCATTGTCAAGGGCATCAGTTTTCGCAAGTGCCTCATAGGTTCCCGCAGTCATAAACACTCTTGCTTTATGCTTTTTCGTAAACACCTTAAGCCCCTTCACGTGGTCGGAATGTTCGTGAGTAATGAAGATATTGCGAATGCTGTCTGCATCCGCACCAATTCCCCAAAGTGCTTGTTCAAGCTGTTTGGCGGTCATACCCGCATCAATGAGAATGGAGTCATCCCCGCCACCTATGTATATTGAATTGCCTGTTGAAGATGAAAACAAGGGACAAAACTTTGCCATTTTATTTCTCCTAATAATTCGTATCAAAAAAGGACGGTGATTATACCGTCCTTCAAATTCTAACCTACGCTCAATACGGTTTTTTCGTCATCAGGACTGTTTCTCAATTCGATATCCGCACCTAAGCTACGTAATTTTTCGATTATATTGTCATATCCACGTTGAATATGATGAATTTCCTCAATTTCTGTTGTACCGCTTGCCACAAGTCCTGCAATAACCATAGCAGCACCTGCACGAAGGTCATTGGCAATAACAGGAGCACCTTTCAGACCCTCAACACCCTCAAGGAATGCAGATTTTCCGTCAACCGTAATTTTTGCACCCATTCGAAGTAACTGCTCAACATAACGGAAACGATTGTCCCATACACTTTCTGAAACCATACTGTTACCTCTTGCAATAGCAAGAAGAACTGAAAACTGAGGTTGCATATCAGTCGGGAAGCCGGGATGGGGCATTGTTTTGATACTACAATGACTTGGACGACAGTCAGAGAAAATCCTTACGGAATCGTCGTTCTCCTCAACAACAACACCACACTCAATAAGCTTTGCGGTAATTGATTCAAGGTGCTTCGGAATAACATTCTTAATAAGAACATCACCCTGAGTAGCAGCAGCCGCTACCATATATGTTCCCGCCTCAATCTGGTCAGGAATTATTGTATATTCGCAACCGTGAAGCTTGTCCACACCACGGATTTTAATAACATCAGTACCGGCGCCACGAACGTCAGCACCCATAGAGTTTAGGAAGTTTGCAAGGTCAACAATGTGAGGCTCTTTAGCGGCATTTTCAATAATTGTAAGACCCTTTGCCTTAACCGCAGCCAACATAAGATTGATAGTAGCACCAACTGAAACAACGTCGAAATAAACCGATGCACCCATAAGGCGTTCCGCCTTAACATCAACCATGGCATTTTCTTCCATCGTTACATTTGCGCCAATTGCCTCAAAGCCCTTAATGTGCTGGTCAATAGGGCGAACACCGAACTGACATCCGCCCGGCATAGCAACTCTTGCGTGGTTAAATCTGCCGAGAAGAACACCGATGAAATAGTAAGATGCTCTCATGAGCTTTGACAAATCGTGTTCAACCACATTACTGCGGATATGGGATGTGTCAATCTCAAGGGTGTTTTGATTAATCATTTTTATTTCAGCGCCTAAATGGCGTAAAATTTTAATCATAGCGGAAACGTCGCTGATATTGGGAATGTTTTCAATTCGGCAAACACCTTCAGCGAGAATAGTTGCGGGGATTATGGCAACAACGGCATTTTTAGCACCGCTGATTTCAACCTCACCCACTAATCTTTTTCCACCGTTAATTATGATTTTTTCCAAGGACCTTACCCTCCCTAAAAATCAAATAATCTATCTTAATATAGGAAAACGCAACAAAACAGCGCCTGAAAAGTCTGTTTTTCAAAAAATTACTCAAACGCCTTTAACAGTATACCACAAACCTTTGTAAAATAAAAGATATAAATAAAAAAAATATTGTATTTTTTTGTAAAAAATAGCGAACGTTTGTTTGTCAATCTGTTGACTATGAAATAATTCTATTGTATAATTGTAAAAGGTGATTTTATGTTACATTGTCTTGAAAACGAATTCTTAAAAATAGCAATCGACACTCACGGTGCGGAGTTGTCTTCAATTTTTAACAAAAAGGAAAACAAAGAAATGCTCTGGCAGGGTGACCCCCAATTCTGGGGCAGAAAAAGTCCTGTGCTTTTCCCACTTGTCGGCAAATACAAAAACGGTAAAACCACATATAACGGAAAGGAATATGCTCTCGGTCAGCACGGTTTCGCAAGGGACAGCGAATTTGCTCTTATTGAAGAAACCGAAAACAAGCTTGTTTTTGAATTGACGAGCAACGAAGAAACTCTGACAAAATACCCGTTCAAATTCCGTCTTATCTGCTCATTCCTGCTTAAAAACGATACAATAGTTGTCGGTTGGAGGGTGGAAAACACAGATGACAAAACAATTCATTTTTCAATTGGTGCACACCCTGCTTTCTACTGTGAAAAGAGCAAAACTGCACTTACAATGAACAGCCAAAACATTAAATACAGTCTTATCAATTCCGACGGACTTTATACACCAAAAAAATATGGTGTTGAATCGAGTTTTGTTCTTCACGATTCTGTTTTTGACAACGATGCACTTATTATTGAAAACAGTGGTGTTAACGAAATTTCACTTGTTGATGATAAAAAATATTTAACAGTAAAATTTGACACGAAGATTTTCGGCATCTGGTCGCCGGCAAAGAAAAATGCTCCTTTTGTATGCATTGAGCCTTGGTACGGCAGATGCGACGGCGAAGATTTTAACGGTGACATCACAGAAAGAGAATACGGCAATGCTCTCGGTGTTGGCGAAACTTGGTACAAGGAGTATGAAATAGTAATCTATGAGTAAATATAAATACATTTTATTTGATTTTGACGGTACGTTAACCGATTCATCAGAGGGAATTTTCAAAAGCCTTACCTATGCTTTTGAAAGCTATGACCACGGTACACCTTCCCTTGAATTATTAAGAAAATTCATAGGTCCGCCACTCTATCACAGCTTTACTGTTTACTGTGGATTTGATGACAAACACGCTTGGGAAATGACGGACAAATACCGTGAAAGATACAGGAAAATCGGTTATCTTGAAAGTAAGCTTTACGACGGTGTTGCCGATACTCTTAAAACACTCAAAGAGCAGGGCTATATTCTTGCAACCGCATCTTCAAAGCCCTTGCATTTTATTGACCGAATTTGCGAAAATCTTGATGTGAAAAAGTATTTTGATTTCCTTGGCGGTACGGAGTTTGACAACACAAGCGAAAGCAAGGCAACAGTTATAGAGAATGCCATGAAAAATATTGGTGCAACTATGGAGGAAACTCTTATGGTGGGTGACACCAAGTTCGACATTGAAGGTGCACATCAGGTTGGTATCCCCTGTGTTGCAGTAACCTACGGATTCGGTACAATGGAAGATTTTAAAGAATACAATGCCGAGTATATTGTAGATAAAGCAGAAGAAATTTTAGATATAGTGAAGTGAGATTATGTCAACCCCATTAGCTGACAGACTTCGTCCACAAACCATTGATGATATGGTGGGACAACGTCACCTTTTAGGTGAAAATATGCCTTTACGCAACATTGTTGAGTCGGGCTATCTTCCAAATTTAATATTTTACGGTCCGTCAGGCACGGGCAAAACCACACTTGCAAGGATTATTGCGAAAAACACAAATCGCAAACTCCACCACATTAACGGTACAAATGCAAGTACGGCAGACATCAAGGCAATCGTGAGTGAGCTTGATACTTTTGCAGCCCCTAACGGCATTTTACTCTATCTTGACGAAATTCAGTATTTCAACAAAAAGCAACAACAGTCCTTGCTTGAATATATTGAGAGTGGTAAAATAACACTTATAGCATCCACAACGGAAAACCCGTATTTTTATATTTATTCAGCGGTGCTTTCCCGTTGTACTGTTTTTGAATTCAAGTCAGTTACCCCTGAAGATGTTGTTCCTGCGGTAAAACGAGGCTTTGCATTTTTAGAAGAAGAAACAGGAATACCACTCCAAATAGAAGACGGAGTTTGTGAGCATATCGCAACAGCCTGTGGCGGTGACGTTCGTAAATCCTTGAATTTTGTCGAACTCTGTGTTTTATCTGCCGGTATCACAGACGGAAAAAGAGTGATTACCCTTGAAAATACGGGTAGTCTTACAATGAAAAACACTTTCCGTTACGATAAATTCGGCGACGAGCATTACGATATTCTCTCCGCATATCAGAAGAGTATGCGTGGTAGTGACCCTGATGCCGCACTCCATTATCTTGCAAGACTGCTTGAAGCAGGGGATATGGTTTCGGCAATCCGCAGACTTTTAGTTTGTGCAAGCGAAGATGTGGGACTTGCTTATCCGCAGATTTTACCAATCGTGAAATCTGCCTGTGATATTGCAATGCAGGTAGGAATGCCCGAGGCTGCAATTCCTTTGGGTGATGCAGTAGTGCTTGTTGCAACAAGTCCGAAATCAAATACGGCACACGACGGAATTTTTGCTGCCCTTGACGATGTGCGAAAAGGAAATTACGGTAAAATTCCAAGGCAGTTACAGAATAAGCATTTTGACGGTGAAGATGCGAAAGTCAAGGGACAGAATTATCTCTATCCCCACGACTATCCAAACCGTTGGGTGAAACAACAGTATTTGCCCGATGCTTTGAAAAATAAAAAATATTATGAGTTTGGCGACAACAAAACCGAACAAACAGCAAAATTATATTGGGATAAAATAAAAGGAGAAAAAGGAAATGGCTAAAAGAGAAGATTACATCAGTTGGGACGAGTATTTTATGGGTATTGCTCTTCTTTCTGCAAGAAGAAGTAAGGACCCAAGCACACAGGTCGGTGCTTGTATTGTTGACAACAACAATAAAATTATGTCCGTAGGCTACAACGGTTTCCCACACGGTTGTGATGATGATGAATTCCCATGGGACAGAACAGGTGACGAATACGACACAAAATATCCTTATGTATGCCACGCAGAACTCAATGCAATTCTCAACAATGGCGGCAGAAACTTAAACGGATGCAAAATCTATGTTGCACTTTTCCCTTGCAACGAATGTGCAAAAGCAATTATTCAGAGTGGTATCAAAGAGGTTATGTTCCTTTCAGACAAGTACAAAGACAGCCTTAACAATCGTGAATCACGCAGAATGTTTGATGCCGCAGGTGTTAAATACACAAAAGTTAAAATGAACCGTGACGGACTTCAAATCAGCTTTAAGGAAGAAGATATATAATGGGTAAAAATGATTTTTTTGCTTTCACATCACGTACCAAATACATAAATCGTTGGGCGTTGATGCGAAATACACGATATGAAACATTGAGTGAGCATTCTGCCGAGGTTGCTCAACTCTGCTATGCCCTTGCAGTTATCGGGAATGAAAGATTGGGAAAGAATTACAACTGTGAAAGAGCATCACTTTTAGGTCTTTACCACGACACGCCTGAAATCATCACAGGTGACCTGCCAACTCCTGTTAAGTATTACAGCAAGGAAACAAAAGAGGCATATAAGGCCGTTGAAAAGAATGCATCAAAGCAACTTCTCTCTATGCTACCCGAGGATTTACTCCCCGCCTATGAGTCACTTTTCAAGAAAAAGAATGAGGATAAAGAACTCTGGAAGCTCGTAAAAGCCGCCGACAAAATCAGCGGATATTTAAAATGCGTTGAAGAAAGAAAGGCAGGAAACGGTGAATTCTGCGAAGCCGAAGAAAGACTGTTAAAGGCTATTGAAAAGAACGAATCGGAAGAAGTGCAGATTTTTGCAACTGAATTCTTACCCTCCTTCCACAAGACTCTCGACCAAATGAAAAAGTAGAATTAAAACATTCCGACAAATTCTCATTTGTCATACTGAAAAACAAAAGCGGGGTTCAATACCCCGCTTTTTCGTATTATTCTATTATTTAAGTGCTGATTTTGCGTCCCAGATATTTGCTGCGTATTCGTTAATAGCACGGTCTGCTGCGAAACGTCCTGCACCTGAGATATTCATAAGTGACATCTTGTTCCAGTTATCACGGTCAAGGAAGTCCTTTGAAATTCTCTGCTGAGTATTTCTGTAAGACTCAAAATCTGCAAGAACCATATATGGGTCGTGGTGGATAATTGTTGAAGTTACTTCGTGGAACATCTTTCCGCCAATTCCGTTGTGATTTGCATAATTGAGAATCTTCTGGAGTTCGCCGTTTGCATTAAAATAATTCTGTGGAACATATCCGCGTTTCTGCAACTGCTGAACTTCAGGTGTTTTCATGCCGAAGATGTAGATATTATCTTCACCGACTGCGTCGTAAATCTCAACGTTAGCACCGTCCATTGTGCCGAGCGTCACCGCACCGTTAAGCATAAGCTTCATATTTCCTGTACCTGATGCTTCTGTGCCTGCAAGTGAAATCTGCTCTGAAATATCGGCAGCAGGCATAAGTTTTTCAGCAAGTGTAACATTGTAATCTTCAACATAAACAACTTTAAGTCTGCCCTTAACATCAGGGTCATTGTTGATTACATCAGCAAGTGCACAGATGAAAGAAATAATCTTCTTTGCTACAAAATAACCTGACGCAGCCTTTGCACCGAAAATATATGTGTGAGGAATAAAGTCCCCGTTTGGATTTTCCTTAATAGCAAGGTACTGTGAAAGGATATTGAGTGCGTTAAGATGCTGACGCTTATACTCGTGAAGACGTTTAACCTGAACATCAAATATTGAATCAGGGTCAAGCTTGATGCCGTTGTGTTTAAGCACATATTTAGCAAATTCTTCCTTGTTTGCTCTCTTAATCTTGCCAAGCTCATCAAGGACTGCTTTGTCGTCCTTATATTTTCTCAAATTGAGAAGTGCATCGCCATCTTTTACAAAACCGTCACCGATAGTTTCTGTAAGGAATTTTGTAAGCTTCGGGTTAGCCTGACAAAGCCAACGTCTGTGTGCAATACCGTTTGTAACATTTGTGAACTTATCAGGAGTAAGTGCATAGAAATCAGAAAAAACTGTATCTTTAAGAATGTCGCTGTGAAGAGCAGAAACACCGTTTACACAATGTGAGCCTGCAACACAGAGATTAGCCATTCTTACAACACCGTTTGAGATAACAGCCATTCTCTCAACCATATCCGCATTATGAGTGCTTTCCCATACAAAAGAACGGAAACGATTGTCAATTTCTTTTGTAATCTGCCAAAGACGTGGCATAAGACGTTTGTAAAGATCCTCAGGCCAACATTCAAGAGCCTCTTTCATAACTGTATGGTTTGTGTAAGCAATTGTTTTTGTAACAATGTTCCATGCTTCGTCCCAGCCGTAACCACACTCGTCAAGCATAATTCTCATAAGTTCAGGAATAGCCATTGTCGGGTGTGTGTCGTTAACGTGGATTGCAACCTTGTCTGCAAAGTTATCCATTGTACCGAATTCACGGAGATGGTGCTGAACGATATCCTGAACAGATGCAGAAACAAGGAAATACTGCTGACGAAGACGGAGTGATTTTCCTTCAGGATGATTGTCTGCAGGATAAAGAACCTTACTGATAACCTCTGCCATAGCGTTTCTTTCCATAGCTCTCATATAGTCGCCCTGATTAAAGAGTGCCATATCAAGGCCTGGCGCTTTTGCAGACCAAAGACGAAGAACAGAAACACCCTCGCCGTCCTTACCTGCAACGTGCATATCGTATGGAACAGCCTGAATGACTGTCGGATTTTCAATTTCAACGTGATGATAGTGTTCTTCCCAGATATCCTTTACTTCACCCTCGAACTTGATTTCCATAGCCTGTTCTTCGTGAGGAACAAGCCACACGTCACCGCCCGGAAGCCAGAAGTCAGGAAGTTCTGTCTGCCAACCATCAACTAATTTCTGCTTGAAGATTCCGTATTCATAAAGAATTGTGTAGCCCTTTGCAACATAACCCTGAGTTGCAAGACCGTCAAGATAGCAAGCGGCAAGACGTCCAAGACCGCCGTTGCCGAGACCCGCATCAGGCTCACAATCGTAGATTGAATCCATCTTGATACCGTAATCCTTTAAAACACTTTCAAAAACCTTTGTAAGGTTAAGGTTGTAAAGGTTGTTTTTAAGTGAACGTCCCATAAGGAATTCCATGCAGAGATAATAAACTCTCTTTGTTCCCTTTTCAGAGCCTTTCTTTGAAAAATCTGCTCTGCCCTGACTCATCATATCTCTTACGATGAGAGCAATAGCCTTATAGAACTGCTCATTTGTTGCCTCATTGGGATTAACTCCGATAAAATGAGCAAGCTTTGATTCAACAAGCTCCTTTGCTTGTTTCTTTGTGAGTGTATAATTCATACAATTCCTCCAAAAAAGATTGTAAAATCAGTTAAATAATAATCTTTGTTTGTCTATTTTACACTAAAAATTGCAGTTTTTCAACTATAATACAAAAGTTTTTTAATATATTTTTATTATATGCTCTTCCGAAACAAAAAACCTCACAATACAAAAGTACTGTGAGGCCATTTTTTTAATTTTTATGCAGGCAAATCGCCTTCAGGTTTTGTCTGCTCATTTACGTAGTCTCTGATGTAGTAATAGTTTACATAACCTGCTTCACGCCAAACAACCTTGAATACGTTACCTTGTCTGATGTAGAAGTCCTTGCTTGTTGTACCCTTTGTATAAGGAACAAAGCCATTCCAGTTGCCCTTTTCGTCAGTGACATTCTGAAGACCTTCTTCAATTCCGTCAGCCATCACGTCATCCTTTGCATAGAGAGTTGCAACGATAACGCACTTCTTTGGCTCTGTAACACCAAACTTGAAGCCTGTAAGCCACCAATGTTCCTGTTCTCTTCTGATGAAAAGTCTGTCACCGCTGTTATATTTAGAAGCTGACTGATAGTACTCAAATTCCATTCTGAGAAGGTTTTCATCAGCAGCACATTCATAGAAGTTAAGGTTCGAATCCTTATCCCTTGTGTAAACACCAAGCTCTGCACCTTCAAGAACACCGTACTGACCTTTCCACCACTGAAGTCTCCAGTCATACTCCCCATATGTAAAGTCAATTTTAAGTGTAAGATACCACATATTTGTAATTGGCGCTGCTACGTCATATAAATCTGTGAATCCAAACTGTCTCTGCCATGGATTTAAATGAGTATAATAGATGTTCTGCTCCGCATCATACTCGTAACCGGCCATGTGAAGATATTGATTCATTTGTTCAGGAGTTGTTGCCTCCTGAAAATCCTTATAAGTACCTTCCCAGTCGATTTGAGGAATACCGTTGCCTACACCGGAAACGCCACCTGTATTTCCGCCGGTTGTATTTCCGCCTGTCGTGTTACCACCTGTTGTGTTACCACCTGTTGTTCCGCCTTGACCTATACCTGTATTGAAATCCTGTTCGCCGGGAATTGTACCGGTATTATTATCTTCAGGGATAACGTCATCCTGTCCTGCAGGTTCAATAGTGCCGGGCTGGATTACTGCAGGCTCTTCTTCAATAGCAATACTGCAGGAAGCGAAGCTACACATAACCACGCTGAATGCAAGAATAATTGCAACTATTCTTGTAAGTCTTGATTTCATATATTCATACCTCCGTAATTCTGTCGTTTTTGCTCATATACATTCGTAATTATGCCATAAATCCTAAATATTGTCAATGATTTTGGACTGTATATTTTAACCAATTTAATATTATTGATTTTTACCTTTTGTTATGGTATTATATATTCTATATAACTATTAATATGGAGCAGATAAAATGAGCCTTGTAAGAAATATCGACCTTTATGAGTCAGGACAACAGAAAATTGATTGGGTAAAAGCACACATGCCCGTCCTTCGCAGTATAGAAAAAGATTTCAGCGAAACAAAACCTTTTGCAGGTAAGAGGGTTGCACTTTCCATTCACCTTGAGGCAAAAACGGCATATCTTTGCACAGTTCTTGCTGCGGGCGGAGCTGAAATGTACGTTACAGGGTCAAATCCACTTTCAACTCAGGACGATGTTGCCGCTGCACTTGCACACAACGGTCTTAATGTTTTTGCTTGGTATAACGCAACTTCAGAAGAATACAAAGACCACCTTAAATGTGTAATTGAGGCAGGACCCGACATCATCATTGACGACGGTGGCGACCTTGTTAATCTTATCCACAACGAATATCCCGAGCTTTTACCAAATGTTTTAGGCGGTTGTGAAGAAACAACAACAGGTATTATTCGCCTTGTTTCAATGCACAAGGATGGTCAGCTTAAATTCCCTATGATTGCTGTCAACAATGCAAAATGTAAATATCTTTTTGACAACCGTTACGGTACAGGTCAATCCGTATGGGACGGAATTAACCGTACTACAAACTTAATCGTTGCAGGTAAAAAGGTTGTTGTTGCAGGTTACGGCTGGTGTGGCAAAGGTGTTGCAATGAGGGCAAATGCTCTTGGTGCACAGGTAATCGTCACAGAAATCGACCCCATCAAGGCTATGGAAGCAAGAATGGACGGATTTTCAGTAATGGAAATGACCGAAGCTGCAAAAGAGGGTGATTTCTTTGTTACCGTTACGGGTTGCAAAGATGTTATCACTAAAAAGGTCTTCGAGAATATGAAAGATGGCGCAATCTGCTGTAATGCAGGTCATTTCAATGTTGAGATTAACCTTCCTGACCTTGAAAAAATGGCTGTTGAAATCAAGCCACAAAGAAATAATATTATGGGATATGTCCTTCCCGACGGCAGAACAATAAGTATAATTGCAGAAGGCAGACTGGTAAACCTTGCTGCAGGCGACGGACATCCTGCAGAAATTATGGATATGAGTTTTTCTATTCAGGCACTTTGTGCAGAATACATTGTAAAAAATCACGAAAATCTTACTGCATCCGTAATTGACGTGCCTGAAGAGATTGATAAAAAGGTTGCCTTGAGAAAACTTGACAGTTGGGGTACTCAGATTGACAAATTAACCCCTGAACAAGAAATTTATATTAACAGTTGGAACGTGTAAAAATGGCAGATAACAAATTCAGATTTATTAACGAAAACTGCCCTGTGTGTAACAACGAGTTTCAGCCTGATGACGACATTGTTGTTTGTCCCCTCTGCGGAACACCACATCACAGGGAATGCTACAATCAAAACAAAAAATGTGCCAACGACTCTCTTCACAATGAGGGTTTTCGTTGGAGTGTGTCCTTTAAAGAAGAACCGAAAATCGAAAAAGAGCCTGATTTTCAACCTGAAAATCAAACTGCTTCCGAAAACCGGAATAACGCACCGTTTTCTCCTTTTAATATGCCCTTCCCGCCACATCAGGAGAACCCCCTTAAATTGTTCCCTGCAGAAATGACGGATGGTGTTGCTACCGAAGAAGCAGCTACGTTTGTACAGCAGGACTCCATAAAATATGTTCAGAAATTCTTTTATGCAAAATTCAACAAAAGAACAATGAACTGGGCAGCATTCTTCTTTGCGCCATATTGGTTCTTCTACAGAAAGATGTACAAGCTCGGGGCAATCTTTATGGCATTACTCCTGACAATATCATTTATTTCATTTTTGCCCCCCGTGGAAAGATTTTACGAGGCAACAGTTGAATATGAGGAGCAGGTTGACCGGATTGCGTCCGAAGATATGACTACGGAAGAAATGCAGAAAGCTATAACGGATTTGTCACAGGAGGCTATGGATACCCTCCGACAAAATTATCTCGGTGCCGGTCTTTTTGCAGCACAAGCTCTGCTTTCAATTCTCATTTCCGTGTATATCGGACTTAACGCAAACAAATGGTATTACCACCACGTAATCGACAGCATAAAAAAGATTAAAGAACAAGAGTCTGACAAAGAAAAACGTTCCGTTCTGTATTATAAAACAGGCGGTGTTTCATACAGTGCTGCATTTTTATCAGTTCTTGTTGAAAAGATTTTTATTTACGGATTTGATTTGATATTAATGTTGTTTACACATTAATACGGATTTCTTATAAAGTAAGGAGATATTATTATGAAAATCACAAAAGCTATAATCCCAGCAGCCGGTCTCGGCACAAGAGTTCTTCCTGCTTCCAAGGCCGTACCGAAGGAAATGCTCAATATCGTTGATAAACCTGCTATTCAATACCTTGTAGAGGAAGCAGCGAAATCAGGTATTACAGATGTGCTTATCATCACAAACCGTGGCAAGGGTGTTATTGAGGACCATTTTGACCACGCTTATGAACTTGAAGATAAGCTTAGCAGAAATCCTGACAAAAAGGAACTTTACGACTCTGTTCTTGAGTGTTCACAGCTTTGCAACACATATTTCCTTCGTCAGAAGGAAACAGGCGGTTTAGGTCATGCTGTTCTTTGTGCAAAGAATTTCGTCGGCAACGAACCTTTTGCAATCCTTTATGGCGACGATGTTTTCATCTCCGACAAAGAGCCTGTTACAAAACAGCTTATTGATGCTTACGAAAAATACGGTAAGGGTGTTGTCGGCGTTAAGGAAGTACCGACAAAGGATGTTTCAAAATACTGTTCACTTAAGGTTGAAGAAATTGAGGACAAGGTTTTCAACTGTACAGATATGATTGAAAAACCGAAGCCTGAAGAAATTTTCTCAAATTACTCAATCCTTGGTCGTGTTGTAATGCCACCTGAAATCTTTGAGATTCTTGAAAATACTCCAAAAGGTGCAGGTAACGAACTTCAGCTTACAGATGCTATGAAAACACTTGCTCAGACAAAGGGTGTTATTGCTCTTGATTATTACGGCACTCGTTATGATATGGGTAACAAAATGGGCATTATGAAGGCAAACTGTGAGGTTGCTCTTAACCACCCTGAAATCAAGGATGATTTCAAGGCATACATAAAGGAATTGGCGGCTAAGCTTTAATTCGTTTTTTATGAAAAGATTAATCACGAAACGGAATATCATTCTCTTCTCCATTTCGATTGTTCTCGTTCTTTCTCTTTGCGTCGGTGGCTTTTTTATTTATCAGAATTCCCGCCCGACTGTTGCGGACGCCGAAGAAACAGAGGCAAGCACCTTGACAGAAGCCGAAGAAGTTGAGGAAGAAACAACTGAGGATGAAAAGCCGACGGACCTTTCGCATCTTTTACGACACGCACCAAATATGTATCTTAAATGGATTTGTGACAACGAATATGATGCCATTACCATTGACTGGCGTTGTACTGAGGATGCCCATAATACTTATTGGGCTGTTCACAACTGGTCTTACGGTTACGCAGGTTTTCAGACCTTTCTCGGCAAACATCTTTTAATTCTTTCCCTTTGGGATTTGCCTGACGGGACTCGTCCCACCGTTGAATACTCCGTCAGCGACGCTTATGGCGATTTTGGTGGCGAAGGCGAAGGCAAAAAGGTTTATACGGAGTACGATTGGAAAGTAAATACTTGGTATTCAATGAAAATTGAACGTCTTTTTGAAGACGGAAAAACCTTTTTCACCCAATATGTCCGTGAAGAAAACGGCGAATGGCTGAAAACCGCAACAATAAGCTACCCTGTTGAATTCCCCTGTTTTGACGGGTCTTCCCTGTTTCAGGAGGACTTTCTGTTTAATAATCTTCGTCGTAGTTGCGAGGTTAAAAACGCAGGCGGACAAATTGCGAACACAGACGAATGGGAAATGTGGAAGAAATGTGAAATTTCAAACTCATTTTTCCCAACCGATGAAGCCACATGGGAAGACGGTGTTTTAGAAAACATCTCGTACAACTGTGACTACACCGTCAACGAAAATTCCGTCCGGATACAATCAGGTGGATACGACGATACCCCTGTGGATAAAAAATTCCCATATACAGCAACAATTAAATAGAATAAAAGGTAGATGCTTTTGAAAAATCCCTTGCATCTACCTTTTTTATGTCTATATTATAATGTCTTTCATCTTTTCCTTTGCCCTGCGCATTGTTTTGCTCAAGAATACCGAGCTCATTACCAATGACACACATTCCGCTATGGGGAAGCAAAGCCACACAAGTTCAAGCCTTCCTGTTTGTGCCAATAGCCAAGCCGTCGGCAAAAGGACAACAAGCTGACGACACACGGAAACAATAAGGCTGTGAATAGGCTTACCGATTGCCTGACAAACGGAACCTGCTATAATGCAGAACCCTGCAAAAAGATAATGAGTACCGATTATCCGAAGTGCCGGTACGCCAATTTTCAGCATTTCTTCCGATGCATTAAAGAATGACAACAGTATGTGCGGTATAAGCTCAAATGCTAAAAATCCTGCAGTCATTATACACATAGCAGTCATTATGGAGATAGTGATTGTCTTCTTCACACGGTCATACCTTTTTGCCCCGTAATTATAAGCAATTATGGGCACCATTCCGTTATTCAGTCCGAAAATCGGCATAAACACAAAACTCTGTAATTTAAAATAGCTTCCGAAAACTGCTGTTGCCGTCGGTGTAAAGGCAATAAGGATTTTATTCATAGTAAAGGTCATAACCGAACCGATGGACTGCATTATGATTGATGGTAATCCGATTTTATATATATCTTTAATTATCTCTTTGTTCCAACGAATCAGTTTAAAGCTTATGTGTATATCCTTGTTGTACTTTATATTAAAAACTATCGCAAGAATTGCAGCAACAACCTGCCCCGTAACGGTGGCTACTGCCGCACCCAGAACTTCAAGCCGAGGAAGTCCGAACCAGCCAAAAATCAAAATCGGGTCAAGAATAATATTGATGATTGCACCTATTAACTGAGCCACCATTGACAAGGTTGTACGACCTGTTGACTGTAATAGCTTTTCAAAGCAGAACTGACTGCAAATACCTATGGAACAGCCAAGGCAAACGGTTGCATAATCCGTACCGTATTTTACAATTTGCGGAATATCTGTCTGGGCAAGGAAAAACAACCTTGACAGAAAAATTCCGATGGCTGAAAACACAAACGAACTGCACAAGAACAAAAAGATTCCTGAATTTGCAATTTTGTTCGCTCTTTCAAACTGCTTTGCACCCAACGAACGTGAAAGCAAAGCATTCATACCTACCGCCGTACCGCCACAAACGGCAATCATAAGTTGTTGCAAGGGAAACGCAAGAGATACCGCATTGAGCGCTTCCTCTCCTATGCGGGATACAAAAATGCTGTCCACTATATTATAAAATGCTTGTACAAGCATAGAAATCATCATTGGTGTCGCCATTGTTGCCAAAAGTTTGCCAACAGGCATTGTTCCCATTTTATTCTCTTGTGGCGGGATTGTTTTTGCTTCTGCCATTTTATTTTGTCCTTTTTGCATAAATTATGCCCACAGACAGATGTCAAACATCCGTCTGCGAGCTGAATAAAGTTTTAAATCAAATTACTTCTTGGATGATTTTTTGCTATGGTCACTACCATAGCCATAGCCGTAACCGTAGCCATAACCGTATCCGTATCCGTAACCGTAGCCATAGCCCTTCTTACTCTTCTTGCTTGATTTGATAAAGCTAAGAGCAGAACCGTTTTCAGCATCATTGTAAATACAACCGATAACCTCTTTACCTGTACTTGACATATCGTCGATTGTTCTCTTAATTCTACGCATTGAAGAACGGTCTCTGCGAACAACCATAACATTTGCATCAGCATACTGAGCAATAATACTTGCATCAGCAACAAGACCTGCAGGAGGAGTATCAATGATAACGTAATCAAATTCTTCTCTGATAGCACTCATCACACCTGACATTTCATCTGCTGACAAAAGCTCTGCTGATTCAGCAATCGGCTGATTTGTAACCAAAAGGAAGAGATTGAATTTTTCAAAATACTTAATAGAGTCGCTTAATGTTCTTTCACCGGTAACTACACCCGGAAGACCTAAATCATCAGTTGCAGAAATTCCGAGTTCCTTGCAAACAGAAGGCTTACGAAGGTCAGCATCAATCAAAAGAACTGATTTACCTGTCTTTGCAAGAGCAAGGGCTGTGTTTGTTGCAACGGTTGTTTTACCTTCATTTGCCATAGCACTTGTGAAAACAAAAATCTTGTAATCGTGACGCTTTGCAATATTTTCAAGCTTTGTACGTATAAGCTTAAAGGACTCGATAAACATAAAGCCCGTCTTTTTATCTGTAATAAGAAGACTCTTGTCCTCTGAAGATTTCTTAAGATGTACAACAGAGCCGATAATCTTCTGACCAAGCTTGTTTGTAACGTCATCAGGAACTTTAACGGTATCCTTAACGAAGATAATGATACAAATTGCAAGAACAACCACACCGGCACCGGCAAAGAAGCCTAAAAGAGTATAAAGGAATGTGCTGTTGTCAGCATTTGCTTTTGTTGCCTTAACAGGCTCGTCAATAAGGATTGCCTTTGTGTTCTGGTATGCCTTATCTGTAATTACAGCATAATTGTTAACATAACTCTTTGCAACCGCATAAGAAACATCAGGGTCCGTACTTGTAACAGAAATAGCAATAATAGCTGTATCCTCAACAAGTGTTGACTTAATCATGCCCTTAACATTTGCACCTGTCAAAGCCTTTCCGTTAAGCTCATAACCGCAGTTTTCAGCAACAAGATTCATAAGGCTGTTTGTTTCAGTCATAATATACTGATAGTTTTTAGCAAGGCTGATACCCGCTGTAATATCGGATGAGCTTGTTGAAACCGCCTGAGTGTTTTCACCCTTGTTGTCGATAACAAATCTCATTGTACTTGTATATTTAGGAACATAGGTCAGCTTTGCAACAACAAAACCTACGCTTGCACAAATAACAGCACTGAGAAGAATTGCCCACCACTTTTGCAACAGACGTATTGCATACTGTGCGATACTTTGAAAGTCTATACCCTCATTTGTCTGAGTGTTCTTTGCATTGTACTCCATATCATTACTCCTATAATCATAGTTTTTTTATAGTTCATTTAATTATACCAAAGCCTTATATTTATTGCAATATTTTTTTTACTAAAATAAGGTATAATTTTAAATTTCCTCAATTCTTCCATTTTCAACGGAGATAAGTCGGTCACATCTGTCTAAAACTGCCTCTCTGTGGGTAATCATCAGCACAGTAAGACCTTTGTTTTTCTTCAGATTATCAATGACAAGTCTTTCCGTATCCGCATCCAAAGCACTTGTGGATTCGTCCATAAGCATTATTCCGCCACTGCCCAAAAGAGCTCTTGCAATAGCAATTCTCTGTGCCTGTCCTTCAGAAATTCCGACCCCTGCCTCGCCGAGAACAAAATCAAGACCGCCATCAAGGTCATAAGCAAAATCCGCAGCAGCCAAATTCAGCGCTTCTTTTATCTCTTCTTCCGATGCATCAGGATTCAGGATAGTTAAGTTTTCCCTGATTGTACCGCTGAAAAGCATATTGCCCTGTGGCACAAAGGAGAAAAGTTTTCTTGTATGCTTGCAGTCATACTCCGTATCCTTAGTTTCTATAATTACATTGCCCTCATCAACAGGGTAAAGTCCTGTTATCAGCTTTAAAACAGTTGTTTTTCCGGAGCCGGAAGGACCCTTTATTCCTATAAACTCGCCTTTATTGACTGTAAAGGATGCACCTGAAATAACCTTTTCATCACCGTATCCGAATACAGCATTTCTTACCTTTACACGTACAAAATCATCATATTCAACATCCACATCTTCAGCGTGTTTTTTACCGTCGTCACATATTTCCATAAGCCTTTGTGCTGATGCGGTCATTGCGAAAAATGACGGTAAAATACTTGTAATGCCCACTATGGGAGATTGCAATTGGTTTACAAGTTGAACAATGGCAACGACTGCACCGAAGGTCATTGTTCCGTTAAGAACACCATACGAGCCGTAAGCCACAGCAGCAAGATAGCCGACTGCAAAAGCCAATGAAAAACCAATTCCCGCCATTATTGAAAAGGTCTTTTTCTTTACTTTTTCACGATAGAATTTGTTTTGTTGCTTGGAAGAAATCTTAATTATTTTCTCCTCTATTCCAAAAACCTTTATAGCGAAAAGATTTTCAAGCATTTCCTGCATAAAGGAACGTACCTTGGAGTCTTTTTCCTGCACTCTTCTGTGAAGCTTCTTTAATCGCTTTCTCGAAAGTACCGCAACAACAACAATCAGAAGTCCGCAGAGAATAAAAATCAACGCAAAATTCTTATCTATCTGATAAAGAGCAATTGCACCGCTGAGAATCCTTACAACAAAGGCAACAGTAGTAGGTACAATATGAACATATTGGTCACTTACCACCTGCACATCCGCCGTAAGACGTGTCATAAGGTCGCCACTGTGCCTTTCAACAGAATCCGCATAATCTCCTCGGATGATACTTGAAAACACATTAGTTCTTAAATTGATTTCTGCCTTACCCTGACTCTTCGCCTCCACAAGAGAAGCAATTACTCGTGCCAGAATTTGCGAAATAATCAGGCAAAGAAGATATATTGAGTTTTTTATTAAGGCATTCTTGTCCCCGCCTTGGGCACTATCCATAACCTTTTGTGACAAAAGTGCAAAGATTGTCACGCATACAGCCGACCAGGCATTAAGTGCAACCAGCACCGCGCCTTCCTTTATCCGTCTGCCGCAATTGACATACATCCACTTGAAAACTGACATTTCCTTCATTTTTAAAGTCCTGTTCCTTTATTCTTCAATGAGATTGTGTTTTCTCATTTTTTCTATAAGTTTTTCAACATCATTTTTTACAACATCATAAGGAGCATTATATTCCTCAACGATTTTTGCCGCAATATCCTCTGCGGAATTTGTGCCGTCAAGCATATTAAAAACTATTGCCCCTACATCATTAAAGGTGATAATTCCGTTAAAATTCATTTTTTGTTCACCGGTCGCAATAACAATTTTGCTACCTGCCACATCTTTTAAGATGTATCCATCCTTAATCTTCATCTTTTATCAACCTTTCTATTTCGTTATATGCAACAATTGCAGCCTGAGGGTCCATATTACAGCCGAGTGAGAATACAGGTACAGTTCTCAGAAGTGTATCTGCCAAATCAAGCATTTTAATTGCCAAATCCCTGTTTACAGGATTTATTGTCTGTTCTAAAAGAAGTCCGACTGCCTTTGATATCGGCATTTTTTCGACCTTGTTTTCCTCGCTTCTTTTTAGGAACACTATCGCCTTAACAGGAATTTTTGCGTTAACGTTCTCGTCGGTTTTCCCCGAAAAAGGTGTTCCCCATACAAACCATTTGCCGTCTTCATAAACTAACGCAGGTTTATCGTCGTTGATAATTCTTGTTCCCGACAGATTTTTAAGCCATAAATGAGTGTGAGTGGACTTTCCTGTACCGCTTCTTGCAGAAAAGAGATAGGCATATCCGTCTTTTTCTACGCAGGAGGAATGAAGCATCATTCCGTTGTGCTTAATCAGTTCATTGTAAAATGCCTCGCCTGTCCACATATATTCGTGCTCTTGTGCAGAAAGGTGGGGAAGTTCTTCTCTTTTCTTTTTAAGAAAATCCTCTTTCACGGAAATTCTTATCTGGGTTTCCGAACTGTCAAAAGTCGCACGATAATCCTCCGAACGGCTTTTCAGAAGCTCTCCCTCTGCCTTATATTCAGTTTTTAATCCTGCAATAACATATTGTTCCATAAAAACCTGCCTTAAATACCCAAATATGGTTTAGGATTAACATCCTTACCATTCACCTTGACTTCAAAATGCAGATGTGCACCTGTTACATATCCCGTTGCACCAATCTGACCAATCGCCTGTCCCTGTTGAACCTTTTGTCCGGTGGAAACCCTCAGGGAACCTGCCTTCATGTGGTAATAATGAGTTTTCAGTCCTCCGCCGTGGTCAATAATCACCGTGTATCCGGCACTGTTCTTCCACCCCGCAAAGGTAACGGTACCTGATTCGGCAGCAACAACCGTGCATCCCGTACTTCCGCCCGGACGCACAATATCAATGCCACCGTGCCATCCGTCACCAAAATTACGATATCCGTAACCTGAAGAAATCTGATATGCACCAATTGCCGGCCACACAAATCGTCCGCCGTATGAGGTTACATTTCCCGAAACTGCGTTGTTTTTCTTTGTTCCTACGTGAATCTTTTCACTTATGGATTCTTTCAGAATAACACGGGATACCTCTTTTGTTGAGGTTACCTCGCCATCAACATAGGTAACAAGTTTCGTAACTTGTTCAAGTCCCTTTTGTCCCTTTGATACAACACGAGTGTCTCCTACATAAAGAGTATTTGTGTTGATTTTAATTGTTTCATAAGGAATCTCAACCTCTTCAATCACCGTTTTAGTTGTCTGAATTTCTATGAATTTTACTTCCTTTTGTACAAGAACAACCTGTCCGATATATATGTTTTCCCTTAATTCCGGATTAAGAGCAAATATTGTTGAACTATCCGTTCCGAATCTTTCGGCAATCTGTGAAACGGTGTCACCCTCCTGAATGGTATAATACTTTGCTTCACTGCGGTTGGACTTCAGTTTTTCCTGCAAATAAGCTGCATCCCTTATGATTCTTTCATTGTCAGGGTACAAGCCCTGAACATAGTCGATATTTTCAACAAAGCTTACGACTGCATTACCTTCCCCTGTTTCGTGTTCTGAAAGAATTTGGTCGAAAACAATTATTGCATCGGTTTCATTTTTCAATGCACATATAAATTCGCCGTCGATATATATTCCACAGGCATTTGTGATTTCCTCGTTTGATTTTTCCATTATCTTATCACAAATTTCATAGGCATTATTCATCTTGCTGCGTTTTACGGGAACAATCTTATATTCCGTGGTATCAGAACCGTTACCTTGATTTCCGTTCTCAACAGCAGAAATCGTATCCGTTCTTATGTTCAGACGTTCATCAGCCATCTGCTTTGCTTCTTTATACACAGCCTCATTCTGGACGTACCCGATAACCTCATCGTTATAGTTGATTTCAAGGGCAAAATTCACATCTGTCCAAAAGACTACAACATTAAAAAGAATAAGGAAACAAAGCACAGGTAACGCATAATTCAGAAAATACAGAAATGCACTCTTATATCGTTTTGTTGCCACCTTAACATAGTGGCTGAATTTCCTTTTCCCTTTTTCTTCATCTGTTTTCTTGGCGTGTCTTACACCTTTTGCATCCGATAAAAGCTTCTTAAAATCATCAACACTTTTATGAAATGCGCCCAAAGCGTGTTTGTTAATAACAATTATCAATGTGAAAACAAGTGTTCCCAATGTCCTTACGGGTTTCAAAAGCAACGACAAAAGCCACCTGAAAAAACGTTTGCCGTATCTGAGAGTCTGTATTCCGACAAAATATATTCTGTCGTAAACAACTTCAAAAAAAGCCATGGCGTTTCATCGCTCCTTTCCGAAAAAATGTCATAATTACTCATAATAATCCATTATTTATGCATTATATCACATCTGCAAAAAAAACGCAAGTTTATGCCCCCTTTGCAACTGTTTTCAACTTATAAAATTTTGTGAATTATACAGTTTACATTTTTCCGTTTATATAGTATAATGTTTATAATTATGATTATAAGGAAAACGAAGGTGGACAAGTTATGAAAAAATCTACTAAAAAATTGGTAAAACTTGGTGTAGGTCTTGCCGTTCATACCGCTATTGCTCTTGGTTTGAGAAAGGCATACACAGAAATCCGTTATGGCGAAAAGAAGGCAAAGGATACGCTCCCTTCTGCACAGGCAACAACCAAGGACTTAACTGATGTTCACTTTACAGCACACAGAGGTCTTTCATCAATTGTGCCTGAAAATACAATTGAAGCTTTCAAGGAGGCTGCAAAATACAATTACTATGCACTTGAATGTGATGTTCATTGTACAACTGACGGAAAATGGGTAATTATCCACGACTATATGCTCCAGTCAATGGCAGAGGAAAAAGGCGATGTTAAGACCTGGTCTTACGAAGACCTTAAAAAGGTTAAATTTACAAACGGTGCAAATATCGACAAGTATCCAAACGCAGGTGTTTGCCTTGTTGAGGAATATATCGAAATCTGTAAGGAAGCAAACATCAAACCTATGATTGAGGTTAAGGACAAGAGAATTGAAAAAGTAAAGAGCCTTCTCGATATTATCCGTGCTTACGATATTGAAGATGATGTTATTCTCATCTCATTCCACGCATCCGTCCTTCGTGAGTTTAAGCGACTTTCCCCAAATATGACACTTTGGCTTCTTGTTCATAACATTAAGGATGAACAGCTTCTTGAATGCATTGAAAACGGCTTTGGTGTTGCATTTGAAGCAAAGAAAGTGGCAAAGAATCCTGAGATGATTCAGAAAATTCACGATAACCAGCTTACTGCCGCTTGTTGGACAGTTGACACAGCAGAAATGCTTAACTTAATGCTCGACCACGGCGTTAAATACATAACAACAAACGCAATCCTTCCGGAATAAGAGGTTTAATCAATGACAGACTGCAAAAAAATTGCTGATTTAATTTTTAACGATGTGGACAAGTCCACAGAATATTATGAAGAACTTTATCCTGCAAGAGATTTGCCCGAAGGTGCAAGAGTAACAAGATTTGCTCCAAGCCCCACAGGATATCTCCACTTTGGCGGACTTTACGCAGGTTTTGCTTCAAAACTTACTGCAGACACAACAAACGGTGTGTTTATGCTCCGTATTGAAGATACTGACAAAAAACGTGAGGTCGAAGATGGTGTTACAGGTATTGTAACCGGTCTTAAGGCTTTTGGTGTTGCTCCTGACGAAGGTGTTATGGGCTTTGACAGTGAAGATGGTAACTACGGACCCTACACACAAAGTCACCGCAGGGAAATTTATCGCACTTTTGCAAAGAAACTTATGGAAGAAGGCAAGGCATATCCTTGTTTCTGCACTCCTGAAGACCTTGATGAAATCCGTGCAAAACAGGAAAATGAAGACATTAAGGGTTACTATGGCACTTATGCAAAATGCCGTGACCTTTCTGACGAAGAAATCATTGAAAAACTTAATGCAGGTATTCCTTTCACAGTAAGACTTCGTTCTGTTGGTGACATTTCAAGAAAAATCAAGTTTGAAGATATGATTAAAGGCAAAATTGAAATGAGCGAAAATGTGAATGACGTTGTTGTTTTAAAGGCAGACGGAATTCCAACATATCACTTTGCTCATGCAGTCGACGACCACCTTATGAGAACAACTCACGTTGTACGTGGTGACGAGTGGATTGCATCCGTGCCACTTCATATTGAACTTTTCAGAACTTGTGGCTTCAAGCCTGTAAAATACGCTCATATTGCCCCTATTATGAAAGAGGAAAATGGTGGCAAGAGAAAGCTTTCAAAGAGAAAAGACCCTGAAGCAAACGTTTCATACTACATTGAAAAGGGTTATCCTGAAGCATCAGTTAAGGAATATATGCTCACAATTCTCAATTCCAACTTTGAGGAATGGAGAAAGGCTAATAAAACAGAAGATATCAGTAAATTCCCGTTTAACCTTAAAAAAATGAGCGTTTCGGGTGCACTTTTTGATATGGTTAAGTTTAACGACGTATCAAAAAATGTTATTTCTGTTATGACCGCAAAAGAGGTTTATAAGCTCGTTACTGATTGGGCTATGGATTACAACGAGGTGCTTTATGCACTTTTTGTTGACGATAAAGAAAAAGCAACTGCAATTCTAAACATTGACCGTGACAATCCGAAACCCCGTAAAGATATTGCTTGTTGGGAAGAAGTAGAGAATTATGTTTCTTTCTTCTACAACGAACTTTATGACGCAGACTATACTCTTCCTGAGCATATCGCAAAGGAAGATGCGATAGAAATTCTTACAAAATACAAGGAAGTTTATTCTGCAAACGACAGCAAGGAAGAATGGTTCAATAAAATCAAAGAGCTTTGTTCTGCTTGCGGATTTACTCCCAATGTTAAAGAATATAAGCAAAACCCCGATGCCTTTAAAGGTCACGTGGGTGATGTTTCAACAGTTATCCGTATTGCAATTACTTCCCGCACAAACACTCCTGATTTGTATTACATTATGCAGATTCTTGGTGTGAACGAGGTAATGAGCAGAATCGATAACACAATAAATTCTTATAAAGCATAAAGAAGGCGTAACTATGGAAGAAGTAACAAAGATTTCAAATTTTATTCACGACTTTATTGATGAAGATTTGGAAAACGGAGTTTATAACAAAGTTCAAACACGTTTCCCGCCCGAACCAAACGGTTATCTTCACATTGGTCACGCAAAGGCAATCTGCATTAACTTTGCAACAAGTAAAAAATACAAGGGTGAGTGCAATCTCCGTCTTGACGACACTAACCCACAAAAAGAAGATACAGAATATGTTGATGCTATTAAAGAGGATATTGAATGGCTTGGTTTCAAGTGGAATAAATGTCTTTTCGCATCAAGTTATTTTGATTATATCTATGAATGTGCGGTAAAACTTATCGAAAAAGGTCTTGCTTATGTTGACGACCTTTCTGCTGACGAAATCAGAGAATATCGTGGCACACTTACAGAACCAGGTAAGAATAGCCCTTATCGTGACCGTTCAATTGAGGAAAACCTTGACTTGTTCAAAAGAATGACTGATGGCGAATTTCCTAACGGTGCAAGAGTGCTTCGTGCAAAGATTGATATGGCTGCCGCTAACATCAATATGCGTGACCCTGTTATTTACAGAATTGCACACGTTCCACATCACCAGACAGGTGACAAATGGTGTGTTTACCCAATGTACGATTTTGCTCATCCGTTGTCAGATGCAAGAGAAGGTGTTACACACTCTCTTTGCTCACTTGAATTTGAAAACCACAGACCGCTTTACGACTGGTTCTTACAGGCACTTGATATAGAAATGCCACCAAGACAGATTGAGTTTGCTCGTCTTAACCTTAACTACTGCCTTACAAGTAAGAGAAAGTGCTTAGCACTTGTAAACGAAAGTATTGTTGATGGTTGGAACGACCCGAGAATGGCTACCCTCAGCGGTATGAGAAGACGTGGATATCCTGCAGCAGCAATCCGTAACTTCTGCGAAAAAATCGGTGTTTCAAAGGCTTATTCAGTTGTTGACTACGGTCTTTTAGAATCCTGTGTCCGTGATGAACTTAATGCAAATGCTCCACGAGCTATGGCAGTGCTTCGTCCGTTAAAGGTTGTTATTGATAACTATCCTGAAGGACAGACAGAAACCTTGGATGTTGAAATTCATCCTGACCATCCTGAAATGGGTACTCGTAAGGTTACTTTTGGCAAGACTCTTTACGTAGAACAGGAAGACTTTATGGTTGAGCCTGTTAAAAAGTATTTCAGACTCTTCCCGGGTAACGAGGTTCGTCTTAAGAGTGCATATTTCGTTAAATGTGTTGGCTATGATACAGATGAAAACGGCAATGTAACATGTGTTCATTGTACCTATGACCCTGAAAGTCGTGGCGGTAACTCACCTGACGGCAGAAAAGTTAAGGGAACGCTTCATTGGGTAAGCGAGGCAGACAGCTTCAAAGCAGAGGTTCGTCTTTATGACAGACTTTTCAATAAGGAAAACCCATCTGACGAAAGTGCAGGTGCATTTACTGAAAATCTTAATCCTGATTCACTTGTTATTCTTAAGGATTGTCTTATTGAAGGCGGACTTAAGGACGGTCTTAAGGTTGGCGACACATTCCAGTTTATGCGTCAGGGTTACTTCTGCGTAGATATTACCTCAACTGATGACAATGTTGTGTTTAACAGAACAGTACAACTCAACTCATCTTGGGGAAAATGAGGTTACAGATATGATTAAAAATAAAGATAAAACTCCCAAAATGCCAAAACAAAAACTTACCACATTTGATATTGTGTATAAAGTCGTAACAGTAATTATGGCTATTGCAATGTTTCCGCTTTGCTACTTTTTGAAAATTGTCTATATTGAAATTTCTCATGAATCCTTGCTCAATAATATTGCAGGACTCCTTTCAGGCGATTGCAATACGCAAAGTTCCGTGGCTAGTAACACTGCAACATTCGAATCATTTTCAATTTATGAGTCTCCTGAAAAGTGGAGAACACTTGTTGAAACCTTTATGCCTGAAAATCCGGACCTTTGGTCCTTGGAGCATCTCAGACCGGCATTGATTGCTGCTATGTTTATAGGAATAGCATTACTTTTCGCTCTTGCAATTATTGTTGTGGTGCTCGTTACAAGAAACGAGAAAATCGTTATGGCTCTTTCAGGTGCAGGATTTATTTCTACAATTATAGCCTTTGCAATTTTCTCAATTGGTTTTGCTACCCCCATTGTCAGTGGTGAAGTTTCACTTGTTGAACTTTTTGAAATTTATGATGCTATGGGAAAATTGTTGCTTTCTTCAATAGGTACAGTATCCTTAATACGTCTGGATGCAGCCTTCTACTCAGTAATGTTCTTAATGCTCGGCATTCTTGCCTGGTCAATCTGTGCTTACGTTGTAAACCTTGAGGACAGAGAAAGCCAAAAATTAAAGAAGACAGCGAAGAAATAATATAATTAAGCAAAAAAATAAAGCCTCTTTTGAGGCTTTTATTTTTTTATCTTATTCTTGCTCTTCTACTAATTCAGCCAAATCATCTTCGGCTTCTTCCTCTTCCTCTGCATCTGTGAAATAGTCATATCCGCTGTCTCTTGAAACAAATACAAACGCACTGTTTGTAACAGGAATAATTGCTCCGATTATAGCATATACAAGTGCTCTTTCAGGAACTGTTGATTCAAAAACCTTATAAATAGCAACTGTATAGCAAATCTTGAAAACTGCCTGAACAATGGCATAGCCAAGTGCAGCAAGTACAAATGGAACTAAAAGCAGAACATTCTGAATGCTGTATGTAAACAACTCAAATCCATACTCGATAAAATAAGGAGCAAGTTGCAACGCATAAACAATAACAGGTATAAGGATAACTGTCTTTATAAGCTGAGGTATCAGCAGGAAAAATCTGAATCTTCTTTTTATTCCGTTACGGTCATCATAATGGTCTGCAAGAGCACCAATCAACCAATATCTTGCAACAGGAATCCACGCAAGCCAGTTGCTACTCACGTTTCTGCGAAGAGCAAGTTTTGAATATCCCAATGAAGATAAAACATAGTCTGCAATTACAACAAGTAAAACTGTTGTTGCTGAAGCAGAAATCACTCCAAGTAAGCTTGAAAGTGTTGATGTATCCATTAAAATCATCACCTTTTCATTTATGTTAATTTAATATATCATACGTCCGTTGATTTTGTCAACTTAACTGTTTTCCAAGTTCTTCTGTGATTGCATTTTGAGGTACGCATTGATAAATCCGTCAAGGTCACCATCCATAACAGCATTTATGTTACCGTTTTCAAAGGATGTTCTGTGGTCCTTTGCAAGTGTGTATGGCATAAAGACATAGGAACGAATCTGACTGCCCCATGCAATTTCCTTGTGGTCACCCTTGATGTCTTCAATCTTTGCAAGGTGTTCACGTTCTTTAATCTCAATAAGTTTTGATTTAAGCATTGTCATAGCAACCTCACGGTTCTGATGCTGGCTGCGTTCAACCTGACAGGAAACAACAATACCTGTTGGCTTATGAGTAAGACGAACTGCTGAGGATGTTTTATTAACCTTCTGTCCACCTGCACCACTTGCACGGTAAACCGCCATTTCAATATCGTCAGGGTTGATTTCAACATTTGTATCCTCGTCAATTTCAGGCATAACCTCCAAGGATGCAAAGGAAGTATGGCGTCTGCCTGAGGCATCAAACGGGGAAACACGTACAAGACGGTGAATACCTGCCTCACTCTTCATAAATCCATAAGCATTTTCGCCTTCAATAAGGATGCAAGCAGATTTCAGACCTGCTTCGTCACCGTCAAGATAGTCAAGAGTTGAAACCTTGTATCCGTGACGTTCACCCCATCTGTTATACATTCTGAAAAGCATTTGTGCCCAGTCCTGAGCCTCTGTGCCACCTGCACCTGCGTGGAATGTGAGAATTGCATTCTTTGAGTCATATTCTCCTGTAAGAAGTGTTGATAATGTCTGTGAATCAAGGTCCTTTTCAAACCTCTCCACACCCTGAGTACATTCATCAACAAGACTTTCGTCCTCTTCCTCATCCGCAAGTTCAATCATTACAAGCGCATCTTCATAATCTGCTTTAAGTTTTTCATAAGCAGAAACCTTATTTTTCAACACACTTGTTCTCTGTAAAACCTTTTGGGAATTTTGAATATCGTCCCAAAAGCCTTCCTCTGCCTGTTGCTCTTCAAGAGTGGCAATCTCTTTTTTCATTTTTTCAAGACCCAATGCCTCTGCAAGGTTAGAAAGTTCTTCCTCGTGAGCTACAAGTCGTAATTTTAATTCTTCAAATTGAAGCATATACTATACCTCTCTTAATATATTTATCTGTATTAGTTTTGTCACTTGTCCGTGATAAAAGACATAGAATATATCAGAACAACCGCTATATGAGAATATGGGTAGGTTTTCCTTTTAAGTAGCCCTGATTTTCAGCGGATTTGATATATTACTGTTGGGTTGTTTCGCTTTCGGTTTCTGTTTCGGACTCCGGTTCCGATTCGGATTCTGAAGGCTTTTCTGTTGCAACTATGTCGTCAAGAACATTCGGGTCTTCAATAGGCTTTTCACCTGTATACTCAGTAGTTGCTTCTTCCGGTGCAGATGTACTCTGAATTGCCGATATAAAGCGTTTACCGTCAACCTCACGAAGTGTTACCTTTAAATATTTATCGGGAGAAGGCGCAATCATTTCGCCGTTTTCACCCTGTTCCCACGCGTCACCTGCGACACATCCGACCGTCAGTATTATTGTGTCATTTGATTTTTGAATATCAATTACATCAGGAGTGTAAATAGGTGTGACACCTGTAAGGGGAACTGTATAAGTTTGTGTTGCATTGTCGTAAGAAAATTCTATACCATAACCCTCAACCGTGCTGTGTACCGGAGTGATTTCCGTACCGAACAATTCAACAAAAGCCTTCTCAACCTCTGCTTTCGGAATGGCAAATCCCATACTGTTCGTTTCAAATCTATCAGGGGAATTGTCGTTTTTCAGAAGTGACCATATCGACATTTCAATAAGCTGGCTCATATCTGCATTAGTGATGTCGTCAAAGGTGTCAGGGTCAATAAGCACAACAGGAGTAAGCATTTTTTCATACTCCTCATACCCTTTTGATTTGTCAATTGCCGTGCTGATTCCGTTAACTAACCCTATAATCACCGTTATTAAACCTATTATGGTCAAAGCCACAACAAGCAAACCAACGGGAAATGCCAGTCTGCGTTTTATACTACGCTTTTTCTTGGATGTTTCAGCCATTTATCTCACCTGACCGTTACCGTAAATTTTATACTTAAATGTGTTCAGTTGAGGAAGACCCAAAGGTCCTCGTGCGTGGAGTTTTTGTGTTGAAATGCCGATTTCTGCACCAAAGCCAAATTCTCCGCCATCAGTAAATGCGGTGCTTACATTATGATATACCGCCGCCGAATCAACTGAATTCATAAATTTTTCTGCGTTTTCAATATTATCTGTAACAATACTCTCACTATGATTAGTGGAGTATTTTCTTATATGCTCAATAGCTTCGTCAACAGAAGAAACAATCTTAACAGACATCTTGTAATCAAGATATTCCGTTGCCCAATCTTCCTCCGTTGCCTTTTCGATATCAGGACAAACAGCACAGGCTACCTCGTCGCCATAGAGAATTACATTTTTCTCGTCGAGCTTTGCCTTGATAGCAATAAGAGCAAGTTCTGCGATATTCTTATGAATGAGAAGACTTTCTGCTGTGTTACATACAGAAACTCTTCTTGTTTTTGCGTTGTTTACAATCTCAACTGCCATATCTATATCTGCAAATTCATCAATATAAACGTGGCAATTTCCTGCGCCTGTTTCGATTACAGGTACAGTCGCATTCTGAACAACCGCGTTGATAAGCTTTGCACTACCACGAGGAATAAGAATGTCGATATATCCGTTCATTCTCATAAGAGCATTTGCACTTTCTCGTGAGGTGTCCCTTACCAATTCTACTATATCAGGATTAAAGCCTTCTTTACTGATAGCATCTCTCATTATATCCATAATGGCAGAATTTGAGTTAAACGCCTCTTTACCACCACGAAGAATAGCCGCATTACCGGATTTTATGCTGAGTGCTGCTGCATCACTTGTAACATTTGGTCTTGCCTCATAAATAATACCGATTACACCTAAGGGAGTGCTGACTCTCTGAATTTTCATACCGTTTGGTCTTTCTGTTTCCCAAAGGACTCTGCCAACAGGGTCGGGAAGACTTATTACCCCCTCAATTCCCTGTGCCATACCCTCAATTCGGTCAGCATTAAGCATAAGACGGTCCAAAAGTGACTCCGCCATACCATTTTCCTTGCCATTTTTAAGGTCAAGAGCATTTGCTTCTAAAATCTTATCACAGTTTTCACGAAGAGCATTTGCAATTGCTTTAAGTATTCTGTTTTTATCTTCAGTTGATGCAACAGCCAAAGGAACTGATGCATTTTTTACTCTTTTTCCGATTTCTGTGAGCATATAATCACTTACCTTTAAAAAATGTGCCGACTTGCTTTCCGTCAAGTGCCTTGTAAATATCCGTTGGGTTTTCGCCATTCATAACAATTGTGTCGATTCCTGCAGCCATTGTAATCTCCGCCGCATGAAGCTTTGTGACCATTCCGCCTGTGCCGAGGGTTGAGCCTCTGCCACCTGCGATTTTATATAAATCCTCGTCAATTTCAGTTACAAGAGGAATCAATTTTGCATCCTCATTTTCGTTCGGATTTGAATCGTAGAGTCCGTCAATATCTGTGAGAATAATAAGAGCATCTGCATTTATAAGCTTTGCAACAATTGCAGAAAGTGAGTCATTGTCGCCATATACGATTTCCTCAACTGCAACACTGTCATTTTCGTTAATAACAGGAATTGCACCAAAATCAAACAATCTGTTGAAGGTGTTTATGAGATTATGCCTTCTCTCGTCATTCTCAACGTCACTTTTAGTTATGAGCAGCTGACCAATCGTGTGACCGTATTCACCGAAAAGCTTGTCGTACATAAACATCAATTCGCATTGTCCGATTGTTGCCGCAGCCTGTTTACCTGCAGTATCGGCAGGTTTTTCTTTAAGTCCCAATTTTCCGACACCGACACCGATTGCACCACTTGTAACAAGTGCTACTTCAATTCCTGAGTTGACAATATCAGAAAGAACACTTACAAGCTTGTGCATTCTTCTTATATTTGTTTTACCTGTACTGTATGTAAGAGTCGATGTACCAACCTTAACAACAATCCTTTTTACATCCTTTAAAACAGCCATTGTTTATGCCTTCCTGCTTATAAAAGTTTAATCATAATATTTTAACACATATTTTTAGGATTAACAACCATTTTATTATATTTATATGTGTAACAATAAACATTTCTTTTCATAATATGGTACTGTCAGATGATAATTTATGGGAGGAATATCTATGTCAGAGAACAAAAACTGTACACCTACAAAGATAAAAGAAGCAGTCTGCATTGATACTAACCGTGTTTACGATTCCTGTGCAGACAAGGATTGTCTTGAGGATTTAAAGGTTTATTTCACAAATTCTGCACAATGCATCATTGACCGTGCAACAAATGTCCGTTGCCGTGGTGCGGAAGTACTTAACGCATTTATTGAAGTTGAAAAAGTGCCCTTTAACAGAGGCTATTATTCTGTTGATGTCACATATTATTTCAAGGTTTGCCTTGATGTGTTCACAGGACACACAAATCCGCCTTGCTTAGTAGAAGGTCTTGCCTCCTTCTCGAAGAAATGCATTCTCTATGGTTCAGAGGGAAATGTTAAGGTCTTTTCATCTGAATTTGCGTGCAACGATATTGACGAGCAACTTGATATGGTCAGCACAAACCCAAAAGCAAAGGTGCAGACTGTTGACCCTATTTGTCTTGAGGCAAAGCTTCGTAATGCCAACGAATGCTCAGCATATTGCTGTTGTTGTCAGCCGTCAAGACTTCCTCGCTGTGTATGTCGTTGCTTTGAGGGAGATTTTGACTGCTACGATGACGACCCGAAGAAAGCGGTTACAGTCACACTTGGTATTTTCACAATTGTTCAGCTTGAAAGAGATGTGCAGATGCTTATTCCTGCATACGACTTCTGTATTCCAAACAGAGAATGTGCCTGTGACAACGAAAATCCCTGTGATGCTTTCAGAAGAATCCAATTCCCGATTGACGAGTTTTTCCCACCAAAAGAGGGTTGCTTAAAGGACAGCTACCGACCGACCTGTGCTTGCGGTGATTAAAGCACAAAAGCGAGGGTTTTACCCTCGCTTTCTATTTTTTCTTTTTTATCGGAAGTTTACCGACAGTTTTTTCGGATACAATCGCAACAATCACCGATATCAGCATAGAAATCAACATATATCTGATTTTTCCCGTAAACCCAAGCTCTATCATTGTATTCACAACAATCATATGGTAAAGATAAATTCCGTAAGAAAAATCAAACTTTATATTTAATTTCGGATATCTGTAAGCAAATCCCGTCAAGCCAAGCAACTGTAACGTGCAGAAGATAACAGGATAGCTGCCGAACGGTATATCAATTCTCGGAAAGCTTAAAAAGAAAAATCCAAGTGTTGTAAAAACAAACCAATATTTCTTAAATACAGGTATTATTACATCACGCTTTTCCGATACAAAAATTCCTAAGGCGAACAGCCAGAAATATCTGAACAAAAACATATTATAAAGTTTCGACAAAATGGGCGGAACCAAATCCTGAACCCAATTTGATGCATAGCCTATCGCTAACGAAACCACAATTACCGCAATCCATACACGTGTGCGTTTATTGTGAAGAAGTTTATATAAGAAATATGCTGCCACATAGAATTGCAGTGTTATGTAAATAGTCCACAATGAACCGTTTACCGCTCCGCATCCGAATCCGTTTAAGAAATCGGGGTTTCCGGGAAGCAGAAGCACGCCGGATGTTATACCGTAAAGAGCCAATGCCTTGTAGCTCGACAATTCCTTATAGGTCAAAAGAATTACGATTATACTGACAAGCTTAACTGCCCAAAGCTGAGGAAAAATTCGCCAGAACCTTTTCTTTGCGTATTCAAGCAAATTGTTGTTTTTACCTATTGAGTTCCAAATCAAAAAGCCACTTAAAAAGAAGAATATGGGAACACCCGGAAAAAGTCGAAAAATTACATTCACAAGAAACGGAATTTTCACGCCCAGATGGGTTTGGGTGTGAAAGAACATAACTGAAAATGCCGAAAGCAATCTTAAGGTATTAAGACAATTATTATGCCAAGACGATAAAGAGGTATTGCTTACGTCTTTTTCTTTTCCCAACAAAGTTCCTCAGTCCTTTACATTTTAATAATTCATCGCTTCAAATATATCATTTTATATAAACTCTGTCAATAAAATCATTTATAACCAACAGAAAAAGGCGGGTAAAACTCCCGCCTTATAACTGTTAAAAATTAATATTTAATTATTCGTGGTTACGTCTGTTAAAACGTCTTTTTCCGCCGTCACGTTTCTTTGGCTCTTCGTCGATTTCGTTTTCAGGTGTAAGTCCCTTAACCTCAATAAGAGCATCACGACGAGAAAGGTTAAGTCTGCCCTGGTCGTCAATTTCAAGCACCTTTACAAGCACTGTGTCACCAACGTTAACAACATCTTCTACCTTTTCTGTGCGTTTAACATCAAGACGGCTGATGTGAACAAGACCTTCTTTACCCGGAGCGATTTCAACGAATGCTCCGAAGCTCATAAGACGAGTTACAACACCGTTATAGATTGCACCGATTTCCGGGTCTTTTGCGATAAGTTCAACAATTGAAAGAGCACGTTTTGCGTTATCAATGTCGATACCTGAAATGAATACACGTCCGTCTTCCTCAATGTCAATCTTAACTTCGCAGTCAGCCTGAATCTTCTGGATAACCTTACCCTGCTTACCGATAACATCACCGATTTTTTCAGGGTCAATCTTTGTTGAGAGCATCTTCGGAGCATATTTTGAAAGTTCTGCTCGAGGCTCTGCGATGCAAGGAAGCATAATTTCGTCAAGGATATATTCTCTTGCCTTGTGTGTCTTTGCAAAAGCTTCTTTAATGATTTCAGCTGTAAGACCGTGTACCTTAAGGTCCATCTGAATTGCTGTGATACCCTTCTTTGTACCTGCAACTTTAAAGTCCATATCGCCGTAGAAGTCTTCAAGTCCCTGAATGTCAACCATTGTCATAAAGTCGCCGTAAACGCCTTCGCCACCTGTGATAAGACCACATGAGATACCTGCAACAGGAGCTTTAATCGGAACACCGGCTGCCATAAGAGCAAGTGTTGAACCACAGATTGAACCCTGTGAGGTTGAACCGTTTGAAGAAAGAACTTCTGATACAACACGGATAGCATAAGGGAATTCATCAACTGATGGGATAACAGGAACAAGAGCTTTTTCTGCAAGAGCACCGTGACCGATTTCTCTACGTCCGGGGCCACGAGATGGCTTTGTTTCACCAACTGAGTATGATGGGAAATTGTAGTGGTGGATATATCTCTTTTCTGTCTGTTCATCAAGGCCGTCAAGAAGCTGTGCATCACCCATAGGGCCTAAGGTTGCAATTGAAAGAACCTGTGTCTGACCACGAGTAAACATACCTGAACCGTGGGCACGAGTGATAAGGTCGATTTCAGCATTAAGAGGACGGATTTCGTCAATTCCACGACCGTCTACACGCTTATGCTCGTCTTTAAGCCAAGCACGAACAACGTGTTTCTGAACAAGATACATAATTTCGTCAAGCTTTGCTTCGTTGCCTTCAAATCTTTCGTCAAACTTTGCATGAACTGCTTCGTAAATTGGAAGAAGTGCTTCGTCACGAACAAGTTTGTCGTCTGTATCAAGAGCCTTTTTAACATCTTCAATGCAGAATTCTTCGATTTCTGCCATAATTTCAGGGTCGGGGTCAGAAGATTCGTAAGCGAATTTCGGCTTACCAACTTCTTCAACGATACCCTGAATGAATTTAACAATTTTCTGGTTTTCAGCGTGACCTGCCATGATAGCGTCAAACATTGTATCGTCGTCGATTTCGTTTGCTCCTGCTTCAATCATAGCAACAAGGTCAGCAGTAGAAGCAACTGTCAGAACAAGGTCTGACTTTGCTCTTTCCTCGAGATTTGGGTTAATAACAATTTTGCCTTCAACAAGACCAACATTAACACCTGAAACAGGGCCGTCCCATGGAATATCTGAAATAGCGATTGCAGCTGAAACACCAATCATAGCTGTGATTTCAGGTGAGCAATCAGGGTCAACTGACATTACAGTTGCAACAACTGAACAGTCATTTCTGAGGTCTTTCGGGAAAAGAGGACGAATAGGACGGTCAATGCAACGTGATGTAAGAATAGCCTTTTCACTTGCTCTGCCTTCTCTTCTCTGGAATGAACCGGGGATACGACCTACTGAGTACATTTTTTCTTCATAGTCAACTGAAAGAGGGAAGAAGTCAACGCCTTCTCTTGGCTTTGCAGAAGCAGTTACTGTACAAAGAACTTCTGTTTCACCGTAACGAGCAAGAATAGCAGCATTAGCAAGACCTGCCATTTTACCTGTTTCAAGAGTCAATTTTCTGCCTGCGAGTTCAGTTTCCCAAACCTTAAAATTCTTGAAAAACATATTTTTTACCTTCCTTTACTTTTTTGTTTTTCTGTATCGGGGTAAAAATCTGTTTAGCAATAAATACAACCTTTAACCTGAATTTAAAAGCTCTATTTACCGCTAAAGCCTTAAATTTTCACCCCGAAAAATACTTGCTTTAAATGCATTTTAAGGCAGATAAGCCAAAACTTATCTGCCTTAATTTGTTGTGATTACTTACGAAGACCGAGTCTTGCAACGATTGCACGGTATCTTTCGATATCCTTCTTCTGAAGGTATGCGAGAAGATTTCTTCTGCGACCAACCATCTTAAGAAGACCGCGACGTGAGTGGTGGTCCTTCTTGTTAACCTTAAGATGCTCTGTAAGGTCATTAATTCTCTTTGTGAGAACAGCAATCTGAACCTCAGGAGAACCTGTGTCGCCTTCGTGAGCAGCGTATTCAGCCATAATAGCCTGCTTTTCTGCCTGTGTCATTGTTTTTCACCTCATTAAAATAATATTTATGCTCAAATGCCCCAGATGAAAGCAGGTGAACTCCCTTTTGGGATTACTCAATCACCCGAGTGCACAGAGATAGCCTTGATAGTATAACACAAGACTTTTTAAAAATCAAGTGTTTTTTATATTATTTACGTTTACACATCGTTTTAATTCAATATACTTCCGCTTTGCTGTGAGCTTGTAATTTCGGAATCCCTGTTAAAATATGCCTCATAAACCTCGGCTACGTAGTTACCCAGACCGCCGGATGTAACATTTTCGATAGCGATAACAACCGCAATCTGCGGATTATCAGCAGGAGCAAAGGAAATCATAAAACCGTTTGTGTATTCAACATACACGTCGCCGACCTTTTTCTTTGCCTGTGCCGTACCTGTTTTTGCCGCAACACTGTAATCAAGATACTGGAATGCGGAAACTGTATTTGCCATTGAAACCATACCCTGCTTCACTGCATTAAGTGATTCAGGAGAAGCGTTAACCTGACTTAGAATTACAGGTGAAGCCTCATAGTATGTCTGTGTGTAATCATAAGATTTTATGCTTTTTACAAAATGTGCCTGATACTTTGTACCGCCGTTTGCAAGGGTTGAAACATAAGCACAAAGCTGAATCGGTGTAAACAAGTTATCGGACTGACCGATTGCCGCCTGAACGGTGTTACCGGGATACCAGATTCCACCTGCTGCTTCACGGTTTTCCTTACTTGCTACAACACCCTTTGCCTCAGTCAGTTCAACACCTGTTTTCTGACCTAATCCGAACATTGTAAAGTATTCATTCAACTTGGATATACCTAAAAGACGACCCGTTTCGTAGAAATATGTGTTGCAGGAACGAGTCAAAGCCATCTGCAGGTTCATATAACTTCCGCCGTGATTACCCAAGCCCATACAGTTAAGCGGTAAATCCTTAAAATATGTGTATGTCAGATTACATTGGATAGTTGAGTCCGTTGTGATAACACCTTCCTCAAGTCCTGCAATACCGACAATCGGTTTTACCGTTGAACCCGGTGCATAGGTGCTTCTTAAAGCACGATTCCATAACGGAGCAGTTTTATCATTGTTCAACTCCACGATATTATCCTTATAGGTGGACAAATCGTAGGATGGGTATGTTGCACAGGCAAGAACAGAAAAATCGTTTACATCCATAACAACAATGCTTCCTGCCGTTGCCACCGCATCCGTTTCCTTTGTGCTGTCAATTTTTGTGGACAGAATATCCTGAACGTCCTTTTGGAAACCGCCGTCAATAGTGAGAATAACATTGTTTCCGTTGACAGGTGCAGTTGTGATAAAGGTGGTTTTTGTGCCGTCGGAGTTAGTCGTTGTTGTCAGAATGCCGTTTGTGCCACGCAGTTCGTCCTCCATAGCACTTTCAATACCGAATTTGCCGATTTTATCCGTCATTCCGTAAGCACGAAGTTTTAATTCCTGTAACTCCTCTTCCGACAGATTACCCGCTTCAATCGCTGCCTGATATTCTGCTGTTACCGCTTCGTATTCCTCGGCACTGATTGAATCATAAAAACCGACAATATGCGGTGCAATTGTTCCGTCGTAATAGGCGCGTTCAGTATCAACTCGAACTTCAACACCCTTATAAAATCTGCTTTGTTCCTTAATATAGGTAGCCAAAGACAAAGGAACATTTTCTGCTATTGTGAACGGGTTATTTGTGGAAAAACTCGCCTTGTTCATTGCAATATAAACTGCAGAAACACGCAAAGCATCCTCTTCGGACATATCTTCCATACCGTAAAATTCAACCAACGCATCAAAACAGTTTTCCGCTGAAGCATAACTGTTAAGGTTGAGAAAATCTTTTTTAAACACAAATTTTTTAACAGCATCGCTATCTGCTTTGTAAGAAACCTTGCCATTTACCATTTCCAAGGGTGTAAGACTTTCATACTCCACAAAATTTTCGTCAAGAAGGTTTATAAGAGAAAGCATAATTTCATTTCTCTCCGCCTTTTGTGTAGCCTTAGGGAAATATGATGCATCAATATAAACCGAATTTGAGCTTACATTATAAACCAAGGCATTACCGTTAGCATCTAAAATCTCTCCTCGCAAAGCCTCAATCTGTGTATTTGCAGAGGAAAGAAACAGGTTTTTGGAGGCATATTTCTTACCCATAATAACCTGTATTCTGAAAAGGTCGGCTATAAAAAATGAAATTATAAACAGTATAACAGTAATAACTGCTGTAACACGCATTTTAAAGCTATATGTTCCTTTCATTTTTTCACCTTCCTTCTTTAATATTCTGTGTAATCAAATGAGTATTTTCTGTAAACCGTTCTTATTAAAATATACCAAAACGGAGTAAGTATAAGCGTATATATTATCATTGGCAGATAGTATCTTAAAAACAAATAACCCTCTCCGCCGATTCCTCTTACAGAGATGAAGAACAATATATAAGTCAATACATATATTACCGTTATTGCCGAATTCATCATTGTAAAGGTCACTATATTATTTCTCATAAGTATTCTTAACAATACACCGCAGACAGCACATGCTACCGTAAGATAAAGTGCGTTATATCCGTCCGCTGTGACCGTCACGGTATCCCATAAAAGTCCTGCAAAGAGTCCTGCTCCTGCACCAACAATTTCGCCCTCAAACATGGCAATGCAAACTGTTGCCGAGATTAAAAGAATAGGGCGGACCGAAAACAGTTCAGGAAAAATACACAAGGTATTCTGAAATATATGGGACGCAAAAATTATTAAAGCATATATAAGATATCGCTTTGCTTTTGTTTTCGTCTGAACATTCATAATATTTATTCTTTCTCAAAAGTTGTAATGACAAAGCATTCACGGATTTCCTTCGGACTTACAGGGGGTTCAATCACCGCATAAGCCGAAAGGTCTGTTTCACTTTTTTGTATTGTTGAAACCGTTCCGATTATTAAATCCTTGGGGAAGATGCCTCCCGTACCCGAGGTGCAGACTATTCCGCCTTCAGAAATTGCTGTATCTGTCTGAAGTCCTGCAAGTTTACATTTTCCCTCGGCAGATAGTTTATAATCTGCACAGACATAGCCTATTTCACCTGTTCTGATTTCATAAGCCGCAACATTTACTGACGGGTCAAAAACCGAACGTACAACGGATGATGTAGGGCTGACCTCTGTTACAACGCCGATAAGATATTCGCCCGATATAACAGCGTCATTGACTTTTACACCGTGGCTTGAACCCTGATTTATTGTAAATGAGCCGAAAACATCAGCAGAATCGTGTGCAATAACAGATGCGTGTACCCACTTATAATCGGGGTTGTTTTCACGAACCTCAAGAAATTCCTCGTAGGTTTCCAACTGCTTCTTTGTTTTCTCATAGTCAACAAGCTGTTTCTGATATTCTGCCACCTGCTGTTCAAGCTCACTGACACGGTCCTGATACGTCTTGGATGATATAAAACCGCCAGTCATCCCATCCCATTTAGCAGAAATGGACGAAGCCAAATTCTGCAAAGGTGAGGTTATGACTCCCACTGCATTTGTCAGCGGAGATGTAGAGGTTGATGTAACCGTTGCCAGAACAGTAGCAGAAAGAAGCACTATGGCAACTGCAATCAACACCTTAAATGTTGTGCTTTTAAAGAAATTATTCATATTCTAAATTTTCTCCAAATCTGTTCAGAAATAAAATATCTGTATCAAATTAAGCCATATAACCGTCAAGACTCTTACCCATACCTATGGCAACACAGTCCATAGGGTCAACTGCTACGTGAACAGGGATTTTTGTCTCCTCGGAAATAAGCTTGTCCATTTCACGAAGTAATGCTCCGCCACCTGTAAGCATAATGCCGTTATCTACAATATCTGCCAACAATTCGGGCGGTGTTTTCTCAAGGGTAGAACGAATAGCCTCAATGATTTGTGCAATAGGCTCTGAAAGTGCTTCTCTCACCTCTTCGGATGTGATTTCAACACTTCTCGGAAGTCCGTTTATAAGGTTTCGTCCTCTTACATCCATAGCACCTTCGCCGTCATATTCCTTTGCAGAGCCGATTTTTATCTTAACTTCCTCCGCTGTTCTTTCGCCGATAAGTATATTGTGTTTTTTTCTTATGTATTCAATAATTGCCTCGTCAAAATCGTCACCTGCAATTCGACAGGATTTTGCTGTAACAATATCACGATAAGAGATAACCGCAACCTCTGTTGTTCCTCCGCCGATATCCACAATCATACTGCCGACAGGCTCGGAAACAGGAAGCCCAACACCAATAGCCGCTGCCAAGGGCTTATGTATCAATGAAACGAATTTTGCACCTGCATCTCTTGCTGCGTCGTGAACTGCTTTTCTCTCAACCTCTGTAATGCCTGACGGAACAGAAATCATAACCCTTGCTCTTGCAAAGGGTGAACGGTTTATTACCTTTTTTATAAAAACCTTAAGCATATCCGATGTGATTTCAGAATTTATAATAACACCGTCTTTAAGAGGCTTAACGGCGGTAATAGAACCAGGAGTTTTACCAATCATTTCCTTTGCTTCTGTTCCTATTGCAACAACCGACGGAAAATCGTCCTTCTCCTCAACTGCTACAACTGACGGTTCGCGAAGGACAATTCCTTTTCCTTGAAGATATATAATTGTATTGGCTGTGCCCAAGTCAATGCCGATATCCTGTGCAAATAACATTCTAAACCTCTCCCTTGAAGTTTTGTGCAATAAATAAATATATATAATCTATTGTATTATAACAAAAAAGCAGGTATTATACAATACCTGCAAATAAATTTTCACCATAAGGCAAAAAGAAAGTGCCCATCCTATTGGATAGACACTTTTTCTTATGTCGGCATTACCTATTTTTCCGGGCCGCTTCCAGCCAAGTATCTTCGGCGCAAATGAGCTTAACTACCGTGTTCGGGATGGGAACGGGTGGACCCTCATTGCAATCAACACCGACTAATCAACCTTTTAAGCTGATT
>JAZSFK010000049.1:0-70143 GCA_045532175.1 Candidatus Fimenecus sp. | reverse complement strand
CTTGTGGGTAAAGGTCTTCCGTTCCGTGATGCATACAAAGCAACAGGTGAATTGGTTGCACTCTGCATCAATAAGGGACTTACACTTGAAACATTACCACTCGAGGAATATAAAGCAGTCTGCGACATTTTCGATGAGGGTGTGTATGATGCAATCAACCTTGACAAATGTGTAAATGACCGTACATCTCTCGGCGGACCAGCACTACAGAATGTGCTCGAGCAAGTTGAACGAGTTAAGAAACTTAACAAATAAGTGCAAAATGCAAAATGCAAAGTGCAAAATGTCGGGTCTGCGACGCAATTTAAAACAAAAATCTATGAAATGAGATTTATATATGACTAAAATATTCATTGATGGCAGTCAGGGTACAACCGGACTTAAAATTTTTGACCGTCTTGCAAAAAGAGAAGATATTGAGCTTATCACTCTTCCCGAAAATTTAAGAAAAGATACAAATGCTCGTAAACAGGCACTCAACTCTGCAGACATTGCTTTTTTGTGTTTACCTGATGCAGCGGCAATTGAGGCAGTTGGTCTTATTGATAACGAAAACACGATTGTAATTGACACATCAACTGCTCACAGAACAAATGACGGTTGGGCTTATGGCTTTCCTGAATTATCAAAAGAATTTGAAGCAAAGCTTAAAGATTCAAAGAGAATCGCCGTACCCGGTTGTTACGCAAGCGGATTTATCGCACTTGTAAAACCACTCGTAGATGCAGGAGTCGTTGATAAGGACATCTGTATCGCTTGTCATGCCTTGTCAGGTTACAGCGGTGCAGGTAAAAACGGAATTGCACAGTATGAGGATGCTGAAAGAGATTGGCTTTTAGATGCACCCCGTGAATACGCTCTTACTCAACAGCACAAGCACTTAAAAGAAATGAAAGAGATTTCAGGACTTACTAACGAGCCGATTTTCAGCCCATATATCTGCGATTATTTTAGCGGTATGGTTATGACAGTGCCAATTTTCAAAAAGGATTTGAAGAACGGCAAAACAGCAGAGGATATCAAGGCTCTTTACAAAGAAAAATACAATTCAGATATTGTAAAATATAAAGAAAGCATGGACGAAAACGGCTTTATCTCAGGTAACAAAATGAGCGAAAATGATGGTATGGAAGTTACTGTTTGTGGTAATGAAGACAGAATTCTACTTATCGCAAGATATGATAATCTCGGCAAAGGGGCTTCCGGTGCCGCAGTACAATGTTTGAATGTTAAAATGGGATTAGACCCCAAATTTCAATTAAATGTATAAAAGTAGGGCGGGGGCTTGCTCCCGCCGAAAAGGTGAACAATATGCAATTTATCAATGGTGGTGTTACTGCTCCGAAAGGGTTTAAAGCGAGTGGTATTCACTGTGGAATCAGAAAAAACAAAACAAAAAAGGATTTGGCACTCATTCTCTGTGAAACTGAATGTGATACAGCAGCAGTTTACACACAGAACTTAGTTTATGGTGCACCAATTACAGTTACAAGAAACAATATTGCAGACGGCAAGGCTTATGGCGTAATCTGTAACAGCGGTATTGCCAATACCTGTAATGCTGACGGTGTTGAAAAGGCAGAAATGATGTGCAAGCTTGTTGCAGATGCAACAAATCTTAAACCAACTGATTTTGTTGTTGCTTCAACCGGTGTTATCGGTCAGCCAATCGACATTGAGCCAATCGAAAACGGTATGACACAGTTAGTTTCCGAATTAAGTGAAGATGGCTCTGACAATGCTGCACAGGCAATTATGACAACTGATACTGTGAAAAAGGAATTCGCAGTTTCATTCACATTAGGTGGTAAGGAATGTAAAATTGGTGCTATCTCAAAGGGAAGCGGTATGATTCACCCCAATATGGCTACAATGCTCGGATTTATCACAACCGATGCGAACATTTCAAGTGAGATGCTTAAAAAAGCACTTTTAGAAGTTGTAAAAGACAGCTTCAACATGCTTTCAGTTGACGGTGACACTTCAACCAACGATACTGTTGCTCTTCTTGCATCAGGTCTTTGCGGAAACGAGAGAATTGAAGCAGAAAATGATGATTATTTCGTATTTGTTAATGCACTTAATGCAATTTGTGAAAAGTTAGTTAAACTTATGGCAAAAGATGGTGAGGGTGCAACAAAACTCGTTGAATGTCAGGTAAGCGGTGCAAAATCGAAAGAGATTGCAAAGGTTTGTGCAAAGAGTGTTATTTGTTCTTCACTTGTTAAGGCTGCTATGTTTGGTGCAGATGCTAACTGGGGACGAATCTTATGTGCTCTTGGTTATGCAGGTGTTGATATTGATGTCAACAAAGTTGATGTTTCATTCAAGTCAAAAGGCGGAGAAATCGCAGTTTGCAAAGACGGTGCAGGAATAGAATTCTCTGAAGAAATTGCAAAGCAGGTTCTCGTTGAAGACGAAGTTTATATTATAGTTTCTCTTAACGATGGCGAATATAACGCAACGGCTTATGGTTGTGACCTTACATACGAGTATGTTAAGATAAATGGAGATTACAGAACATAAAAATTTAATTTTGCATTTTGCACTTTGCATTTTGCATTTATCCGGAGGATACAATGGATATTTCAAAACTTACACATGCTGACCGTAGTGAGGTGCTTGTTCAGGCACTTCCGTATATTCAGCATTATCACGGAAAAACAGTTGTTATAAAATACGGCGGAAACGCTATGATTAACGAGGATTTACAGGATGCGGTTATGACTGATATTGTTCTTCTTCGTTCAGTCGGCATTAATGTTGTACTTGTTCACGGTGGTGGACCTGAAATCAACGAAATGCTTAATAAAATCGGCAAGGAGTCAAAATTCGTTGACGGACTTCGTTATACAGACGAAGAAACAGTTGATGTTGTGCAGATGGTACTTGCAGGTAAAGTCAACAAAAGACTTGTTCATCATCTTCATCTTCACGGTGGTCATGCAATCGGTATTTGCGGACTTGACGACGGAATGATTAAGGCTAAAAAGGTTGAGGATAAGGACATCGGCTTTGTCGGTGATATTATTGATGTTGACACTACACTTATTGAGGGTATTCTTGAACAGCATTACATCCCTGTAATTTCAACTGTCGGTGGCGGAGAAAACGGCGAAGTTTTCAATATCAACGCAGATATTGCAGCGGCAAAAATCGCAGCGGCATTGGGTGCAGAAAAACTTCTTCTTATGACGGATGTCCGTGGACTTTTAAGAGATAAGGACGATGAAAATACGCTTATTCATAGTGTAAATGTCAGCGAAGTTCCTCAACTGAAATCTCAAGGGGTAATCAGCGGTGGTATGATACCGAAAATTGATTGCTGTGTCGAGGCAGTTCGTCGTGGTGTTAAACGTACACATATTATTGACGGCAGAATTCCACACTCGATATTGATAGAAATGCTTACCGATTCAGGCATAGGAACTATGTTCCTTTAATGTGGTCTATTTCTCCTGTAACTGCTTCAAAAATCCTCGAAATATCAACATATTCCTTGCGGTTTTTTCATTGTTACAGAAAGAAATATCCTCACATTAATACTTTTTCAAAGGTGAAAAAAGATGAATTTAGATAATATAAAATCTCAGGCAGACAACTCTTTAATGCCTACATATGCACATTTTCCTGTTTCAATTGAACGTGGTAACGGTGCAACATTTGTTGATAGCGAGGGTAACGAGGTTATCGACTTCGGCTCAGGTATCGGTGTTAATTCTCTCGGATATAACAATGAGGGTTGGATTAAAGCTGTTACAGAGCAACTTTCAAAGGTTCAGCACACATCAAACCTTTATTACAACTCTACTGTTGCAGAGTTTGCGGATATGCTTACAAAGAAAACAGGCTTTGACCGTGTTTTCCTTTGCAATTCAGGTGCTGAAGCAAATGAATGTGCAATTAAGTTGGCTCGTAAATACAGTTTTGACAAATACGGTGAAAACCGTTACAATATAATAACTCTTGTGAACTCTTTCCACGGTAGAACAATGGCTACAATTACTGCAACTGGTCAGGAACATTATCATAAATTCTTTGACCCGTTTGTTGGTGGCTTTAAGTATGCAGAGTCAGGCAACATAGAGCAGTTTTTGGAAATGGCAGATGACACCGTCTGCGCAATTATCCTTGAGGTTGTTCAAGGTGAGGGTGGCGTAGTACCGACTGACTTTGAATATCTTAAAACGGTTGAAAAGGTATGCAAGGAAAAGGATATTCTTTTAATAATCGACGAAGTTCAGACTGGTATGGGCAGAACAGGCAAACTTTTTGCCTATGAACACGCAGGCATTTCACCCGATGTGGTAACAAGTGCAAAGGGAATTGGCAACGGTCTTCCAATGGGTGCTTGTCTTTGTACAGAAAAATGTGCCAATGTCTTAACTGCGGGAACTCACGGAACAACTTTCGGCGGAAACCCAGTTGCTTGTGCAGGTGCTAAATATATTCTCAATACTCTCACAGATGACTTTCTGAATGAGATTACAGAAAAAGGGGAGTATATCAGAACAAAACTTACAGAAATCGAAGAAGTTAAATACATCACAGGTCTCGGTCTTATGCTCGGTATTGAACTTAAAACCAAAAATGCCGGTGAAATCGCAAAAAAATGCAGTGAGAACGGACTTTTGATTCTCACAGCTAAAACAAAGCTTCGTATGTTGCCACCACTTGTAATTGCAAAAGCAGAAATCGACAAGGGCATTGAAATTTTAAAAAATATTATTGCAGAGGTATAAATTATGAAACATCTTTTAAGTATGCTTTCACTTTCAACTGAAGAGATTACAGAAATTCTTAACCTTGCAGACCAGTTGAAATATGAAAATAAAAACGGAATTAAACATCACCGTCTTGAAGGTCAGACACTCGGTATGATTTTCCAGAAATCATCAACAAGAACAAGAGTTTCTTTTGAAACAGGTATGTATCAGTTAGGTGGCCAGGCACTTTTCCTTTCAAATCGCGATTTGCAGATTGGCCGTGGCGAGCCTATCCAGGATACCGCACGTGTTCTTTCTCGTTACCTTGATGGTATTATGATTAGAACTTTCGAGCAGAGCGAAGTTGAAAACCTTGCAAAATTCGGTTCTATTCCGATAATTAACGGACTTACAGATTTCTGTCATCCTTGTCAGGTTCTTGCAGACCTTATGACTGTACGTGAACACAAAGGTCACCTTGACGGACTTAAAATGACATATATCGGTGACGGTAACAATATGGCAAACTCACTTATCGTCGGCGGTCTTAAAATGGGTATGGACGTTACCGTTGCTTGTCCTGAAAACTATGACCCTGACCAAAAAGTCCTTGATTTTGCAAAGGATTATAGTGGCTTTGGTCTTTATCGTGACCCGATGAAAGCCTGCGAGGGTGCAGATGTAATATTCACAGACGTTTGGGCATCAATGGGACAGGAACAAGAGGCAACAGAAAGGAAAAAGGTTTTTGAAGGTGTTTACCAGATTAACCGTGAGCTTTTAGGTGTTGCAAACAGCGGTTGTATGGTTCAGCATTGTCTTCCTGCACACCGAGGCGAAGAAATCACCGAGGATGTTTTTGAGGCTTACGCAGATATGATTTTCGACGAGGCAGAAAACAGACTTCACGCACAGAAAGCAGTTATGGTTGCTTTGATGGAACGTAAATAAGTGTAAAAATCAAAAGTAGAGATGATTTAAAAATCACCTCTACTTTTTTTGTTGTGAATTAAATCATTTCTTCTCATTTATAAATGCTCTGAAAAGTGGCAGGCAGGATGAGAAGAATTTTTTATAACTTTCGCAGTAATCTCTGTCCGCCCTTGTACGTTTACAGCCACCTGCACGACACACAGGATAGAATTTACATTGTTTGCATTTTTCAGGAACTTGTAAGCTCTCTCTTAAAAATTCTATTGCCCTTTCACAATGGGCAAGGGTATCAAAATTTTCACTTTCGTTGTTGATGTTTCCCAAAAGCCATTCGTCAGTACAATAGAAGTCACACGGGTAAATATTACCATTACCCTCTGCAACAAACTGATGCATACAATGTCCGCACATTCCGCATTGTTCCGTAGGGTTGCCTAAAAACTGATGGACAATATTGTCAAACCAACGAATACTTGTATATTGCCCACGAACATAGTCCTTGACATAGTAATTAAAACCTTTTATGAGGAAATCGCCATACTGCTCAGGTGTCATATAAAGTTCACTTTCACTATCGTCACCAAAAGGTCGCAAACAAGGAATAAACTGTAAATATCTGAAACCTTTACTGCGGAAATACTTGTATATTTCATCAATATGGTCCGCACAATAGCCTGTAAGAACGGTAAGAATATTAAATTCAACCTTGTGCTTTTGCAACTTTTCAGCGGCGGCAATAATCTTGTAAAAAGTATTCTGCCTGTTTGCATCAACACGGAATTTGTTATGTTCAAAATTACCGTCAAGGCTTAAGCCGACAAGAAAATTGTTGTAGTGAAAAAATTCACACCATTCATCAGTCAAAAGAGTACCGTTTGTCTGTGTGCTGAAATAAATCTGACTGTTTAACTTGTTTGCAGATTTAACCTTTTCCACAAAATGTTTAAAATAGGGAAGACCTGCCATTAAAGGTTCACCGCCCTGAAAAGCAAATGCAACACTTTCACCATTGGCAAAACTCAATGCCTTTTCTATTAAATTGTCAGTTGTTGAGTCTTGCATAATGCCAAAGGAGGAAACCTCACGTAATTCAGTAACATTGTGATAAAAGCAATATTCACAACGCATATTACAAAGGCTTGATGCAGGTTTAATCATTATAGAAAGTGGTGGCATTGTATTTTTCACCCCATAAGTTTTAGTGAATTAATTATATAACAAACCCCATTGAAAATCAACTTCTCAATGGGGCTTAACTGTATATTAAAGATTATTATAATATTCGTGATTTATTCCGCGACGGTTTTCCTTAAATCCTTTCATTACAGCATCCATTTGGTTGTTCATTTCCTCTGCAATTTCAGGATATGTGCTTGTACGGTTGTAATTTTCGCCCTTGTCATCAGAAAGTACATAGAGCCAATTCTTACGTGTCTTGTCGAAGAATGCAGGGTTGTCGTTCTGCATCTTACGGAAATACTTGAAGGTTATGTATTTGTTTTCAGTAAGAACAGGGTATGTGTAATCTTTATATTCCTCACGAGCAAGAACATCTTCTGTTTTTGCTGTATATTGAATCGCTTTAAGTTTTTCACGTTTCATATGAAGAATAGGGTGGTCAATAGTGTGAATAGCTGTGTCATTTGTAAGCACCGGCATCATCGAAATGCCGTCAATTTCTCTGTCAAACGGAAGGTTGTTTTCAGTTCCGTTTACTGTAATTCCGCAAAGGTCAATGAGTGTCGGGAACATATCGCAAAGAACACCGCTTTGAGTTCTTGTTTCGCCCTTATTCCAAAGCCCGCCGTTGTTTTCCCATTTAATCATAAATGGTACTTTCTGACCTGCTTCGTAGGCTGTGTATTTACCACCACGAAGTTCTCCTGTTGAGCCTTCAAGTGCAGGACCATTGTCACTTGTGAAAACAATAATTGTATCATCCATAACACCAAGTTCTTCAAGTGTGTTAAAGAGTTCGCCAAGGTAGTAGTCAAATTCTGTAATACAGTCAACATAAGTGCCCATACCCGTTGTACCGTCAAAATCATCACCTGCAAAAACAGGACCGTGTGGCCACGGGGTAGCATAATAGGCAAAAAATGGCTCGTCGGAATTTGTAACCTGTTCTGTAATCCAAGTGTCGATTTCCTCGTGAATCCACTCACTTAATTTGCTCTGGTCCTTTTTACCGTCAACAAACATTTCGTCAGTACCGTGTACGATTTCATATTCGCCGTTTTCTTCAGAAACGTGATAGAAAGGAGTCATATCGTTAACATGGTGGCTACCGTAGAAATAGTCGAAGCCTTGATTTGTAGGAAGATATTCACCGTAGTCGCCTAAATGCCATTTACCAAAAGCACCTGTGTTGTAACCTGCACTCTGGAATACCTCTGCAATAGTGATTTCGTCGCCTAACATACCGTCAACATTGTTTCCCATTTCAATCGAGTTGAAAAGACGTGTTGAAGCAAATGGAGATAATGTATCAAATGTAGGATAAATTACGTTGTCAGCATATCCACGGAACGGATAACGACCTGTCATAAGGCTGAAACGTGCAGGTGAACAAACAGAATATGCAGAATAGAAATTGTCAAAGTTAAGTCCTTCTTCACCAATTCTGTCCATATTAGGTGTGTCATAAACAGCACCGTTGAGAGAAATATCACCCCAACCCATATCGTCCATCATAATGAAAAGTACGTTTGGCTTGTCAGCGGTATTTTTGTTAACCTTACTTAAGTAATCATCGTGACCTTGCCAGAGTCTGTCAACATTTGGTTGCGAACGGAGATTCATTGTAAGGACGTAAAATACAGTTGTACCTGCAAGAACCATGCTCAATACACTTGTAAGTGCAAAGTGTGTACGCTTGTTGGTGAAAAGCTTTTTGCCAACAAGGAGAAGTGCAACAAAAGCAATAATGCAAGGAAGCAGAAGTAAAATATTTCCGCCTAATCTAACAAAGAAATTGTAATTGCTTGCTCCTGAAAACAGCGGATTACCTGCAGAAGTCCAACCTGCTTTTCCGCTTGAAAAAGCACCAAAACCTGCATCAGAACCCCAGATTGCGTAGTACAAGCCGATTGAAACAGCGGATGCTCCGTAGGCGATAAAATTCCACAGATAAAGCTTCTTGAAAATTAAAATTCCAAGAATAATAAGAGCGGACATAATGCACATATATGCAACGTTTACAACTGCAACAATGTTAAGTCGTAAAATCTGCAAAGCAAGTGCAAGGATTATTCCGATAGCCATAGTAATTATAGGAAAAATCTTCTTGGAAGTGTCAAAAACAATACCTTTTTTCATTTTTATTCCTCCTCATATTTCTGTGATTCTGCCAGAATTACATTATAAACCCTTTCGTTAAGCTCCTTAACCTGTGCACGGTTCATTTCACTTGTTTCAATGGGGTCAAGGATTGTAACTTTAACATCTGTAGGAGTTACAACACCACCACTACCCTCAAGAATTTTAAAAGCATTTCTTATGTAGATAGGAACAACAGTAACGCCGGTTTTCTGAACAATCTTAAATGCTCCGTTTTTAAATTCGTCAGGAGTATTTGAAAAGCCACGTTTACCCTCAGGGAAAACGACCATGGAAAGCCCTTCTTTAATCTGTTCAGCCGTTTTATGAAGGGCTTTTATTCCCTCACGTGCGTTTTCCTGATTGATAGGAACACAGTGGAGAATATGACTTATCTGCTTTATTGCAAAAAACTGGTTAAGCTGCATTCTCATCAAAAAGCCGAAATTGAAATCTTTCAATGCGTGGAGAAGAATCGGCACATCCGCATAGCTTTGGTGGTTTGGTGTAAAAAGAACAGGTTGGTCAGTGGGAATTTTTTCAAGTCCTTCAACCTCAATATTAACCTTTGCAGCATTAATCACAAATTTTGACCATTTTTTTACTGCTGGAAAACCAAATTTATCAGCCTTTTCCTGCTTTCCGTTTTTTTCGAGGAGCTTGTGATAAAAAATCTTTGGCTCCATGACAAGAAACAGATGACCGAAAATCTTGCCAAATGCCATATAACTAAATGCTTTCTCTTTAAAATTTTCCATTTGTTTATGCCTCTAAATAGTCAATATATTCTTCTAAGCACATATCAAGTGCGTTGATTTTCTTTGCGTGTTCAACACCAACATATCTGAAATGCCAGGGTTCATACATAATGCCTGTGATATTTGTCTTATCCTTCGGGTAACGAAGGATAAAACCGTAATCCTCGGCGTTTTCCATAAGCCATTTAAACTGAGCACTATTCTCAAATGAGGTGCTGAGAGTGTAATTGCCCTGTTGGAGAATATCAAAGCCAAGACCTGTGTTGTGTTCGCTTGTTCCTGAGAAGGTACGTTCACGATTTGCCTTGTTTATGGCATCAATTTCAGAAAGACCTTGGTTTTTGTAGGTGTTTACGGAACGAGTAAACAATTTGTCCTGTAAGTAAATGCTTCTGTATGCGGAAACAAGTTGAAGGGGAACACCATCAGCCCTTGCTGCTGCGAACATATCCTTAAGTGGTTGATAAGCTGCTTTGTCAACAGCCTGAACGGAATTGCGTTCCTCACAGTTGAGATACATAGCATCAACGTGCTGACCGTTTGACCAATAAACCAAATCCCACTGAAAATTCTCAGGCAATTCATATTGTCTGTTTAAAAGCATAAGGTTTCTGCCGTGCTTAAATATGTCGGCAGGCACTGCATCAGGTGAACGGTATTTGACAGTGCTGTAAAATGAATTTGGTGATGGTGGGTCTTTTTCACCCGTAATTGGTTTTTCAGGCTCCGTAGATTCTTCCGTATCATTCGTAACCGGTTCTGTTTCGAAAAGGTCGGTTATGTCCTTTTCCTCGTCTTTGTCCTGCTGTTCTTTATCATCTTTTTTCTTATAGTCGGATTCTGATGATACATTTTCTTCTTTACTGTCAATGATTATCGGGACAGCAATAACGGCAGTCAGAATAAGAACTGCGACACAGAAAACAACAATACCCTTAAGTATCATATCCTGCGAATTTTTATTGCCCTTTTTTTTATTATTTTTCGTTGTCATATATGTTCGCCTCGCATTTAACTTATATAAAATTGATTATACCATAGTTTGTAATAAAAAAACAATACCCATAATGAACGCAATGATGAAAAAAATTACTTGCGTAAGATTATACTCTATTGACTTTTGTCGGGTTTTGTTGTAAAGTATAAAGGTAAATGTTTAACTTTTGAAAGGAGTTAAAAAAATGGCTAAAAAACAATTAACCCCGGAAGAATACAAAGCAAAACTTGAGATAAAGGAAGCAAAAAAAGAAAGATTTTCAAAAACCTTCTTATCAGCAATTGCTGTTTTGCTTTCATTGGTAATAGTGTTCAGTATCGTTTCTATTGCACAGACAACAATGTTGACTGTTGGTAATGGCGGAACAGGTGCAGTCAGCTCAAATAATGCTGAAACAGAGAACAAAGAAGATGGCTCCAATATTGACTGGAGTGAAGGCGAAACAGGTGAAGGTGAAAACGGTGAAGCAGGTGAAGGCGAGGGCGAAACTGCAAATCAGGCTCCTACAACACCAATCGCACAGTATAACTTGTTTATGAAGGCTTTTACAGGCGTTAAGACAAATGCTAAGTCAGCAACAATTGTTAAGAAAAATGCTTATAACTACAAGAATCATGTTAAAGCAGGTGCTCTTTCAGCACTTGGCGAAACTCTTATGGGTTCTCTTCTTAAGGAAGAAAGCGTTAACCAGACATACACAGGTGCTGATATTGCAGGTAATTTCCCACCATCAGGACATACTTGTAACCTTAAAACAGATGATATCGCTGCTATCAGTTGTAAAGAAGAAGGCAATTTCTATGTAATTACAATTAAGATTAAGGCAGAAACTGACCCTGAATTTGGTTATGGTGTAGGTTCAGTTGCTTCAATTCTTACAAAGAAGTCAATTCAGGACCCAATCTCAAGCGTTCCGCTTATTAACCAGATTGAGCCAAAATGTGCTTATGACGTAACTGAAGTTACTGCAAAAATCGAAAAAGATACAGGAAATCTTGTTGAATACTACTTCAATCTTCCAATGATTCTTTATATGGACAGCTACGAAATCGGACTCGGCTTCGAGGAATGGTGGACAGTTGCTTATTAATCAATAAGTACATAAATTTTAAGGACCTGATGTAAGTCAGGTCCTTTTGTTGTTTAGAATTTTCTTACAAAGCGACATCTTTTACAAAGCTCCTCACAGGCATTGCGGTTTGAAAATCCGTTATATATGCTTTGTGATTTTTGCGAATTGATTATTTCTTCTAAATTCTTTTCAAAAATATTGCCAAGGTTTATTTCACCGTTATTGTCAAGACAACAGGGGACAACCGTTCCGTCGGCTAAAATACCTATCTGGTCACGGAGTCCGTAGCAGAAAATATTTTCGTTTATGTCATTATTTTCAAGCGACGGCCAATCAAACTTATCTCCGTATTGAATATATATTTTATTACCGATTCTTGTGCCGTTTCGTTCTTCAACCCAAGGCCTCGGAAAATAATCTTCAAGCTTGGACAGAATTTCACAGTTCAGACTATCCTTACCACCATTGTTCCACAGTCGAAGAACAACGATTTTCTTGTTCTCAGCGGATTTTGCATAAGTAAAACAATCATCAAGATATTTTTCAAAGGAGATTTTGTTATCATTCGCCTCAAAAGAGTGGAGAGAAATAACTGTTTTATAGTGAGAATTTGAATGAATAAGAATATTCTTACATTTGCTTAAAAGTGTACCGTTGGTGGTGATAATTACCTTGAAATTCATATCTTCAGCAATCTTCAAAAATTTTTCAAGGTCGGGGTGGCAAAGAGGTTCACCAAGAAGATGAAAATAAATGTAATCAGTATAATTCTTGATTTTCTCGAGCACGATTTTAAAATCATCAACATTCATTCGCTTTGGCTTTCGTGTAGTTCCCGGACAAAATGAGCATTTTAGGTTACAGATATTTGAAATTTCAATATACACTTTTGCGAATCGTTTCATATTCTCACCTCACACACAGGATTATACCATATTTCGTGCAGATAATAAATAAAATTTATTGAAAGAAGTATTTTTGTGTGTTAAAATTTTCTTGGTGATAATTATGGAAAATAAAAGTAATTTAGTATCTCCAATGTCACCATTGGAAGAAATTGCTGAAATTATGTACAATAAACAACTTCGTTACATAGAGGATATTGAAGTTGTATATGTTGTTTATAGTAAGGATAAATCAAAACGTTTTGTTGTAACAAAAAATAGTAAAGGTTTTTATAAATTTGAATATCAAGAAATTTGTTTATTTGATGAACAAGAATGGCTTTACATTTGCAATTATGAAGATGCTCTTCCTGCATATTGGTCTTCTATTGATGACTTGAATTCATATTCCTTTTATGGCTCTAAAGATGATGTGATGAAGGCTCTTTGGCAAGATGTAAAATATAGACAATATTTTGAATAATATGCATATTTGAAAATGACTGAATAATTGAAATTAGGTGATAAATATGAAACTTATAGTTTGTCTTGATGACAATAATGGTATGATGTTCAATAATCGACGTCAGAGTCGTGACAAAATTCTGATTGAAAATGTTTTAGAGTTTTGTAAAGGTGAAAAACTTTACACAAACGAGTATTCAGCAAAGCTTTTTCCAGAAAATGCAGTAGAAATCTGTGAAAATCCCAAAAGCGGATATTGTTTTGCAGAGAATTTCACTGTAAACGAAAATGATATTGAAGAAATAATTGTATATAAATGGAACAGGGTGTATCCTGCAGATGTGCAATTTAATATTGACCTTAAAAAATGGAACTTGGCAGAAACCGTTGATTTTGAAGGCTCGTCCCACGAAAAAATCACAAGAGAAAGATATGTGAGGTAAGATTATGAGAAATAGAATACTTACAACGATAATCAGCATTTTGCTTATCTTTTCTATTTGCCTGTTTGGTGGTTGTAAATTAGAAAATGGTGGCTCTGAAAAAGTAACATTACCCGAAGAAAATACTATGGCTCCATTGACTGAAGAAACGATAACTCTCCAGAATATTCCGGAGTTTTCAGGTCGTCCATACGTGGCAATTTATGATAATCTTCCTTTGTTTTCCAAGGATGATTACACAACAGAAGCTTTTGAAACATACGCAGAATTAGATAGTTTAGGTCGTTGCGGTGTGACTTTCGCTTGCATTGGTGTTGAGATTATGCCAACGGAGGACAGAGGAAATATCGGTCAGGTTAAGCCATCTGGTTGGGTGACTGCAAAATATGATTTTGTTGACGGAAAATATCTATATAATCGTTGCCATTTAATAGGTTTTCAATTGACGGGAGAAAACGCAAATACAAGTAATCTCATAACAGGCACAAGATATATGAATGTGCAGGGTATGTTGCCCTTTGAGAATATGGTTGCTGACTATGTAAAGGAAACCGAGAACCACGTACTATATCGTGTAACACCAATTTTTGAGGGCGATAATCTTGTGGCAAGCGGTGTTGTTATGGAGGCTTGGTCCGTTGAAGATGAGGGTGAGGGAATCTGCTTTAATGTCTATTGCTACAATGTTCAACCGGGTGTTAAAATCGATTATGCAACAGGTGAAAGCACTCTTGACGAAAGTTATTCGGAGGAAAAAGATAATGATGTAAATTCATCACAATTTGTACTTAATACATCATCAAAGAAAGTGCATAAGCCAACCTGTTCAGGTGCAACAGGTATGAGTGAAAAGAACAAAAAGACAATTAAAGGAACAGAGTTACAGCAGTATTTAGACCAAGGATATGAGTATTGCGGAACTTGTTTGAATAAGTAAAAATAAAGAGCATTTACCAAAGTGGTAGATGCTCTTTTTGTGTGGAATGTTTTTCGACAAATTGGAATTTATCGACGTATTAAAATACCTTTCATAAACTGTGTTTTATTATGTGTTTCGTATACTATTTCCTTTTCTTCTTCTGTGCATCCAATCAGTATTTTAATTTCTGAATCTTTCTTCATTAAATCAACAATACACATTATTGCATCAATCTTTTTTTCGCTACTTCCTACCCATACATCTATTCCTGCACCATCCATAGAAGATGTATTTTTCAAATATCCATAATCAACGCGATAAATGAAATCGGGATACTTGGGGTGTGCTGTTCCTTTTGGTCTATCAATTATAATTTCCGAATTGTTCACCAATTCATCTAGTGCGTTCCAAAATTCAATATTATATTGCATCATACCAATCCCTCACAATGTCTTATTTGTTAAAACAATTATACTAGCCACAAAACAAAAAGCAACAGCAAATATACTGTTGCTCGTTGTGTTTAGTGTGTAATTTTTATAGCAAGACTGAATAAATTTCTTCGCCACCATTGACAAATAATTCTAAAATATATCCGTCACGAATAATTTTAAGGTCTTTAATTTCGCCCTCATAGACAACACTCTTACGGTGTGTTCGCTTGATTTTAAATCCGTTTTTCTTACGGATAACCGCAGAATCGCTATCTTTGAGTAAATGTCGCACTTCTTCTACAGGATAACCGTAGATTTTGCCATCGATAAGTTTTATTTCACGGGGAACGGACATACAACCTATATCATTTTTCTTGTAACCTGCATATTTCCAACCGGGAAGCCAAGAGATGAGAATTGTTCTTCCCTTGTGGTCAAGAAATACCTGCCCTGCATATTGGTCAGGACCTTTATCCACTTCGCCCGTATATTCAGGAGTGAAAGTACCGTTTTCAAAGGTGCCGTACATCACCGAAAACCGATGACTGTCTTCCTTACATACAGAAGCCGTAAGCAGATATTTATCTCCTGATTTCATAAAAGACGGGCACTCGGCAAATTTTGAGTTTTCCCATTCACAAAGAACGCCTTTATAATTCCAGTGAAACAAGTCTTCACTTTCATATAAAAGAAGATTTGCAGTTTTCTTTTCATGGTTTCCCGATGCCATTACACAATAGTATTTGCCGTCAGAATAACACACGGCAGGGTCACGAAAATCAGGACAACCATCAGTTGGGAATCCGTTGATTACAGGATTACCCTCATATTTTTCAAACTTAACTCCGTCAGTTGAATAAGCAACACTAACAGACTGAACACCGTCATGAATTGACGCATAAAAGAGAAAGAGTGTCTCATCTTTGACAATGGCTGTACCCGACCAGCAACCGTCCTTGTCATATGGCTTGTCAGGGAAAAGAGCAACGGGCAATTCCTCAAAATTCAAGAAATCTTTTGTCCTCGCATGTCCCCAATGCATACTCTCATTCCATGGCTTTTCAAAATTGGGCGAATGTTGATAAAAAATATGATAATAACCATTAAAATAAACTAATCCGTTGGGGTCATTTATCCAACCCTTTTTGGTTGCAAAATGATATTTCAGTGGTGTACGATAATTCATATAACCCCTCTTTTCACTTTTATTAGAATTAATTATACCATTCACATAAAACAAAAAGCAACAGCGAAAATACTGTTGCTTAACTTTGTTCGATAAATTGGGGTTTGTCGAAATAAATGCAAAGTGCAAAACGCAAAGTGCAAAATGTCGGAACTGCGTTGCGATTATAATCGCCTCCCTTGTCAGAGGGAGGCAATATACACCATTTAATGAGTTCGACAAATTCAAATTTGTTATTCTCTGTTTATTGTTTTACTAATCTTTTCTTTAGAACCAGCAATGTAAATACAAGCACTACAGGAAATACCGTTGCTACAAGCAAACCTGTTTTAAGATTGCCACCTGCCATTTCGGAAATGCTTCCCACCATAGCAGGACTAACCATAGCACCTAAATCGCCGGCTAATGCCAAAAATGCAAACATAGCAGTACCGCCTCTCGGACATTTCTGTGAAGAAATACTGATAGACCCTGGCCACATAATACCAACTGCCAAACCACAAAGGGCACAGCCTGCAAGTCCAAGGATTGGCAACGAAGACAAAGATGCCAACAGATAACATCCGGCACACATTGCACCACAGACAAGCATAACTTTAGTCAAGTCAAGTTTATTGCTGAATTTACCATACACTACACGGGATATACCCATAAACATAGCAAATAGGCACGGCCCTGCTAAATCACCAACAGTTTTGGAAACGCCGACAGCAGATTCCGTAAATGCAGATGCCCATTGAGCCATAGATGCCTCAGATGCACCTGAACATACCATAAGTATTATCATTAACCAGAAGATAGGTGTTTTCAGCAACTGACTAACACTCATACTTTTACCGTCTTCTACCAATCGTTCTATAGGACAGTTAATAAAGTTGAATGTATTATATAACGGCACTAATGCCCAAATAATCGTAAGTATCTTCCAATTTTCTACACCAAATACAGCGAAAAAGAGTGTAGAACCCAAAATGACACCCATTGCACCCCAACAGTAGAAAGAATGTAATAGACTCATCATACCGTCCTTATTCTCAAATGGGCAGGCTTCAACAATAGGACTTACTAAAACTTCAATAAGACCACTACCAATGGCATAAAGTACCACAGAAATCAGAATGCCAACAAAAGGACTAGGTAACAGTTCCGGCAGAAATGCCATTGATACAAGTCCTACCGATGACAACACTTGGGATGCCACCACACAAGCACGATACCCAATTTTATCGGCAAATTTAGTAGCAGCAAAATCGATTAGCAATTGGGTTAAATAGAACACTAACGGAATCATTGCAATTTTGTCAAGCGTAATCCCATAAGTATCCTTGAATGTTAAAAATAAGAGTGGGGTAAAGTTTGCAGATATAGCCTGCGTTACAAATCCAAGATAACAAGCTATAAGTGTTTTTTTGTAGTTCTTTTGTTTTGTCATAATAACTCCAATACAAATCTTATTTGTTAAAATAATTATACCACCCATAAAAATAAAAGCAACAGCAAAAAATACTGTTGCTTAACTTTGTTCGATGAATTGGGGTTGGTGGAATTGAGTGCAAAATGCAAAACGCAAAGTGCGGAATGCCGGAACTGCGTTGCAAATTTATAATTTAACCAATTTGGAACATTGTAGGGGCAGGTCTCTGTGCCTGCCCGTAATATTATCGTTAACTGCTGTCGGGCACGGGTGCGGGTGTCCGGTGGACACCTCTGCGAAGCAGAAGCACCGACCGAACCGGCAGGTGAGACTTACCCGACCCTACATTACAACCCGTTTGGTGTGTCGAAAACATCCCGACAAATTCAAATTTGTTGCAAAAAACAACGGGGTAAAAACCCCGCTGTTTAGTTTATAAACTTTTTCTGAGAAATTGGTTTGTTACCAATGAAAGTTCGTATGCTCTGTTTTCAATGCATTGGTGACCGCCACCCTTGACATTGTAGGTTGTGGCATCGGGGAATGCTGAATTCATCTGGTCTTTCATTTGTGCGTTAAGAACGATATCGCCACTTGCCTGAACTAAAAGCACGGGACAGGTGATTTTATCCGCATTTGCTAAATCAGTTGGCTTTACATTGTACATCATTTCGCACATTCCTGCACCAAATCCGTCATACTGAACTGCATCGGTAACACCGGTTACATCATATTCGCTTGAGAATTTAATATCGAGAGTTGCCATAAGGATTACAGTTTTTACAAGTGGTTCAATCCTTGTACCATACTTAAAGAAAGCGTTCATTGTACCTTTCATAAGGTTGGATTGAACAATACCCTGCATTGCAACGGGAAATTCGCTTTGCGGAGCAGGACAATAAAGCAAAAGTGCCTTAACGGGGTTGTCAATTGCGATATTAACCGCAACACCGCCACCCATTGAATGACCTGCCAAAATCCATTGGTCCATTGGTGCAATACTTTCCATAAGCGTTGTAATCAAAACTTCACGGTCAATGATTTCCGTTTCGGGAGTTTCTCTTGTGCTGTAACCAAAATTAGGAAGGTCTGCAAGAACACATTCATAACCCTTTTTGGACATTTCATCCGCCATATTTCGCCACGCATAGGTTGAACACATAAATCCGTGGAGCATCATAATTCTGCCCTTGAAATTGCCCTGAGCCGGAATTACCCGATAATGAATGTCATAATCACCATAGGAAAAGTACTGACTTTCCTCATAGGGCTTATAATTTGTATCAGCAGCGAATCCCGTGATAGCAAATACTGACAACAGAATTGCTGTGACGCATAGAATACTGATAATTTTCTTCATTTTAAATCTCCTTTATTCAGCAACCACTTGGTTTTCTGCCTTAGCCCTACGCTCTGCCAATTCCTTTTCGACCTGTGCTTTTTGCTCAGATGTGTACCTGATAAAGAAAAGTGGAATCATATAGAGTAATGCAGCAAGAGCAGGTGTGAGCATAACTATCGGCCAAATCCAGGTTTCAAAGGCTTGTGACTGTGTGCCAAGGTAAACAGCACCGGGAACATCTTCAACTGCCTTATAGCCAAGAATATCAAGAGCAAAAGTACCGAGAGCACCTGTGATACCGCTTGAAATCTTTGTAAAGAATGTCTGCATTGCAAATGTAACACCTTCTGTACGTTTGCCTGTTTTCCATTCCATATAGTCAACACTATCGCAGAAAAGGGAAGTCTGTGCAATACTTGCGGCACCTGCAGGGAATGAGGAAATTGCAAGGATAACCATTGTAAGTATAATGTTTTTACCCTCAAATCCGATAATCCATGCAAGTATTCTTGAAACCAATGTACAAGCCTGAATGAAAATGAGAAGATTTCTGTAACCCTTAAATTTAATCTTAAGCTTATCTGCAAAAAGCATACCAAGGAAGCTTGGGGCAGTTGTAAGAGCACCAAAAACAGTTGTGAGGGTTAATGGCCCGAGGACAAAGCCGCCAATTGAAATTTCAGGTATTTTGTATTTGATGAAATATGTAACAAGATTATTACCGAATGCCAATGCACCAAAAAGGTTTGAAAGTGTTACAAGCATAAGCATCTTATTCTGGAAAAGGAGTTTGAAGCATTCGAAAATTGATGTTTGCTGTTGGTCGGGTTCAACAAGACGTACTCTTTCCTGTGCCTTATGACATTTTGCACTGATTAAAGCACCACCAAGACCGAAAATTGTAGCAAACAAAACTGTCATAAGTGCAAGGGAATTGCCGGACTGTTTTGCAACGATTTCCATAACCATAGGAATAACTGCACTAAAAATGCCAAAGAAAATGGAGCCAATTGTTCGTGCCAATTGAACAAATCTGTCACGTTCATTTGAATCGGGTGTAATAACCGCTGTCATACCCCAGATTGCAACGTCCTGCATAGTGTAAGTAATATCCCAACAGAGATACATAATTACAAAGTAACCTATACGAAGCCAAAGAAGACTTGGGTTATCTGTTTCAAATACAACAAAAATAAGAACTGTAAATACACCTACCGGTACCGGTGTATATTTAAGTAAAGGTCGTAGTTTTTCACCATTTTTAAAACGATGACGGTCGATGATAGAACCGATAATCGGGTCATTTACACCGTCCCATACTTTCATAAGAATAAGAAGCACACCGACAACAGCGGGTGGGAACAATGCAATATCAGTCAGAAAGTACTGAAAGAAAGATGCACCAATGAAGCAGTAAACAATATTCTGTCCCGCAAGACCTGACATAAAATTGATTTTTTCTTTTTTTGCAATATGATTCATATTTTGCACTCCTTTATAAAGGAAATCTATGATTAAATATTATACTATATACAAACGATATTTTCCATTGTGATAATCTATAAAAAAGTGAGTGGATTTTTTACATACTGAATGAAATGGGTATTTATTTTGGAAGAAAATGTTAAATATTTGTTAAGTTTATGTGGTTTGTTGACAAAAAACCTGATTCACGATATAATTGTATAAATGTTGAACATTTATGCGCTTGAATGTTTAATAAAATCCAAAGATAGGGGGCAATTATGGACTGGAAACAAGAATATACAGGAAAAATTGTTACTGCTGAAGAAGCAATAAAGAATATAAAAGATGGCGATAAAGTCGTTATGGCATTTGGTTGTGGCGAACCAAGAGCCATTGTTCGTGCCATGAGAGAGAATTACAAGGATTTCAAGGATGTTGAGGTAATCAATATGCTTCTTTTGGGTGAAACACCTTGGGTTGATGAAGAAGTAAAAGGTCATTTCAAATATAATTCGCTTTTTGCATCCGGTACAAACAGAAAGGCTATTGCAAGCGGTGTGGCAGATTACACAACTTGTTATTTGTCTGAATCACCAATGGTGTTGAAAGAATATATTAAACCTCGTGTAACCGTTATGTCAGTAACTCCACCTGACGAGGATGGTTATGTTTCACTTGGTACAAACTGTGACTATATTGAAACAACACTTTCTTATTGTGAGGTTAAAATAGGTCAGGTTAATAAATATGTACCTTATACATATGGTGCTACAAGAAAGCATATCAGCGAATTTGATTTCTTTGTTGAATATGATGAACCTATTCCACAGGTTCCTGCACCACCACTTACCGAGGTTGAAATTCAGATTGGTAAAAACTGTGCATCACTTATTAACGACGGTGACTGTATTCAATTGGGTATTGGCGGAATTCCAAACGCAATTTGTGAGGAATTAAAGCATAAAAAGGATTTGGGACTCCATTCCGAAATGGTTGGCGACGGTGTTGTTGACCTCATTACAAGTGGTGTTATCAATAACTCAAAGAAGAATATAAATAAAGGTAAAACAATTTTAGGCTTTGCCTTTGGTACAACAAAACTTTTTGACTACATCAACGGAAATCCCGATGTGGAAATGATGCCTATGGATTATGTTAATAATCCCGTTGTTATTGCACAACACGACAATATGGTATCAGTTAACTCTTGTTTACAGGTTGATTTATTAGGTCAGGTTGTTTCCGACACAATCGGTCTTAACCAATTCTCAGGTGTTGGTGGTCAGGTTGACTTTGTAAGGGGTGCAACAATGAGCAAGGGTGGTCGTTCAATTATTGCAATGCCATCAACTGCAAAGGGTGACACAATTTCAAAGATTGTGCCAAAAATTACTGATTACTCTGCAGTTACAACCACAAGAAATGATGTTAATTACATTGTTACTGAATTTGGTATTGCTCAACTTAAAGGTAAAACAATGAGAGAAAGAGCAAGGGCACTTATCTCTATTGCTCATCCTAATTTCAGGGATGAACTTTGCCAAGAATTTGAAAGAAGATTTAACGAAAAGGCATTTTAAGGAGAAATAAAAATGGCTGTTTATAAAAAAGAACGTTTTGGTATTGCACGAAAAATTGTTTCTAACATGACTGCAGAAAGCTGGGAAACAATTCCTCATGCTGTTGTAAGTTATGAAGCAGACGTTACTGAATTTATGAAGGAATACAAAAAACTTAATGAGGGTTGTACTGACAAGTCAAAGAAAATCTCAATCAACACAGTTGTTATGAAGATTATCTGTGAAGGTCTTATGGCTGCACCAAAAATGAACTGTCACCTGAAATTTGAACGTAAACTTGTTCGTGGTAAGCTTTTATATCACAACCGTGTTAACGTTTCAATGCCGGTTGTACTTCCTGACGGCAGAATGATGACTGTTAATCTTCGTCACATGGAAAGCAAAAACCTTACAAAAATGACGGAGATTATCAATGATACAATGCGTCGTATGAAAAACACAAATATGGATGAAGCTATGTTTGAGGTTTCTCTTGACAATACTCTTAAGGGTCTTAAAAAGGGTAAGGTTAAGCAAGCTGTATTAAGACTTATCGGTTCAAAAACAGGTAAGCACAAGGTTCGTACATTAAAGGGAGAAGCTAAAAAGAAATACTATTCAATTCCTGAAAATGACAGACTTACAAAGAAGGATATTGAACAGGGTACAGTTACAATTTCAAATATTGGTTCAATTCACCGTAACCAGACCGGTGTGTGCTACCTTCTTGAGATTATTCCGCCCCAGGTTACTGCAATTGCAGTTAATGCAATCAGAAAACAGCCAACTGTTGTGACAGATGAAAACGGTAATGACACAATTGCAATCCGCGAGATTCTTCCTCTTACAATCGCCTTTGACCACAAGGCTCTTGACTATTGTGATGTGCTCCCATTTATGAATAAACTTGATGAAATTTTTGCAAATCCATCAGTTATTCACGATTGGAAAGGCGAATAAAATAAATTTGTAAAAATATGGTGATTTGTAGGGCTTAAATGCTTTACAAATCACTTTTTTTTTATTATAATACAATGGTATATTTATATAGTGGAGTAATATACCACTAACGGAAATACCTAGGAGGATGAAGATTATGACTTCAACAGCTATCATAATGATTGTTACAATTGCAGTTTACCTTTTGGCAATGGTTGTAATTGGAGCAGTTTATTCAAAGAAAAATAAAAGCACGGATGACTTTTATCTCGGTGACAGAAAATTAGGACCACTTGTTACTGCAATGAGTGCCGAAGCATCAGATATGAGTAGCTGGTTACTTATGGGACTTCCCGGTGTTGCATTGGTTTACGGTCTTGCAGAAGCAAGCTGGACTGCAATCGGTCTCGGTATCGGTACATGGGTAAACTGGTTTATCGTTGCGAAGAAAATCAGAATGTATTCACAAAAACTTGACGCAGTTACAATTCCTGAATTCTTCTCCAAGAGATTCGGAGACAAGAAAAATCTTCTTTCTTTAATTGCAGGACTTGTTATTCTTGTTTTCTTTGTTCCTTACACAGCATCAGGCTTCAATGCTTGCGGAACACTTTTCTCAAGCCTTTTCGGTGTTGACTATTTTACAGCAATGGTTGTAAGTGCTGTTGTTATTGTTGCATATACCACTCTCGGTGGTTTTCTTGCGGCATCAACAACTGACCTTATTCAGTCAATTGTTATGACAATTGCTCTTGTAGTAGTTGTTGGTTTTGGCATAAGCTATGCAGGCGGTTGGGATAATGTTGTTACAAACGCAAACTCAATGCCCGGTTTCCTTGAATTTTTCAACACTTATGACCCATCAGCAAATGCAAGTACACCATACAGTGCATTAACAGTTGCATCAACTCTTGCATGGGGTCTTGGATATTTTGGTATGCCACATATTCTTTTAAGATTTATGGCTATTAACGATAAGAATAAGTTAAAGACATCTCGCAGAATTGCTACAGTATGGGTGTTCATCTCAATGGCAGTTGCAATTTTGATTGGTGTTGTTGGTTCAGCAGCTGTAAAGAATGGTGTTATCGCACTTGATAATGCAAATTCACAGAGAATTATTATTGAAATTGCAAAGCTTATCAGTGACAACAGTGCAATTCTTGCAATCGTAGCAGGTGTAATCCTTGCAGGTATCCTTGCTGCAACAATGTCAACTGCCGACTCACAGCTTCTTGCTGCATCATCAGCAGTTTCACAGAATATTGTTAAAGAATTCTTCGGTAAAAACCTTTCACAGAAGACATCAATGTTAGTTGCTCGTTTAACAGTTGTTGTTATTGCAATTGTTGGTATTATCTGGGCAAAGGATGAGGGTTCTGTTTTTGAAATCGTGTCTTTTGCTTGGGCAGGTTTCGGTGCTGCATTCGGTCCTGTTGTTCTTTTTGCACTTTTCTGGAAGCGTACAAACAAGTGGGGTGCACTTGCAGGTATGGTTGTAGGTGGCGTTATGATTTTTGTATGGAAATATGTAATCGCTGGTCTCGGTGGTGTATTTGCAATTTATGAACTTCTTCCTGCATTCATTCTCGCATCAATAGCAATCGTTGTTGTATCCCTTCTTACAAAAGCACCTGAAAAAGAAATTGTTGAGGATTTCGAAGCAGTAAAAGCAGGTAAAGTTGATTAATTAAGTAATAAATAACCAATAATTTTATAAAGGAATGAAAATCAGTTATGATTAACACAGAAAAAACACTTGAAAAACTCGTTGCTCTCTCAAAGGGCAGAGGTTTCGTATACGCAGGTAGTGAAATCTACGGTGGTCTTGCAAACACTTGGGACTACGGCCCATTGGGTGTTGAACTTAAAGAGAATATCAAAAAGGCTTGGAGAAAGAAATTTATCCAAGAAAACAAATACAACGTAGGTCTTGATTCTGCAATTCTTATGAATCCACAGACATGGGTGGCATCCGGTCACCTTGGCGGTTTCTCTGACCCGCTTATGGACTGTTGTCAGTGTAAGACTCGTCACCGTGCAGACAATCTTATCGAAAACTTTGATGGTACAAACGTTGCAGGTTGGTCAAACGAAGAAATGGCAAACTACATTAAAGAACATGCTATTCCTTGTCCTGATTGCGGTGCTCATAACTTTACTGATATTCGTCAATTCAACCTTATGTTCAAGACATTCCAAGGTGTTACAGAGGATTCAACATCTGAAATCTACCTTCGTCCTGAAACAGCACAGGGCATTTTCGTAAACTTCCAGAATGTTCAGAGAACAACAAGAAGAAAGGTGCCATTCGGTGTTGCACAGATTGGTAAATCTTTCCGTAACGAAATCACTCCGGGTAAGTTCATTTTCCGTGTTCGTGAATTTGAACAGATGGAACTTGAATTCTTCTGCAAACCTGGTACTGACCTTGAATGGTTTGAATATTGGAGAGCATTCTGCCGTGACTGGCTCTATTCTCTTAACATCAAGCCTGAAAATCTTCGTCTTCGTGACCACGACCCTGAAGAACTTTGCTTCTATTCAAAGGCAACAACCGACTTTGAATATCTTTTCCCATTCGGTTGGGGTGAACTTTGGGGTATTGCTGACAGAACTGACTATGACCTTACTCAGCACGCAAACACAAGCGGTAAGGCACTTGAATATTTCGACCAAGCTACAAACGAAAAATACATTCCTTATGTTATCGAGCCATCTCTTGGTGTTGAGCGTCTTTTCCTTGCACTCTTAACAGAAGCTTATGACGAAGAAGTTGTGGATGCAGAAAAGAACGATACTCGTGTTGTTATGCATTTCCACCCTGCAATTGCACCCGTTAAGGCTGCAGTTCTTCCTCTTTCAAAGAAACTCGGTGATAAAGCAGATGAGATTTACGAAATGCTTTCAAAATATTTCAATGTTGAATATGATGACGCAGGTTCAATCGGTAAGAGATATCGTCGTCAGGACGAAATCGGTACACCATTCTGTATCACAGTTGACTTCCAGACTGTTGGTGATGACGAAACAGAAGCAGATAACTGTGTAACAGTTCGTGACAGGGATACAATGGAACAGGTAAGAATGCCTATCGACCGTTTGGTTGAATATATAAATAAGAAATTGGAGTTCTGATATGTCTAAGAACCTTTTGCTGATTATCAATCCTATTGCGGGTAAGCGTAAATCTGTTGATTTTCTTCCCAAGATTACTAAAAAACTTGAAGAAGCAGATTATAGCGTGAGTGTTAAATACACAGAGATTGATAAGAATGCATATTACGTCACAAAAAAATATGGTGAGGGTAATGAAGTAATCATCTGTTGCGGTGGGGACGGCACATTAAAGGAAACTATCTGCGGTGTTATGGAAATGAAGTTGGATGTAAAAATCGGCTATATTCCATTTGGTACAACCAATGACTTTGCTAATTCCTTGCACATTCCGACAGACCCTGAAGATGCTATTGAGGCTGTTATTGATGGGAAGACAAGAGCCATTGATATCGGTGATTTCAACGGACAGGAATCTTTTATTTATGTTTCCTGCTTCGGTAATCTCTGCGACGTTTCCTATAAGGCAAAGCAGTCTTTGAAGAACAAAATCGGCAGAGGTGCTTATTATTGGGAGTCAGCCAAGGAGGCATTTTCCATTAAAGGCTTCAAGGCAAAGGTTGAATGTGATGACGGCGAAATTATAGAGGGTAAATTCTTCTATGGCGGTGTTTCAAACTCGTATTCCGTTGCAGGATTTCCTGTGCTTAAAAAAGCAGGAGTAGAATTTGATGACGGTTATCACGAACTCGCTATGATTCGTATGCCTAAGAACCCTGCACAGCTTGTTTCCATTTTAAATGCTATGTTTATTACAAGGGAAGTCCTTGATAATAAGTACCTTATTGTAAAACGTGGCAAAAGATTCAAATTCTATTTTGAAGACAAGGTTAACTGGGTTCTTGACGGTGAAAACGGAGGATTCCACGACTTTGTTGAAGTAAACACATGCGAAAATGCAGTTGAGATTTTTGTAGGTGAAGACGATTAAAAAACAGAAATCTGCATTACATATATTGTAGTGCAGTTTTTTAATTAGATAATTCAGGTGAGATTATGGTTGAAAAGTTTAAAAAGGCAATAGGCATTGAGGGTACGTTTAAGGAAACAGTTGTGCCTATGATAAACTATTGCTATACCAATATTTTCCTTGGCGGTGCAGGATACATAATAAGTATGTATTTCAGTATTTTCCTTACACGTGTTGTTGGGCTTGATATCCGCTTTGCAGGTTTTATAACAATGGTTGCAGTTGTATGGGACGGGATAAACGACCCCATTATGGGGATTATAACCGACCGTACCCGTTCAAAATACGGTCGTCATCGTGCATATCTCAAATGGGGTATTCCTCTTGTTTTTGTATCATATATAATGCTTTGGAATTCCTTTGGGCTTGACGGTGAAAAGCATCCGTATATGACTGTTGCATATTTTGTATTTGCCTATGTGCTTTACAAAACGGCTTACACAATTATAACAGTACCTCATACAGCAATGCTTCCTGAACTTGCACCTGAATATAACAAGAGAACACAATACACTTCAGTAAGCTATATTTTCAACTCCTGCGGTATGATTCCGTCGTATATAATTCTACTTGTAATGCTTTCAATTTTCGGATTTTCCGACGGACTCACAAGAGATGCGAAAATGCCGTTCCTTGTAACAGGTGTTTTACTTGCAACAATGTATTCCGTGGCAATTTACAGCACCTTCAAGCTCGTTAAAGAACCAAGTTCATTGGATATGAAGAACGAGAAGTTGGATTTAAAGGCAGCATTTAATGAATATTTTCTTGTGTTTAAAAGCAAATCCTTCCGCCAATATTTCGGAATCAGCTTTTTCTGGGAAACTGCAAGAAGCTTCTATTCAACAACATATATTTACTATGTAACCTTCCTTGCAAATCAGTATAAATACTATCCTATTTTCAATACTTTTGCGGGAATTTTTGAAACTGCAGCATTCCCGCTTAACTATATGCTTACAATGAAGCACGGCAAGAAAAAATGCGGTACAATAGTGACACCGTTTATGATTATCGGTCTTGCCATCGGACTTATTGTGCAGGCAAGTCAGCCGGGTACACCAAAGGCTACATATATGATGTTGCTTATGATTTTGGGTGTTACTTTCTATCCGTTTGGTATGAGTGGTATCGGATTTGTTTGCAACAATGTTTTCCCTGACCTTACTGACGTTGATGAATTGATTACAGGTCGCAGACGTGAGGGTGTTGTTTCAACCTGCAACACAATGGTTAAGCAGGTGACAGGTGGTATCAACACATTTATCGTTACACTTATTTTGGGTGGTTTCGGACTTGATACAAAGAGCGAGGCAACTGAATTTGTACAGCAGTCTGATGCTGCAATTTTCGGTATTCGCCTTTGTGTAGCACTCATTCCGATGGTTTGTGCCTTGATTTCATACATTCTTTTAAGAAGATTTAAGATGACAAAGGATGACCACACATTGATTCGTGCCGCAATTGCCACAAAACATAAGTATGGTAGCGTAACTTTAACTCCTGAGGAGAAAAAATGCTGTGAAACACTTTCAGGTCAGAAACTTGAGGACACTTGGCTCGGAAAGGATAACGATGAAAGTCAGGGACATACTCTTGAAAAAGACGAAAACGGAAATTATATTATTCTTATTGAGGCAGAAATGCTTAAAAAGGAATTAATGTCAAAGGCAGAATAAGGGGAGAAGACTATGACTAAAATTGATATAACACAAACAGCACCAACGGTAAAAAGAAGCAAATTATATGACTTATTCTTCTATCTTGTTCAATGGACTTGGTGTTTACCTGTAAATCTTGTGGGTGGAATTGCTTATCTTATCTGCACAAAGGTTTTAAAGCGACCACACAGTAAATTCGGTTATGCAAATATTGTTTATCTTCCTTGGAAACAGGGAGGACTTTCAATGGGACTCTTTATCTTTATGCGAGGGGACCATCCGAATAAGGTGTGGACTTATAACACAAGAATCCATGAGTACGGACATACATGGCAATGCCTGGTTTTAGGGCCTCTTTATTATGTTGTTGTCGCACTGCCGTCAATGATTTGGTGCAATTGTTTCAGAAAGTACCGTGAAAAGAACAATGTTTCATATTATAAGCTTTATTGCGAAAGCTGGGCAAATTCTTGGGGTGAAAGATTTTCACAGATGAAACGTGAGACAGAAAGATAATAGACATATTCTGTCTTTTCGTTTCTTGACAAAGAATATATTATATGGGATAATATACTATGTATTATGGTAATCTTTTAGAAAGAGGTGACAAAATGAAAAAGTATTTTTCATTTTTACTTGCATTAGTTATAGTTGTTACCGCAATTCCGATGGGTGGAATCGCAGCAACAGCAGCATCACTCAGCTTTGGTGATGCTAACGGCGACGGTGCAATCACTGCTATTGATGCACGAATTGCCTTACAGATTGCGGCAGGTATAAGAGAAGCAGACGACGACCTTATTGAGGCTACTGATATTAACGGTGACGGCAAGGTAACTGCAATTGATGCACGTTACATTCTTCGTTTCGCAACAACAGGCTCTTTTGGTGAAATCGCACCACCTGAAGAGACACCTGATGAACCGGGTGACGAACCTGAAACTCCGGTTATTCCCGAAACACCGCCAACAAACGAGAGTGACCTTCACAAGGTTCTTGCGCTTTTTGGTTATGCGTATGATGCGGAACAGAATATTTACTATACACACCTGAACCCATGGCAGAGATATTTTGGTTTCACAGACCTTTATGATATAGCTGCTGCTTATGCCCTTATGGAGTATATGACTCTTAAGATTGACTTTGAGTATGACGGACTCCTTTGGAGACTTCAGTGGTGGAAGGGTCAGTACGGTGTTCTTGAAGGTGCAGAGTTAGGTGTTTATACAAAAGACCCTGCAAATGCTGATTCAGTATTCTATAAATGTGCTGCAGACGAGCATCTTCTTGAAATGTATTTTGAATACTACAAGTCATCTGCTGATTACAACAAGGGTGAACCTCTTTTCACAAGATATGAGCAGGAGCATTGGTGGCTTACAGGCTTCAAGTTCGGTATCTGTAACCCTGAAAGAAATGTTCTCAAGGCAGTAGTAATTGCTTGGGATTCACAAATGGCAGACGGAATTGAAGAAGGACTTAAGAATGTTACTGATAATAAGGGTAACATCAACGGTTTTGTGGAATACAACAAGTCAAATTCTGACTTCCAGGGAAACAACTTCTACACAAGAGAAATACTTCCTGACGGACGTGTTATGTTCACAGTTGTATGGAAGGATGCAGGTTATCTTAACTACGGTGAACCTGAAAATCCGGAATCATAAAATAAATCAAAGTGGTGAAACAGAAATGCTTCACCACTTTTTGTTTTACATATAAATTAAGGGAGTGGAAATCCACTCCCTTTTGTTCGAGATTAAAGCTTTGAGAAACCGTGACAGTTAATAAGTGCATCCAACTTTTTGCCTTCCTTACAAAGAGGACATTCATGAGCAGGAACACTGAAATAATCAGGTAAATCCTTCGGATTGAAAACAGAATTAACATCGAGACCTGCACATTCCTGACTTGTTGCGAAGATTGACGCGATACCGACAACCTCGCCACCATAGTACTTGATAGCCTCAATAGCAGCCTTTGCTGTGTTGCCTGATGCTACTGAAACTGCAGTAATTAACACGTGTTTTCCCTTAATCATATTAACAATGTTATCTCTGAAAATAATTTGTGAACCGTTTACGATTTCAGGAGTAACAATATAAATAGTCTGATGTGCATTGATGTTGACAAAGTCGTTTTTGGTAAGCTCATTTGCAACACAAGTAGCCACAACCTCTGTTCCGTCAAGACAGAGAATAGTGTCAATTATCTGATTACTATATTTGTGGTTTTTACAAAGTTCCTGTGCAACTGCCTTTGCCTCAGAAAGACGGGATTTTTGTGCAGCAACATCAATATAGTAATTACTGTGAGAACTGCTTGTTGCAAAGTGTCCCTTCGCAACACGAAGATACAGATTATTGCTTTTCGTTTTAATTTTTGTAAGACTTGCTGTTGGCATAAAATACCTCCCATATACATTTATATTATATATTGTATTATAAACATGTGTAGAATTCAAGGGAAAATTGCGTGTTGCTATGTAGAAAATAACAGCCAAAATACAGTAAAAATGCCGATTAATTTGGTTGTTTTCCGCAATACGTCGCGTCCTTCGCCTCGCTATATATAATTTTGCATTCGTTCACACAAATCCAAATACACAGAAAAACACCCGACGAGTATATGCTCATCAGGTGTTGTTTTTTATTCCATTACTTTTCCGTCTTTTATATAAATTCTTTGTACTCGTGGAGTAATAAGGCAACAGAATTCGTAATTGAAACGATAATCAGGGTTTGAAATATCTTCAACTGTGATTGTTTCGTTTCCGTCTGTGCCAATAAGAGTAACCTCGTCACCGATTTTAATATCGGGCATATGGGATGCATCAATCATAAACTGGTCCATACATATTCTGCCGATAATTTTACAACGGACACCGTTTACAAGAACTTCACCTTTACCTGATAAGTAACGAGGATAACCGTCGGCATAGCCTACGGGTACAGTGGCAATTTTCATATCTTTATCAGTAACATAGGTGGAGCCGTAGCTTACGGTGAAGCCTTTTTTTACATCCTTTACAAAGGAAATACTGCTTTTGAATTCAAATGCAGGGTAGAGCGGGATATCCTTATTAACATCATTTGACGGATAAAGCCCATAAGCCATAATTCCGCAACGAACCATTTCACCTGAATATCCATTCAAATCAAGGACTGAAGCACTGTTATACATGTGTCGCATTTGGGTTTTGTAGCTTTCATCTGCGAGTTTGTCGGTAAATTGAAGAAATTTCTTTTTTTGATTTTCAGTAAAGGTTTTATCCTTCATATCCGCACAGGCAAAGTGAGTGAAAATACCTGTGATATTAAGTCCTTCAAGGCTAAAAAGTGATTTAACTTCATTATATCCGTTTTCGTCTGTCTGGAAACCGATTCTGCCCATACCTGTATCAATTTTAATGTGAACATCAACTTTTTTTCCAATGCTCATCGCTACGTCAGAAAGTCTTTTTGCAGTGTCGGAGTCTGCAACTGTGCAGGTAATACTATTTTCAATAGCAGAAATATAATCCTGAATAAAAATTTGTCCTAAAATGAGAATAGGAGTTTTAATGCCATTCTGACGTAATTCAATAGCCTCGTCAATAGCTGCAACACCAAAAAAGCCAACACCTGCTTCTTCCATGGCTTTTGAAACCTCAATAGCACCGTGGCCATAAGCATTTGCTTTGACAATACCCATAACTGTAACACCGTCGCCAAATTTTTCACGGACAGTGTAGATGTTTTTCTTGATATTATCAAGATTTATTTTTGCATAGACTCTTTTTGGTAACATAATTTATCTCCATATTTAATAAACAATTAATTTTATTGATATAAATGTATTTTTATGCTATAATTAATTATGTCAATATTATAATAGAAAAATATTGCAAAAACAAGTGAAAAACGAATTATTAATATCAGGAAATTTGTTTTATGAAGAAAAAGCATATTGATTTATCAACAACGCAGATTATAATGCTCAGTTTTTTGGTGGTAATACTTGTTGGCAGTCTGCTTCTTGCCTTGCCTATTAGTGCTAAGGATGGGGTAAGAGTGTCATATTCAGACGCACTGTTTACAGCTACCACCGCAACCTGTGTAACGGGTCTTGTAACCTTGCCTACGGTTACAACATGGAGTGTTTTCGGACAGGCAGTAATATTGTGCCTTATACAATTGGGTGGATTGGGTGTTGTTACTGTTGTTTCAGGTTTTATGATTGCGTTGCACAAAAAAATAGGTATTACAGACCGATTGTTACTTCAGGATGCATTTAATCTTAACACTCTTTCGGGTCTTGTGAAATTTGTGAAAAAGGTAATAGCAGGAACATTTCTTGTGGAGGGTGTCGGTGCATTACTGTATATGACGGTTTTTGTGCCTGAATTTGGTGTGCGTGGTATCTGGATTTCAGTTTTCAATTCAGTTTCTGCATTCTGTAATGCGGGAATTGATATAATAGCCGAAAACAGCCTGTGCAATTATGCTCATAATCTAATGATAAATTTCACAACCTGTATGTTGATAATAGTTGGCGGTATTGGTTATATTGTGTGGTGGGATTTAATTCGTGTATCATCACTTACAAAAAAACAAGGGTTGCGATGCTTGAAGAGACTTACTTTGCACAGTAAAATTGCAATTTGGATGACAGCAGTTCTCATTCTTTTTGGTACTTTGACATTTTTTATTCTTGAATATAATAATCCTCTTACAATTGGAGAGGAAACACTTTTCAATAAATTACAGATATCATTTTTTCAGTCTGTTACAACAAGAACAGCAGGTTTTGCAACTGTGCCACAGGAAAATCTGACAAATGCTTCTGCATTGGTTTCAATGATGCTTATGTTTATCGGCGGTTCACCGGTTGGTACAGCGGGTGGTATAAAAACAGTAACAATTGCCGTGTTGTTAATTACTGCATCTTCAATGATAAAAAATAAAAATGAGATTACGGTCTTTAATCGTTCAATACATCAAAAAGCAGTAAAAAAAGCAATCGCAGTTTTCAGTTTGTCTTTTACAATTATGATGGTATCATCAATTCTTCTTGCATTGGTTACAGAAGCACCTCTTGTTGATATTCTATATGAAACAGTAAGTGCTACTGCGACTGTGGGGTTAACACGTAATCTGACTGCCACATTAAATATATGGGGTAAGTTGATTATAATTGTCACAATGTATCTTGGCCGAGTAGGTCCTATATCTTTAGCACTTGTGCTTAATATAAAAAAGGAAAAATGGAATACGGTAAAAACACCGTATGAGGAAATTAGCGTGGGTTAATTTTTTCAGGAAAGGAATAATATGAAAATAAATAATTCTTATGCTGTACTTGGATTGGGCAGATACGGATATGCTGTTGCAAAAGAACTTGTTGAAAATGGCGCAGAGGTGCTTGTAGTAGATTCCAACGAGGATATTATAAATAATGTTGTGAATGAGTTTCCTCTTTGCAAGTGTGCAGACATAACAGATATGGATGCCCTTGAACAACTTGGTATATCTAATATAGACACTGTAATTGTGGCTGTTGCAAGTGACCTTGAAACTAGCGTAATGGCGACTACCCTGTGTAAGGATATGGGTGTTAAAACGGTAATCGTAAAATGTGCCAACGAAATGCAGTGCAGAATTTTAAGTAAGGTCGGTGCAGATAAGGTCGTTTTGCCTGAACACGAGTCAGGCATGAGATTGGCTAAAAACTTGTTAAGCTCAGGATTTGTAGATATCCTTGAACTCACAAGTGACGTGTCACTTGTTGAAATTGCAGTCAAGCCCGAATGGGTGGGACAAAACCTGATTGAATTGAATTTACGTAAAAAGTATTCCATCAATGTAATTGCAATTCAGCATAATAATGATGTTACAACTGAAATTGACCCTAACAAGCCACTTGACCCAACAATGAAACTTATTGTTGTAGCAAATCGTAACAAGTTAGAAAAAATGAGATAAAAAGAAAGTACTTAAGGAAATCTCCTTAAGTACTTTTTTTCCATGTTGATGGTATGAACAATATTATCATAGGAAGAACCTCGAGTCGACCAATTAACATATCCGTTGCAAGAACAAGCTTTGTCAATGCGGACAAACCGCTGAAATTTTCAACAGGCCCTACCATGGATAAGCCAGGACCTACATTGTTTATGCAGGTTATAACTGAAGAAAATGTTGTTGTGAAATCAAGGTTGTTAAGTGAAACCAACAGTATTGAAACAGCAATTACCATCATGTATATAACAAAATATATACAAGTGGCTGATGTTGTTTCTTTATCAAGTGCAGCATTGTCAAGACGAAGCGCTTGTACTTTCCTTGGGTTGATGGCACGTTTTAATTCCTTGATACCTGATTTGAAAAGGATGATAATTCTTCCGACCTTTAATCCACCACCGGTTGAACCCGAACAAGCACCTATAAACATTAAGGTAATCAGAATAAACTGTGAAAGAACGGGCCAATTGTTAAAGTCAGCAGTTACAAAACCGGTTGTGGTGATAACTGAGACAACCTGAAAACCGGCTTGTCTTAAAGCGTTGCCGAAAGAATTGGCGAGGGGCATAATATTCATTGTAATGATACCTATTGATGCGGCAACAATTCCTATATATGTCCACAGTTCTTCGCTCTTGAATGCTCGTTTGAATTGTTTGATAATAATAAGATAAAACAGATTGAAGTTAATACCAAAAAGAAGCATAAAGAAAGTACAGACTATTTCTATTGGCAAACTGTTATATGCTGCGATACTTGCATTTTTGACTGAAAATCCGCCCGTACCTGCAGTTGCAAATGCAGTTGTAACACTATCAAACAATGGCATTTTGCAACAAAGCAAGGCTATTATCTGTGCTACAGTAAAAACAGTGTAGATAATATATAGAATACGTGCAGTTACAGTTGCCTTTGAAACCAGTTTACCCACACTTGGTCCCGGTACTTCAGCACGCATTATATGCATTGATTGCATATCCTTCTGTGGAAGAAAAGCAAGAACAAACATCAAAATTCCCATACCGCCAATCCAATGGGTAAAAGCACGCCAGAAAAGTAAACTTTTAGGCATAGCCTCAATGTTTGTAAGTATTGTTGCACCTGTGGTTGTAAAACCTGAAACCGTTTCAAAAAAGGCATCAATTATTGATGGTATTTGTTGCGAAAAAACAAATGGAAGTGAACCGAAAAATGAAAGCAGAATCCAGGAAAGCGAAACGATAATAAAGCCCTCACGAGCGTAAATTGTACGTTTTTGTGGCTTTGCCAAATTTGTTAGTGCCCCAATACTTAGTAGAAGACCTATCACTATTAAATAGACAGGGAAGAGATTTTCTTTGTAGTACAAAGAAACAAATAACGGTAAGCAGAGAAAAGCAGCTTCTGCCCATAAAAGTCTGCCTACGGTTTTGAAAACCATTTTATAATTCATTTACTTTCGCCTTACTCAAAAATTTCGTTAATGCTGCTTATATGGTTACGCTTTGTAACAATAACAATACTGTCACCAAGCTCAATGCTGTCATTACCACCAGGGAAAATAACCTTGTGATTTCTTATGATACAAGCAATAAGAGTATCGTTCTTTAAACGAAGGTTACGAAGTGGAATTTTAAGTTCAGAAAAATCTGCCGTGATTTTAAACTCCAGTGCTTCAACCTGTCCACCAACAAGTTTATAAAGTGTCTGGACACTTGACTCCTCACCTGAATTTTCAAGAGCACGTGCAAAGGCAATAATTCTGTTGGCTGCAATTGCTTTTGATGAAAAAGCACTGTCCATACCAATACTTTCAAGCACATCATAAGAAACACGATTAACCTTTGCAACAGTTTTACTTACACCAATTGATGAAGCGTACATTGCCGATATGATATTTTCCTCGTCGATTGTTGTAAGGGCAACAAAGGCATCCTGACTATGGAGTCCCTGTTCAATGAGAATTTCACGGTCAGTACCATCACCATGGATAATGCCTGCATCAGGAAGTAGAACACAGAGCTTTTCACATCTTTCGACGTCATTTTCAATGATTTTCACATTATATCCGCCTGTTTCACAAAGTTGACGGGCAAGATAATAGCCCATCTTTCCTCCACCCGTAATCATAATATTCTTGGTACGGTGCTTATAAATTTTAAGTTTTTTCATAAAATCGACAAGTACCCCACGAGGAGCTGTAATGTGGATTTTGTCACCCTCTTTAAGGACAAAATCACCATGAGGAATAACAACCTCATTTTTTCTCTGGACTGCACAAACAAGGACTCTTACGTTGAATTTGTTGAAAATATCAATAAGGGGAATATCACAAAGGGGATTGCCATTTTCGATTTTAAGTTCAACAAGGTCAACAAGTCCACGATAGAAGGTTTCAATATTTATTGCATTTGGGAAACGAAGCACTTTTGCAATTTCATTGGCAGCATCGTATTCAGGGTTAACAACCATACTGATTCCCAAAGCATCTTTGAAAAATGGAATTTGATTTAAATAGTCAGGATTACGGACTCTGGCAACAGTATGCCCCGCACCTGCTTTTTTTGCCATAAGGCATGAAAGAATATTAAGCTCGTCAGAGGATGTAACGGCAATAAAGAGGTCAGCAGAGTCCACTCCTGCCTCTAACTGCATCTCATAGTTGGCACCGTTTCCACAGATGCCCATTACATCAAATGAGTTTACCATGTGTTCAACAAGTTTTTGGTCGCGGTCAATAATAACAACGTTATGTCCCTCTATTGAGAGATGCTCAACAAGTGTTGCACCAACTTTTCCGTCTCCAACAATTACAATATTCATACCATTTCTCCATAATGTAAATAGAATTTAATTACACTAAATATTATACTACCACAAACGAACATAATTTACAAGACAGTTGACCATAGTTTATTTTTGTGATAAATTATGTAGAGAAGATAAAAAATGATTATTCCTACGAAAGGAAATGTTATTATGAACAAAAAGGTTAAAAAGATAATCATTTCATCCGTTGCAGTTATTTCTGCATTGGGTATTGCAACAGGAGTGTTTTTTGGGATTTTTCCAATGAAGCCGGAGGTAAAATTGAATTTTAACGGTCAAAGAATAAAAGAGCATGAAAAATTAGTTGTTGCAAGTTACAACACAGCAGCACCTTGGGGAAATCTTCTTGAGGGTACATACACAACTCGACGTGCACATCTTTTTGCTCAGCAAGTCAACTATTATTTGCCCGACATTTTGGGTGTGCAGGAATTTAACAGCAACTGGCAGGGGATGATGGAGGAACTTTTGCCACAGTATGCCTATTACGGTGTTAAACGTGGTGGTGACGGTAGCGAAAAAACCTCTGAAATGAGCGGAATTTTCTATCTTAAAGGCAAGTTCGACCTAGTGGACAGTGGTACTTTCTGGATTTCCGAAACACCGGAAAAGGAGTCCAAGTATGATGACGCCGCTTGTAACAGAATTTGCTCCTTTGTTGTCCTTAAAAACAGAAGTACAGGTAAGCTTTTTGCTCATTTTAATACTCATCTTGACCATGTAAGTACTGAGGCACAGAATCTGGGCGGAAGGCTTATTGCAGAAAAATCAGAGGAAATTAAGGCAAAGCACGGTGATATTCCTGTTGTGATTACAGGTGACTTTAACCAGTATCCCGACGGACTTGCAGTTAAAGCGCTTAAGGATAAGGGCTTTGTCAATGCGTATGACCTATCTGAGTATGCAAAATCAACGCCTACCTATCATGGCTGGGGTAAGGCCGAGGACGATAAGCCTATAGACTTTATCTTTGCAAGTGATGATGTCACTTTGAAAAACTATGCGGTCAAGGACGAAAAGTGGGATAATTCCTATGTGTCCGACCATTATATGATTACCGCAGAGATTGAATTATAATTATAAAGAATAAACCTCCAAGGGCAGATTTTTTTACCCTTGGAGGTTTTTTATGTAATTCTTTATCAGCCGAGCCAACCTATACAATCACCATCACAGTAGTTATCAAGGTCATTGACTCTGTTGTCATATTTGCTGACAATAGGCTTGTTACAATGCTGACATCTTTCTGATGGTGTATTTTCATTGCCACCGCTTGAATTTCCTTCACCATTACCCTCGTTACCTTCAGGAGTTTGGCTTGGACCTATCTGAACACCACCCGGGGTGTTGTTTTCATTACCATTGTCAGGGGCAACATCTGTGGTTTGTTCTTCTTTGATTTCTGGTTGATTATTGTTGTCAGGCGTTTCGTCCTTGTTGACGGAAACTGCAATCACAATACCTATAACTGCAACAACGACAACCGCAACAGCAACAATAATGGCAATAAGCTTTTTATTCATAATTAAATTACTCCTTAGACTTTTGTAAAAGGATTATATCATCTTTTCTCAGATAATGCAACAGGTAATAAATTTAAATAATCTTTTTTGGTTAATGGTTTTTTTGAAGTAAAGACTTGACATTCAATTACAAAAAATATATAATATTCGAGCAACTGAATATGGACCACTAGCTCAGTTGGTTAGAGCATCCGGCTCATAACCGGACGGTCATAGGTTCGAGTCCTATGTGGTCCACCAAAAAAATAAAGGATTACCGAAGTAGTCCTTTATTTTTATCCAATCCGAAGGATTGGTATGTAATCGCCGTCAGGCGAATGTAATCACGCGAAGCGTGTATGGCATCACCGCAGGTGCATTTTCCTTCGGATTGATTACATACCGAAATGAATTTCGGATTACATACATTTTCATACGAAAATAATTACAGTCACAACTCCGTTGTGATTACATGCCGTCTTTGACGGATTACGTTCAAGGCTCACGCCTTGATTTTTTTATTTTTAGTTGATATAATTCTTTTTGAGGTGATTATTATGAAAGATAATCCTTTAATGAAATATTCTGAAGAATTAGCAGTTGAAATTGAGAAATTATGTGAGAATTTAGAGAGAAAAGACAACTCTAATATAATATTTCAAATCAAGAAATCTTCCTCAAGTGTTTTTGCAAATATTTCAGAAGCTCAATATCCTCAAAGCTTACCTGATATGCTTTCCAAATTTAAAATTGCTCGAAAAGAATGTGTTGAAACTGAAAGTTGGTTAAAGCTTTTATACTCAAACAACTCCATTGATGAAGCAATATTCAAAAGATACAGAAACCTTTGTGGTAGAATTCAGAGAATGCTGACATCTTCTTGTATAACTATTGAAAAGAAAATGGTTACTAAGGAGAATATGAAATGATTTTTGTTGCACCACAAAGCCACAAAGAATTGATTTTAAATAATAACGAGCTTGTTTCAATTGATGGGAAAGAATGTTACTCTGTAATAAAAGGAGTTCCTATTTTGCTTCCTGAAAAGACAAACCCCGATTGGAGTCGTGAACTTATTGAAATTATCTTTTGGGAACATCCTGATGTAATTTCAAAAATTTATGAAGAAATTGAAAGAGATAATGTTGCTGATTGGAACGAAGTTTATCTCAAATATATAAAAGAAATACACGGAACAAAAGAAAATATTTTAAAGGCTTTTGATTCATATAAGCAAAAAGAAACAGATGTATGGATTACAGGTGATAAAAGCGGAAATATAACCAATAAACAAATTGAAGCTTTTGAGAAGTTTAATGAAAAGAGTATAGGTGAGAAAAGAACAGTAACTAAAATCAATGGAACAGGCTCTCTTTGGGACAGGTATCGTTACTTTGGTGAATTAGTTTGTAAAGAACCAACTGATAAAATATTAGAATTAGCAACAGGTGCGGGTGGCGGAACTGCTTCAGTTGCATTGTATATGTCAAATGATTGTGATTTATATACTGTCGATATAGGTTTTGATTGTCTTGGAAATGCTTTAGGCATTGCAAAATATCAAAAGAAAAATATCATCCCTGTATGTGCAAATTTTTGGTATTTACCTTTCAAAGATAAATCATTTAAAACAATTTGTACTGCTTGTGGACTGGATGAATCAAGAGAATTTATTGAAACATTAAAAGAAGTTGCGAGAATATTGACGGACGACGGCAGATTTATTGTTGTTTCAAGAAATAATGCATTTATGCGACAACACAGAATTTTAGAACCCTTTGGATTTACAGAAAAAGAAACACTTGAAATTCTTAAAGATTGCAGAATGTATAGTGATTTAAATAACCTCGATGAAATTTGTGATAGTTTGGGTATGCATCTTATATCACGTAAAGAGTACAGAGATAATGAAAATATTGCTCATTCTGTATCAGAATATTCAAGATGAATTAAGGGTTCAAAATTGGAGTACAAACACATGAAAAAAGTCTTTTGTCCATCAGACAAAAGACTTTTTTCAAACTAAACGCATCTTGCTTTGATATCTGCACAGTATTTATGCTGACTGGATTTCTGAAAGGATTGCTGTAGGGCAAAGCACCGCACAGGTCATAGTATCATCGATGGAAAGCATCATGGCGGTCATAGAATCCTTTGAGTATGTTAAGTCGTAAAGAATATATTCCGCAGCATTGTAAGCATCGAAATATGTGCCTATTTCCTCACCGATAAAGCCAACGGATGCAGCAGCAAGAGTATCATCATTTTCGAAATATATCATTATGCAGTTAACGTTTCCGTTATCCTCGTCGTGGGTCAGAAGCAAAGCACCTGCTTCGCCGTCAGGGCCTAAAAGGGGATAGAAATTATTTCCGTTTTCGTCTGTTTCATTTAAAGCGCCAACCTCCAGTGTGGAAATTGACTCCAACCAATTAACAAATTCATCATCTTTGAAATTGAACGAACGACCGTCAACAGTTGCTGTCTTGACAGGGACACTACGTTCGTCAAGCTTTTGTCCGCAGTTAGCACAAAGAAGAGCCTCTAATCCCTTTTCCGTCAAAGTTGACTCCACGGAAATCTCCCAATTACCTTCAATATGGCCGATAGGTTCACCTTTTTCAGTTTTACATACAGAACAGGTTTTAGGAGTTGTACAGGTTGCATCCTGCCATTTATGACCTGCAATACCACCCTCGGTTTTATCGCAATAAATACAGGTTTTTGGGGTTGTACAGGTTGCTTCTTCCCATTCATGGCTTATGCAGATTGTATGAGTTGCAATTAACGCAACTAAAACGCCAACAAGTGCAAGTACAATTACGATAATAAGGGCAATAACAAGTCCCTTACTTGATTTCTTTTTCTGCGGTGGCATTGGGGGAATGTTATTGTTTGGCATACCCATATATGGTGGAGCTTGTACAGGCTCGTTGTATGCCTGATTATATCCATACTGTGGTGCTACGTTTTGAGGTGGTATTTGTTCCTGATTTTCAAAAAGTGGCGGAATAACCTGTGTAGCCATATCGTCCTGAACATCCATCTGTGGTGGCACAACCTGTGTTGGCTCATCATCGGGCATATCAAATGATGGTGTAATTACAGGTGCAACGTAATTTACAGTGTTTTCCGCACCACAACCCATACAGAATTTTTCGTTTGGTGAGAGTTTTCTGCCACATTTAGGGCAGAAACTTGCATTTTGATATTCCATTCTTTTTCCTCCAACATAAAAAGCATAGTTGCTTTTATTCACATACAAACAGTATAACACACCATAAAATTTTTCACAAGTCTTTATTATTACCATATACGCAGATATGTTTTATATAAAGACAAAGTGAAACACCCTGTTGCAGAGGGTGTTTTTGAAAGTGTTATTTATTTTTATACTGTCTTCCTGTGTGGTCAATGGAGTAGTTTTCTTTGTAGATTAAATTCTCAACGGAAACAAAGGTATAGCCTTGCTTTGTAAATTCAGTAAGGATTCTGTCAAGTGCCGGTGCGGTGTTTTCCACTCCGTTATGAAAAAGGATAATTGAACCGTTTTTTGTGCCTTTCACAACACGATTTACAATCTCGTCAACAGAAATTTTTGTGTAGTCAAGGCTGTCGCAATCCCATTGAATTGTGTACATTCCAAGGCTTTTTGCCACTTCAATACTCTGGTCAGTGTAATCGCCGGACGGTGCACGGACAAGTGTTACTTTCTGCCCTGTAATGGCTTCAAGTTTTTTGTTGCAGTTTTCAATTTCTTCTTTAATTTCATTTCTTGAACATTTGGAAAATGCCTTATGTGTATCAGAATGGTTTGCTATGGTGTGTCCCGCATCAAAAAACGCTTTTACACTTTCGGGAAATTTTTCCGCCCAGTCACCCACAATAAAAAATGTTGCCTTTGCATTATGTTTTTCCAGTATTTTAATAATTTCCTCAGTATCCTGATTTGTCCAGGCGGCGTCAAAGGTTATTGCAATCTTCTTTTCGTTTGTTTCAACCCCGTAGATTGGTAGTTTTTTCGTTGAAACAGAGGCGGAAACATAATTCCCCATAATTATTCCCAAGGCGATGATTATTGCAAGAATGATTGATAGAATACTTGTTAATCTATGTAACGGCATTGCCTTTACCCACATAAAAATCCCTCCCGTAGAATATACGAGAGGGACAAATTTTATTATGAATAATTATTTTTTGTTTCCGGTTCTGAGTTCTGCAATTTCATTTTCGATAAACTGCTCTTCATTAGGTTGCTCTGCCATCTGTTTTTTGAGTCCTTTACCAACAATAACATTCATAGCAACATTTACGATAAAGAGGACTGTTCCGATGATAAAGCCAAAGCCAAGACTACATTCTGTAACAATTCCGCCACCAAGAGTTGTACAAGCAGATGTGAACTGTGTAAAGAATACTGTTGCCACTGACCAACAAAGTGTTGCGAGTACATTGAGAATAATGTTGAATTTGTATTTCAGTTTAAATCCTGAAAAAAGAATCACAAAGAAGTTAAGAACACCAAATACAACTGCAAGAAGTAAAAGTACACAAGCGATTACGACCATTGTAACTGCCTTGCCTAAAACTTCGCCACCCATAAGGGTAATTACGCTTCCGATATCCACCTTGAGAAGGTAATTGAGAATAAATGTCAAAAACGAGATTGACTCATTACCGCTACGGAATGGAAGATTGAGCGTGAAATTGTAAAGTGGAAGAACAAGTGCAATAAGTGGAGCAAATGTAAGCACAAGACGAGCAATACGAAGTTTTGAACCAAAAACTGCAGACTTAAAATTCTTTGTTTTATAGTGCATTTTTGCAAATGCGTGTTCAGCAATGTCAGCGTCGTCTGACAAGCGTTTCTCCCATTGATGGTTAGGAATATTAGCACCGCAGCCGGGACATTCTGCTTTAAATTCCCAAACTTTTAAGCTTCGTCCACAGGAAGGACATTTTGTAGCCATAAAATCACTCTTTCTAAATTAACTTTCTATATTGTACTACAATTATTTTCTTTTTGCAAGTCTAATTACATTCCAAGAGAGAGATTTAAGATTGACTGTAAGGTTTTTACCGTCAAACTGTGGTTTTTCTGCCTTGAATGGCTTAACAGGAGTGTGAATTGCGCTGTTTTCTTCCTTGATTCCGTAACCACTCATTTCGATGTGCTCCAAAATTTCAAAGTTTTCAAAATCAAGAAGAGAAACATCAAAGAGAATATCCTCATCCATATTTCTGTTGACCGCAAAGATTGTAAGATTTTCCTTATCCTCGCTGATAGTTGCGATTGATTCAATGTCGGGTACATCTGTAAATTCCTTTGTATCGTGCTTTGGTGAAATTACACGGGACTCAAGTGTGTAACCACGGCCATAATTTGAAAGATGCATAAACGGATAGAAAATTGTCTGTTCCCAACATGCACCACCGTTTTCGGTCATAATAGGAGCAATAACATTTACAAGCTGTGCAAGACAACCAATTTTAACTCTGTCTGCATTTTTAAGAAGTGTCATAAGCATAAGAGCAACTAAAAGTGCATCTTCAAAGTTATAGATATCTTCAAGCTGATGAGGTGCAGTACTCCATTTTTCATAAGGTGCACCATTGGAATGATACCATACATTCCATTCATCAAATGAAAGATTGACTGTATGCTTTGAACGCTTTTTAGCTTTAATATAGTCGCAGATGCAGATAACTGATTTAATAAACTCATCCATTTTCATATTCTTTGCAAGGAATGAGGGTGTGTCGTTCTCGTGATTACCGAAATAGATGTGAAGTGAAAGATAGTCAACCTTATCATAGGCAAGGTCAAGAGTTGTTGCTTCCCATTCACCGAAAGTTGGCATATCACGAGATGCACTACCGCAAAGCACAGTTTCAATTGTCGGGTCAGTCCATTTCATAACCTTAGAAGCTTCAGCAGCAGTTCTTCCATATTCAACAGCGGTCTTGTGACCTATTTGCCAATCGCCGTCCATTTCGTTACCCAAGCACCAGAGCTTGATATTATGTGGTTCTTCATAGCCGTGTGAACGACGAAGGTCACTCCAATAACTGCCACTCTTATGATTACAGTATTCAACAAGATTTCTTGCTTCCTCAGGGCCACGAAGACCAAGATTTACAGCCATCATGGGTGAAGTGTTTGCTTTTTGACACCATTTTGCAAATTCATTTGTACCAAAAAGATTGGGTTCGGTAACACCCCACGCAAGTTCAAGCTTACGAGGTCTGTTTTCAACAGGACCAACACCATCCTCCCAGTTATAGCCTGAAACAAAGTTACCACCGGGATAACGGACAACTGGTACATTGAGTTTCTTTACCTTTTCAATAACATCTTTACGGAAACCGTCTTCGTCAGCAGTCGGATGGTCAGGCTCAAAAATACCGCCGTAAACCGCACGACCTAAATGCTCGATAAACGAACCATAAATTCTTTCATCAATTTTTGCACCTGTAAATTCAGATACAAGTGACATCTTTGCTTTTTTCATAAAGTAAAACCACCTTTATCGGGTTATTGTATACGTTCTTTTATACTTGCAACAAGGGACAAAACATAATCCTTGACAGTATAAAAAATATCAATTACAGTTGCGGAATAATTGCAGTAAACCCACACTCCAGCACCAAGGACAGCAAGGCACAACAGAATTATAAAAATATTTCTCAATGTGTGGTGTTTTTTCTTCGGATGCTTTTTCTTTTCATCAAGGGACAGGGAATCATAAATCTGTGCAATATCCTCATAAACAATTTCCTGTCTTACACGGTCGACAGTCACAGCATCCTTTTCAGTTTCCTGCTGTTCGCAGGAGTTGGAAAAGGAAGAAAAAGCCTCGTTATTCTCAACGTCATCAAGGGATGAAGAACTAAAAATATCATTTTCCCCATTGTCCTGAGAGGACGAGAAAAAAAGTGGCTCAAATTCGTCCAATGTGGAACTGAATTGCTTATCAGACATTCTTTTCATCCTCCCCCAAAAAACTAAAATAATCAAATATATTTTACAACATAACCTTAAAAATCACAATGACTTTTTTCGAAATAATAATAAAATATAACATTTTTCGGACAAATAATTATGTAATACTTGCAAGATGAAGAAAAAATATGTATAATGATAGACAGTTTTAGTTTTGTTGGTGAAAAAGTCACCAATGTTTCCGGGAGAAAAGGTTATGTTAGGTAAATATGTAAGGGTACGAGTTACCAAGCCTATGCACTCCTTTGACAGAGAAAGGAATATCTCTTATGATTTGAATTTCGGTATGGTGGAGAGTGGTCTTGACCCACATTCGCCTGTCAAGGGTGCTTACATTATGGGGGTAACACACAGAGTCCGAGTTTTTGAGGGTCGTGTTATTGCCGTAATCAAAAGAAAAGAAATGGGCGGAGTTTTTCTGGTGGTTGCACCAAAAAGCAAACGCTTCATAATTCATCAGATTGAGGATGCTGTTGCATTTGCGGAAAAAGAGGGGACTTATGAGATTTCTTGTCTTTATGAAAGTTCTTGCGGTGCAATTGTTTATCGCATCATCAATGGTGACGTAAGATTTTTACTTATAAAGAACAAACGTAGTGCTAACTGGGGATTCCCTAAAGGTCATATTGAACGCGGTGAAAATGAAAAGGAAACAGCCTATCGTGAGGTGCTTGAGGAGGCAGGTATAAGAATTCGCTTCTTGCCTGATTTCCGCTTCCGTTCAGAATATTCTATTCAGGGTCGTATTGAAAAGCAGGTTGTGATTTTCCTTGCAACAACTGACGACACGACCACAACAATTCAACGTGAGGAAATTGAGGAATATTTGTGGCTTAAATTTGACAAGGCTATGAATGCTCTTAAATTCCCAAATGATAAGCAAATGCTTCGCAAAGCCAATGATTATCTTTTAAAGATGGAGGTAACCACCAATGGTTGAACAGATTGTTGAAACATTTACAGCCTTTTTAAGCCAACACAATATACCGGCAGAGTTAATAACCTTTATAATTTCACTGTTTCCCGTGCTGGAATGCCGTGGCGGTATGATTGCATCAGCAATTTTGGGGATTCCGTTTATAACAGCTTTTATAATTTGCTATATCGGAAATATGCTTCCGATTCCGTTTATTGTTCTTTTTATAAAAAAAATTTTTGTATTTCTTCGTCGCTGGAGCTTCTTTGATAAGATTATTCATAAGTTTGAGGCAAAAGCAGACAAGAATAAGGATAAGATTTTAAAGTACAAGTCATGGGGACTTCTTCTCTTCGTTGCAATCCCGCTTCCCGGTACGGGTGGATGGACAGGTGCTTTGATGGCAGCACTTCTTGACATTCCCTTTAAAAGAGCAGTGCCGGTTATCGCACTTGGCGTGCTGATTGCAAACATTATTATGTCCGCTTCTTATATACCAACTTTATTTGCATAAAGCAAAAGACAGACAAAAGGGCAGTGTCGCCCAAATGTCTGTCTTTTTTGTTGTTTAAATCTGAATTTATCGTTCTCTTTTATTTCTTTGCGTATTCATAGGTAGATTTTTGATAAAGGCTACCATCATAGTAATACTTTGCTTCAGTTACAAGACCAATGTCATTGTAGGTTTCTTCTTCGACTAAGTTACCGTCAGCATCGTAACCCTTCATCTGAACCTTTTTACCTTTTTCAATTTTATAAACATAATACATTACAAGGCTGTCATTTTCGTCGTACTGATTTACAACGACTTCATCCTTTGTTTCATTTTCAAGCTCATAACTATTGATGAGTTCCTCGTCTTCACCGTAGGTTTCACCGGAAACGAGAATGTCGTATTTATTGTATTCTCTACTAGATTGATAAATCACATTGTCGTCCGCGTCGTAATTAGTTTGACTTATACAATTGAAATTTTTGTCATATTCAAACAAACTGTAATAAGTAACCTCATTGTTATCGTTCATACAGTATTCTGAAATCAAATTGCCCTTTTTGTCGTATGAATACTCAATAATTTCTGTTTCGTCCCCGTCACCATTATTGTAAACACGCTTCTCACGAATTAAACGGTCATTCTTATCATATTCGCTTATATAAGTTGAACTTAATTCACCATCGGTAAAGTATTTAATGGTTTCTGTATTTCCTTCAATTTCATGCAAATAAACAAGTTCATTGTCGTGGTATTCCTTTTCACTCACGAGTTCACTCTTGCTATATGTGAGTTCCATTTTCAGCGTAACGCCATCCCATTCAGCTTTATCAGAAGCAACATACAGACTGCCATCTTTCTCATACTCAAACTTCAGCACCATTTTTTCATCGCCTTGTTTTCTTGTATATTTGCTGATTCTGTCATCGTCGCTATACTCAATGTTGATTTCGTAGTCGCCGGATTTATAATGTGTCATTTGGCCGTAGGAACGGTATTCCTGAATATCTTTACTTGTAATTTGCCCGTCAGAATAGTAAACAGAAGTCATCTTACTTGTATAATACTTATCCTTAGGATTACCGCCAAAGAGAACAACTGAACCAAAGATTATGGCAACAACAAGCACTATTGCCATAATTGGAAGAATTATCGCCATCGGGTGAATTTTCTTTTTCTTCTTGTTTTTCTTTTTTGCCTTTGCTAATTCAGGGTTCGGAACATATTGAGGAACCGGATTTACCACCATATTTGGATTTCCCTGTGCGGGTTGGTTGTTAGCAAAGCTCGGACGTGGCTCTGTCATCGTAACTGCTCTGTCAAATCTTTCAGGACGTCTTTGTACAGGATTTCTCTGTGGCGGAATATACGGAGTTTCAACAACCATTGGAATTTCATGAACTACGGGCTCTGTTTTCGGCTCCTGATTAATTGCGGGGACAGGCTTTGCAACAGGAACAGGTGCAGGAACAATTTCCGGTTGTGGTATTTTAAATTCATCCGCAGAATGTGAATATATGTTTTGATTGTCCTGTTCAGGTACTGCGTTTACATTATCATCTGCAACACTACTGTTAGAATAAACATCAACAGGAGTATTTACGGAATTTGAGTAAATGTCGGTTTCCTCAACAGAATCTGAACTGATGTCAATATCCTCATCAACAGAATTAGAGTAAATATCAACATTCTCATCACTTGACGACAATACCTCATCCTCCACTATCTTTTCAGAAGAAGGTTCGCTTTTTGAAAACGCAATTTTAGTCATTTCATCATTGATGTTGCTTTTAGGCACCATAATTCTTGTTGCCTCTTCCTCAAAGACCTCCTGAACAACCTCGGGGGTGGGTTCAGGCTTTTCCTCTTGTTGAATTTTATTACCGCAATTCGTGCAAAAAGCAGCATCGTCAGGAATTTGTTTTCCACACATAGTACAGAACATAGTCATTCTCCTTTTCAGTCGGGCTTTTTCAAGTATATTTTACTTTTATTTACAAAAGCTGTCAACCGATATATTTGTTATTCTCATTATATATATTCTTCTTGTCACTCTGTAATTTCGTTTTTACTTAAATTTGTCAAAGTGAAAAATTCACCCTTATACCGTCCCTGCAGGTCCTTTGGGGTAGTTTGATTAACTGTGTAAACCAAACCTGATTTATATAGAACAGCAACTTTTGTATTCTTATCAACATTTTCAATAAAATGTTTCTTAATCTGCTTATATATCGGAGTCCTTTTTTTGAAAATCTCGGGAATCTGCACCGATGAGGAGCAGGAAAGCAAATCGCAAAGGATTTTTTCCTTTAAAATTTCACTATCGCACTTGCTGTGGAAGAAATTATAGAGATTTTCCGCATAGTCGGAAAGTCTCATTTTATTTCCGTCAACTGCATTACCGAAATCATTGAAAAGGTCAAAGGGTGAAATGCCGATTTCATCGATTAAGTAGTCGAGAGTGAATAAAAATCTGCCGCTGTTATAAAGTCTGTCAACAGCATTCTCACAGTTTTTAAGCATTTTGATTTCATCAGGTGATAACCACGGGGTTGATGTTACCTCATAAGGTGGCTCGTCGTGAAATGTGCAAGGATATTTTTCCCTATTTTCACGCATATCTGCACCGTAAAGAAGCTTCAGAAAGCCCATCTGGAGCATTTGTGCTTTTAGGGAATAACCGATATTGAAACTGTTTTTAAAACTTTCCAAATTTTCACCTGTCAGCCCTGCAATGAGGTCAATGTGAATGTGCATATTCTTAAAGCCAACAAGTTTTTTGATGTTTTCAATGAGCTTTTTGGTGTCGGTTTTGCGATTAATTGCCTTTAAGGTTTCCTCATTAAAGGACTGCATACCGATTTCGAGCTGAACAACACCATACGGCATTTCTTCAAGAATTTTTAAGGTGTCTTCCCTTAAAATATCACCTGCGATTTCAAAGTGAAAGCACACATTCTGTGGAATCTCTTTACCATAGTTTTCTTTTATAAATAATAAAATCTCGTTGGCTCTTTTAGGGTTTGCATTGAATGTACGGTCAACGAATTTGAGTGTCTGTGTGCCACTATTTGCGAGTTTTATTATATCATTTTTGACTTGTTCCAAATCGAAATAACGCAAGGGTGAGCATCTTCCAGAAAGACAGAATGCACAACGGTACGGACAACCACGGCTTGTTTCAATGTATGAAATTCTGCCATTTAAATTTGCAAAGAATTCGTCTGTATAAGGGGATGGGGGAGTGTCGGTATAAACCTTTTCGGGTATGGATATGATTTCTCCGTTTTTACGGTATGAAAGACCATTTACAAGGGATAAATCTCCATTCAGATTAACAAGGAATTCGGGGAAAGACCATTCACCCTCACCTGAAAGTACAAAATCGATATATTCGTAGTTTTTAAGCACATCTTCCTTGCGGAAAGCCACTTCAGGACCACCAAGCACAATCTTGCAGTCGTGTTTTTCTTTTATGTAACGACAAATTTCGAGGGTTTTTGTGACATTCCAAATGTAAGTAGAAAAAGAAACAACATCAGGCTTTGCTACTATGATTTTATCTGCAAAATCATAAATATCACCGTTTATTGTGCTTTCCATAACGGATGCTTCAATTTCATTTTTGCAGAAATTTCTCACACCCGCAAGTAAACACCAAGGAGAAAGGGATGCGTGGACATATTTTGAATTAAGACAACAAATTATGACTTTCATATTTTCTCCTTTCTTTGAAAAAAGGGCGATTCATAAATCGCCCCTATAATTTTGCACTTTGCACTTTGCATTTTGCATTTTAATTATAACCAATCACCAATCCAAACAACAACAGAAGTGATGTTGCAATAAGTATTGTGAACTGAATTTTAAATGTCCATTTAAACCATTTTACATAGCTTATTCCTGCCATTCCAAGGCTGATTAAAAGTACAGGGTTTGTGGGGTACATAACATTTGAGAAACCGTCACCAAAGGCAAAAGCCATAACTGAAAGTTGAGATGAGATTTCAAAAATTTGTGCAAGCGGCACTATTAAAGGCATAAGCAAAAATGCTTTTGCAGAGCCGGAACTTATAAAGAAATTAAGCACAAGAACGATTAAATAGATAAAGAGAATTACGGCGCCTTTCGGTAAGGTTTCTGCAATACCAACCGCTGAATGAAGAAGAGTGTCTAAAATTTTACCTTCAATAAGAGTATATTTAATTGAGCTTGCCATTAAAATCATTAAAACAGCAGGCAGAATTGTAACAATTCCGTAGCCGAAGTTTTTTAGTAAGTCCTTTCCGTTCATACCCGCAATAACAACTGATACAAGTCCTGCCATAAGGAACATAACCGCAACAATTATCATTGTGTAATCCTGCAAAAAGGTTAAGAAAACAGAACTTAAAACTACTAAAATTCCTATGCCGAGTATGGTTGCAAAGGAGATAAGAGCCTTATCCATTTTCTTGTCATCCACAAAATCGTCGTGAATATCAATCTGTTCAATAGGCTTTGCAATTCTGAGTGCGTGGTGCTTTACAAAGAAGTGAACGATGCCGTAAATAACTAAAAAAGCCACAAAACGAAGCCACATTCCCGAAAACATAGGAAGCCTCGCAAGTTCCTGTGCAACACCAACAGTAAAGGGGTTGCAAACACCTGAGGCAAAGCCACATCCCGCAGAGAGAATACTCATTCCGAGTCCTGTAAGCTCATCCCAACCAAGGACAATTGCGAGTCCCACAACAATCGGTACAAGTGGCACACATTCTTCTAATGAGCCTATAAATGCACCCATTGACATAAAGAAAAGCATTACAAGTGACATAAGATTGTATCTGTTCTGACCGAATTTATGCACAATTTTCTTGAGCATATATTCCATGAGTCCGCATTTATCAAGGGCTGTGAAAATTCCGCCGATTACAAGCAAGAACACGATAACCGCAATAATTGCTCCGCCACCGTCAGCACCAAGGACTAAAAGAGGGGACAAAATCCACCTTAAAAACGGAACACCGCCTTCAACATATTTAAAACTGTCAGTAACAATGGTTTCCATTCCGTTTTCGTCTGTTACACGTTGATATTCACCGCCGGGAATGAGAAACGTAGCGACATAAGTGACACACATCAGTGCAAAAATAATCACAATTGCACCGACAAATGATTTAGCACTTATGTCAAGACCTTTTTTCTCGGTTTTCGCCATTAAATTATACCTCTTTGATTACGTATTTATAAAAATCAACTGCAGGCGGAAGTGTATCAATGCTAACATTTTCGTCAATACCGTGAACACTTGCATACTGCTGATTATCAATGTTGAAAGGAACAAAACGAAGGCAGTTGTCACAAACTCTTGTGAAATATCTGCTGTCAGAAGCACCGTTCATAATATATGGTACGGGCTTATAGTCAGGGAAAACAGCATTAACTGCTTTTTCAATGAATTTGAACTGTTCGCCGTTGAAATCGGAAATGCCTGACTCCATACCGTCCTCGATAATCTCTGTTTCAATATCATATTTCTTTGCAAGGTTAATAATATTATCAACACTCGATTTTTTACCCTGATGGTGTGAATAACGCATATTACCAACAACCCAAGCCTCTTGTGGGATAACATTTGAGCCGTCAGAGCCTTTACTCATTGTGAAAGCAAGAGTTGTGCGAAGAAGTGCGGCACCTGATGGTGAAATCATAGGCATAACCTTTTCAAGTACAGGCTTGAATGCCTTTGTGTTGCCACAAGCCATTTTCATAACGCCACTCATTGTTGGTGCAAATCGAGTGAGCATTTCCTTAATAGTTGGTGACATCTCAACATCGAAACATTCTGATTTTTCTGCCTCACACATAAACTTTGCAAGACGTACAAGTGGAGTGTTTTTGCCGGGTGCAGATGCGTGACCACCGTTTGATTTTGCGATGAATTTAAGGTCCATATAACCCTTTTCGCCAACGCCAATCATAGCAAATGTGCCGTCAGCACCACCGATTGGGTCATAGAGAATCATACCACCCTCGTCGAGAACCATATAGAAGTCAAGGCCTCTTTCTTTGAGTTCAAGTGACATAGCATTACCACATTCGCCACCGGTTTCCTCTGTGCAGGTTGATACGAAATATGTATCTCTTCTTGGTGTGAAGCCCTCTTTGATTAATTCTTCAGCAGCCTGGAACATCATAGCAAGTCCACCCTTTGTATCAAGTGTACCTCTGCCCCATACTCTGCCTTCTGCAATTTCACCTGAGAAAGGTGGGTATTTCCATTCACCGCTTGCCTCAACAACGTCGTGATGATTCATAAGCATAACAGGTTTAAGGCTTGGGTCAGTACCCTTCCATTTAAGCAAAAGACTACCGTCAAAAACCTCACATTCAAGGGTGTTGAAAAGATTCGGATATGTTTCACGGAGTACATTGTGGAATTCTAAAAACTTTGTTCTGTCCTTATCATTTCTTGAAGAAATTGTTTCAACTTTAATAAGCTTTGAAAGTATTTCTGCATATTGCATTGCACGATTATCGCTCATTTTTTACATCTCCTAAACAAATATACAGTAAGTATATCATATATATTTTTTAAAATAAAGAGAATTTACAAAAAATGACAGAAGATTTACTTATGTTTTTGTTGCAAAATTGCTTAAAAATGGTATAATAAAGTTTAATGTAAACAGAAAGGATGTTCCGTATGAAGATTACAGCAAAGATTACTGCAATTATTTTGACTTTTGTGCTTCTTTTCACAATGGCAACACCTGTTATGGCGAAAGGTGAAAAAAATATCAAAACACGTGCACAGTATGTAGAACTTATGGAAGAAGAGGGTTATCCTGCTCTGACAACTGATGAGTTTTTAGGCACAATAAATGCCTGTGGTGACTTTTTCCGTTTTGTTACGGGCGGAAGATTCCCAAGTGAGGAAAGAATCAATATTTCCTTTGACAAAACACTTACAGAGGCAAATCTCTATGTTGTTGAAAATTGTGGTGTCAATATGGAAGCAATTCTTCGCAATCTTCCACCTCTCAATCGTATTTCTTCTCTTGTGATAGAATCATTAGAAATTGACCCTGTTGCATTCAGAGAGGCAATGTTCGAGGAATGCAGAAAGCAGGATGAGGCAGGTACGGGACTTGGTGTTGTTTACTATTTCCTCGGCTGTTATATGAGCATTATTGATAAGATTGAACTCTTTGTTGAGCCTACCAAAGACCCTGCTGTTTTTGAAATTTGCTTCAATATGGTTTTCCGTGACGGTGCAAAGGAAACAATCCACACAGGAATGAACATCAATACACAAACAGGTGAACTCAGTGATGTTAACGGTACAGGTATGTTAGGCCTTGGCTTCAATTTCAATTTCAAGGATATGGTAATCTATACAGTAGTTGATGCGTGGACAAGAAGTTTTGGCTTTGCTGTGCTTTATGACGTTGCTGCAAATGCTGTTGGTGTTTACGATTATGTAACACGCAGATACCATTTCGACTATGACGGACTTGAATGGATGATTCAGGTTTGGAAAGGCACATATTTCTATGTTACAAATGGTGCAGAGGTTGGTATTTACAATCGTGTACCCGGTGAGGAAATGGGAACATTCTACAATTGTGCAAATGATGAACAGATGATGGAAATGCAGATGAAGCTTATGTATAAGGATAAGGTTCTTATCAATACAACACCGCAAAAGCATTGGTGGCTTACAGGTTTCCATTTAAGCGGAGTGGTTTATGAACCTGCATCTCTTACAATGATTTATTCAATTAAATTCCCGAATGCGGAAATGCGAAATGCATTCACAAATGCCGTTGATAATGAGGAAAACGGTGATGTAACATACAACGTAAGCGGAAACACAGTAACAGTTAAATGGTAATTTTAAAAGCACCCTGCGGGGTGCTTTTTTGTTGAGAAAGAGAGATTTATTGTAAGACTATATTTACGACATTTTCCGATATTTCTTTAAAAACAGGGGCACAGTCATTGGCACCTGAAATTCCGTCCTCCTTGAATATTGCAACTGTGTAGGTTTTATCATTTGCAGTAAAATATCCGCAAAACCACGTGTGGTTGATTTCCCTGCCGTCTTCATACCATCCGCTTTGTGCGGTGGCTGTTTTGCCGTGATTTGATGTGATAAAAGAAAATGCTTTTCGTCCGTTACCATTGGTCACAACATTTTGCAAAACGGTATCGATTTGTCTTGCGGTATCTTCATTGATAATCCTGTATTTTTCAGGAAGATTTACCTTTTGAACCGTGTTTCCGTTTTCATCAATAATTCCTTTCATAAGGGTTGGCGGACGGTAAAAGCCACCATTTGCAAATACAGAATAAGCAACAGCCATCTGCAGGGGACTTGCCAGCAATTCCCCCTGACCAAAGGATAAATTTGCAAGGGCTTGTGGGGATGTGATACTGTCACTTGTGGGTAATTGTCCTGATTTAAGAGCGAAATTGTCGGCTAATTCAAGGCTTTTTCCAAACCCGAAATCAGAGGAGAGCGAAAGGATTTTTTCGCAACCCAATTCTTGCCCCAGAGCAATAAAATACGTGTTGCAGGAGTTTTCCATAGCAGAATTCATATCCGCCATTCCGTGGGATGTATTGTTACTGCACTTAAACCTTGTATTGCCGATTTCAATACTTCCGAGACATTCATAATCAAGAGAAATGTTGTTTTCAATGGCAACGGATGCCAAAAATGGCTTGAAAACCGAACCGACACTATAAGGTGTAATTGCACGGTTAAGAAACGGCAAAGCCTCGTCATTCATACTTTTCCCAAGATTATCGGGGTCAAAGACAGGTACAGAAGCCATGGCTAAAACTTCATTTGTGTCGCTGTCAAGAATAACCACGGCACCTCGGTCTATATTGTTATTGATAAGGGTTTTTTCTGCAATTTCCTGAATTCTCAAATCAATGGTCAACTGGATTCCTGCTTGGGACATATAATTCTCATTTTTGATGGTCAAACCCTCACCCAAAAGAGTGTTGCCAAGAGCATCAACACTCCAGACAGCACGGATTTCGCCACCTTGCATACGAAGATAATTCTCATAAGCCTTTTCAAGTCCCATAACTCCCACACCGTTTTCATCAAGATGGCCTATAAGATGTACGCAGGGTTGGGTAGGTGAATATCTGTTAAAAACTGAAACGGACTTAATGTGGTTTCCCGAAAAATCCTTGTCAACAGCGGAAATATCGGGCTTACTGTCAATACCTTCGGGCAGGGAAACAGCGAATTTTTTCTCCTCGCTGTTTACGATTTTTTTCATATTGCGGTCGTATATCATACCACGTGAGGAAGATAGAAGAAAGCTTCTTGTACCTTGAGTTTCGGAGACAGAAAAATCGCCGATACCTGTCATAATAAGACCTATATTTACTATGAGAATCCCAAAGACCACACACAAGCTGAAAAAGGCTGAATAAATCCTTTTGAACATAAAAAATCACCTGTGCAAAGTTTTGGCACAGGTGATTGCTTTTATTCTTTTTTATGCGGTTTTCTTTTTGAATTTTTCTGCCAAATCAAATTCAGCAAATTTTGTGTTTTCTGTCTTTTTCATAATTGCCTTCATAATGAGATAACCCATAACACCTGCGAATACGCCGACAAAAACACCGCCGATAACGTCTGTTACATAGTGTACCATAAGGTAAATTCTTGAAAGACCAACGAGTGCAGAGAATACAGGGAAAACCCAGGCAATTTTCTTGTTCTTCATTACAAGGAAAATCGCAACACCCAATTCAAAAGCAGCGGTTGTGTGACCTGATGGGAATGACTTTTCACTTTCAATGTGACCACCTGCAAATTCATGCCAACTCATGAATACGGGGTTGTCAGCGTAGTAAATGTAGGGACGAGGACGGTCGAACAAAGGCTTCATAATAAGATTTGTGAGAAGTGTTCCCACTAAAACTGCGAAAAGCACCGCCATGCCGAATTTGCGAGTCTTTTTAAACGGAATTAAAAGTGCACCAACAATTGCCATTGGGGTAACAAAAGCACCGCCACCGAAAAATGTAATAAATTCTGCAACAATATTCATTACAGCACTTTGAATTTGCTCACCGAAAAAGGCGAATACGCTCATATCAAATGAGTCAAAAATTGAAAAATCCATAACCAATCTCCTTTATTATTTTATAAAATAATTTTACAATAATTCCCTGCAATTTTCAAGTGTTCAAGTAACATATAATTGATTTTTAGGTGAAAAAGATTTATAATAAAAAGCAACGATATGTTTAATGGGGTGAAGGTATGGGTAAAATTAGAAACTTTTTAAGTACGATTAAGTCAAACTGGAAAACTGCACCCGAGGGCAGTTATGTGCCATATAAAGAGATTGCGGCATATTCCGTTGGTGGTGCAGGTGTGTATTTCATAACTGCAATTGTGGGTATGATTGGCCTTAGTGCAGGTAGTATGATTGTTGGTGCATCCATCGGCATTACTGCCATGGACTTGCAGACGATGAATGTTATTTCAACACTCATTATGCTTCTTATTGCTCCCACAAGAGCAATGCTTTTTGATAATACAAAAAGTAAAATGGGTAAATTCAGACCGTACATAATGACACTTGGATTACCGACTGCAATTATAGGTACGGTTTTCGTGTATCTCCCTTATGAAACAATGGAATATAAGGAGAAACTTATTGCAGTTTTTGTGTGTTACACATTGCTTCAATTCTTCTCACCGTTTTACAGTTCGGCATATTCAGGACTTGTTCAGGTTATGTCTGCAAACTCAAAGGAACGTTCCTGGATAATCGAAATCAGTTCAATCATCTATTCCTTTGCACCAACGGTTATAAATCCCGTAATGCCACTTATCGGTCCTCTTGATGATATGAAAACCTATCGTATCGGGTTCCCGATTTTCTGCACAATAGGTGTAATTGTTAGTATGCTCTGTGTTTTTGGTACAAAAGAAAGAATTATAGCACCAAAACAGTATGTTCAGAAAATGGGCTTCTTTGAAGGTCTTAAAAAGGTTTCTCACAACAAATATTTCTGGATTATCAATGTTTCCCAATGGCTTACTTTCTTAAATCAGGGATACGGCTATATCTTCCAATGGATTTTCTATTACGGAATGAACAATCCTGCAATATACTCAATTATGACTGTTATTAAAGGTGAGGCATATACCCCCGGTATGGTTGCAGCGGCACCACTTACCAATAAACTCGGCAAAAAGAGAGTTTGTCTTCTTTCTCTTTCAATTCAGGTTGTCTGCCTTTGTCTTATGATGTTTTTATATAAAAACTACATTCTTTTGTTCATCTGCATCTTTATAAAAGAAATGGTCGGTGCTGTTTCAATTATTTATCTTCCTGCTATGAAAGCGGATATGATGGACTATCAGCAGTATAAGACAGGGGACAGACTTGAGGGCTTTATTGAGCAGGGTGGAATTCTGATAGGCAGTATAGTTGCCCTTGTAACAGGTTATTTTATGCCACTTGTTTTCAGAACTTATGGGCTTACAAATAACTATGATGATTTGTACAATGCCGATTTCAGAACACCCCTTGTGCGTATTGTAATCATCTGTGCGATTTTCGGCACAATCCTTTCGATAATACCATTCCTTTTCTACGATTTGAGCGAAGAAAAGCGAAAGAATATGATTCACGCACTTAAAATTCGAGCAATGTTTGCAGATTTTGAACACGAGGATTTTGACGAAAGCAATTTGAATGACCTTGAATTAGTTTATGAAGCAGAAAAAATGCTGAATGAATACAAGGACTACCAAACAAAACAAGAAAAAGAAAAATATCTCGGTGCAAAAATTCTTTGCGATGAGGTTGAAAAACTAAAAGCCGAAAATTCTGAAAGATGGAACAGAATTGAAGCACATTACCAATCAATTAAGGCATAAAAAAAGAGCAGTCGTAAGACTGCTTTTTTTTATTTATTTTGCCCAGTTAATTTTTAAATCCTTGATTGCAAGTCCGTTCTGTGTCGGATACCACTTGTCACCAAGAGTTACATCACTTTCTTTTGCATCAACATTGATTGTGAGAAGACTTGTGCAGTTGTAGAAAGCATAAGTATCAATCTGCTTGATTGTGCTTGGAATGTTGATTTCAGAAATTGCTGAACAATATGCGAAAGCATCTTTTGCGATAATCTCAACATTCTTTGAAAGTGTAAGGTCAGAAAGAGAACTGCAACGGAAAAATGCTTTTTCTTCGATATTCTTTACGCTGTCAGGAATGTGGACTTTTTTGATTTTACCACATTTGTAAAATGCCTTTGTGCGAATTGTTTCAACACCGTCAGGAATTGTATATTCTGAAATCTGAATATCATTTCCGTTATCATCTTTTGTATCAATTAAATCTTTAGCAAGAGGATAGAAAAGGAGTGTTTTCATATCCTTTGTGAAAAGAACACCATCAACGTCGCAGAAATATTCGTTATTTTCATCAACCTCAAATGCTGTTACATGCTGATTGTTTTCAAATGCCCAAGGTCCGATTTCCTTAACATTTTTGCCGATTTGAATTTCAGTTACATATTCAAGGTTAACAACGGCAAAATCAGCCACCTTTGTAACGGGAACACCTTCATATTCATCAGGAATAACTATTTTTGTAATAGCCATTTTGTTAGGTACGCCAGTAACAGTTGCCTCACCATTTTCGATGGTGTATTCAATTTCGTCACCCTCAATACCTAAAAAGGTGGACACAGCACCACAACCTGAAAACAATAAGCAGATGCAAATAAGAAGTGCAAAAATTTTAACAAATCTTTTCTTCATATTAAACTACCTCGCTTTCAGTTTCTTCATTTTCAATGGCACGGAGTCTTTCCTGAAGTTCTGCAACACACATATCGTGTTTTTCTCTGGTAAGGTCATAGAAGAAGAAAGGAATTACCATAAGGACAGTGCTGATAATTGTTGCCCATGTGTAAAGGTTGAATACCTGGTTGAGGATTGTCTGGTCAAAAAGTACATCCCAGTCGGAGGTAAAGCCCATTTTTGCTAAAAGACCGGGAATAATAAATCCGAGAACCACATTGATTGGGTTTAAGAACCAACTGAACACACCTGCCATAGAGTCTGCACGTTCGCCGTATTTCCATTGGTGATAGTCCTGAATGTCAGCACCAAGACCAACGTTGATTCCATCAACAACGGGTTGGAAGGTGTTACGAAGGAACATAGCACCAATAAAGATATAAACATTTTCTGTTCTTACGGCAAACAACATAAGGAAAACCGTAAGAAGTGAAATACCGCGGAATGCAATTAAAATATTTCTCTTCTGGAATTTCTTTGTAAGGATAGGACAGAGAATATTACCGAATGTCATACCCACAACAACAACATTTGCGGCAACACCGTAAAGGGCTTCCATTCTGAGAGAATAGATGAACCATAATTGAAGAAGACCGCCAACCAATGCTGACCATTGTCCTAAAATAGTGGAGATGTTTGTAATCCAGAAATATTTGTTTTTAAGAACATTTTTAGCGCCGTTGAGGAAAGTTACTTTTTTACGCTTGTCACCTGATGCCTCAATAACACGTTCGTGACAATGAATTGCTGCCATTGAAACAAAAACACCGATAAAACCGAAAATCGGAACAAAGATTTTGTAAGTGTTGATGTTCAGGTATCCGCCCGTTGACTGAATAAGCATCGGGAAGAAAAGACCGATTATTGATGGGAAAAGTCCTGTAATAATAGGAACAATTGAGTGAAGTCTTTGCCTTTCCTGTGAGTTAGGTGTCATAAATGTAACAAGACCGTTAACACCTACATAAGAATTATAGAAATAATTCATCATGATAAAAGCACCGTGAAGAATAATAAGCTTATATACACTTGGAAGATTTTGAATAGGCAAGAACGGAATTATTGACATAATTATTGCCGCAGGGATGCCGCAAAGAAGAATGAAGGGTTTAAGTCTTCCGTATTTTGCACAGAACTTTTTACGGATTCCCCAAGTTATGTAGTTTGTTATACCGCTTAAGAAAAGAATATTAGCAACAATTTGCGGAGTACCCAACATAAAGTCAAAGGTATCCATAGGTATAAAGTAGCAAGCCAGACCTATAACCATTTCACCCGAATAACAGATATGAGCAAATCTTCTCATTTTTGGAGAAAGCTCACCGTGGTTCTCGTAAATAAGAACGCTTATGGGGTTCATAAATATAAACATATAGCCGATTATTGTGCTTATAAGGTTAACAAGCTGGAATTGTATATTGCTGAGCCCCATAATTGAACCGCAGAAATACGATGCTGAGAAAGATAACATGCCTGATGCAGTTAAGAAAATATAAGAACCTGCCTGCGTTGCAGTATATGCACAGAATTCTTTTAATGAAACAAATTCACCCTCGTTGGGTGTGTTCCAATGGCTTTTAACATAGGCAGGAGCTTCCTTGACTTTGCCTATAATTTCAGCTTTTGTCATTAAACCATCCCTTTCCAGAATATATTAATTTATTATACAATAAAAATCCGATAAAATAAAGACACAAACTACTCAAAAACTTTTTTTGTAGGATTTGTCATAAGCACAGCTGAATGTATATGCAAAATGACTATATTTTCATTCTGTATTTTCGTTTATAAATATGGTTTTGTTAAGTAAAAAAATATTTGACCTTTTTTGACCTTTCCTATTGACAAATGCAAAATTATGGTTATAATAATAAATAGAAAGGTCAAAGAAAGTCAAAGTCAAACGTGTCGTTACGAAATTGGTTAATCAAATTTGATTTTGTCGGGATGAATAAATCCCCCCTTCCGTCACCTACGGTGACACCTTCCCCTCCAGGGGGCAGGCTATATTGGGCTCCACCCTTGAGGGGGAGCTGGCAAATGCGTAGCATTTGACTGAGGGGGGTAAAGAAACAGACAATCCCCAATTTGTTTTCCATTTTCCACTTTGAAACGGAGGAGTGAGTTTATGAACATCAGTAATATAATCGCAAGTATGATTTCCGATATGCTTGAAAGTGACGGTTACACGGAAATTCAGCGAAACGAGTTGGCACAGAAAATCGGATGTGTGCCAAGTCAGATAAACTACGTTATTTCATCCCGATTCACACCCGAACACGGCTACATTGTTGAGAGTCGTCGTGGTGGTGGGGGATACATCAAGATTACAAGGGCAAGTTACGACAGAGATTCTCTAAAAATGCACTTGATAAACTCAATTGGTTCGTCTTTGAGTGAAAATACTTGCCGTGCTCATCTTAAAAATCTTTATGACAGGGATATTATCGACGAAAAAACGGTCAAAATATTCTTATCAGCCTTAACGGGAAATGCTTATCGTGATATTCCAAGGGAATTCGGTGACATTATCCGTGCATCAATTTTTAAACAGATGATACTTAATATAATGTAAGGAGTGAAAATTATGCTTTGTCAGAATTGTGGAAAATATGAGGCAACAACTCATGTTAAAAGAATAGTAAATGGTGAGAGTGCCGAGGCGCATCTCTGCTCGGATTGTGCAAAAGCTCTTGGCTACAACGACGTTTTCGGTGGTTTCGGTAACACTTTCGGAGATTTGTTAGGTTCTTTCTTTGGTGAACCACAGGTGAGTGCAATCAGTTCACGAACAATCCGTTGTGAAAAGTGCGGAAACACCTTTAACGATATTGTGAACAGCGGAAAAATCGGTTGTGCCGATTGTTATACGACTTTTTACGATAAACTTCTTCCGTCGCTTCAAAGAATTCACGGAAAAACCCGTCACGAGGGCAAAAACCCGACAATTATCAAGGCAGAAGTGACAAATGCAGAAAATCCCATTGAGGATTTGGAAGAACAATTAAGAATTGCAATTGACCAACAGAATTTTGAAAAAGCAGCACAATTACGTGACAAAATCAACGAATTGAAGGAGGGGCAGAAATGAGTAACAGATGGTATTTAGGCGTTGGTGAACAGAGTGACATCGTTGTCAGCACCCGTATCCGCCTTGCGAGAAATCTGAATGAATATCCATTCCCCAACAAATTGAATACTAAAAGCAGGACGGCACTTAATAATATAATTAAGGATGCAGTTGAAACAGACAATAAATTTGACCTTCGCTTTGTGGAAATGAAGTCCCTTGCTCGTTTTGAGGCGGCATCCATGGCAGAACGTCACATTATCAGTCCCGAATTCGCATCAGATGCCGACGGCAGAGCATTGTTGATTTCAAAGGACGAAGATATTTGTATAATGCTTAACGAAGAAGACCATATTAGAATACAGATAATGAAATCGGGCTTTGCTCTTGACGAGGCATATCAGGTTGCCGACGAAATCGACGATTTGTTGGGCAGTAAACTCGAATATGCCTTTGACGAGCGAATCGGCTATTTAACTCAGTGTCCAACCAATTTGGGAACGGGCATGAGAGCATCTGTAATGCTTCATCTTCCGGCTCTTACAATGAACGGACAAATTCACAAACTTATCAACACAATTTCAAAATTAGGTCTTACATTCCGTGGCGCTTTTGGCGAGGGTACAAAGGCTACGGGTGATATGTACCAGCTTTCAAATCAGATTACTCTCGGTATTTCCGAGGAATTTGCAATAAGAAACTTAAAAGCCATCACATTACAACTCTGTGCAAGTGAACGTGCAGCAAGGGAAGAACTCTTAAAATCCATTGACACAGAAGATGCAATTTACCGTGCTTACGGCACTCTTAAATGGGCAAGACTTCTCTCAACGCAGGAACTTATGGATAATTTGTCCCTTGTCAGACTCGGCTCTGTGGCAGGTAAAATCAGCGTACCGATTGAAACTCTTAATGAACTTATGATTTCAATGCAACCTGCAAGTATCAACGTTATGGCAGCACAAAAATTAGACGAAAAAGAACGTGATACAATAAGAGCAACAAAGGTGCGAAACAGATTGAGTTAAAAGTAAAACGGTGGCTTGAAAAGGCTACCGTTTTTTAATTCAAAATGCAAAACAAATTTGAATTTGTATAACTCTTTGATTTATTCTTTTTTCGGCTCCCTCTGACGAGGGAGCTGTCGAACGAAGTGAGACTGAGGGAGAGATTTAGTAAACATATAAGCCTATCTCTCCCTCCGTCTGCTAATGCAACCGCCTCCGTCGAGAGAGGGAGGCATTACAATCGCAACGCAGTTCCGACATTTTGCACTTTGCGTTTTGCACTTTGCACTCAACTCTACAAACTCCATTTAATTTGATTATAATTTGAGGTGATATTATGTACAATTTTACAGGTTTTAGTGAAAAGGCAAACATGGCACTTAACAAGGCTGTGGAATGTGCCGAAGATTTAGGACACACATATATCGGCAGTGAGCATCTTCTTTTAGGACTTTTGGAGTCTGCCGATTCTGTTGCAGGGAAACTCCTGCTCAGTAAGGGTGTGACAGGCAAAAAAGTCTATGATATTATCCGTGAAACCGTTGGTGCGGGAATTCCCACGGAACTGACTCCGTCGGACTTTACTCCACGCAGTAAACACATAATCGAAACTGCACTTTACCTTGCAGTTTCAACAAATCAGGCACTTGCAGGGACTGAACATCTTCTCATTTCTATCTGTCGTGAGGGTAATGGCTACGGTTGTCAGTTGCTTACAAGATTAGGTGTGAATATCCAGAATCTTATAAGAGAATTGGCTGTAAACCCCAAGGCTCAACAGTCAAAACCATTCGGTCAGCAGAAAAATTCCAATTCCCAACTTGAAAAATACTCACGAGATTTGACTGCTCTTGCAAAGGAGAATAAAATCGACCCTGTAATCGGCAGGGAAAAGGAAATTGAGCGTGTTATTCAGATTTTGAGTCGTAGGAGTAAGAATAACCCTTGTTTAATCGGTGAGCCGGGTGTTGGTAAGACTGCGATTGCCGAGGGGCTTGCCCTTAAAATTTCCAACGGTACTGTTCCCGAACTTTTAAAGGATAAAAGGCTTCTTTCCCTTGATTTGACAGGTATGGTGGCAGGCACAAAATACCGTGGTGACTTTGAAGAACGAATTAAAGGTATCATTGACGAAGTGAAAAATTCAACAGACATCATTCTTTTTATCGACGAGGTTCACACAATTATGGGTGCAGGCAGTGCCGAGGGTGCAGTTGATGCGGCGAACATTTTAAAACCGTCATTGGCACGTGGCGAATTGCAGTTAATCGGTGCTACAACCATTGACGAATACCGCAAGAATATTGAAAAAGATGCTGCCCTTGAACGCAGATTTCAGCCTATTACTGTTGGTGAGCCGAGTGTGGAAGATACCATTGAGATTTTGAAGGGAATCCGTGATAAATATGAGGCACATCACAAGGTGAAAATTACAGATGAAGCAGTTAAATCTGCCGTGATTCTTTCCCACAGATATATCGGTGACAGATTTTTGCCCGACAAAGCCATTGATTTGATTGACGAGGCTTGTTCAAAGGTAAGGCTTGTGTCATCAACTCCACCTGACGACATCAAGGAAATGGAAAAGAAAATTGCCACTCTCTGTGCAGAAAAAGAGATGGCAGTAAATCAGCAGGATTTTGAAAGAGCAGCCAAGCTTCGTGACGAGGAGAAAGAACTGACACAGAAATTCAACTCGGAAAAGGCAAAATGGCAGAGTGAGGATAAGACTCGTGAAAAGCAGGTAACGGAAACTGAAATTGCCGAAATTGTAGCAGGTTGGACGGGTGTGCCTGTAAGCCAGATGACGGAAGAAGAAAGTCAAAGACTTTTACGAATGGAAGACGAACTCCACAAGAGAATTGTTGGTCAGGACACAGCAGTTACTGCAATTGCAAAGGCAATCCGCAGGGGTAGGGCAGGGCTTAAAGACCCGAAACGACCAATCGGCTCGTTCATTTTCTGTGGCCCGACGGGTGTTGGTAAAACTGAACTTACCAAGGCGCTTGCCGAGAGTATGTTTGGCGACGAAAATGCTATGATTCGCCTTGATATGAGTGAGTTTATGGAAAAGCATACTGTGTCAAAGCTTATCGGTTCACCTCCGGGATATGTTGGCTTTGACGAGGGTGGTCAACTGACGGAAAAAATCCGTAGAAAACCTTATTCCGTGGTGCTTTTTGACGAAATCGAAAAGGCTCACCCCGACGTTTTCAACACACTTTTGCAAATTCTCGACGACGGTGTTTTAACCGACTCCCAAGGCAGAAAAGTGGACTTTAAAAATGCAGTTATTATAATGACATCCAACGTTGGTGCAAGGCTTATCAACGAAGAAAAGGCCACATTCGGCTTTACTGCAAATGAAAACAGCCACTCTGACGAAAAAATCAAAGAGGCTGTTATGGGTGAACTTAAAAACACTTTCCGCCCTGAATTCCTTAACAGAATTGACGATATAATTGTCTTTTCAAGGCTTAACGAGAATGACATCAAAGAGATTGCAAAACGTCTTTTAAAGGGGTTAGAAAAGAGAATGGAAAGCCTTGAAATCGGTGTCACCTTTGACGATAGTGTTGTGGAATTTATCTCTAAAGCGGGGTATGACAAGATTTATGGCGCAAGACCCTTGAAACGAGCAATTCAGACCAAAATCGAAGATGTCCTTTCTGAAAAAATTCTTGAAAAGGCCATTGAAAAGCAGAAAAATTATGTCTGTTCAATGAAGGACGGTCAGCTTGTAATCAGCACAACATAATTGTGTGACGGACACATAATAAATACATCTATGCCCTGTAAAATGAGATTTCGTATTGATTTTTATATGGGCATATTGTATAATTCACTTGATTTTTATTTTGTTTCATTAGTGAGATGATATTATGTCAAAACCAATTACTGCAATTATTGTTGGCGCAGGTCACAGAGCCTTAATTTATGCTGAACTTGCAATAACTAATCCTGAAATGTTAAAAATCGTCGGTGTTGCTGACCCTAACCCGGTAAGACGAGAAATGTGCATGAAGAAATTCGGTTTTTCCCCTGATATGTGTTTTGAAACAGCACAAGAATTAGCAAAGCACGGAAAACTTGCTGACACAATCATCAATGGTACTATGGACCATCAGCATCTTGAAACATCTATTCCACTGTTAGATGCGGGGTATGATATGCTTCTTGAAAAGCCATTTGCACCTAACGAAGAAGAAATGAGAGAAATCGTTGAATGTGCAAAGAAAAATAATTCAAAGGTTATGATTTGTCACGTGCTTCGTTATACACCATTCTATTATGGAATTAAGGAAAGAGTGGTTAGTGGTGAAATCGGTGATATTATCAATATTCAGACAAATGAGCATGTAAGTTACCACCATCTATCAACCTCCTATGTCCGTGGTAAATGGGCAAACAGCGACGAGTGTCACACATCAATGCTTCTTGCAAAATGTTGTCACGACATTGACATTATGATGTGGCTTATGAGTGAAACAAAGCCTGTTTCCATTTCAAGTTATGGCAGTAAATATCAGTTCAAGCCTGCAAATGCACCTGAAAACGCAGGTGAAAGATGTCTGGTTGACTGTCCGTTGGTTGATGAGTGCAGATATTCAGCAAAGCGACTTTATCTTGACCAGCCTGAAAGATGGGCATTCTACATTTGGGACAAGCTTGAACATATTGAAAATCCTACTGATGAGGACAGAATTAACCTTCTGAAAGGGGATTCACCTTACGGAAAGTGTATTTATAAATGTGATAACAATGTTGTCGACCATCAATCCGTTCTTGTGAATTTTGCAAATGGTGCAACCGGTACACATAATATGGTTGGTGGCTCATCAATGTCACTACGCAGAATACATATTGTCGGTACACTCGGTGAGATTTACGGTAACTTTGAAGAAGCAAAGTTCTATGTCTCAAAAATTCATCCCTCAAAGACTGACGAAAAGATTATTGAAGAAGTTGACCTCAATGTATCAGGCGATATGGTTGGTGCTTATGGAGGTCACGGTGGCGGTGACGAAAGACTCGCGGCTGACTTTGTCTCCTTTGTACGCGATGAAAAACCAAGTCTTGCTTGTACTTCAATTTTTGATTCTGTCGCAGGTCATCTATGTGTTTACCTTGCAGATAAATCAAGAGAAAACGGCGGTATGCCACAGGAAGTTATATTATAAAAACTACACAAAACAAAAATGGCACGAATTCGTGCCATTTTTTTGTTTCTATCAAACACTATGAAAGAATGTCAATCACTGAATCAAGATGTTCGGCGGGAACACCAAATTTCACAAGACAATTATATGCTTTCTCGCTTAGTGTATTTCCTTCTGCTGATGTTATCGCCTGATAATATGCTGTTGATTTTAGTGTTTCAACTTTTCTTTTATTATCTACATCTGCAAAGTTTGAGAACATGTAATCTCTTATTAAATCTTCTTCGGACACACCAAGTAATGCATTGACCATAAACACAAGCATGCCTGTTCGGTCGCAACCAACACTGCAATGAATAATCATTGGGTAGTTATCCTCATTGGCAAGTGTTTCAAAGAAATCTATAATCTGCTCTTTATTATCGTTAAGAATATCATTTGCGTGGTCCATGGGGAAATTGAGATACTTAACCGTATTGCCCAAAGGACTTGCAGTTAAACCGCCTGTTTCACCTTTTTCTGCTCGGCGAACATCAATTTCCGTCTTAATTCCCAAATCATTAAGCATAACTTTTTTGCCGTTTTCTGTGATAATAATACCGCTACCATTGTCAACACTCTCATTGAGCCTTGCACAACGGTATATTAGACCTTGCTTTGTTCTTGTTCCGTTTTCTGTAACCCAACCGCCGATGTCACGAACATTGGTTACACCCTCAACATAAAGGTTACGTGGTGCTGTGCCTTCGGTAGTAAATTCATAAACCTCACTTGTTTCGTCACCTACGGTAATAGTCCAATAATATTTTGTTGCGATTTTAAGGTTATATACAGAAAATGTTTCTTCTGTTGTGGTATATGTAAGTGCATTTGACATATCTTTATTTTCACTTATATTAAGAATATACCCTGTGTTATCTGTCTTGTTACCATTATAAGACCACTCAAATTCAATGGCTTGAGGATAGCTTAACTCTTTTTTGCCTTTAACGCCAATAGGTAATTTGTCAAAAGAGTTTTCGAGATATTTTGTCTGCTTTTCGGTATGTATAGTGACTTCACAATTAGCGGGATAAATATTTGTGATTATATCATTAGTTTCAAGAAGTATCTTCTTTTCAACTCCGCAACTTGTAAATATGGAAATAATAAGCACAAATGAAAGTAAAAAAGAAAGCAATTTTTTCATATAACTTCTCCTTCAAATTATGATATTAACTCAAATATATCATTTCAAAACTTTATTGTCAATGAAAACAGAACGATGTACGCAAATAAAAGAGATTCCTCACTGCATTTAGAATGACATAATAATTAAAGTCGTGCATATACAACAACGGCGGGGTAAAAACCCCGCCATGCCGTTACTTAATTATTTTGTACCGAAAATTCTGTCGCCTGCGTCGCCAAGACCGGGAACAATGTATTTGTGCTCGTTGAGTTTTTCATCAAGTGCTGCACAATAAACATCAACATCAGGATGAGCTTCAGTAAGAACTTTAAGTCCTTCAGGAGCAGCGATAATACCCATAAATTTAATTGATTTTGGATTGTATGTCTTGATTTGGTTGATTGCATCAACAGCAGAACCGCCTGTTGCAAGCATTGGGTCAAGAACAATTACTTCACGTTCTTCAATATCTGAAGGTAATTTGCAATAGTATGGAACAGGAAGTGCTGTTTCTTCATCTCTGTACATACCGATATGTCCAACCTTTGCAGACGGAACAAGTGAAAGTACACCGTCAAGCATA
>JAZSFK010000045.1:0-41164 GCA_045532175.1 Candidatus Fimenecus sp. | reverse complement strand
GTAAACTTTTTTATCTTTAACGATTTCGTGGCGGTCGCCGATGTAGTAGAAATCACCCTCAAATTCTACAAGCTGATATGCTTTTTGTTTCACAAGACGGATCGTAGCCATGTCGTTCTGTGAGCCAAGAAGTTGGTTTTCCTAATTGTCTTCCTAAGACCGCTTGGCCTCCGACTTGTAAACTTTTTTATCTTTAACGATTTCGTGGCGGTCGCCGATGTAGTAGAAATCACCCTCAAATTCTACAAGCTGATATGCTTTTTGTTTCACACCGTCTTTATAGAAATAGTCCCCATCAATACCTGTAAAATGTTGAACCTCGTCATATTTTACAACTACTGTCTGACGTGAGATTTCTCCGTCACAAACTGAACAGTAAACCACTATGTCCTTACTACCGTCTTTTGCAGATGTAGGTGCAACATAGTTTTCTGTGACCGCGTCTTTCGGAGTGTGTCCCAAGGCAGGAATTCTTGTTGTTTTTACCTCCACACCTTTGTTACAAACAACACAGTAAGAGATAATCTCTTTAACACCCTTTTCCGTACAGGTTGGTGCGACATTTCTTTCATAGTCAACTGTTGTATGTCCTGTTGCAACAACAGCAACCGTATATCGGCTGATTTCCTCGTCGCACACGGAACAGTAAGTAACCATATCTATGCTTCCCCTGTCCGTACAGGTCGGTGCAATATAGTTTTCTTCTACCGCCTCCTCAGGGGTATGGCCAATGGCAGGAATGGTAACGGTAGTAGTGGAATATTTATAATTACAATCCTTACAGTAATAGACTAAATTCTTTCTGCCAAAATTTGTACAGGTCGGAGCAACATAATTTTCCTCAACAGGTACCTCTGAACGGGTATGACCGTTTGCATCAACGTAATCGTCAACATAACTGTCACCACATTCGCAAATATAAGTTGTATAACCCTGTTCTGTACAGGTCGGTGCAGTTACCACCGCATTATGCTTATGCTCCTCAGTCTTTTTAATTGTTTCTGTATATGAATAACCACAATGGCAGGTATAGGTCATCAGACCTTCTTTCGTATGTGTTGCAGGAGTAGTGATTTCAGGTGTGCAGGTATGTCCCTTTGCGGGAATTACCATATTCGCAACGTGTCCGCAGTCCTCACATTCAACTGTTTTGCTTCCCGGCTCTGTACAAGTAGCATCTATCACATTTGATTCTATTGTAAAGGTATGTTCGCCCGGTGCATTCATAAATTCACTTACACCACAATTACCGCAAATGCGTTCGTACTTGCTGTATTCCCCGCATTTTGCATCGTCAAGTTTCATCCATTCGCCATAGGCGTGACCTGTTGCAGGAATAACCTCAATAGCTGTTTTATTGCCACAGGTTAAACATTCCTTGCATTTTCGTCCGTTGCTTGTGCAGGTTGCATCATAATCAATCTTTAATTCGCTATAATCATGACCAAGGCTTGATATTGTTTGTGTAACATACTGATTACAAATTCGGCAAAGACCTTTTTCTGAACCCATTGTTGTACAGGTTGGTTCCTTTGTTGTTTCCCACTCAACAACATCGTGACCTAATGCATCTACATAATTATCAACACTCTGATTGCCACAACTTGTACACGTATGTGTTGTATAGCCCTTTTCTGTACAAGTCGGTTTTCTGACAACTGATTTGTAGCTGTGACCTTTTGCGGGCGTATAATCAGTTATACTTTTTTGTCCGCATTCAAGACAGGTATATGTTGTGTAACCTTTTTCCGTGCAGGTTGATGCTGTAACTATACCTGAATCATAATTATGACCGAGTGAGCTTACGTATTCCGTAACATAACTGTCATTACAGTTTGAACATTTGTAGGTTGTGTAGCCCTGATTTGAACAGGTAGGCGCTGTTACAACAGAAGTGTAATTATGCCCTGTTGCAGGTATTGCTCTTGCCTGTTCACGAGAACAAGTTTCACATTTACGGGTTTCAATACCTGTATCCTCACAATATGCCTTTGAATATTCTGTCCATTCACCGTATTTGTGAGTATGATTTTCTCCGCCACAATGAATTGTTACACCCTCCATTACACCATCTCTTGAGGATGCAATCCATTTTTTCAATGAACCGCCGTAATACACATCGGTAAAATCAGGACAATTCTCAAATAAATCTGCACCGATATCATTTACATTTTCAGGAATTGTCAGGCTTTTAAGGCTTGTACAATCCATAAATACAGCGCCACCAAGATATGTCAGGGACTCAGGGAGAGTAACGCTTGTAAGAGCCTGACAGCTCCAGAATGCATAAGTGGCAATCTGTGTCACACCATTCGGAATATATATAGCCTCAAGGCTGTCGCAATTATGGAAAGCACGGTTATTAATCAAGGTAACAGTGCTTGGAATACTGACCTCTTTAAGGCTTTGACAAAAATAAAAGGTCTGCACTCCGATTTCCTCAACACCGTAAGGGATAACTATGCTTGTAAGACTTAAACAGTCAGAAAAAGCATAGTCGCCGATTGATGTCACACTTTCCGGGATTGAGATATTATTGAGCTTTTTACAATTTTTGAATGCATAATTTCCGATAGAAACCACCGTATCAGGAATTGTAATGCTTTCAAGATTTGTACAATTATAAAAAGCCGCATTACCGATTGATAAAACTCCCTCCTCAATAACAACAGTTGTGATATCATCCCTAAATGAATACCACGGACTCTTCTGAGCATTGGTAGTAACTGAATAACTGCTCATATAACCATTGCCCGAAATGTTGAGAACACCTGTCTGGTCATTAAACCACCAGGTAAGACTGCCGAAGCTGTCCCCTGTTATGGTTGCACTTGCCACAATGCTTGACATTGGAATAACGGAAAATACCATTATCAGGGCAAGAATAACCGACAAAATTTTTCTTGTCTTTTTCATAAAAAAACCTCCTCATATATTAATGTTTTTTACAAAAGCAATTCTAGTAAATTATTCTTTCTTTTTAAACCCTAAATGCAAAACTGCATATTTTTTTGGCATAAAAAGAGAGAATCTTAATAAAACACCTGTTGACAAAAAGATATTTCATAATCTTCATACTTTAATGTCAAAATATAAAGAAGAAAAACATCATTTGTTGTATTTATAATACATCATACGTTGTATTTTGTCAACAACATTTGATGTATTGTGTAATAATACTCTTGAGGTGAGAATATGCAATACTATCCGAGATTACGAGATTTAAGAGAAGATATGGATTTAACACAGGACCAGCTTGTGAAAATACTTCAAATGCATAAAACCACTTATACAAATTATGAGCAGGGAAAACGTGAACCACCATTTGAATTGATTATAAAATTAGCAAAATTTTATAATGTTTCAACGGATTATATTGCAGGGTTAACGGATAATCCGCATAAAAGATAAAAGCAGAACTGATTTCACTTTCAGTTCTGCTTGTTTTTTGCGGACAGACAAGGATGTCTGTCCCTACGCTGATTTCACTTTCAGTTCTGCTTGTTTTTATTTTTCGGGTCGTCGAGGACGCCGACCCCTACAAAAACGATTGTCGAGAGCAGCCTTCGCCCTACCGATAACCGTTTAACACCCTCCCTCTCCGCATAGAAAAAGGGCGATTTTGAATCGCCCCTACAATTTCGAATTACGCATTGCGAATTACGAATTATTTTTTATTATTTTTATCTCTTTCACGGACTACAAATCGGGTTGGTGTGCCTTCAAGACCGAAAACTTCGCGAATTTGGTTATCAATATATCTTTGATAACTGTAATGGAACAAGTCCTTATTGTTTACAAAGCAAACGAATGTTGGCGGACGTGTTGAAGCCTGAGTCATATAGTAAATCTTAAGGCGTTTACCCTTATCTGACGGTGGCTGAACACGAGCGGTTGCATCTGCAAGAACATCATTAAGCTTACCTGTTGAAATTCGCATAGCATTCTGTGTATCAACAAATTTGATAAGCTCAAAAAGTCTGTCAAGTCTTTGACCTGTTTTGGCACTAATAAAGATAATCGGTGCATAGCTCATAAATGAAAAATCGTTCATAAGTTTTTTACGGTATTTATCCATTGTCTGACCGTCTTTTTCTACCAAATCCCATTTATTGACTGCGATAATACAAGCCTTGCCCAATTCGTGCGCAATACCTGCAACCTTTGAATCCTGTTCCGTAAAGCCCTCTACCGCATCAATCATAATAACGCAGACATCTGCTCTTTCAACTGCCATCTGTGCGCGGAGAACAGAGTATTTTTCAATTTGGTCCTCAACCTTACTCTTACGACGAAGACCTGCAGTATCAATGAACATAAATGAGCCGTGCTCATTGTCAATATATGTGTCAGTTGCGTCACGGGTTGTACCTGCAATATTAGAAACGATTACTCTTTCCTCACCTGCAATTTTGTTGATAAGTGAAGATTTGCCTGCATTTGGTTTACCAATCACAGCAACCTTTACAGTTTCGCTTTCGTCTTCATTTTCATAGTCCTCAGGTAAATATTCAAGCACCTTATCCAGCAAGTCACCCGTACCGTGACCGTGTGCTGCTGAAACCTGAATCGGGTCGCCAAGACCTAAATTATAGAATTCATAAAATTCTGCGGGAGGTTCACCCAAGGAATCAGCCTTATTTACACAGAGAATAATTGGTTTATTACTCTTTATAAGCATCGTTGCAACCTCTTCATCGGTAGCAACAACACCTGTTCTCACGTCTGTCACGAATATAATTACGTCGGCACTATCAATGGCAAGCTGTGCCTGACGACGCATCTGCGAAAGGATTATATCGTCTGAATAAGGCTCAATACCGCCTGTATCAACAAGCAACATTTCGTGACCGAGCCATTCACAGGTACCGTAAATTCTGTCACGTGTAACACCCGGTGTATCGTCAACTATTGAAAGTCTTTTACCGATAAGCTTATTAAAAAGTGTACTTTTGCCAACGTTGGGACGACCAACGATTGCAATTACGGGTTTTGCCATTATTCCACCCCCAAAATATCTTTTAAAACCTGACCGCCGTCACCGTTAGTCAGAATAATTTTCGTATTTAATCTTTCCTCTAACTCCTCAACTGTCATATCGTCAAGGAATTTATTTTTGTTTTCAGTATGATTTGTATAATCACTTATCATACCACTTGGCAACAGTAAATACTCACCCAAATCACAGTCCTTTAACTGCTCATAAAGGTCAATTCCTGTCACAAGTCCCGAAACCGTAATAGTTTCACCAAAGAAATTATTGATGATTTTTTTTACATTGATTTCTAAACCGTATTTTTCCTCTGCCATTTTACAGAGTTTATAAAGATATGGATAGAAATCTGCACCTGTTGCCAGAGTTACTTTTTTATGAGTCGGTTTTTCGTTACAATACTCCATTTCATCGAGAAAATCGTCGTAAAACGAACGGACTAAGCCAACGCCGTTGTCAAGCTGAGGATAGTCATCATAATACTCTGCAGACGGCAAATCTCTTTCCGCTTTAATAAAGAATTCATCGGCGGGATACACAAGTCCTGTACCGAATTCTTTACGGAATTTACTTGAATATTCTTCGATTATATCAATTGTTTCCCCTGCTGTTTCCTTGTTGTAGGGTTCAATTTTTTCAAGTCCGTCACGGAATTTTGTAAGTCCAACCGGCACTGCAGCGATACTCTGAACGGACGGATAAAGTGCAGACAAATCTTCAATGCTTCGTCGGAGCTCTGCACCATCATTAATACCCGGGCAAAGAACAAGCTGAGTATTCATTTTAATTCCTGCATCGGCAAGTCGTTTAATTATTTTAAGACTTTCACCGGCATTTTTGTTCTTCATCATCTGAACACGAAGTTCGGGATTCGTTGTGTGAACAGAAATATTCACAGGGCTTATGTGCATATCGATTATACGCTTTATTTCGTGCTCGGAAATGTTGGTAAGGGTAATATAATTGCCGAAAAGGAATGAAAGACGACTATCATCGTCCTTGAAATAAAGACTTGGTCGTAACCCCTTTGGCAACTGGTCAATAAAACAGAAAATGCACTTATTCTTACAATGCTGTTGCTTGTCCATTAAATAAGTTTCAAATTCAAGTCCGCAATCGGCAGACTTTGTTTTGACAACTCTGAATTTTCCGTCAACACACTTAAAGGTCAAGGTGAGGTTTTGTTCTGCCATATAAAAATCATAATCGAGGACGTCCATAATCTCGTTACCGTTGATTTTAACAAGCTCGTCCCCTGCTGAAACACCTTTTAAGGCACAAACCGAATTTGGTTTTACATTATTTACTTTTACTGACACAAAACTCACCTACTTTCGAGCAAGACTAAAAGGCGGAGAGAAATCGTTCTTTCCGCCTTCCTAAATCAAAAGATAACTCTAAATGAATTAGTCCTCATTCTTAAGAGCAACAACCTGTCTGCCCTTGTACTGTCCGCATTCACCGCAAACTCTGTGAGGTCTCTTGTAACCGCCGCAGTTAGGGCACTTTACAAGTTCCGGAGCTGTCATCTTCCAAACGTTTGAACGTCTCTTATCTCTTCTTGTTTTTGAAACTCTTCTCTTAGGTACTGCCATTTGGGGCACCTCCTTATAAATATTTAGATATAATAATTAATTAATCTTCGAGCAACGTGAGTAACGCTGCCATTCGTGGGTCAACATCCTTTTTACAGTCGCATGGACCAAAATTCAGATTTTTACCACATTTGGAACAAAGTCCCTTGCACTCTTCATCACACAAAAATCTTAACGGTAATGAAAAGATGATGTCTTCACACACAAGTGAAGATAAATCAAGCACCGAATTTTCAACAACAATATAGTCGTCGTTATCTTCGTTCATGAGTTTGTTAGCAAGTAAATGCTCGAAATCCACCTGAAAGTCTTTCTTGAAGCCCTCGGCACATCGACTGCAAACCACGGTTGCTGAAAACTTTGCACTTCCTGACAACGACACAATTCCCGTTTTATTCTCGATTTTACCACTAACCGCAATTCCCGGTGTGTCAAGTGAAATATCGTCAGAAAGAGAGTATTCCGGTTCAAAGCAGAAATCGAATTCCTTTTTTGAGCCCTCAAGATTAAAAATATGTTCAAGTTGAATATTCATAAAACATTCCTCATCACATGCGTTAAATATTATATATTTATATTTCGTTTTTGTCAACAAAAAATCACAAATATTTTTATACAAATTTACATAAAATCGGCGGGGTCAAGCCCCGCCTTGCATTTTACATTCAGTAATCAGTTGATTTTCTCGCAATATTCAAACATCGCTGCAGGAAGGTCTGCAAGTTCTGATGAAATTGTGAATGTGAATTTTGTATCAGAAATCTTTGAAAGTGCATCAACCTTCTTAAGGAAAGCTGCAAGTGCTTCACCTGTTCTGTCTGTATCTTCTGCGATTCTGTATGTTGCATCAACAAAAATATCTGTAATATCGTGGTCACCTGCACAAATACCGCTTAAGAAGCCATAGAATGCGTCATAACCTGAAATTGAGAACACGTCAGTAGCAACGAGTCTTGCACGATAGTTTACGTCGTATGTAAGTTTTGTCTCCTTTTCAACACATACTACATTACCGCTTGACACGTGAACTGCATCATTAACATGCTCAACGAGTACCTTTGTTTTTCCTGTTCCTTTTTTACCGATAATAAGAGAAATCATATTATCTCCTCCTATATATTTATTATCCACCAACAAGGTGGTCATTTACTTAATTAAAATTTAATTCTCTTTAATAATTCTTCCTTCTGTGCCTCGTAACCCGGCTTACCGAGAAGAGCGAACATATTCTTTTTATAGCTTTCAACACCGGGCTGATTAAAGGGATTAACACCAAGAATATAGCCTGAAATTGCACAAGCCTTTTCAAAGAAGTAAACGAGATAACCGAATTCGTATTCACTCATTTCAGGAATCTCGATACAGATATTCGGCACACCACCGTCCACATGGGCTAAAAGTGTACCTAAATATGCTCTGCGGTTTACGTAGTCCATAGTCTGACCTGCAAGGAAGTTAAGACCGTCAGCATTAACCTCGTCTTCTTCGATAACAACTTCTCTCTTTGGTTTTGTAAACATAACGGATGTTTCGAAAAGCATTCTTACACCGTCCTGAATATACTGTCCCATTGAGTGAAGGTCAGTTGAACAGATAACGCTTGACGGAAAAATACCCTTACCGTCCTTACCTTCGCTTTCGCCGTAAAGCTGTTTGAACCACTCGTTCATCATTGTGAAATCAGGCTCATAAGCAACCATAAGTTCAACTGCTTTACCCTTACCTAAAAGGATATTACGAAGGGCTGCATACTTATAGCAATCATTCTTTTGAATATCGCAAACGCTGTAGTCCTCACGGGCATCAGCAGCGCCCTGCATCATTTTATCAATATCAATTCCTGCAACAGCAATAGGAAGAAGACCAACTGCAGTAAGAACTGAATATCTGCCACCAACATCGTCAGGCACTACAAATGTTTCGTAACCTGCCTTGTCGGAGAATTCTTTAAGTGTTCCCCTTGCTTTATCAGTTGTAACATAAATTCTCTTTCCAGCTTCCTCTTCACCGTACTTCTTAATAAGAAGGTCACGGAAAATACGGAATGAAATTGCAGGCTCGGTTGTTGTACCTGACTTTGAGATTACATTGATTGAGAAATCAATATCCTTTACAAGGTCAACAAGCTCTGAAAGTGAGTTACCGCTGATTGAGTTACCGCTGAAATAGATATTTGGAGTGTCTTTTGACACAAGATTATAGTTTTGGGATGTGCAAAATTCAATTGCAGCACGAGCACCTAAATATGAACCGCCGATACCGATTACAATAAGTGCTTTTGAGTCATTTTTAATCTTGTCTGCTGCTTTCTTAATTCTTTCAAATTCTTCTTTATCGTAATTAACAGGAAGGTCAACCCAACCTAAAAAGTCAGCACCTTCGCCGCTTCTGTCAACTATTTTCTGATGAGCATCTGCCACAGCAGGAGCCATAGCATTCAGTTCGTCGTCAGAAATAAAATTCTTAACATAATTATCGTTAAGTTTTAACGCCATTTTTGATTAGTCCTCGCTTTGTGATATAGTGTTTTTAATATTTTACCCTAATTCATTGTATTTTTCAATAGAATTTTATTATTTTTTTGCAAAAGTGGACCACAAAAGTGAAAATACAAACCACACATCCCGACGTTCATAATTTCTTTCGGACAAAATGGCACATTCCTCCAGAATTTCCCCATCCATTTCAAAATACACCTTACCGAGAGTCTGATTTTTTTCTACCGGTGCTTCCACATCAACACACATATCCACACGTTGAGTTATTTTATCTCCCTCACCTTTTTTTACAAGTATTTTTTTCGGGTTTTCCACAATCGGCTTCATACTTTCCTCTTTACCGCAAAGTAATTTCACATCAGTTATAAGTGACATATCAATCTGCGGTTCTGTAATCTCGTAATTAGCAAATCCCCAATTAAGCATTTTCTTTGCATCCTCAAATCTCTGTGTACTGTTATCGCTACCCAAAACTACTGCCACAAGCTCCATATTATCACGCTCTGCTGTTGCGGTTACACAGTAACCCGCCTTTGAGGTTGTGCCTGTTTTAAGTCCCGTTGCACCGTCATAATAACGAATAAGTCGATTGGTATTCACAAGCTGAGTTTCACCGTTACGCAGACTATCCATCCATATCATTGTATATTCCTTCACTTTTTCGTGTTTCATAAGCTCACAACTCATAATTGCCACATCTCTTGCAGTTGAGTAATGATTTGTAACAGTATCGTCAAGTCCCGAACAATTTTCGAAACAGGTATTGGTCATACCAAGCTCCTTTGCCCTTTCATTCATCAATGCAACAAAAGACGTTTCATCCCCCGCAATATACTCCCCAAGGGCGGTACAGGCATCATTGGCACTTGCAATAACCGTCGCTTTCAAAAGCTCGTGAACAGTCATTACCTCCCCTTCCTTAAGCCAGATTTGTGAACCGCCTTTTGACGAGGCATTACGACTTGCGGTTACTCTGTCTTCAAGCTGTATCTGTCCTTTTTCCAAGGCTTCAAAGGTCAAAAGAATTGTCATTACCTTTGTTATTGATGCAGGTGAAAGCTTTTCGTCAGGATTTAATTCCATAAGGACTTTTCCTGTTGAAAGTTCCATCAGAATTGCTGATTTTGCTGATAAATTACCTGCTACTGTTTCTTCCTGTGCAGTCGCTAAAATGCAGGTTGACAGCATTATAAAAACACATAGCACAATACAAATTATTCTTTTCATAGTTATCCCTCCAAAAAAGTATATGAACAGGACAAATTAGTATATGAAAAAATTAAAAAGTGTGTTACAATATGTTTTGGTGATAATATGAAGGTGTTTTTCCACACTCTTGGGTGCAAGGTCAATCAATACGAAACTCAGGAAATGCGTGAACAATTAACTGAAAACGGATATGAAATTACAGAGGATGAAGGTGTTGCAGATATTTTCGTCATAAATTCCTGTACCGTTACAAGCGAAAGTGACAGGAAAACTCGTCAATGTGTCCGTCATTATAAAAAGAAATATCCCCTGAGTACGGTTGTGCTTACGGGCTGTATGCCACAGTCATTCCCTGAAATGGCAGAGAAGCTTATTGAGGCTGACATAGTTTTAGGTAATAAAAATAACCGACTTCTTGTATCTTCATTAAATGACTTTTTTGCCAATTCTTGCAGAACTCTCAATATGGAACAGCATCAAAGCGGTGAAGCTCTTGTTTCATCAGGAATCAGCCGATTTGAAGAAAGGACGCGTGCAATTCTTAAAATTGAAGACGGTTGCGACAGATTTTGTTCTTACTGCATCATTCCAAAGGCACGTGGCAGAGTAAGATGGAAACCCGTTGAAGACATAAAAAACGAGGTTAAGGCTCTTACAGACAACGGTTACCGCGAAATTGTGCTTGTGGGAATTAACCTTTCAGCTTATGGCAAGGGTACAAAATTAAGCCTTGCTGATGCCGTTTTTGCGGTGGCAGAAAACGAAAAGGTTGAGAGAATACGATTAGGTTCCCTTGAGCCTGACCATATTACGGACGAGCTTATTGAAAAACTTGCAAAATGTGAAAAATTATGTCCGCAATTTCATATTTCATTGCAAAGTGGCTGCGATAAAATTCTTAAGAAAATGAACCGTCACTACACAAGTGATGAATACTATTCATTGTGCTGTAAATTGAGAAAAGAGTTCAATGATTGTACACTTACCACGGACATTATGGTGGGCTTTCCCCATGAAACAGACGAGGATTTTGAAATCACAAAGGCTTTTGCAGAAAAGGTCGGCTTTGAGAAAATACATATCTTCCCTTATTCGAGAAGAAGCGGTACTGTTGCAGATAAAATGGACGGTCAAATTGAAAAAAGTGTGAAGGCACAAAGAGTAAACGAACTTTCTGTTGTTGCCACAAAAATCAGAAACGAGTTTTTAAAGTCACAAATTGGTAAGGAGTTATCTGTTTTAATTGAAGAAAAGCAAAAAAATGATGTGTACTTCGGTTACACACCAAATTACACACCGATTAAGGTTTCTCAAGGAAATGTCGGAGAAATTAAAAAAGTAAAAATCACTCATATTGAAAACGATTTTTGTATAGGCGAATAAAAAATAAGGGACTATGAAGTCCCTTATTTTTATACTATTTCAAAGGCGATTGAATTTATAAGATTATCGGAGTTGTATTTTATACGAATTTCTACATTTCTGTTTCTTGAATTTTTAGTTTTGTAATACTGAACGCCATTTTCCTCCGAATCAGGGTCAATACCGATTACCTCTTCAACAGCAGCTCTTTCTGCATCAATTGTAAGAGTACCTGCAAATCTTATCATGTGGTTAGGGTCATCACTCTTTCTGATGTTGTAGCCAACAACTGAGCACTGTAAAATGTCCGCATCTTCCTTTGCTGTATTCTTACACGTAATTGTGAGTGAAACAGCACCGTTTACAAGGCGTAAATCCTTTTCCTCACCGGGTGCAAGAGTTCTATCCTTCATATCATTAAGGCTTGGAATTGTAAAGCCTGATTTTGTCATTATATCCTTAACATTAGAAGGCATATAAACTACCACATCATTAGGGAACAGCAACGCACCATCCTGCCAGCTTATTGCAAGTGTTTCCTTGTCAAAAGGCACACCTGTTACAGGCTCGGGTGTTTCTTCCTTTTTGCAGGAAGCAAAAGACAAAAGCATTACCGCAACAAGAAGAACTGCAATTATTTTTTTCATAATATCAATCCTTTCGGTCAAATACATCTGTTATTTTACAATTTTTAATGTAATCTGTCAATAGAATCAGTTCATCGTATAGTAAAACCAATTTGCAAGATTTTCAGGCTCTGCAAAGAACTTTGCTCTGAAAAGGGCTGTTTTGAGTTTTGAGCCTTTTACAGGAATATCTGCAAGTGATTTTACTGTTACGTCATACATTTTATCTGCCTTGACAGTTACAACTTTCTCTTCGTTAGGAAGCAAATCAAAATAGTTATCGGAGAATGGTTCACGGAAATTCTCAATATCAACCATTACGCTACGGCAGAATACAGGAGATTTAAGTTTGACAACGATTTCACCGTTTTCGTAAGAAACTGATTTTTCTATTGTATTTGCCTTAAATTTCAAATCACGGTCAGGCACGAAAACCTTTGTTCTTTCTGAAATGAGTTTTCCGTCTTCACAGAGTTTAACGGACATATACATATCCTTTTTGTTGCCGACGATATTGCCTGTTTCAAATAATACTCTTGAGTTTGCAACAACAGTTTTTACGAGGTCGCAAGTATTTGTATTTTCATAAAGTACTTTACCGTCAAGAGTTGCAAATTTAACGCTTACTGTCAATTTCTTGTCTTCTCTTGAATCGTTGAGAATGTAAATCTTATAGTCCTTGTCCGTTTCCTCAACAGAAACACAAACAGGCTCAAAGAAATGACGTGCGGCATATTGGAGTGCTTTCCACTTACCTGTATAGTCCACACTTGACCAGGACGGAGCCTGCCAGCAATCGTTAAACTGCCAGAAAAGTGAACCGTTACAACGTTCACGATGACGTCGCCAATGCTCGGTTGCATCCTGAATACACTCTTTCTGAATGAGATTTGTCATATAGATTAAATCTTCAAATTTTTCAGGCTCATAGAACTTTTCAAGGAGGTAATAGAGCATTTTTCTGTTACCGCCCTTGCATTTCTGATGCGAGTTGAAAATATCACTTGTGATATAGTAATCACTTTCTTCTGCAAACTGACGGACTGCATCCATTGACGGTAATGATTCAAGACCGAATTCACTACAGAAACGAGTAGGTCTGCTTCTGTAATAATTAAGCGGTTTCTGTCCGTGCCAAACCGTCCACATATGTGTGTCACCGTGGTCGTCACCTGTAACACCCTTACGGAAACCATCACCGATTGGAGATGTGGGGATGTACGGAGTATCGGGGTCAAGTTCTGTCACTACATCATTAAGGATTTCGTAGAAGAATTTTTTATACCACTGCACAATTTTCATTGTTTCAGGCATATATGCGAACATTGTTTCAACCTCGTTATTACCACACCACAGACAAAGTGACGGATGGGATTTCATTCGCATAACCTGATATTTTATTTCTGCCAACACGTTTTCAAGGAAATCTTCTTCATAGAACGGGTACATAAGACAGGCAAACATAAAGTCCTGCCAAATAAGAAGACCTTTTTCGTCACACTGCTCAAGGAAATAGTCAGGTGTATAGTAAGCACCGCCCCAGATACGAAGCATATTGAAGTTCGCTTTAAGTGCTGAGTCTATGTAATAGTCATAGGTTTCTTTTGTAACTCTGCCCATAAGTGAGTCAGGTAAAATCCAGTCAGCACCCTTGCCGAAAATCGGCACACCGTTAAGATAGAAACAGAAATTACTGCCATATTTATCCTTTGAACGGTCAAGACGGATTGTGCGAAGACCGATTTTCTTTGAAACAACGGTATCACCCATAGTTGCAACTACTGTATAAAGCGGTTGTTTTTCAACAGGGTTTAATTCCCTTGTCCACCAGAGTTCAGGGTTTTCGATTATGATTTCATTGTTTTCAATTGCAAATTCTGTGCCGTCAGGACAGATGATTTTGGCTTTTACCTCACCCTCACCGTCCACAACGGGGTTAATTTTAACGGTTACCTTGCCGTTTTCGTGGATTTGCTTAATCTCTGCATCTTCAATTCTGTTATCAAAGCAGATTACGGAAATATCGTCTGTAATGCCTGAAAGCGGAAGATGTGGACCCCAGTCCCAACCAAAATGACAATGTGGCTTACGCATATATGCGGCACCGTCAGTACCGTTGCAATTCTTCGGAATCGGTTTTTCTTTCTGCCTGTTTTCCGCATAGGTTGTGGGTGCAAAGAATGTGATTTTGAGAGTATTCTCCCCTGCTTTTGCAACATTCTTAATGTCAAATTCATATTTGAGATGTGCGTTTTCACCCTTACCAACAAGAGTATCGTTCACACAGACATCACAAAGAGTATCAAGGGCTTTACACACAAGCAAAACCTTACGATTATTAAGGTCATCCTCTGTGATTGTAAATGTTCTTTCGTAAGTCCAGTCTTCACGTCCGACCCATTCAACCAACTTTTCATTATCCTTATAATATGGGTCTGGAATAGCACCTAATTCCAGTAATTGAGTGTAGTTGTCAGAGGGAATATTTACATCGTATTTATCCCCTGTTGCTACACGTGTCATATTCCATTGTCCGTTAAGATTGTAAGTTTTCATAACAATTTTTCCTTTTATATTATCTTTTGAATATTGTAACAGAATATGGCCTATATTTCAACACATAAAAACGGCGAGGTTTTTTCAAACTCCCGCCGTGTTTTTTATTTATTCTCGGCAAAGGGAATTTTTCTTCCCTCATAAAGGCTTGTTTTTCCCGAAAGTGCAAAGCTGATTGCCGAGGCAACAAGATAATATGCAATTCCGTTAAAGCCGAACATTTCGCAAGCTAAAACAACCGTTGCAAGAGGTGCATTTGTTGCGCCTGAAAAAAGTGCAACGATACCTATTGCCGCACCAAAGGCAGGATTGAGTCCCACAAGGCAGGAAATCATACCGCCAAGAGTACCGCCGATAAAAATTGTGGGAACAATTTCTCCGCCCTTATATCCTGCACCTATGGAAATTGCCGTGAAAATTATTTTAAGAATAAAAGCCTCGTAATTTACCTCTCCGTGTGTGAAAATGTGGTGAACAACACCTATTCCGCCACCGTTATAGTCGGTAGTGCCGAGAAGCTTTGTAAGAAGAATTATAACAGCCCCGCCGACAGCGACTCTTATATAGACATTTTTAATGATTTTTTCAAAGACTTTTTCAGAATGGTGCAGAGCCAAGACAAAAAGCATACTGACAACTGCTCCGGCAACTGAAATCAGCACAAATTTCCAAGTTATCTCTAATGAAAAAGCAGGAATTTCATTCACGGGGAATCTTTCAGGCTCAACACCAAGTTTATTTGCAACAAAATATGCAATAATGCTTGACAAAAAGGCAGGAACAATAGCTACAAAGCATTTTTTACCGACACGTGCAACCTCAAGAACAAAGACAAAGGCAGCAAACGGTGTTCCGAAAAGTGCCGAAAAGCACGCACCCATACCACTCATTACAAGAATTCGACGGTAGTTTTCGGGAATTTTAAAAATCCTTGCAAAAAGTCCGCTGACACTTCCGCCAAGCTGAAGTGCCGCACCCTCACGACCTACGGAAGCACCGCCCAGATGAGAAAGTGCTGTTCCGAGAAAAATTGCTATTCCCAAAAAAGGTGAAGTTTTTTCCTCTGTACGAACGCTTCTTATTATACTGTTTGTACCCACACCATTAACCTTTAATGCATTATACATAAACACTATCAGTAATCCGAAAGCAGGTAACAGATAAAGAATCCACGGGTTGTTTTCTCTTAACCCTGTCACAAAGGAAATTGATTTTACAAAAACAGCACCAATGATACCGCAAGCAACACCTACAAGGATGCTCACAACAATTACACGCAAAAAGTCCGGTGCATATTTTTTTATATTCTCTTTAAATTTCATATACACCCTCCCTTTCGTCGTATTCTAAAGAAAATATAACACTCAAATACGGGATTGTCAAATGAACATATATTATATTGTTACGGGTAATTTTGTTTTTCTTTTTTCACTTGACACCATAACCCCCTTGTGATATACTTTTTCTGTAAATATTTGAGATTATTCAGATAGGAGATATTACTTATGGAAAGAATTAAGACAATCGAAACAAGAGACCTTACAGCATCTGTTGAAAACGGTGGTTGTGGCGAATGCCAGACATCTTGCCAGTCAGCTTGCAAGACATCTTGCGGTGTTGCTAACCAGCAGTGCGAAAACTGCGAAAGCAAGTAAGAAATTAAAAATCTAATTGCTGAAAGCAGGTAATGCGTTTGTATTACCTGTTTTTTGTTGAAATGAGTTGTTTTTATGGTACATCAATATAAATTAAACGGTTACAATATCGTTCTTGACACCTGCAGTGGCTCTGTACATACAGTTGACGAGGTGGCTTACGATATAATTGCACTTTACAAAGACAATAGTGCTGACGAAATCGTTAAGGAAATTACAGAAAAATACAGCGACATAACCCCAAAGGATGTCCTTGAATGTCTTGAAGATGTGAAATTTCTTGAGGAAAACGGAAAACTTTTCACTCCTGATACATACGAGGGTATGGCTTTTGATTTCAAGAACAGAAATACCGTTATCAAGGCTCTTTGTCTTCACGTTGCTCACACCTGTAATCTCAACTGTGAATACTGCTTTGCAAGTCAGGGTAAATATCACGGTGAACGTGCGCTTATGAGTTTCGAGGTTGGTAAACGTGCACTCGATTTCCTTATTGAAAATTCAGGTACAAGAAGGAATCTTGAGGTTGACTTTTTCGGTGGCGAACCGCTTATGAACTGGGATGTTGTTAAAGAATTAGTTTCTTATGCACGTGTTCAGGAAAAAATTCACAACAAGAATTTCCGTTTTACGCTTACTACAAACGGTATGCTCATTGACGACGATGTTATTGATTTTTCAAACCGTGAAATGAGTAACGTTGTTTTAAGCCTTGACGGTAGACCCGAAGTTCACGACAGACTTCGTGTTGACTATATGGGTCGTGGCAGTTATGAAACTATTGTTCCCAAATTCCAAGAATTCGTTAAGCGTCGCGGCAACAAGAACTACTATATGCGCGGTACATTCACACATAAGAATGTGGATTTTACAAACGACATTTTCCACATGGCTGATTTAGGGTTTACCGAACTTAGTATGGAGCCTGTTGTATGCTCACCTGAAGATGCAAGTGCATTGACTGAAAGTGATTTGCCGATTCTTTTCGACCAATACGAACTTCTTGCAAAGGAAATGATTAAAAGAAAAAAAGAAGGCAGACCTTTTACCTTCTACCACTATATGCTTGACCTTAAACACGGCCCTTGTATTTACAAGAGAATTTCAGGCTGTGGTTCAGGCACTGAATATATGGCTGTTACTCCCACAGGTGACCTTTATCGCTGCCATCAGTTTGTGGGCGACACAAAATACCTACTCGGCAACATTTGGGACGGAGTTACAAACAAAGAAGTTCAGAATGAATTTAAACTTTGTAATGCTTACGCAAGACCTGAATGTAACGACTGTTGGGCAAAGCTCTACTGCTCAGGCGGTTGTGCTGCAAACTCATACCATGCATCGGGTAAAATCACAGGCATTTACGAATATGGCTGTGAACTCTTTAAAAAGAGAATCGAATGTGCGGTTATGATTCAAGTGGCAGAAGCAGAAGAAAAATAAAAGGAAAATACAAATGGACACACCAATTTTTGACTTTGTGCAGAACTACATTAAAAGTAGCCTCTCCCGACTTCACATGCCGGGTCATAAGGGTGTGTCTTTTTTAGGCTGTGAAAGTGCCGATATTACCGAAATCCGCGGTGCAGACGAGCTTTATGCACCCGACGGAATAATCAAAGAAAGTGAAGAAAATGCAAGTTCACTTTTTGGCACATCAAAAACAGTTTATTCTGCAGGCGGGTCAAGTCAGAGTATAAATGCTATGCTTTATCTTGCCTATTTACGTGCGGACAAATCACAAAGACCATTTGTACTTGCAGGGCGAAATGCTCATAAATCTTTTATTTATTCCCTTGCAAAGCTTGATGCGGATGTGGAATGGCTTTACCCCGAAACAACTGACAGTATTTGCAGTTGCATTGTTACGGCTGAGGGTTTGGAGCAAAAACTCAATTCACTTGAGAACAAGCCATTTGCAGTTTACATTACAAGCCCCGATTACCTTGGCGGAATGTGTGATATTCCAAGTATTTCAGAGGTTTGCAAGAAGCACAATATTCCTTTGCTTGTTGACAATGCTCACGGTAGTTATCTTAAATTCTGTGAAGAAGATTTGCACCCGATAAGCCTTGGTGCGGATATGTGCTGTGACTCGGCACACAAAACTCTGCCCGTACTTACGAGTGGCGGATATTTGCATATTGCGAAAGATGATAAGTACAGATTTTCGCAAAGCGCAGTCAATGCCATGGCGATTTTCGGCTCAACAAGTCCCTCATACTTAATTTTGCAATCACTTGATTTGTGTAATAAATACATTGATGAGAAAATCAAAAAAGATATTGATGAATGTCGTGTAAAGGTTGAAGAATTGAGATGCTTAATCAATTCAAAAGGCTTGGGAACAGTATCAGCCGAGCCGTTAAAGATTACTGTTGATTTTCGCGGTTTTGACTTTAATTTTGCAAAATATCTTCGTGACTGTGGCATTGAATTTGAATATGCTGACAATGATTTTGTTGTGTTTATGTTCAGTCCCCAAAACACTGACGATGATTTTGAAAAAATCAAAAATGCTTTTGAAAATCTGCATATTAAAAGGAATAAAGATGTTGAAGTCATTGAAATCCCCGAAGCGGAAAGGGTTATGACTATTCGTGATGCGATTTTTTGTGAAAGCGAAGAAATCAATGTTGAAAATGCGTCGGGCAGAATATGTGCAAGTCCTACTGTTTCTTGTCCCCCTGCTGTTCCGATTGCCGTAAGCGGTGAAAGAATCAGCGAAAAACACATTGAACTATTCCGAAAATATAATTTAAATAAAATTCTGATTGTAAAATAAAAACTTGGGCGACACTGCATTAAGGAATTTAAGCCTTATGCAGTATCGCCCTTCGCCTACCGTCATTTTTTTAATATTTTGTAAGATATTCTTCAATTTCCCATTGGGTAACTCTTGTTGTATAGCTCTTCCATTCCTGTTTCTTACCTGCAAGGTATTTTGTAAAGATGTGTTCGCCAAGAACCTCTTTCACAAATTCGCTCTTTTCAAACTCTCTTGTTGCTTCCTGCAAGGTGCTTGGAAGATTTTCAATTCCGTTTGCTTTTCTTTCTTCCCTTGTCATATCATAGATATTTGTTGTAATACCCTCAGGCGCTTTCATACCCTTTTTAATACCGTCAAGACCTGCTGCAATACAAAGTGCCATTTCAAGATACGGATTACAGGACGGGTCTGATGAACGAAGCTCAACTCTTGTTGCCATTCCTCTTGCTGCCGGAACACGGATAAGGGCTGAACGGTTTGATGCTGACCAGGAAATATAAACAGGTGCTTCAAAGCCCGGAACAAGTCTTTTATATGAGTTTACAAGCGGGTTTGCAACACAGGTTATTGCCTTGATGTGGTGAAGAACACCTGCAATAAACTGATATGCGGTTTCACTTAAACCATATTTGTCATCAGGGTCATAGAATGCATTTTTACCGTCCTTCATAAGAGAAAGATTTGTATGCATACCGTTACCTGCTGCACCGTAAAGAGGCTTTGGCATAAATGTTGCATGAAGTCCGTTACGACGTGCATAGGTCTTAACAACGTGCTTAAAGGTTACAACCTTATCGGCTGCATCAAGTGCCTCAGCAAATTTAAAATCAATTTCGTGCTGTCCTTCTGCACATTCGTGGTGGGATGCTTCGATTTCATAATCCATCTGCTGTAATGCAATACAGATATCGTTACGACATTGTTCTCCGTCGTCAGCAGGGCCTATATCAAAATAACCAACCGCATCATTTGTTTTTGTTGTGGCTCTGCCCTGTTCATCAAGCTTGAAAAGGAAAAACTCACACTCAGGGCCAACATTGATTGAATAACCCATACTTGCAGCGTCTTCAATTACAGAGCGAAGAACATAACGGGGGTCACCTGTGAAAGGAGTAACCTTATCAGCACCGTAAACATCACAGATTACTCGTGCTGTACCCTCTTTCCAAGGTAAAATCGTGAATGTGTCAAGGTCGGGCTTTAAATACATATCGGATTCGTCAATACGGACAAAGCCTTCAATTGATGAACCGTCAAACATCTGACCCTCAGTAAGAACTTTTTCGAACATATTTTCAGTAATTGCAATGTTTTTCATCTGACCGAAAATGTCAGTAAATTGCAAGCGTAAAAATTTGATTTTCTTTTCTTTTGCTATTCTTAAAATATCTTCAACCGTATAGCCCATGGTATTTACCACCTTTCAAATGTGTATCTGCTATATATGTACCCAGATTAACCCTTATATTATACCATTGATTGAAAAGATGTCAATTACAATTGCTGAATGTATTTAAAATAAGTGTTGACATTGTTTAAAAATCGGTATAAAATATAATAAATATTGTATATAAAAAAGCGTTGAGAAAGAACGACGGATAATGTGAAATTTCAGAGAGATTTCGGTTGGTGCGAGAAATCATTTCAGTATCCCAAGACCACTTTCGAGCATTGGTGAAAACGGTTTTATCGGTTAAGCCAGTCGTACAGACTGCGTTAAAGTCTTTTGAGTGGCAAAATTTTTATTATTTTGCAATACGGGTGGAACCGTGGAATGTTGTTTTTTTAGCATTTCATCCTGTGATATGGATGGAATGCTTTTATTTTTATTTAAGTATTTATTTGTGGGTCGTGCAAAGAGGAATCCCTCCACCGCTGACGCGGTCCCCCTCCCTTTAACAAGGGAGGCTGTCAAATGCTCCGACCCCTACGAAAAAAGGAGAATAGATTATGATTAAGGTAACACTTAAAGGCGACGTTATCAAGGAATACGATAACGGCATTACTGTGGCAGAGATTGCTAAATCTATCGGTATGGGTTTATACAAATCTGCTTGCGGTGGCAGAATTGACGGAGTTTATTGCGATTTGAGAACACCTGTTAATACAGATTGCTCTCTTGAAATCGTTACATTTGATGAAATTGAGGGTAAAAAGACATTCTGGCACACTGCATCTCATATTATGGCACAGGCAGTTAAAAGACTTTACCCAAATACAAAGCTTGCTATCGGCCCGTCAGTTGATAACGGTTTCTATTATGATTTTGATTCAGAGGTTTCATTTACTCCCGAAATTCTTGAAAAGATTGAAGCAGAAATGAAGAAAATCGTTAAAGAGGATTTACCTCTTGAAAAATTTGAGCTTTCCCCTGCTGATGCACTCAAAATGATGGAAGAAAAGGGCGAAATCTACAAGGTTGAACTCATTAACGAACACGCTGACAAGGGTGAAGCAATTTCATTCTACAAGCAGGGCTAATTTACAGAGCTTTGTGCAGGTCCTCACCTTATGTCAACAGGTGCGGTAAAGGCATTCAAGCTTACCGCTTGCACAGGCGCTTACTGGAGAGGCAACGAAAAGAACAAAATGCTCCAGAGAATTTATGCAACTGCATTCCCGAAACAGTCAGCCCTTGACGAGCATTTGGCACAGCTTGAAGAAGCAAGAAAACGTGACCACAACAAGCTCGGTCGTGAATTGGAATTATTCACAACAAGTGAGTTAATCGGTCAGGGTCTTCCGATTATGCTTCCAAAAGGTGCAAGAATTATTCAGCTTCTTCAGAGATTTGTTGAAGACGAAGAACAAAAACGTGGTTGGTTGCTTACAAAGACACCATTTATGGCTAAGAGCGACCTTTACAAGGTTTCAGGACACTGGGACCACTATCGTGACGGTATGTTTGTACTTGGTGATGCTGACAAGGCAGAAGCAGAGGGTGACGAAATATTTGCACTCCGTCCTATGACTTGCCCATTCCAGTATCAGGCATATTTAAACCGTCCTCGTTCATACAGAGATTTACCACTCCGTTACAACGAAACATCAACTCTTTTCCGTAACGAAGCATCCGGCGAAATGCACGGTCTTATCCGTGTTCGTCAGTTCACAATTTCAGAGGGTCACTTAATGTGTACTCCTGAACAGCTTGAAGACGAATTCAGAGGTTGTCTTGAGCTTGCTATCTATATGCTTAAAACACTTGGTCTTTATGAGGACGTTTCATACCGTTTCTCACAATGGGACCCTGCAGATAAAGAAAAATATATCGGTACACCTGAACAATGGGATGAAGCACAGGGAATTATGGGTAAAATTCTTGACCATCTCGGAATTGAATACAAGGTTGGTGTTGGTGAGGCTGCTTTCTACGGTCCTAAGCTTGACATTCAGATTAAGAACGTATTCGGCAAAGAAGACACACTTATCACAATTCAGGTTGACCAGCTTCTTGCTGAAAAATTCGGTATGGAATACACGGACAAAGACGGCACAAAGAAAAATCCATACATCATTCACAGAACATCAATCGGTTGTTACGAGCGTACACTTGCTCTTCTTATTGAAAAGTATGCAGGTGCATTCCCACTTTGGCTTGCTCCTGAACAGGTTAGAATTCTCCCGATTGCTGACCGTCATCACGACAAGGCTTATGAAATCAAGAAAGAACTCGAAAAAATGGGTATGCGCGTAACAGTTGACGACAGAAGCGAAAAGACAGGATATAAAATCCGTGAATCAAGACTTCAGAAATTACCATATTGGGTAATTGTCGGTGACAAGGAAGTAGAGGACGGTACAGTTTCAGTAAGCAAACGCGGTCAGGGTGACATCGGCTCAATGAGCTTTGATGACTTTGCTGCTATGCTTAAAGAAGAAGTTGAAAACAAAGTAAGATAAGTTGATTATAAAAATATAAGGGGTATATTATGAGAAATCCACTTACCGTAACGGTTATTACCGACACACATTACTATTCAAAAAAGCTGGGCACATCAGGTGAAGCTTACGAAATCGCCAACAATAAAAGTGGCGTTTTATTAGCACAAGCACCCGAAATGCTTGAAGCAGCATTTACACAAATTGCAAAAGACACAAGAACTGACATTGTTCTTCTTTCCGGTGATACAACAAGCAACGGTGACTATGATTCACACTATGAGTTTATCGAAATGCTCCGTGGTCTTAAAGAAAAAGGCAAGAGAGTTTATGTGCTTACTGCTACCCACGACTACAAATGGGACGGTACACACCACAAATATGTTGGTGACGAAAGAGTTACCATTCCTGCCGCAAAACGTGAAGAGCTTTACGATATGTATAAGGAATTCGGTCCTGACGAGGCAATTGCCGTTCACCGACAGAGTATGTCATATATTATTCAGTTAGCTGACGGTTACAGACTTTTTGCACTTAATGACGATACAAACCTGAACGGCAAAAGCGGTTTTTCTGACGAACTTTTCGATTGGATTAAAGAGCAGATTGCCGACGCAAAGGCAAATAACCAATTCATCGTTGCAATGACACACCACCCGCTTATTGCCCCCTCCCCAATGTATGAAATCATTGGTCGTGGTGATATGATGGGTGACTACGATATCCGTCGAGAGCAACTTGCCGACTTAGGTGTACAGTTTATGCTTACAGGTCACACTCACGTACACGATATTGACAAGCACGTAAGCCCCAAGGGTAATTATTTCTACGATATTTCAACTGCTTCAACAGTCGGTTATCCCGGCACAATCAGAACAGTTGTTTTTGATGCCGACAATAAGGTTGTTACAACAACTACCGACCTTGTTACCGAGCCTGTCAAATTTGACACAAAGGGTAAGGATTTACAGACTTATCTTGCTGACCATATGGTTGGTATGATTAGAGATGTAATTAAAGCTGCGGGTGAAGATATTGACAAGTTTGCAGATATGGCAACCGCTATCAGTATCAAGAAGAAGGTAAGCTACAAAATAGGCTGGATTTTAAAACCAATATTCAAATTCCTTAACAAGCTTAAAATCGGTACTGTGGGCAACTGGACTCGTGCTGAAACAGGTCTTAAAAAGGAAGACTATGCCGATATTAAGGACAAGAGCGTTGTTGACTTTATCGTTGACATTGTACTCAATCTGTTCGGCGGTAAAAATCTTTACACTCCCGACGATAATGAATATAAAATTGCGATTGGTCTTATCAACATTATTGACTCAATTATCAAGGTATTACATATTCCGCTTAAAAAACTTATTAAGGTTTCAGACACAGTCCGCGGAATTATTGAGCCGTTGCTTTACAATTCAGGTATCCCCTCTTATGATGCAATTATGCCGATAATGCCCGTATATGAGGGTGACGAGGTTGGTCCTCAGCCTGAACCACCCCAAAAACCGACTACGGTTAAGGACAGCAAAAAAGGTCTTCCGATTGTAATAATCGCAATTTTGTTTATTCTCGCTTTCTTTATTCCTATCCTTCTGTTGCTTCTTATAGGTTTTATCGTTAACCAAATCAAATACGGAAAATATCTTAAATAATTCAGGGTACGTCCAACACATAAAAACACACCTACGGGGTCGAACAAAGCCTCGTAGGTGTCTGTTTTTTATTAGATAAATATTATTGTTTATTTACAGGCTTTGACAAACTCATCAAAAAGAAGTTGTTGAAGCCTGTTCTTCTTGCTCATATGCTCCGGATGCCATTGAACAGCCACGCAGAAAGGGTGATTGTCAAGCTCTGTGGCTTCGACAAATCCGTCTTCACTTGTAGCAGAGATTATAAGATTATCCCCTACTTGCTCAACCGCCTGATGATGAAGACTGTTAACCCCGATTTCAGCATTCCCAAAAATCCCGAAAAGTTTTGTGCTTTCATTTACGAAAACCTTATGAACAGGCTTTGCTCTTTTAATAAAATCTGAATGACAGCATTTTTTTATATCCGTAATATCCTGATGGAGAGTACCGCCACAGATAACATTTATAAGCTGAAATCCACGACAAATACCCAGAATCGGTTTGCCCGTCCTTACAAAAGCATTGAATATCTCAAATTCATTTTTATCGCGAAGTTCATTAGGCTTTCCGCATTTTTCTTCTCTCTTTCTGCCGTAAAGTGCGGGTTCAATATCTGCACCACCCGGAAGAAGAAGTCCGTCACAGGAAAGGGTTTCCTTAACCGCCTTGTCCGTATCGTCGAGTTCAATCCAACGGACTTCAGCCCCTGCTCTTTCAAGACTTTTTACATATTTGCTTTTCATATATTTCCTGAAAAGGTCCGTTCCCATTTGCGGAATTGCAATCACGATACTCATAATAATTCTCCTCTTATAAACCTAAAAAAATAGTAACAGAATTGTTTGACAATGTCAATGTGCGGTGTTATCATAAAGTCATAGAAAAGTTAAAGGAGTGATACTCTTGAAATACGATTTTATAAGTATTCCTGACCGCCGTGGTTGTGGCAGTAACAAATGGAACGGTGCAAAAAATGCTTCACCCGAATTTGTACCGCTTTCCGTGGCTGATATGGAGTTTTATCCTGCACCAAAGATTGTAGAGGCGATTAAAAATACCGCTGAAACTCAGGTTCTCGGTTACACAAGTCCGACTGACGAATATTTTGATGCGGTTATTTCGTGGATGAAACGCAGACACGAATGGGATGTAAAAAAAGAATGGATTATCAACACTCCGGGTGTTGTTGATGCACTTGCAATTCTTATTCAGGCAAGTACCAATCCCGGTGACAGCGTAATAATTCTCACTCCTGTTTATTATCCCTTTGATATGGCGGTTCTTGCAAAAAGCAGAAAGATTATTTACAGCGAACTCATTAACAATAACGGTAAGTACGAAATTGATTATGCCGACCTTGAAAAGAAGTGTAAAAAGGCAAAGGCACTTCTTTTCTGTAATCCTCACAATCCTATCGGTAAGGTTTGGAGCAAGGATGAGCTTAAAAGAGTTGCAGATATCTGTTGTCGCAACTCAGTTTTCATCATTGATGATGAAATTCACCACGATTTGATTATGCCGGGATATGAACACACCGTAATGGCAAAGGTCGGAGATTTTGTACTTGATAATATTGCTGTTTGTACTGCACCGAGTAAGACATTCAATCTTGCAGGTCTTCAATGCTCAAATATTATTATTCCGAATTCAAAAATCCGTGCAAAGGCAACTGCCTGTTCACTTTTCAATATGCAGATGGGACTTAATATTTTCGCCTACCCTGCTTGTATTGCCGCATATAACCAATGTGAAGACTGGCTGGACGAATTGATTACTGTTGTAAAAGAGAATGCAACTGTTGTTGAGAATTTTATGGCGGAGCATTTCCCTGAAATAAAGGTTTATCCTCTTGAGGGCACATATCTTCAATGGCTTGATATGAGAGGTCTGGGTATGACCCATGTTGAGCTTCGCAAAATGCTTGAAGGAGCAGGTCTTTATCTTGATAACGGTGAGATGTTTGGTCCTCTCGGCAGAGGCTTCCAAAGAATCAACCTTGCCTGTGCTAAAGTAACCATTGAAAATGCCCTTGACCGTTTCAAAAATGCGGTTGAGGAAGTCAGAAAGCATTGGGAAGAAAACGGTAAACCCTATCATAAAACTCTTGTGGTGGGAGAAAAGCTTGAAAACTTTGTTTACAATTCTCCAAAAGCAACTCACGCCACACTTGACGGTAATAAAAAGACGTTTATTGTATTCTCAAGATATTACGATTGTGAACTCTGCAGAGTTCTTCTTGCATCATTTACTGCCGCCTACCCTGTTTTCAAGGCAATGGGCTATGATATCAAATTCATTATGCAGAATGATGTTTATACACTCTCACAGCATCAGAAAAAATATCCCTTTGAATTGGTCGCTGACCCGAAATATGAGTTGTATGACAAATACAACGTATTTGAAGCACAGGGCATTGTGAGTATGCTTGCAGGCGACAAGCTTGTTGAAATGGTTATCGGCAAGAATGTTTACAAGATGCTTAATCTTGATATGATTGAATCGGTAAACTCCGCATTGGCTCCTGCCGTTGAAAATGAAGACGGGCCAAGAGAAAATCAGCTTTGTGCCTTTGTTGCAGTTGATAAAAATATGAATATTACATATTCACATTATGCAAAAACTATGACGGATTTTCCCGATATCAAGGATATCATCAGAATTCTCAACAAGTAAGGAGAAATTAAAATGAAGGGTACTGTTAAATCAGAGGGCAAAAAGAAATTAAGCGTTGCCGAGCTTTCCTGTTACGGAATCGGTAACTGTATAGGCTCGGGCATATTCGTTTCAATGGGTACGGCAATAGGCTTTACAGGTCGTTCAATTCCGTTGGCACTTGTAGTTGCGTGTATTCTTGTGCTTTTTGCCTACGCATATAAAACACTTATGTCAGGTATGTTTGTTCTTCCCGGCGGACATTACAGCCAGGCAGCACTTTTACAGCCACCGCTTTTAGTCGGAGTAACTGCAATTTCAAGCATTTTTTCCGGTCTTGCATTTGCTATGTACGGTCTTTCAGTTGTTGAGTATGCTTCAATCATCTTTCCGCAGATTGCACCGTACGGCAAATTTATTGCCATAGGAATAATTACATTTTTCTTTGCAACGACCTTTATGGGTGGCAAGTTTATGGGTAAATTCAACCTTGTGATGGTTGGTGTTCTTATTATTTCACTTTTTGTTTACATAATTGCAGGTATTCCGAAGGTTGACTATTCAACCGTAAATCCATTTTCGGAGGGTTATTTCAGTGGCGGGCCATTCGGATTTATTATGGCTGTTGCAATGATGAGCTTTGCTTGTCAGGGTGCAACGCGACCGATAGAAATGACTCCTGACGCAAAAGACCCGAAACGTTCACTTCCGAAAGCAATTCTTATTGCCTCATTTGTAGTTATGATTGTGTATGTTCTTATCGCAATTGTTACTGTAGGTGTTCTTCCTGTTGAAAAGGTTGCAAATAAGAATCTTGGCGTTGTTGCAGAACAGATTTTCCCACACGCAGTTTACGTTATTTTCACTCTTGGCGGTGCTTGTTTTGCTATTGCAACATCACTTTACGGTGCTATTGCAGGTGTTCAACATCCGATGCTTGCTACTATTGAAGATGGCTGGCTTCCTTCATCCCTTGGTAAAAAGACTAAAAAAGGTTACCCTTGGGTGATGATGCTTGTGCTTTATATAATTGCTGTTGTGCCCGTGTTTGTTGATATGGGACTCAGCGAGCTTATTTCACTTATGATGATACCGACTATGGTGCTTAATCTTATCAACAACTGTCTTATGTTCAAGCTTCTTAAAAAATATCCTGATGCTTGGAAAAACAGTTTCTTCCATATGCCGAAATTTGCTTTTATCATAACAATTATACTGGCAATTTTAGCAGATTTAATCATCAGTGTAGCACTCTTCACAACACTCAAAGCGGGTGACCAATATTTCATTATCGGTATGGTTGTCTTCCTGTTTGTATACAGCTTCTATAGAATCAAATCAGGTAAAATCGACCTTCAGGCACTTCAACAGGCAAAGGAGCAAGCTCAGAAAGCAGTTGAAAAGAGTATGGCAAACAACTGATTGTTCTCACAAAAAAACAATACTGCTTTATTGATTAGATGAATAAAGGCGTTGCAAAAAGGAATGTTTTGTTCCCGAAGCAACGCTTTTTTTCTTTGTGCATACAAACAAAATTTAATTAGCATTTTCTACTATTTGAACAAAAGAAGGTTATTTTTAGTTATTATAGAACAATTTTTCCACAAGTTCTTGATTTTTCCACAAAATTGTTATATACTTGTATTATATATTGAGGTAATTATACGCTTTTTTAGACACATATTGTAAAGTTCATTTGGAGGGTTTTGTTTTGAGCGGAGATTTACATTGTCACACAAGATTATCGGACGGAACATTGGGCATTGAAGACATTATTTCCCTTGCCAAGAAAAAAGGTATTGAAACTATCGCTATTACTGACCACGACTGCCTTGCAGGTACTGTTCGCGGCAAAATAATCGGTGCACGTCAGGGTATTCAGGTTATTCCCGGTGTTGAGCTGTCTGCTACTGATGAGAAAAACGAAAAAAATGTTCACATTCTTTGCTATTTACCGGATTCCCCCGATATGCTTGAAGGACTTTGCAAGAGAAACTCATTGGCACGTAAAAAAGCAGGTCATTTTATGATGCTTCAGACTGCAAAGCGTTATCCCATAGCCACAGAGTTTATTATGAAATGTGCAACAGGCTCAACAAATCTTTACAAAAAACATATTATGCAGGCACTTATGGAATGTGGCTACGCCGACTCCTTTAACGGAGATGTTTACAAATCCCTTTTCACAAAGGAAAGTGAAAACAACATTCTTGTTGTACCAAAATATGAAAATGTAAAAGATGTTATTGATGCTATTCATACAGCAGGCGGTATTGCAATTCTTGCTCACCCTGTAAAGAGCGATTGCCTTGACATTCTGGATGATTACATTGAATACGGCATTGACGGAATTGAAGTTTTCCATCCGAGTGCAAATGAGGAGCAACAGGCAGTATTAAAGAAATACGCTTCAAAGAAGAAAATCCTTGCAACCGGTGGTAGTGATTTCCACGGACTTTACAATGAGTACACGGTTTCCATTGGCGACTACACAACTCCTGATGACTGTTTACACTCATTACTTACATACAAATCAAAGCAAAAAAGATTACAAAAAAAGTTAGCTAATCAGGCTGTTTCTGAATAAAATAACATTATAAGCATCTGACAAGGAGGGTTTAATATGCTTTTTGATGATAGCGATATGAAAATATTTAATGACGGAGGAAATTCTGAAAATACTCCTAACGAAGTTAATATTATTGCCGAAATGACCAAGCACAGAAGCAACGGAAACATTTTAAAGGCAAAGCAATTAGGTAAGCATCTTGCTGAAATTTTTGTTGATGAACCCTCATTACTTTCACAGCTTGAAGGTGAAGTTGGCGAAATTAAGCGTGATGAGGATGATATGTATCACATTAAGGTGCTTCTTGTGTTTACTGCGGAATACTGTATCAACCGTTTTCTCCCCGCTACCCTTCTCTCGAATACTGCTGTTAATGCTTTATACGATACTGTAATTAAGAAGGCAGCAGAATTTTACGACAGACTGGATGACGCTGCTGAATACAGCTTCTATTATCTTGCCGTGAGAAAGGCTGTTGAAATCCCTGAAAACATCGGTGTTTCCTTTGCTATGCTTTGCGGTGAAGGTAAAAATGAGTATTACACTAATTTAGGAAAACGTCTTTTTGAGGTTGCAGAACACGAAATCGAGAAGATTGTTGACAGTTACGACTTTGTTAAATAAAAAATTAAACCAGTTGTAAGTTTAGCCTACAACTGGTTATTTTTATAATTTTAATACTGATGATGCGATTGCAAAGTAAATCAAAAGAGTTACGGCATCCACAATGGTTGAAATAAACGGGCTTGACATTACCGCAGGGTCAAAGCCTATTTTTTTTGCAATTACAGGCAATACTGAGCCTACAACCTTGGCAAACACAACCGCTGCAATCATTGTAACGCTGACAACAAGTGCAACACGCCAGCCGATGTCATCAAAAATCATAAGTTTTGCAAAATTGACAATTGCCAATGCAACGCCACAAATTAATGCAATCAGGAATTCTTTAAGAACTACCTTTAACGTATCTCTGAACTCGATTTCCCCAAGAGAAAGTCCACGAATAATTGTTGATGAGGACTGATTACCGCAGTTACCGCAGGTACCGGTAAGCATCGGAATAAAGGCGGTCAATGCAACACAAGCTGTTAAAGCACCCTCAAAATGGGTTATAATCTTTTCGGTAAAGGTTGCAGATACCATCAAAAGCATAAGCCACGGAATACGTTTTTTAAAATTTTCAAAAACACTCATTTTAAGATACGGCTTGTCAGTAGGTGTAATAGCAGCCATCAATTCCATATCTTCCGTGATTTCTTCCTGCAAAACGTCGATAGCGTCATCGACTGTGATAATGCCGACAAGACGATTTTCTCCGTCAACAACGGGCAAAACAACCAAGTCGTATTTCTGGAAAATATCTGCAACGACTTCTTTATCTTCGTATGTGGTTACGGAGATTACGTTATCCTCCATAACCTCACGGATTTCAGCATTTTCATCCGCAAGAAGTAAGTCCTTGACCGTTACATAACCCTTTAACTTTCTTTTACTGTCAGTTACATAACAGGTATAAATTGTTTCCTTATCAACACCCGTTCTGCGTATTCTTGTAAATGCATCCGCAACCGTCATTCCCCTTTTAAGGTCAACGTACTCGATAGTCATAATACTACCGGCTGAGTCCTCGGGGTATTTAAGAATATCATTGATGCTCTTACGCATATCAGGGTCAGTATGCTTCAGAATACGTTTTACAAGTGTTGCCGGCATTTCCTCAATAAGGTCAACAGCATCGTCAACATATAATTCCTCAAGAACCTCACGAAGCTCGGCGTCGCTGAACGCACGGATAAGCTGTTCCTGATATTCAGGCTCCATATTAACAAAAACTTCTGCTGCCAACTCCTTATTCAGCAAACGGTAAATAAGTGTCAGGTCGCGTTCCTCAAGCTCCATAAAGATTTCCGCAATATCCTGCTCATTCATCTCATCAAGAAGTTCTTTCAGAGTCTTCCAGCTTTTGTTTTCAAGAAGCTCCTTTATAATTTCTAAGGTTTCCATTCATTTCACTCCTTAATTCAGTTTAAGTTTGTGAAACTCGGCGAGTATCCTTAAAATATGCAGACACAGTCCGCAATAATACTCGGGGGTTTCGCTATTGTACTTCGGCACGTGTCCACAAAATTCACTCCTTTAAAATTAAAAAACTGCATTCTCGCTCAAACGCAAAAATGCAGTCAATATCCCACAAATTTCGTTCAAGCTTTAGCTTCGCAGGGCGATGAAATTACATTAAATCACACCTTGTTTTTCGATGTGACTTGCTAACCAACTTGCGATGTCTCCATCGCTTCGCGGCAGTAATCCGTATCCCTGTGGTAGCCTTACCTACCGAATAAGTTATTACCTATTTATTATCAACCCTACATCTTAATTTGTCAATAGAAAAATATATAAAAATCTTCAATTTTATATTCCGAATCGATTGAGCAATTTGCACAATTACATTTCTTCTTTTTTATACACATCTAACGAAAATATGCTTTTCTGTTCATTTTTTGTTAAAATTTGCTTTTCTTCGTTGAATAGATTTTAAAAATATGCTAAAATATGTAAGTTATATATACTATAATATAAGGAGTGCAAAAAATGAATTTAACTCAAACAGTTAAAACCGGTGTTGACATGGTCAAAACCCATTGGAAAACACCACCAAAAGGCAGATATATGCCTTACCGTGAAATTGCCGCTTATTCCGGCGGTGGTATCGGTGCTTACATGATTATCACATTAGGTAATGCCTGTCTTTTATCTATGGGTAACACACTTATCTCATCAACACTTGGTGTTGGTGCTACTGATATGTACTTACTCTACGTTATCGCTATTCTCATCAATATTCCTTTCACAGGAATTCGTGCAACAATTATCGATAACACAAGAAACAAAGCAGGTAAATATCGTCCGTACATAGTTACAATGGCTATTCCGACTGCCATTATCTGTAACCTGATAGTATGGTTCCCGTACGATAAGTTAAGTCTTATCGTTGGCGAAGGTATGCTTTTCGGCAGAGAAAAAGATTATGTTGCAAAATGTGCAATAATTCTTGTTTTGAATATTGCGTTGAACTTTATCTATTATTTCTTCTATGACGGATATGAAAACCTTATTCACGTTCTTTCTCCCAACACACAGGAAAGAGCTGACGTTGCATCAATCAAGAGTGTTGTTTACTCATTCGCTCCAACAGTTGTAAATCTTTTTACACCAATTATTGCTCAAAACATTTTCCATACAAACACAACAGATATCCGTGTTTACAGATTCCTCTACCCCATCCTTGCTGTGGGTGGTATTCTTCTTTGTATTATCGTTTATAAATATACTGAAGAAAAAATTGTTCAGGCAAGAACTCACGTTGTTCAGATTAAATTTACCGATGCTCTTCGTGCAGTTGCAAAGAACAAATATTTCTGGATTATCTCACTTGCAGGTTGGATTGGCTTCCTTGAATCTGCATACGCAAACATTCTTAACTGGCTTTACAACTATGGCGGTGCTTGCTCAGGTAATGTTTACGGTCTTGTTGTTACACTTTACGGTAACGCATCTCTCTGGGGTATGATTGCTGCTCCTTTCTGCATCAGAAAATGGGGTAAAAAATCAGTTCTTGTTGTTACTAACCTTATGAACGTTGTATTCATTCTTATGATGCTTCCGTTCACACAGGAAATCAATAATCTTACAATCTGGCTTGTTATGGGTTGTCTTTACCTTAACGCATTGATGGGTTCATTTGCACATATCCTTAACCCGACAATTCAGGCTGACATCCGTGACTATCAGCAGTATCAGACAGGCGAAAGAATCGACGGTATGTTCTCTGCTGTTGCTACTATCGGTACTGTAATTACTCTCGGTACATCCGCTGTTCTTCCTGTTATTTACGAAAAGGGCGGTATTACAGCTGAAATGGCAAGAAAGGTAACAGCAAACCCTGAGGTTCTTAACCGTGTTCTCGGTGACGGTAAAACTGTCGGACAGATTCTTGCCGAACAGTTACAAAAGGGTCAGAACAACTATGAAAACCCATACTCAGCATTGTATGACCTTAATATTTTCCTTCCGTTGATTCACTCTCTTATCATCATCGCTGCTGTCGGCGCATTTATGAACGTTATTCCGTACTTCTGGTATGACTTTAATGAGAAAAAGCAGAAATCCGTTATCCGCGTTCTTCGAGTTCGTGCACTCTTTGAAGACTACGGAAACGGCATCGTTGATGATGCTAAACTTGTTGAAGGTATCGATATTATCAGAAATGCAAGAGAAATGGCATCAGAACAGCCAAAAGTTCTTGATAAGAAGTCATACAAATCTCTCAAGGATAAAGTAGCTAAGAAGGCTGCTAAAAAGGCTTACAAAAACGACTATAACTTCAACGAAGAAATTGAAATTTCAAAGTTTGTTTGCGAGGAACTTGATAAGTTCTCAACAGATGTATTTAAGTATCAGTATAATGTTCAAAAGGGCATTTATAGTGAAGGACTTCAAGGTCTTAAGCTTATGACTCTTGACGAAATCAACAGTGAGCTTGCTGCTGCAAAGGCTATGCCTAAGGGAACAGCTGATGAAAAAGCAATCCGCAAGTTTGCTATTGAACTTGCCAGAAAGAAGAAAGCTTCTTACAAGGCACTCAACAAATACTATGCACATGAAGAACTTGTTCAGCCAAACTTTGAAGAACTCGAAAAAATCTTTGATGTTGAAGATGCTTGTGATGAGAAACTCAAAGCTCTCTATCTTGATTTAAGAGATGCAAAGAAATTAAAGGATAAGGATAAGGCTAAATCAATCAAGGCTGACATCAAAGCTTATGAAGCTAAGAAAGCAGAAGCTAAAAAGGCATCAAAGGCTGAAATGGATAAGCACGCTTACTTTGCACGTGCAGCAAAACCATATCTCGATGCTGAAAAGGTTGTAAAACAAGAAGAAAACTACAAGCATTTTGAAGATATTGCTGAAATGTATGAAGAAGCTAAGGTTCGTTTAGAGCAGGCTCAGGCTGAAGCTGATGCAAAAGCTCGTAAGGATAAAGAAGAAGCTGATGCTTATGCAGCACAGTTAAAGGCAGAAAAAGCTGCTAAAAAAGCAGCAAAAAAGACTGCAAAGAAAAAATAAATAATTAGTTTATTTAATACAACGTCGAATCTGTATTTTGGGTTCGGCGTTGATTTCTTTTTATATCGCCAAAATTCACACGACGTTCACGTGCCCTTCTCTCTGCTCTTTCAACATCAAAGCTTGCTTCCTTCTCCTCCTGTGTATTTTGCCATCTGACAGGCTTTCCATTGTAATTTGATTCATAATACTGCTTTGAAAAAGGCTTGTCCTGTGGCTTTTCAGAGCGAGAATATGTACTATTATTTTCACTGCGAATATCTTTTACATAAATTTTAAGCGGAAGACCTCTTTGCTGATATTCTTTTTTGATAAGCTCTGCTTTTTCAAGCTCTTTAAGTAAACTTGTAGCAGTTTTGGAAGCACAGCATAAATGCTCTTGAATTTGTGAATTAGTGTAATAAATAAAAACTCCTTTTTCATCACTGAATTGCTTGTGATTCTTTTTTGAAAATTTTGCTCTGTTCAGAAATAAACAATATAAGATTTTACTGTTGGATGACAGGTGTTTATATCTCTCATTTGTCACTAATTCCATAGGAAAAATACAATAAATATCATTACTCATAAAAAAATACCCTCCATATATAGCGGGAAAACGCAATTTCGTCCCGGGAAATCCGGGACGTTTTCTAAAAAAAGGGCTATTGTTTACAGAATGTTTACATTTGAGAGTGTTTTTAGATAATTTTTAACTGTAAATCTTGAAAAAAATAAAAATTAATTAACCGGTTAACTATTATCATAAATATTATTTATTTTCTTATTTATTTTCTTATTTATTGATGGTAATTTCTACTATACTGTATGGTAAATTCTACGATGGGGTATGGTAGATTTTGCGGTTGGGTGTGGTAATTTTTACTATGCTTCCATAGTTTTTTCACACAATAAAATAAAACGCAAAGTGCAAAACGCAAAGTGCAAAGTGCAAATTTGAATACTTATATAAAAATAACAGCTCCACAAAAAAGTGGGGCTGTTATTCTGTAAAAAACAATATTTAAGCATCAATCAAGGAAGTCACGGAGTTTTTTGCTTCTGCTTGGATGACGAAGCTTGCGAAGAGCCTTTGCTTCAATCTGACGGATACGTTCACGGGTAACATTGAACTCCTTACCTACTTCTTCAAGTGTTCTTGGATGTCCGTCTTCAAGACCGAAACGGAGTGAAAGAACTTTTTCTTCACGAGGAGTAAGTGTTTTAAGTACCTCTGCAAGTTGCTCCTTAAGAAGCGAAATTGAAGCTGCATCTGCAGGTGAAAGTGCATCGTCGTCAGGAATAAAGTCACCTAAATGGGTGTCTTCCTCCTCACCGATTGGTGTTTCAAGTGAAACAGGCTCCTGTGCAAGACGAAGAATCTCACGAACCTTATCAGGTGACATATCAAGTTCTTCAGCAATTTCCTCCGCTGACGGGTCGTGACCGTTCTTATGAAGAAGCTGACTGCTTGTCTTTTTAACTTTATTGATTGTTTCAACCATGTGAACAGGAATACGGATTGTTCTTGCCTGGTCAGCAATAGCACGGGTAATAGCCTGTCTAATCCACCATGTAGCATAGGTTGAGAACTTAAAGCCCTTTGTATAGTCAAACTTGTCAACCGCCTTGATAAGACCTAAGTTACCCTCCTGAATAAGGTCAAGGAACTGCATTCCACGACCAACATATCTTTTTGCAATACTAACAACAAGACGAAGGTTTGCCTCAGCAAGTCTTTGCTTAGCCTTTTTATCGTCATCTGCTATACGGATAGCAAGTTCAATTTCCTCTTCTGATGTAAGAAGCGGAACACGACCGATTTCTTTAAGATAAACTCTTACAGGGTCATCCATAACAATAGTTTTTGAGTCACCCTCGCCACCGTCATCGCTCTTTGCCATATCTGTTTCATCAGTGATTGCATCGTGAGCCATATCACCAAGGTCGTCGATAAGTTCAATATTGTTTGATTCAATAAGCTCATAGAGTTTATCAAGCTCTTCCATTTCAATATCAAGTTCAAGAATTGCATTATCAATTTCCTGAGTTGTGAGTTTACCTACTGCTTTACCTTTTTCAACCAAGGCTTTCAAGGCTGATTTCTTATCAATATTTTCCATTGTTTTCTCCTTCACTTTTCAAAAAGATTATTTAAAAAATTTTAAGAAATCCTCATCACTGATGTTTTCCACATCTACATCTTTAAGGCTTTTCTTATTTTTTTCATCTAAAATTACATTTATACAATCCATACACTCTGCCATTGTATTTTTAAGAGTGTGTGAAATTGTTTGTATTTTTGCCACCGCACTGATTTCATCCTCTGTAAGTTCACCGTAGAGGAAGGAAATCTCAGCAGATTTACCCTGACGGAGTCTGTCCGTAACGGCCTTATATATTCGTCTGTTAAAATCCGTCACAAAATCCTCAAAAGTTAATTTTTCATCAATGCCCGGAAGAAATTCGGGGTTTGCCATAACAAGTGCTATAAGCATTTCCTCTGCCTTTGCAGCACGGTAAAATGATTTACGTTGAGAATTAAGCTTGTCCAGAATATCCTCCTGACGTTGGATTTGGGTAAACTCCTTCTTGCGTTCCACAACAACATTTCTTTTTGCCTGACGTTTTGCCTCAGAGATTATAACCTCCTTGGCAACTGACAATTCGTTAGCAATCCGGGAAGCGTAAATTTCAAGCTCAATAGCACCGACAGTAGAAAGAACCTTGATTGCTGCCTGTAAATACTGACGTTTACCGTCGTCGCTTGCCAAATCGTATTTGCTGTGTTCTCGCAAAAGTGCAAATTCAACCTCGTTTGCCGCACCTGTGATTATGGCTTTCATTTTTTCAACACCATAATTCTTAATTATCTCGTCAGGGTCCTTGCCACCACTCAAACGAAGAATTTTAATCTTCGCATTTGTGTTTTTAAAGATGGTCAATGCTCTTGCCGCCGCCTTCTGCCCCGCCTCGTCAGCATCATAGGAAATAAGAATTTCGGATGCATAACGTGACAAAAGCTGTGCCTGTTCACTTGTAAGTGCAGTACCAAGTCCTGCAACAGCATTTGTAAAGCCTGCCTGATGAAGTGCAATAACGTCCATATAGCCCTCGCATAAAATCAAGCTGTCCTTACCGCTTTTTTTGGCAAGATTAAGAGCAAAAACTCCTTGACTCTTTTTATAAACCAACGTATCCGAGGTATTCAGATATTTTGGCTTCGAGTCGTCCATAACTCGTCCGCCAAAGGCAATTACATTTCCCTTAACATCAATTATGGGGAACATCACGCGGTTTCTGAAATTGTCGTAAATGTTATTGGGATTCTTCTGTGAACGTCTTGCAAGGTTTGCATAGACCAATTCATCCTTGGTATATCCCAACTTCATAAGATAATTTGTAAGGGCATTGAATGAATCGGGTGCAAAACCCAATCCGAATTTACGGATTGTGTCGTCCGTAAGACCTCTGTCCTTAAAATATCTGTAACCGATTGTACCGTCCTGTGTTTTAAGACAATTGTGGAAAAATCTTGCAGCCTCACGATTAGCCTCCAACATACGGAGTCGTCGTTTGTTCATTGTGCTGTCGTAATTATTTTCGTCAGGTACATCTAACCCCACACGGTCTGCTAAAAACCTGACAGCATCAATATAGTCAAGATTTTCAATATTTTTTATGAATGTTATTACGTCGCCACCGTTACCGCAACCGAAGCAGTAATAGGACTGTGTATCAGGATAAACGGTGAATGATGCGGTTTTTTCACCGTGGAAAGGACAAAGTCCTTTGCTGATTCGTCCTGCCCTTTTAAGGTTCACATAAGAAGAAATAGTACTTTCTATGTCGGCACGGTTACGAAGTTCAGTCAAAAAATCATCAGATAATGCCAATACTACCCCTCCTCAAGTCCCACATCAACCCAGGAATCCGGGATGAATATTCTTTTATAAACTGCGAGAAGATATCTGTCACTCATACCTGCGATATAGTCGCAAACTGCTCTTTCAACACCTTCTGCGTCAATTATGTAATGATACGCCATTGGAATTCTGTCGGGATTCTTTAAGAAATACTCATAAAGACGAAGAATAATTTCAATAGCCTTTGTTTCCTCACCCTTACAAACGGGGTTTGTGTAAACCTTGTCAAACATAAAGGCGTGAAGCTCATCAAAGGGTTGCTGAACATCGGGTGAAAAAACAATGTCATCAACACTATTCTCTACAACATTTAACACCATCGTATTTATTCTTGCAGATTTTTTAAATCCTAATGCTTTGCGGATTTCAAGAGGAATATCCTCCTCGCACATAACTCCTGCACGGACTGCGTCGTCAATATCATGGTTTATATATGCAATTTTATCGGCAAGTTTAACTATTCTGCCCTCAAGAGTATCTGCTTCTTTACCACGTGTGTGACAAGCAATACCGTCACGAACTTCGTAAGTAAGATTAAGCCCTTTGCCGTTTTTTTCAAGTTTTTCAACAACTCTCAAACTCTGGTCATAGTGACGAAAACCGCCCGGGAAAACAGAGTTTAATGCTCTCTCCCCTGCGTGTCCGAATGGGGTATGTCCCAAATCGTGTCCAAGAGCAACTGCCTCAGTCAAATCACCGTTAAGGGAAAGTCCGTTTGCAATTGTTCTTGCAATCTGTGAAACCTCAAGAGTATGGGTAAGTCGTGTTCTGTAATGGTCACCCTCGGGAGAAAGGAAAACCTGCGTTTTGTGCTTTAACCTGCGGAAAGAGTTGGAATGAATAATTCTGTCCCTGTCACGTTGGAAATCAGTTCTCAAGGAGCATTTTTCTTCTTCTGTTACTCTGCCTTTGGAATCAACACTAAGACAAGCTTTATCTGACAACAATAATCTCTCATTATTTTCAATTTTTTCTCTTACAGTCATTAAAATGCCTCCTTTTTTACCCTTCTAATTATATATACGCAGAAAAAAACAAAAACCCTTTATTTTTTTCTGAAAAATTTTAAAATTCGCAAAAATTTTCTGAAATAATTGTGGAAATGACCTTTCCGTTACTTAAATCGGTAAGTTTTGCATCAATGTTACCTTTGTTTTCACCTTTTATTCTGAAAATGATTTTTACATTATCAGTAAATTCCGTATCTAAAATTACGGTTTCTTCACGGGAAAGAAAATCGTTTAATTTGCCATAAAAAGTATAATCACATTCAACCGCCAAATCAAGACAATGAGCCATAGTAATAATTTTTGCACTGTCAACAGCGATTTTAGCACTGTGAGAATAGGCACGGACAAGTCCGCCACCGCCGAGCAGAATACCGCCAAAATAACGTGTCACCACAACGCAGACATCAACGAGGTTTTCTTTTTCAAGCACATCAAGACATGGTACACCTGCTGTTCCCTGCGGTTCACCGTCATCAGAATATCGCTTTACTCCACCCTCACGAAGAATATATGCGTAAACATTATGGGTTGCATCCCAATGCTTCGATTTTATTTCAGCAATAAAGGCATTCGCCTGTTCAACGGACACGACGGGTTTAGCGTAGCCGATAAATCGGGAACGCTTTACGATATATTCGTCACTGTTAAATTCTTTAACTGTTCTGTATTCTTTTGACATTATTTTCACCCTGAATTTTGTGTATTGGCGAGTATTTCGGACGAGGTATGACGGAAAAATAGCCTTGGAGATTTTTGATAAGACTAATCTCTTCGACACATAGTAATCGCTGAATAAATCGTGTTGCAATTATCAGCGAGATGGTTTTTCGTCAGAGCCGTCAAAAAACGGAGGCAATACTTTGTGTATTGGCGAGTATTTTGGACGAGGTATGGCGGAAAAACAGCCGTTGAGAATTGTAACTAAGATTTATGAGATGGTTACATTAAAAAACAAAAGGTGGCACAAAGTATTGTACCACCGTAATGTCGTCTAAAATTATTTAGAGAGATTGTAACGTTTGTTAAATCTGTCAACACGTCCGCCTGTATCAACAAGCTTCTGCTTACCTGTGAAGAATGGGTGGCAATTTGAGCAGATATCAACCTTTAAA
>JAZSFK010000051.1:0-26661 GCA_045532175.1 Candidatus Fimenecus sp. | reverse complement strand
GGCATTTATCCTATTATTGCAGGAGCAGTAACAGATAATCAGCGTGACAGAATTCTCTCACATCTCAAGAGTGATGACGAAATGTTCAGCCATGTTGGTATCAGTGCTGTTGACAAAACTGCTTCTTATTACATCACAAATGGTTATTGGAACGGAAATGTGTGGCTTTCGCATCAATGGTTTGTGTGGAAAACAATGCTCGATTTGGGTGAAACTGATTTTGCATTCCGTATTGCAGAAACTGCACTTAAATCTTGGAAACGAGAAGTTGAATATTCATATTACACATTTGAAATGTTCAACATCACTTCAGGTCGTGGTGGTTGGTTCCACAATTTTGGCGGACTTTCAACACCTATTAATATTTGGACAAATGCGTACTATAAACCAAAGACTCTTTCAACAGGTCTTGACACAATGGTTATGGATAGCAATTTCAACGATGATGCGACTGAGTTTAACTGTAACCTTAAGTATTACGGAAAGAATGAAAAATACTCTGTAATTGTTGTTATGACAGATAAAAAAGATAGCTTCAATGTAACAGTGAATGAGAAAAACTCGGACTTCTTTATCCGTGACAACGGAATTGTTGAAATTACTATTTCAGGAGATATTAAATCGGTAAGAATTTCAATTAATTAACTTGTATAATCCTCAATAATTCTTTGTAATTCTTCTTTGTCAGAAACTGTTATGCCTTTTCTTAATCTTTCTCTGTCTTTTTCTGGCAGTGTTGATACATAGGCATCATAAATGTTTTGTGGTTGCGTTTCATCATTAATAAAAATTGCAATATGTCCGTCATATTCTTTGACAGTATAGTAAACACTTTTATTATCACTTGTTCTTTTGTTTTCCTCTTGTTGCAGGTCATTGTCAAGGCGAATAAAAAGAATAGAGAGAATTATAAAAGAAAATACGAGGAAAATTGTAATTTTTTTACCACCGGTGGTCATTGAAACACGTCCTTTTTACTCTATTTTTGACAAAACTATTACAATTTATTATTTTTCAGGGAAAATGTAAAAAAATACTAAACATTTTTAATTTTATGTGTTATAATTAAGATGTGTAAATTTATAACTTTATTTCGGAGGAACAATATGAGAAAAAAAACTCAGACATCAAAGAAAAAGATGTCCCCGAAAAAAAAGAAAATATCTAACATTCTTCTGGCGATAATTTTCACCGGCCTTTTGACGTGTTTTATTGTCATCAGCTATGTAGCTATTGACGTGCTTAAAACAGTAAACGGTGATAGAATTATTGACCTTGAATACTATAAACAGAATCAGGACCAAACCACCATCATATACGCTAAAAATTCAAGTGGTGAATTTGAGGAATTGACTAAGCTCCATGGTGAAAAGAACCGTATCTGGGTTAATATTGAGGATATGTCAGAATGGATGGGCAAGGCCTTTGTTGCACTTGAGGATAAGCGATTTTATGACCACGAGGGTGTTGACTGGTACAGTTCAACCTTTGGTATTTTCAGGTCTGCACTTTCAACAGGTGATGTTCGTGGTGGTTCAACAATCACGCAACAGCTTATTAAAAACCTGACAGGTGAAAACGGCAGAAATATCAACAGAAAGTATTATGAAATGCTTTCTGCCTTGAATATGGAAAAGTATTACGAAAAAGAAGATATATTGGAAGCATATCTTAATACTATTTATTTAAGTCATAACTGTTATGGTGTTCAGACTGCGGCTGAAACCTATTTCGGCAAGGATGTTTCTGAGCTTAATCTTGCTGAATGTGCCGCTATTGCAGGTATTACGCAGTTTCCGGGTAAATATGACCCATTGTGGCAACCTGAAGAAAACAAAAATCGTCAGGAACTTTGTCTTGGTATGATGCTCGAGCAGGGTATGATTACTCAAGAGCAGTACGACGAAGCAGTTGATTATAAGCTTATCTTCACAAACAGTCCTGATTACGTTGAGGATGAGGACGAGGATAAGAAAGCAGAAATTGAATCTGCAGCGGATAATGACGTTCAGAGTTACTATGTTGACTATGTTATTGACTCCGTTATTTCAGACTTGAAGGCACAGGGATATTCCCACTACGAGGCAACAAACCTTATCTATTCAGGTGGTTTGCACATTTATTCAGCAGTTGATATGAATGTACAGGAAACACTTGAGGATATTTATGTTCACCGTTCAGGTTTCCCAAGTGAGAGTGTAAGTTCACCAAGTGATTTATCACAGTCAGCAATGACCGTTATGGATTATAGCGGTAGAATTGTAGGTCTGATTGGTGGAGCGGGTGAAAAGACTGAGGACCGTTCTAACAACCGTGCGGTTTCAGCGGTACGTCAGCCAGGTTCGTCTATTAAACCTTTGACAATTTATGCACCTGCTATTGAAGAAAATGTTATTACATGGTCATCAATGGTTACCAACTATGGTATTCAGTGGGGTGGCAAAATCTGGCCTGAAAACTATGGTGGCAATCCCGGTTCACCTGACAGTGCTGTTACAGCACAGTATGCGGTTGCGATTTCTTATAATACTGTTCCTGCACAGATTCTTGTTAAGTGGGGACTTGGCTTTGAAAGAAGCTACGATTATCTTAAAAATAAATTCCACGTTACAACATACAGTGATGCTTATGACAGCTCTTCACCATCCGCACTTGCAACGGGTGGCTCAAACGGAGGTGTGACAACACTTCAGATGGCTGCTGCTTTTGCTACATTTGGTAACGGCGGTCAGTATTTTAAGCCTTATTGCTATTATGAGGTAAAGGATAATAAGGGTGAGGTAATCCTTAAAAATGAACCTGTAGGTGAACAGGTAATCTCACCTGAAACAGCTTATGTTATGAACCAGATGCTTCAGACAGTTTTCTATGGTTCAGGTGGTACTGCTCGTGGATATGCTGTTGAGGGATTCAGAACATTTGGTAAGACGGGTACAACATCAAATAACTATGACCGTTGGTGCGTAGGTGGTACACCTTATTATGTTGCAGCAGTATGGTTTGGCTATGACTATAATAAAGAGGTTCGTGCGAGTGGTAACCCGTCAGGCGAAATCTTTGAGAGTGTTATGAATAGAATCCACAAAGGTCTTGAAGAAAAATCATTTGAAAAGCATACTGACGATGTTGTGAAACGCACATATTGTACAGCAACAGGTAAAATTGCAGGAGAAACTTGTGCTCATACTGCATCAGGCTGGTACAAGACATCTAATATTCCGGGAGTATGTGTAAATTGTCCGGGTACATCAGGTGGAGAAAATCCAGAGAATCCTGAAAATCCAGAAAACCCTGATGTTCCTGTTACTCCTGAAAATCCTGATGTTCCTGTTACTCCTGAAATTCCGGATGTGCCGAATATACCCGATATTCCGACTCCACCGGTAATACCGGACGTTCCGCTTCCAGTTTCATTTAACGATGAGGATGAATAGTATCATCCATAATATGCCCATCTTATGATGGGCTTTTATGGTTATTATAGCTTGATTTTAACAGGTGATTTTTATGATGGAAAGAAAAAAAGCATATCTTGTTTTGCAGGATAAAACAATTTTTGAAGGCTATTCAATGGGTAAAACAGGTGTAGCGATAGGTGAGGTTGTTTTCAATACCTGTACTACTTCTTATTCAGATATTTTGTCAGACCCCACATACTACGGTCAGATTGTAGCACAGACATATCCGCTTGCTGCAAACCGTGGGGTTAAACATGAAACAGATGGTAGCGATATTATGTCAAATGGCTATATCGTCCGTGAATGGTGCGATGTTTACTCTGACGGAAATGAAATGAATCTTGATGATTATCTTAAAAGTAGGGGGATTGTCGGCATTTGCGGAATCGATACTCGTCGCCTTACCAGATACCTTCGTGATAAGGGCTATGTAAACGGTGCAATAACAGATTCTCTTGATAATCTTGAAGAATTACTTGAAGAAATTAATAATTATACTGTTTCAGGTGCAGTCAGTGAAATAACAATCAAAGAGCCTGTACAGTTGAAGGGTGAAAACGTAAGATATAATTTAGTTGCAGTTGATTATGGTTCGCCAAGAAAGCAACTCAACGCATTTTTACTTAATGGATGTAACGTGACCATTGTTCCTGCATTTACAAGTGCAGACGAAATTATGAAGTATTCACCTGATGGAATTGTCCTTTGTGACGGCCCTGCCGACCCGGATGATGAGCCTGTCCTTATTGAAAATATTAAAAAGATTATTGAGCTTGGAGTTCCCGTTTTTGCTGTTGGCTTAGGCCATCAGATGTTGGCATTGGCATCAGGTTTTAGAATTATAAAAATGGAAAAAGGTCATAGAGGTTCAAATCAGCCCGTAAAGATGGCTAATTCCAAAAAAGTTATGATTACAACACAGAATCATGGCTATGCAGTTGATACTGACTCCGTTGATTCTAGTATTGCAGATATTATTATGACAAATATAAACGATAATACAGTTGAAGGTCTTATATATAAAAGTTTCAACGGACGGTCTGTTCAGTTTACACCAAAGGGTGATATTGATAGTAGTACGGGCTTTATTATCAGAGATTTCTTTAAGATGATGGATGGTGAAAATAATGAGTAACTATAAAAAGATTCTTGTCCTTGGTGCAGGACCTGTTAAAATTGGTCAATCCCTTGAATTCGACTATTCTGCATTACAGGTTTGCCGTGCCTTAAAGGAAGAAGGCATAACAGTAGTTTTCGCCAATTCATCTCCATCAGCACTTGCTACGGATAAATCCTATACAGATAAGGTTTATATCGAACCGCTTAATATTGAAAGTGTAAAAAGGATTCTTGAAAAAGAAAAGCCTGATGCACTTCTCTCAACTGCAGGTGGTGACGACAGCCTTGAATTAAGCCTTGAACTTGCTCAAAATGGCTATCTTGAAGAAACAAATACTGTCCTTATCGGTATTAATCAGGACGTTATCAGAAATGTTAAAAACAGACATTCTTTTGTTGATGCAATGAGTGAAATGAACGAGCCGACAGTCCCGGCACTTGTTGTTAATGGGGTAGAGGAGGCTTGTGACTTTGCCGACAAGGTTGGTTATCCTGTTATTGTACGTCCTGCATATACTCCCGACAGAGAAAGTGCAGAGTATTGTTATGACAGAGAAAGTCTTGCTGTTAAGGCAGAAAAAAGTCTTGAAACCTCAATTGTAAGTCAGATTCTTATAGAAAAGAGTATTGCAGGTTGGAAGGAAATCGAGTTTGAGGTTATCCGTGACAGCGAGGATAATTGTATAAGTGTTTCAAGTGTTGAAAGCATTGACCCTGTTGGTATTCATACAGGCGACAGTATTGTTGTTATCCCTGCACAGACACTTACTGACTCCGAATTTACCCGTCTTCGTCGTGCGGCAAGAAAGATTGTTTCAAATCTTCGTGTTGAGGGTAGCTGTAATGTTCAGTTTGCGTTAAGTCCTGATGGCAGTGAATATGTTGTTACAGGCATCGACCCACGAGTTAGCCGTACATCTGCTCTTGTATCAAAGGCAACAGGCTACAGAATTGCTTATGTATCCGCGAAAATTGCTCTTGGTAAAACACTTTTTGAAATTGAGAATGATGTAACAGGATGTACAACTGCCTGTAATGAACCTGCTATGGATTATTGTGCCGTTAAGTTTCCTAAATGGTCCTTTGACAACTTTGGAGCTGCCAACCGTACTCTCGGCACAATGATGAAGGCAACGGGCGAAAGCCTTACAATAGGTACAGGCTTTGAACTTGCCTTTATGAAGGGTATAAGAAGTACAAGCAAAAATCATCTTCCTCATCTTGAACAGCTTGAGAGTATTTCTGATGACGAGTTAAAAGAGGCTATAAGAAATTCGGACGACACACGTATTTTTGCCGTTTATGATGCAATTTACCGAGGTTTCTCAATTGACGAAATCAACGAAATAACAAAGATTGATAAATGGTTCTTAAACAAACTTAAAAATATTGCAAATACAGAAAAACTTGTTAAAACTGATAACAGTAAATCTGCCTATGAGTACGCTAAAAATATGGGCTTTACGGATTTGGCGATTGAACAGATAACAGGCAAAAAACCGGAACATTCACTTGTAGCAGTTTTCAATAGTGTTGATACCTGTTCAGCAGAATTTGATGCTCAGAAGCCATATTTCTATTCAGTTTTCGGTGCTGATAATGAGGCAGAAATCTTTATTGATACTCACAAAACTGACAAAAAGAAGGTTTTGGTTGTTGGTAGTGGTCCTTCCGTTGCAGGTAGAAGTGGTGACAATGACTACTGCACTGTTCACGCTATTAATTCTCTTAAGAATCAGGGATTTGAGGTTGTTGTGCTTAATAATAACCCTGCTTCCGTTACAACTGATTATAATGTTGCGGACCGTGTTTATATTGACCCGTTGACAAACGAGGATATTCTCAATGTGGTTAAAACTGAAAAGCCACAATATGCACTTGTGCTTTTTGGCGGTGAAGATGCAATAAAAACATCTGAATTGTTTAAAGAGAATAACGTTGAAATCCTTGGTCCGGACTATGGTTTCTATCGCAAGATAGCTAATAAAATCGAGTTCTTTGACATTCTTGATGACGCAAATGTTAAGCATACAAGCAGTAAGAAACTCTATGTCGGTACCTGCATTGAGGCTCATGTAATCAGTGATGGTGAAAACTATTTTGTCCCTGCACTTTGTGAGCATATCGAAAAGGCACATATCAATTCAGGCGACTCTATTTCAGTTACACCTACAGTAAGCGTAAGCGATTCAATGCTCGAAACTGTTAATGACTATATTTGTGCTATTGTAAAGGAGCTTTCTTTTAAAGGTGCTCTTGATATTCAGTTTGTTATTTTCGACAATGACCTCTATGTAACAAAGGCATCCGTTACAAATACAACTCTTGTACCGTTTGTGACAAAGGCATCAGGAATTGATATTGTTGACCTTGCTGTACGTTGTATGTCAGGAGAAAAACTTGCCCAAACAGGAATAAACAATTCGCTTGACAAGTATTTTGTCCGCGTACCAGTTTTTAGTTTTGAAAAGCTTAAGGGTGCAGATATGGTCCTTGATGAGAAAACAAAGTCCACAGGTGACGTTATGGGTATTGGTGATACCTTTGACAATGCACTTTTAAAGGGTATGATTGCATCAGGTATGCGAATTAAGAGAACAGGTTCAGTTCTTGTTTCTGTTCGTGAAAGCGATAAAACTGATACTGCTAAAATGGCAGAGGAATTCTTATCACAAGGTTTTAGAATTTATGCCACAAGTGATACTGCGAAACTTCTCAACTCAAATCATATTGCTACTAATACTGCAAACAGTGAGCAGGCTGTGGAAATGATAAATGCAAACAAATTCTCCTATGTTGTTTCAACATTACAAAACGACAGAAATAACAACGAGGATGCAATTATTCGTCGTGCTGCACTCATGAGAAAAACTCCTGTATTCACATCTGTCCAAAGTGCCTACACATTCTCAAAATCTCTTGCGAATAACAATGTTATGGAGGAGCTGGAGGTAACAGATATATGATTATTATGTCTGTTGACTATGGTGATGTAAGAACGGGAATTGCAATTTGTGACAAAATGCAGATTTTAGCCTCTCCGGTCTGTGTAATAACTGAAAAAGACAGGGAAAAGCTTGCCGATAAGATTAAGGATTTGGCAATTGAAAGAAAAGTTGAGAGAATCTGCGTTGGAGTTCCGCAGAATATGGACGGAAGTTACGGATTTCGCAGCGATGCTTGTCGGGAATTTGGTGCATTACTGAATGAAAAAACAGGAATTGAAGTGGCTTTTCAAAACGAAAGGTTGACAACAGTTTCAGCCCATAATATTCTCAATACAGTTGATGTCCGTGGCAAAAAAAGAAAAGCCGTTGTTGATGCAGTTTCAGCCGTGCTTATTTTAGAAGATTATATGAATTCTTTAAAGATATAGACACACAATGACAAATTAAATGCTTGATACCGTGTAAAATGGTATCAAGCTTTTTTTATGTGGTGATTTATTTGATTGTATATGTGGACGTTCTCGTTATTCTCAATACTCTGGTTAACTATTTTATTCTGCTGGCAGTAAGAAGCATTACACATTCTTATACAAAAAGGTGGAGAATTGTTCTTGGTGCTTTTATTGGAGGAATATCCTCATTACTTTTGTTTTTAGAGTACCTTAGTATCATTATGACCATGCTTAAAGTCCTTTCAGGAGTGGTAATGATAGCTGCAACCTTTGGGATTAAACCAATAAAGCAGTTTTTTAAAAACTTTTTCTTTCTGTTTGCAATAACATTTCTTTTTGGTGGTGTGACTTATGCCATTTACATATTTTTTGACAAAGATATACTTATTTATTCTAACGGCATTATTTACTTTGATGTGAATATTACTTTCCTTGTAATTTGCTCCGTAGTTTCTTACATTGTGATAACGCTGATAGCAAGATTCACCGACAAAAAATCTCCAAGACAAAAGGAATACTATGTAACTGTTGAGAATAATGGGAGAACTATTAGTTGTTTAGGTCTTATGGATACGGGAAATAATCTTCGAGAGCCTTTTTCAGACTATCCTGTAGTAATGGCGGATAAAGCAATATTTAATAGGATTTATTCCAACGAGTCAATAAGGGTTATTCCTGTATCAACAGTAAACGGTGAGTCCATAATAAGAGCGTTCAAACCTCAAAAAATAACAATAGGAAGTTTTACTACGGACAAAGTTTACATAGGTGAAAGTGCAGTTGCGCTAGATGAATATAAAATAATACTAAATATAAATCTTGAAGGGGAAATGAACAATGAATAAAATTAAATTTTTTCTGCAAAAACTTTATTTGAAGCTTTTTAAAAGAGAAATTCACTACATAAACGGACCTATAACTTTACCTGAACCATTGACAATTGAAGAAGAACAGAGTTTAAGTGAACAACTCGTTAAAGGGGATGAAAATGCAAGAGAAAAACTCATTGTTCATAACCTGAGGCTTGTTGTGTACATAGCAAAAAAGTTTGAGAATTCAGGAGTTAATATTGAAGACCTGATTTCAATAGGTACAATAGGTCTTATAAAGGCAGTAAACACATTTTCACCCGAGAAAAACATAAAATTGGCAACCTATGCTTCACGTTGTATCGAAAACGAAATCTTAATGCACCTTCGTAAAATTGCATCCCAGAAAATAGAGGTATCTCTTGACGAACCCTTAAATACTGATTGGGACGGAAATGAACTGATGCTTGCAGATGTTTTAGGTAGTGATGTTGACGAGATTAGTCGTGAAATTGAAGAAGATGACGAGAAAAAGATTTTACGTGAAATTATAAATAATCTTCCTAAAAGAGAAAGAGAAATAATTGATATGCGTTTTGGACTTGACGAAAAAGAGGAATTAACTCAAAAGGAAGTCGCTGATATAATGGGGATTTCTCAGAGCTACATTTCAAGACTTGAAAAACGAATTATTAAAAAACTTGGTAATCGGTTAAATGCACAATTTAAATGACAAAATTTGTTAATTTTTTTTTGTGAAAACTATGTTAAAAAAAGTGTAAATATGTTATAATACAAAAGATAATGAATAGGTGTGTAATAAACCACCTAAAAAAGAAAAAGAAGGGTGTAATTATGACTTACGATGTTGCAGTTGTAGGTGCCGGTGTTGTAGGCGGACTTATTGCACGTGAACTCAGTCGCTTTAATATTAAAGTGGCTTTGCTCGAAAAGTGTAATGACGTTGCAATGGGTACAACTAAGGCAAACAGTGCTATTGTGCATGGCGGATTTGACGCGCAGAATGGTACTCTCAAAGCAAAACTTAATGTTCAGGGAACTCTTATGATGCCTGAGGTTTGCGAAAAACTTCATGTCCCGTTTAAAAAGAATGGTTCAGTAGTTGTTGCTTTTTCAGAACAGGAAATGGAACACGTAAAGGTGCTTTATGAACGAGGTATAAAAAATGGTGTTCCTGAACTTTCAATAATAGACCAGGCAGAACTTCGCAGAATTGAACCAAATATCAGTAATGAGGCAGTTGGTGCGTTACTTTCAGAGAGTGCAGGTATTGTCTGTCCTTATGAACTTACTATTGCCGCAGTTGAAAATGCAGTAACTAATGGTGTAGAATTCATCAGAAACTGTAAAGTAAAATCAATAGAAGAAAATGCAGATGGTTATGTTCTTAACACAACAGCAGGTGATATCGCTGCAAAATACATAATCAATGCGGCAGGTAATTTTTCTGATGAACTTGCAAAAATGGTTGGCGACGATTCAATTGAACTTGTACCAAGAAAAGGTGAGTACTATGTTCTTGATAAGTCAGTCGGTAACCTTGCAATTCATACAATTTTCCAGTGCCCAAATGAAATGGGTAAGGGTATTCTCGTAACACCAACTGTTGACGGTAACTTGCTTATCGGCCCAACAGCACTTAATATTGAGGATAAAGAAGATATCACAACAACTCCGGAAGGACTTAAAGAAATCGTTGAAAAGGCACTTAAATCAGTACCAATCGTTTCACCAAGAAATGCTATTACTTCTTTCGCAGGAGTTCGTGCTCATCCCGTTAATGATGATTTCATTATCGGTTGGTGTGATAAGAGCGAAAACTTCTTGAATGTTGCGGGTGTTGAATCTCCGGGACTTTCATCTGCTCCTGCTATTGCACTTTATGTTCGTGAAATTCTTTCAGAAAAACTCGAACTTACAGAGAAAGAAAGTTATACAGATACAAGAGAAGAGCCTGTTCGCTTCCGTCACATGAGCGACGAGGAAAGAGCAGAACTTATAAAGAAAAATCCTGCTTATGGTAGAATAGTTTGTCGTTGTGAAACTATCACAGAGGGCGAAATCATTGATGCCATCAAGGCTCCTGCGGGTGCAAGGGACGTTGACGGCGTAAAACGTAGAACCAGAGCAGGTATGGGACGTTGTCAGGGTGGTTTCTGTGGCAGTAAAGTCGTTGAAATTCTTGCTCGTGAATTAGGTGTTCCGATGAACGAAATTACAAAATTTGGTAATGAGTCAAAAATTATTTACGAAAGAACAAAGTGAGGTGAATCGGTATGTTAAATTATGACCTTGTTGTAGTTGGTGGCGGTCCAGCCGGTATGGCAGCAGCCCTTAAAGCAAAAGAAAATGGTATTGATAGCATTATCGTTCTTGAACGTGCCGAAACACTTGGCGGTATTCTTGAACAGTGTATTCATACCGGTTTCGGTCTTCATTATTTCGGTGAAGAACTTTCAGGCCCTGAATACGCAGGCAGATTTATGAAGCTTCTTGAGGATACTGATATTGTTGTAAAAACAGATACAATGGTGCTTGATGTTGCTGACGGTAACGTGGTTACAGCGGTTAATAAGAAGGATGGTCTTCTTAAAATTCAGGCAAAGGCAGTAGTTCTTGCTATGGGTTGTCGTGAAAGACCACGTGGTGCATTGAGTATCGCAGGTAGCCGTTGTTCAGGTATTATGACTGCAGGTACTGCACAGAAATACGTTAATATCGATGGTTATATGCCCGGTCACGAAGTTGTTATTCTCGGTTCAGGTGACATCGGTCTTATTATGGCTCGACGTATGACTCTTGAGGGTGCAAAGGTCAAGATGGTTTGCGAGCTTATGCCTTATTCAGGTGGTCTTACACGAAACATCGTTCAATGTCTTGATGACTTTGGTATTCCACTTAAACTTTCTACTACAGTTATTGCAACTCACGGTAAAGACAGACTTGAAGGTGTAACAATCGCAAAGGTTGATGATAAGCTTCAGCCAATTCCGGGTACAGAAGAATATGTACCTTGTGACACACTTATGTTGTCAGTTGGTCTTATTCCTGAAAATGAACTTTCAAAGAATTCAGGTCTCGACCTTGACAGAATCACAAATGGTCCAAAAGTTGACGAATACCGTGAAACAGAACACGCAGGTGTGTTCGCTTGCGGTAATGTTTTGCAGGTTCATGACCTTGTTGACTATGTTACAGAGGAAAGTCAGATTGCTGGTCTTGGCGCAGCAAAGTATATTAAGGGCGAAAAGGTAACAGGCGAGTGTGTTTATACTAAAGGTATTAATGGTGTTCGTTACATAGTACCACAGAGAATTAATCGTGAAACAGATACTGATGTTAAACTTTATTTCCGTGTTGGTGCTGTTTTCAATAACGCAAAAATCATTGTTGAGTGTGACGGTAAAGAAATCCTTTCAAAGAAAAAGGTTAAGCTTTGTCCCGGTGAAATGGAATATGTTACTCTCAAACAATCAGTTATCAAGGAACTTCCTGCAAATGCAGTAATCAATGTAAGAGTGGAGGCGTAAAATAATGGAAAACAGAGAACTTGTTTGTGTCGCTTGTCCTTTAGGATGCCTAATTACTGTTACATTTGACGAAAACGGCGATGTTGCTACTGTTACAGGTAATACTTGTAAACGTGGCGATGCTTATGCTCGTACAGAGGTTACAAACCCAACAAGAATGCTTACAACAACTGTTAAGGTTGAGGGTGGCAAGGCCTATGTTGTGCCTGTAAAGAGTGCAAACCCAATTCCAAAGGGTATGATGTTCGAATGTATGAAAGTTATTAACGAGGCTTCAATTAAAGCACCTGTCAATATCGGTGATGTTGTTATCGAGAACATTCTCGGTACAGGTGTGGATATAATTGCGACAAATTATGCAGAATAAGAAAAGTTATGAGTTGGCGGCGGAAGTAATTCCGTCGCCTCGTCAATTAGAGTGGCAAAAACTAGAAATGTATGCTTTCTGTCATTTTGGTACAAATACCTTCACAGGCAAAGAGTGGGGTGACGGCACTGCTCCTGCATCTGTTTTTAATCCTAAAAAGCTTGATGCTCGTCAATGGGCAAGAGAGATTAAAAATGCAGGACTTAAAGCCATTATTCTCACTTGTAAGCACCACGATGGTTTTTGCCTTTGGCAGAGTGAATATACAGATTACTGTATGAAAAACAGCCCTTATAAAGACGGCAAGGGCGACGTTGTAAAAGAGGTCAGTGACGCTTGTCGTGAATATGGACTTAAGTTCGGAGTCTATCTTTCTCCCTGGGACAGACACGAAGCCACTTATGGTGCAGGCGAAGAATATAATACATATTTTAAAAATCAACTTACAGAACTTGCTACAAAATATGGTGACATCTTCTGTTTCTGGTTTGATGGTGCATGTGGTGAAGGCAAAAACGGTAAAAAGCAAGTGTATGACTGGAATTCATACTTTGAAATCATCCGAAAATTACAACCTGATGCAGTTATAAACATCTGTGGACCCGATGTCCGTTGGTGTGGTAATGAAGCAGGAAAAAGCAGAGAATCCGAGTGGAGTGTTGTTCCTGCATTTGTAGGAAATCAGGATTATACTGCAGAACACTCTCAACAGGAGGATACTGCCGAATTTTCTAAAAAAGTGGATGCAAAAACTCAAGATTTAGGTAGCCGTAAATTTATTGACGGAATTAAGAATTTCATCTGGTATCCTGCAGAAGTTGACGTTTCAATCCGTCCGGGCTGGTTTTATCATAAACGAGAAGATTTTAAGGTTAAATCTCTAAAGAAACTCATGCAGATTTATTGGGGTAGTGTCGGTGGTAATTCGTCATTACTGCTCAATATTCCGCCCGATAAAAACGGACTTTTAGCAAAAGCAGATGTTCGTGCACTTCGTAGATTCGGTGATGAATTGCGTAAGGAATTTCCCGAAAATCTTGCTGTAAACTGTAGGGCAACTGCATCTTCTCAACTTGATGATGAACATAGTGCAGAAAACATTTTAACTGGAAACGGATATTGGCAATGTGGAGTAGGGGATGAGAAACCCGAAATCACTATTGATTTTAAAACACCGATAGTAGCAGATAAAATCGTTTTAAAAGAGAATATTGCAACAGGACAACAGATTGAAAGCTTCGATGTCTATGGTGATAATGGTAACGGATTTGAAAAAATCTGCTCATCAACCGTAATCGGTGCAAAACGAATCTGTCGTTTTGAAAAGCAAAAATTCAACCGGATTAAAATCGTAATTACATCCTATCGTGTAAAAGCAACCATCAATAAAGTTGAAGTTTATTGCAAAAACAAATAACACAAACAAAACCCCGACTCGCATGAAGTCGGGGTAATTTTATATATTTTGTGATTGAAAAATTTATTCAGCTTTTGTTTCTTCTGAATCAATGCCGAGATTTTCAAGTCTTTCACGACGTCTTACTTCAAGGTCAGCAAGCATCTGCTCTTTGAATTTACCATCAACATTGAAGAAAATAAGTGTTACACCATAGAGGAAACGAGCGATTGCAGGAAGCAAACAGAATACAGCCCAGAAACCGAGAAGTGTTTTATAGTTTGATTCAGGAACGATGTTACCGAATTCGTCCTTGCGTGCAACATAACCAACTGCAGAAATAACAACACCTGAAAGAAGCTGTGTAATTGAGTTTGCAGCCTTACCGAAATAGTTCTGAACAGTCTGAACAAGTGCTTCGTTTCTGACACCTGTCTTCCATTCGCTGTAGTCATAAACGTCACCTTGAAGAACAGCACCTGCAACGTTTAAAAGCTGGTTAGGAAGACCGCAGATTGTAAGACAAAGAGTAAGAACAGCAAGATTGATTACGGCATTATGACCTTCCCAGTCAACAAGGAAGCCCTTACCACCGTTACCAAAGAGACCGATAAAGAATGTACCTGCATAAGCAAAACCTGCAAAGATACCGGATGCAACAGCAACCTTTTTAGCGCCAAATCTACGAATAAGTTTAGGAGCAAGAGGCACCATAATATAGTTAGGAATACCTGTAAAGAGACCTGCTATTGAACCATGAGCAATATTCTTTGAGTTGTGCATCCAATAGAAGCTTTCACTTGCAACACCAACTGACTTAAAGCCTGCAAAGAAGCCTGAAAGAACAAGGATGAACATTGGTCTGTTTTTGAAAACATTTTTAAATGATTCAACAACGCCAACTTCCTTCATCTGTTCACGTGATGCAAGTGGAACTCTTTCGCGCATAGCAGAGAAACCAAAGAATGCTGTAAATGCAGCGATAACTGTAATTATAACAGCAAATCCTGTATAAATATCCTGCATACCGATTTTGTTGTTAGTAGCTTGTGGAAGGAAACCGACAAACATTGAAGCGATAGAAGGAAGGAAAACACCGAAAAGGTCAGCGAATTTTGATGTAGCAATAAGATTGTCACGTTCGTTGCTGTTTGGTGTAATGTTGTAAAGCATAATTGTCCATGCACCAAAGTATGACATACCGAGGTTGTAAACAAAAATAGCAACAATAGTCCAAATAACCTTCTGCCATTCGTGAACAATAAATGACGGTGTCGTAAAGAGCATTATCATCGCTATTGCCCAAAAAGGAGTGGGAATAACGAGCCATGGACGAAGACGGCCCCAACGTGTTCTTGTACGGTCAATAATAAGACCTGAAATTGAGTCGTCAACTGCGTCGTAAATTGACTCAATAAACATAATAACACCGTATGTACTACCTGACATTCCGAGGAAACTGATTGCAAAGAACTGACGGAATGCGTTAACATACTGGCTTAAGTTTTTCTGCCCGAATGAAGTAAGAAGGTAAGCAGCAATTTCTTTAGGGCGAAGATATCTTCTGTCAGCGACAGAGGTATCTTGCTGAATTGCTTCGTTGTTAACTTCTTCAACAACGGTTGTGGTTACATTGTTTTCCACTTTTCAATCACGCCTTTTCAAATATTACATATATATCAAAATATACATTTATAAATATAACATAAAAAAGTTTAATAATCAACCAAAAAAACAAAATTTGACATAATTATTTGTAACTTTGAGAACAAGCCACTGCCATTTTATCGCATCTTTCGTTTTCAGGATGTCCGTCATGTCCTTTTATCCACACAAATTCATATTCGTGCTGAGATAAAAGATATAGAAGTTTGTCCCACAAATCAGGGTTTAAAGCGGGTTTTTTGTCAGCTTTACGCCAGTTATTTGCCTTCCAGCCTTCTGCCCAGCCCTTTGTAATGCCGTTAACTACATAGGATGAATCAGAATAGATTCTTACCTTGCATTTTCTGTTAAGTGCTTCAAGTCCGTTAATGACCGCAAGCAACTCCATTCTGTTGTTTGTGGTTTCTTTTTCGCCACCGCAAAGTTCTTTTTCTACTCCGTTACATCGTAAGATTGTACCCCAACCTCCGGGACCGGGATTGCCCGAACAAGCACCGTCAGTAAATATTTCAACATAGCTTAAATTTCCCATAACGAAACCTCTGTGAATAAATCAAAATATAATAATCAAACTAATTTTATCACTTTTTTCATAATTTAACAATAGATATTTTATCAAGGCTGTTTTCCTTGACAATAATCAGAAAAGATAGTAATATATAATGACAAATATATTGAGATAATATGGGCATTTATACGTATTTTACATATTATAGGTTCTTAACCATACCCACTGTAGGGGTTACATATAATTTATAACATATTTAAAGGAGGAAAGTATGGCAAAACAAAAACAAGAAGTAATCCAGAAAGATGATGCTAAAAGAAAAATAAAATCAGGCAAATCAAAAAAGAATACTTTAAACAAAAAACAAGTGCAAAAAAAGAAATCGCAAAAGCCTGTTAAAGATAAAAAAAGTTCAAAGAGCAAAACACCTAAACGTTCTGACATAAGTGTGAAAATTGCATTTTTAGGCGGACTTAATGAGGTTGGCAAGAATATGACACTTTATGAGTGCGAGAATGATATGATTCTTGTTGATTGTGGTCTTGCTTTTCCGGAACCTGATATGCTTGGTGTTGACCTTGTTATTCCTGATTTCACATATGTTGAGCAGAATGCTGATAAAATCAAGGGTATTTTTATCACACACGGACACGAGGACCATATAGGTGGCCTTGCTTATCTTCTACAAAGAGTTAATATTCCCGTTTACGGAACAAAACTTACAATTGGTCTTATTGAGAACAAACTTATCGAGCATAAAATTCTTGACAAGGCAGTTCTTAATGTAATTGAACCCAAGGACAAGATAAATTTAGGATGCTTTGAGGTGGAAGCAATTCATGTAAACCACTCAATTCCTGATGCCTTAGCACTTGCAATCAATACTCCTGCAGGACTTATTCTGCAGACCGGGGACTTCAAGATTGATACAACTCCTATTGATGGTGAGGTTATAGACCTTGCTCGTATTGCAAAACTTGGTGAAAAGGGTGTCTTGTGTCTTCTTTCCGACTCAACAAATGCACAGAGACCGGGTTATACCGCAAGTGAACGTACCGTAGGTGAATCCTTCGCAAGATTGTTCCAAAAAGCAGATGGTAAACGCCTTATCGTTGCAACATTTGCATCAAATATTCACCGAGTTCAGCAGATTATTGACGTTGCAAAATCTGTGGGCAGAAAGGTTGCGCTTTCAGGTCGAAGCCTTGAAAATGTTGTTGAAACAGCATCAAAACTAGGTTATTTGAATGTGCCGGAAGGAATACTTGTCAATATTGACTCAATTTCACGATATCCGCATGACAAACTTGTTATTATTACAACGGGTAGTCAGGGTGAACCCATGTCCGCTCTTTACCGAATGGCTTTTTCGGAACACAGACGTGTGGAAATCGGCACAGGAGACTATGTCATTATTTCTGCAACACCGATTCCGGGCAACGAGAAAACCGTTGGCAAGGTTGTTGATGAACTCTTAAAACGTGGTGCTGAGGTTGTTTATGAGAAAATGTATGATGTTCATGTTTCAGGTCACGCTTGTCAGGAGGAGCTTCGTATTATAATGAGCCTTGCGAAGCCCAAATTCTTTATTCCGGTTCATGGTGAGCAAAAGCATTTAAGAAGCCATGCACAGGTTGCTGAAAGTATGGGCATTGCTCCGGGTAATATTTATATAGCCGATAACGGTAAACAGGTTGAGCTTACAAAACGCAAAATTTCGGTTATTCAGGACGTACCTGCAGGTAAGGTTTTTGTTGATGGTTATGGTGTGGGTGATGTAGGAAGTGCTGTTATCCGTGAAAGAAAGCGTCTTGCAGAGGACGGTCTTATTGTAATAAGTGCGGTTATTGAAAAGGACACAGGAATGTTGCTTTCAGGGCCTGATGTTGTTTCAAGAGGTTTTGTGTATGTCAGAGATTCTGAACAACTTATTGCTGAGGTAAAACTTGTTGCACAGATTGTTATTGACGAGTGTGTACATGAAGGCTTTATCGAATGGGGTACAATACGTAACAGAATGAGGGATGATATTTCCCGATTGCTTTATGATAGAACGAAACGAAATCCAATGGTTATTTCACTTATAAATTCCATATAAATAAGGTGTCTTAATTATGAAAAAGAATATTGAAGGAAAAGAGTATACTTCCTTTAAAAAACTATTTATGACATATCCGATTACAATCCCTGCAGCTGTGGTATGTATTACCCTCAGCCTTATAATGCTGATGTATAACAAAACAGTTGCTGTTGTAGGGCTTATTTTAACTGCGCTTATTGTGATTATAAGTGTGGTATTAAGGCTCATATCGTTTAAGAATATGGAAACTGCTGTCAACCTGTTTAACAGTAAGGTTAGTATCGGGCAGGATGGTGAGGGACTTAATGAGTTTCCTTTACCTGTTGTCATTTTTAATGATGAAGACAAAATCATTTGGTATAACATAAAGTTTAACAAGCATTTTTTATCCTCAGGAATACACGAAGGTGCAGATGTGAAACAATTTACATCCGGACAGGGTACAAATGCACTACGTGAGGCGGAGTACATTGAATGTGCATATTCAAACAGAAACTATACCGCATTTCCAAGCGTAATTTCCCACAACGGTAAAAGGTTTCAGGGCTTGTATTTCGTTGATGATACAGTATTGAAGAAGTATAAGACTGCTTACCTTGCAACACGTCCTGTATTTATGATAATAAATCTTGATAGTATTGAAGACACTCTTCGTGATTTCCGAGAAAGTCAACAGTCGGAAATTTTAGGCGATGTTGAGGCAATAATCGAGAATTGGTTTGGACAATACAACTGTATCCTACGAAAAACCAATAATAACAGATTTGTTGTTTTTGCGGAGAAAGAAAAACTTATTAAAATGATGGAAAATAAATTTTCTGTCCTGTCGCAGGTCAGAGAGTTTACATACGACGACACAACCATTGGATTAACACTTTCAATTGGTGTGGGCTTAGCAGACGGTTTACTTGAATGTGAAACTATCGCTCGTCAGGCTCTTGATATGGCAATGGGAAGAGGCGGCGACCAGGTTGCAATCAAGCCGAAGGATGGAGAATATGAATTCTTTGGCGGTGTTTCAAAGGGTGTTGAAAAACGAAATAAAACACGAACAAGAATGATTGCATCCGCAATTATGCAGACAATAAATAATTGCGATAACGTACTTGTTATGGGACATCGCTTCGCTGATTTGGATGCGTTAGGTTCAGCGGTGGGCGTCGCTATGATTGGATTCGCTCTTGGAAAAGATTCAAGAATAGTGATGTCATCAAAAACAACACTTGCAACTCCGTTGACACAATATCTCAAAGAAAATGGTATGGGAGATATTATTATAGAGCCTGAAAATGTTGACGATTATTTAACTGATAACACGCTATTAGTTATAGTTGACACTCATAGACAAAGCTTTTTAGAGTGTCCGGAGCTTTATGAGAAGGTAGATAAGGTGGTTGTTATTGACCACCATAGAAAAACTGTTGACCATATAAATAAGTCAGTAGTGTTTTATCATGAACCCTATGCGTCATCAGCATCTGAAATGGTTACGGAGCTTATTCAGTATGTAAATGTGAGGGTGAATGTGCCCAAGGTCTGTGCAGAAGCACTTTTATCAGGTATTATGCTTGATACAAAGAATTTTGTTATGAAAACAGGTGTCAGAACATTCGAATCAGCGGCATATCTTCGTTCGTTAGGAGCTGATACGGTTGCTGTAAAACAACTTTTTGCAAACAGTATGAGGACTGAAAAAGCAAAAAGTGAAATTGTAAGGAATTCCAAAATGTACAAAAACTGTGCAATTGGTATTGCGGATTTTGAGATTGAGGATATACGCATTGTTGCCAGTCAGGCAGCGGACGAATTGTTGAATATCAACGGTGTAAGCGCATCATTTGTTTTGTTCAGAACAGGGGAGACAATCAATATTTCAGCCCGTTCTTACGGGGATATAAATGTTCAGGTAGTTATGGAACAATTAGGTGGTGGCGGACATCAAACAATGGCTGCTACACAGCTTAATGGTGAAAAAATTGAAAATGCATTTATGCGTCTTAAGTTTGCAATAGATAAAATGTGTTAAAGTGAGGTTAATGTAATGGAAGTTATTTTAAAAGCCGATGTAAAAGGATTAGGTAAAAAGGGCGAAAAAGTAAAGGCATCTGACGGTTATGCACGTAATTTCCTTTTTCCAAAAGGATTAGCAGTTGAGGCTAATGCACAAAGCCTTACAGAGCTTCGTAACCGTGAACAGTCAAATCAGCATAAAATTGACGTTGAAGTTGCTGCAGCAAACGACTCAAAAGCAAAACTTCAGGGCAAAATAGTTAAAATTACTGCAAAGGCAGGTAGTAATGGTAAGCTTTTCGGTTCTGTTACATCAAAGGAAGTTGCGGCTGAAATTGCAAAGCAGTACGCGATTAAGGTTGATAAAAGAAAAATCACTATGGATGATATTAAGAACTTTGGTTCATACAAAATTGAGGTTAAACTTTATACAAATATCGTAGCCGAAATGACAGTTATGGTAGGAGAGTAATTCTATGGAAAGCAATTTAATGGCTTCTGGAAATTTGAATTTACCTTATAGCTTGGATGCGGAACAGGCTGTTCTCGGTGCACTTTTAAAAGAGCCTGAGTGTCTGCCCGTCGTTTCAGATATGCTTAAAATTGAGCATCTCTACCTTCCACAGCATAAGTCAATTTATTCTGCAATTCTTAATATAGATACCCTTGGTGGTCGTATAGACCCTCTTGTTGTTCTCGAACAACTAAAAAAAGAGGGGGTTTACGACGACATCGGCGGTAAAACATACCTTATGAAGATTGCTGATGCCGTTCCGTCAACAAAAAACGTTGAGTCGTATATCAAAATCATTATTGATAAATATTACCTTCGTACACTGATGGTAACCGCACGTGAAATTCTTGACGAAACAAATAACGGTACAGATTCTCCTGACTCTCTTCTCGATATGGCAGAGCAGAAAATTTATGATATCCGTCGTGGTAAAAACACGTCAGGACCTGCTAAAATCAGTGACGTTATTATGTCGGATGTTTTTGAACGTCTTAAAAAACTAGGTAGTGCTGACCCGAAAGAAAAAGAGCAGTATATGGGTATCCCTACAGGTTTTTCATATCTTGACAGAGTCCTTGGCGGTGGTTTTCACCGTTCAGACTTGATTCTCATTGGTGCTCGTCCGGGTATGGGTAAGACAAGCTTTGCTTTGAATGTTGCACGTAATATGGCTATGAAGGGAAGAAAAACCTTGTTCTTCTCGTTGGAAATGTCAAACGAACAGTTGGCACAGCGTATTATCTCAACCGAGGCAAGAATTGTAAGTAATAAGTTGAGAACAGGTGAGATTACTGACGCCGACTGGGAAAAACTCGGTTTGGCACTTCAAAATCTTGTCAATTGTGAACTTTATTTTGATGATACAGCAAATATTACTGTTCCTGAAATGAAGGCAAGAGTTCGTAGAATGAAGGATGTTGAGTGCGTTGTTATTGACTACCTTCAGCTTATGACCGGTACAAAGAAAACAGATAATCGTGTTCAGGAAATTTCAGAAATTACCCGTGGGCTTAAAATGATGGCAAAGGACCTTAATATCCCTGTTATTACTTGCTCACAGTTGTCCCGTAATACAGCAAAAACGGCTGACCATCGTCCTCAACTTACAGACCTTCGTGAATCCGGCTCAATCGAGCAGGATGCCGATATTGTTCTTATGCTTCACCGAGAGGATTACTACAATAACGGTGACGATAGTGAGGAAGACAAGCAGACAGCAAATGTGGCAGAGGTAATAGTTGCTAAAAACCGTCATGGTTCAACGGAAAAGGTTGACGTTGCCTGGAATGCGGAATTTACAATGTTCTCAACTCTTGAAAGGATTAAAGATGACAGATAAGGTATTAAATACAATTGAGAAATATTGTATGCTGTCAGAATGTCATACACTTGGTGTGGGACTTTCAGGCGGTGCTGATTCTGTTTGCCTTGCACATATTCTTTTTAAGAATAAGGAAAGACTAGGTATTGAGAATTTAAAGGCAATACATATTCATCACGGTATCCGTGGTATTGAAGCCGACCGTGATTTGGCATTTTGTCAAAGTTTTTGCGAAAAATACGGAATAGTTTTTGTTTCATACAGAGCAGATGTTCCCAAAGAAGCAGAGAAATCAGGGGAAAGTCTTGAGGAATGCGCAAGACGTATTCGATATGGATTTTTTGAGAAGTCAGGATGCGACAGAATTGCTACTGCACACAATCTCAACGATAATATTGAAACCTTTATTTTCAATTTGTCCCGTGGTGCATCCCTTTCAGGATTGTGCGGTATTCCAATTGTCAGAGATGTTTATGTTAGACCTTTACTTCAATGTACAAGAGCAGAAATTGAGGAATATATTAAAGAAAATAATCTTGAATATGTAACTGACAGCACCAATTTGTGTGATGATTATACAAGAAACAAAATAAGACATAATATTCTGCCGCAACTTTTTGAAATCAATCCGTCTTTTGATAAGGCATTTGAAAAGGGCAGACAATCCCTTGAAATGTCTAAGGATTACATATTTACTGTTGCAAAGGATTATGTTGAGAAATCAAGAATGTCCGACTTTTATGATTGCACATTTTTTGAAAACTTACACGATGCCGTCAAATACAATGTTGTTTCTCTGATTCTTAAAGAAAATAATGCTCGGAATATAACACGTGAACATATCGAAGGTGTTATTTCTGTAATTAAGACAGGTGGAAGTGTAAGTGTTGGCGGAAATGTTACCGTCAATGTTGAACACAAAAAAATGTTCTTTGGCAAAATGGCCTCTATAGAATATTTTGAAACAGAGTTCAGTATTGATAATAAAAGAATTATTACACCTTGTGGTGAATACGAGGTTAATATTTACACTCAAAAAGATTTACAGAATGTTAATAAACAGGATATAGACAATTTAATTGATTGTGATAGAATAACTACTAATGCGGTGTTAAGAAATCGTCGAGATGGTGATTCATATCAGTTGCCAAAACGACCGAATAAAACCTTGAAAAAGCTTTTTAATGAGAGGAAGACAGAAAATCACAGTCGCAGTAAAATGCTTATACTATCCGATACTCAAGGAATAGTCTGGACAGAATTTTTTGGTGTTTCAGAAAGATGCCGAGTAAACAAGGATACAAAATCATATATAAAAATTTCAAAGGTGGGGAAAACTAATGATTAACGATATTGATAGAGTATTGTTATCTGAGGAGGATTTAAAAGGAATAGTTAAAAGACTTGGTAAAGAGATTACTGAGGATTATAAAGATAAAAATCTTGTACTTGTAAGTGTGCTTAAGGGCTCTGTAATTTTTATGGCTGACCTTATGCGTGAAATTAAAGTGCCTTGTACTATTGACTTTATGTCTGTTTCAAGTTATGGTGCAGGGACAAAAACCTCAGGCGTGGTAAGAATTATCAAAGACCTTGATACAGATGTTATTGAAGGTGCCGATTTACTTATAGTTGAGGATATTCTTGACAGTGGTGTAACACTTGAATATCTTATTAAGGTTCTTTCAGCAAGAAACCCAAAGAGTATAAAAATATGCACACTACTCGATAAGCCAGAACGACGCAAGGCAAATGTTAAAGCGGATTATTCAGGTACACAGATTCCTGATGCCTTTGTTGTCGGTTATGGTTTGGATTTTAATGAAAAATATAGAAATTTACCGTTCATTGGTGCGTTGAAACCTGCGGTATATGAATAAACAGGAGTGAACACAAATTTGAAAAAATTTAACTGGAAAACCATTTTGCCATATATATTGATTCCTGCAATTTTTATCGGAGTTATATATGCCTATATGGGTATTGAGGATAAAAAGGAAGTTCAATATTATCAGATAGTAGAATACTTTGATGAGGGTATGGTTACCGAATACGATGTTAATCTTAACAGCGGTGCTATGACCTATAAACTCAAGGATGACTCTAAGGAATACAAATATACTGTTCCTAATGTAGGCATTTTCGTTGAGGATGTCCATAATACTGTTCGTGAGTATAATAAAGCAAATCCGGATAACCCAATCAAGTATAACTATGAAGCAGGAACATCAAACTCATGGTTATTAAGTATTTTACCATCAGCACTTCTTACAATCGGCTTTGTTATTCTTATGGTTGTGATGTTCAAGAAAATGAATAACTCCATTACAAGCGAAAATAACCGAGCTATGAGCTTTGGTAAAGCAAGAGTAAAACGTGCGGATGACGAAAATAAAAAAGTAACCTTCAAGGATGTTGCAGGTGCAGACGAAGAAAAAGAAGAACTTACTGAAATTGTTGAATTTTTGAAAAATCCAAATGAATTTTCAAAATTGGGCGCAAGAATACCAAAGGGTGTGCTTTTAGTTGGACCTCCGGGTACAGGTAAAACACTTCTTGCTCGTGCAGTGGCGGGTGAGGCAGATGCTCCGTTCTTCTCAATTTCCGGTTCTGATTTTGTTGAAATGTATGTCGGTGTTGGTGCTTCCCGTGTGCGTGATTTGTTTAAGGAAGCAAAGAAGAATCAACCATCAATCATCTTTATTGACGAAATTGATGCCGTGGGTCGTCACCGTGGTGCAGGTATGGGTGGTGGACACGATGAACGTGAACAAACTCTTAACCAGTTGCTTGTTGAAATGGATGGCTTCGGTGCAAACGAAGGTGTAATCGTTATTGCTGCTACTAACCGTCCTGACATCCTTGACCCCGCACTTCTTCGTCCTGGTCGTTTTGACCGTCAGGTAACTGTTGGTTACCCTGATGTTAAAGGTAGGGAAGATATCCTTAAGGTTCATGCAAGAAATAAGCCGTTGGCACCCGATGTTGACTTGCATCAAATTGCAGCAACAACAGTTGGATTTACAGGTGCAGACTTGGAAAATCTGCTTAATGAAGCAGCCCTTCTTGCGGCAAAGCGTAAGCTTATGGCAATTACTATGGCTGAAATCGAAGAAGCAACAATGAAGGTTGTTGTAGGTTCAGAAAAGAAATCCCGTAAGATTTCTGAAAAGGACAAGAAAATTACGGCATACCACGAAGCAGGTCATGCAATTTCTTCCTATTACCTCGAAAACCAAGACCCTGTTACTCATATTTCAATTGTTCCTCGTGGAATGGCAGCAGGTTTCACTCTCTACACACCTGAACAGGATAAAACTCATATGTTGAAATCAAGAATGCTTGATGATATTGTGTCACTCTTGGGCGGTCGTGTTGCAGAACAAATTATCTTCAACGATATCTCAACAGGTGCATCAAATGATATTCAACGTGCAACTGAAACAGCAAGAAATATGATTACGAAATACGGTATGAGCGAAAAACTCGGACCAATCGCTTTTGGTTCGGACAATGACGAGGTTTTCCTTGGCAAAAACTATACTCATACAAGAAATTATTCGGAAACAGTTGCAGCGGCAATTGATGAAGAGGTTGAAAAGATTATCAATAATGCCTACAAGAGAACAGAAACAATTCTTAAAGAGCATATTGACCAACTTCACATTGTTTCAGAGGCACTTATTAAACTTGAAAAAATCGATAAGGAACAATTTGAGTCTCTTATGACAACAGGCGCTTTACCTGATGAAAAGATTGAGGAAACAGTGGAGATTATTGCTGAAGAAACTGTTGATAATAAAGATACAACAGAAAACAATGAAAATGCGTAAAATCGCATAATTTAAAGGCGACAGAATGTTATTTCTGTTGCCTTTTTTCTTATTTAGCTATTGATTTTTTCTTGTTTGTATTATAAAATAAGATTTAATATTTTTCTAAAACAATTAGCAAATACATGGAGTGAAAGAAAATGAAACTTAACGGCTCAGAGATTTTAGCTGAGGTTTTAATAGAGCAGGGGGTCGACACCATTTTCGGTTATCCGGGTGGTGCAGTCCTTAATATCTATGATGCACTTTATAAATATAGCGATAAAATTAACCACATCCTCACAGCACATGAGCAGGGTGCTTCTCATGCTGCTGACGGTTATGCACGAGCAACAGGCAAAACAGGTGTTTGTCTTGCAACAAGTGGTCCCGGTGCCACTAACCTTGTAACAGGTATTGCAACTGCATATATGGATAGTGTTCCTATGGTTGTAATTACAGGTAAAGTCGGATCGTAGCCATGTCGTTCTGTGAGCCAAGGAGTTGGTTTTCCTAATTGTCTTCCTAAGACCGCTTGGCCTCCGACTTCAGGTGTTTGTCTTGCAACAAGTGGTCCCGGTGCCACTAACCTTGTAACAGGTATTGCAACTGCATATATGGATAGTGTTCCTATGGTTGTAATTACAGGTA
>JAZSFK010000009.1:0-40624 GCA_045532175.1 Candidatus Fimenecus sp. | reverse complement strand
CTGAGTCTTACTCTTGTAGATTTCGATAACGTCATTCAGGAACATCTTAACTGAATAAGCATCCATAGCAAGGTGGTGGAATCTGATGAAAAGGCCCTTATAACCATCCTTGAACTTAACGACTGCAATTTTGTGAATTTCACATTCGTACATTGGAATGTTCTGTCTGGAGATTTTTGTAAGCTCTTCTTCAGCTTCTTCAACCGTCATATAACTGTAATCCCAGTCCTCAATAACAAGTTCGCTTTTTTCGGTAACATACTGATGAAGATTAAGACTAACCTTTTTATCCTTTGTGAAACGAAGTCGCATTGTGTCGCAACGTCCAATTGCCTCATAAACGGATTCTTTTAAAATACCAATATGAACATCACCCTGCCAGTAATATCCGCATCCAATGTTGTTAACGGGATATCCTGAACCATATTTAAGTGACATTAAAAACATCATTTTCTGTGAGTTAGAGATAGGATAAGCCTTAACGATTTGACCATTTTTTAATGTTTTCTCTATCATTTTGCTTCATCCTCCGCAAAATTAAAATATGCTCTCTTGATTTTACCTGTTGAGGTTCTCTCAAAAGGCTTTTCTCTAATGATAAATGAATGAATATGTCTGTCTGTATTCAAAGTTGAATTAACTCTGTCAACAATCTTGCTGATTTCAGCAGGAATATCTGTAATTTCCATTGTAGCAGCTAATGCTTCGTCAGGAAAAATTTCTGCAATAATAGTGTCCTTTTCACCACGAACTACAATTTCCTTAACAATTCCGTCGTCAACAAATTTGTTTTCAAGTTCTTCAGGAGAAATATTCTCACCATTAGAAAGAATAATAAGGTTTTTCTTTCTGCCGACAAGATAAATGTGATTGTTTTCAATGTAACCCAGGTCACCTGTATGTAAATATCCGTCTTCAGTAAATGCCTCAGCCGTTCTCTCAGGCTTTTTGTAGTATCCCTTCATAACAGAAGGTCCTTTAACCTGAATTTCGCCATCAACAACTCTTACATGGTCAACGCCTGTAAGTACACCATTTGAATATTTATTATCCTCTGAAAAGTCGGAGGTTGTAATACGTGGACTGCATTCACTCATACCATAACCCTGACGAGCAGTAATTCCGTATTTCGCAAATTCATCAATCAAAGCACCGCTTAAAAATGCACTACCTGCAATAAACCTTGTAAGGCGTTTGCCGACAACAAGGTCCGCAGCCTCACGAGGAGTAAATTCAGGGTGTCTTCTTTCCTGAATTTTAATTTTTGTAAGAATTGCTTTACAGAGAAGGGGAACAATTCTTGTGTTTGTTGGTTCAAATATAAGGAAGTTTCTGTAAATGTTTGTAAGTGCACCATTAAGGCAGATTGTACTTCCGTCATAAAGGACTTTAAGCACATCACAGGCATAACAGAAAACGTGATGCATAGGTAAAACTGAAAGACAAACCTCGCCGTCAGCTGCTTTATAGGTATCATAGCAGGAGTTAGAAGCAAGGTTATGGTTTGTAAGCATAACGCCTTTTCTTTCACCAGTTGTACCGGATGTGTAAATAATCAAAGCACATTCGTAAGGGTCAATTTCGATATCTGAAAGAGATACATATTCCGAATTTGAGGAATATGTCTTAAAAATATTGTCAAACCAATGCCAGTCGCCTAATGACACAACCTGACGTATTCCCTTATATGTTTTGCAGATTTCATCTGCTTTTCCTAAAAACTCTTCCTCGCAGAAAAGCATTTGAATATCAGCATCATCGAAGAGATTGCATGCTTCTTCAACAGAGATATTCGGGTCAAATGGCACAACTACATTACCACTGCAAATCATACCTGTAAGGCAAGCAATATATTCGTAGCTTGTTTTACCTATAAATGCAATGTGCATTTTATCTTTTTCAAAAGTCTTTATATATCTGCTTACAGCAAGGCAATCCTCACGAAATTCGATGAAACTTTTTATTTCAATATCATTGTCGCGGAAAAACTTGCAAAAATCCCTTTCGCCATATTTTTCAGCGGCAAAATTCACAATATCTTTTACTGTCAAAAGCGTTGATTTCATTCGTTTACATCCCCAGTTTAAGCCAGATTTATGCTAGTATTACTCTACACAACCATACAGAATAATAAACAAAAAATTGAAAAATGTCAATGAAAAACGGAAATCTTATACACATTTTGACATCTGTCAAAGTTGCGATTATTTAATAATCTGAAGATAATCTCTTGAATATTTTTATAAATGAATATATAATGGAAATATAAAGATTAAGGGGAAATATTTATGACAAAAAAATTATGTGCAATTTTACTTTCCGCAGTTTTACTGTTTTCAGTTTTTTCTGTGCCTGCTTTTGGATGCTTTGAAAAAACTGAGCCTGAAAAAGCAACTGTAAATGTTGAGAATATGTTCAATCAGACCCTTGATGTTGTTATACATAAGGTTTTAAAAATACTCAATATCTTCTGGCCGGGATACGATGGTGACTGGACTCAAAAAGACGACTATAATGCATCTGATTTTTATAGCGGTGAGGATGAGTTTGACACAAAAACAAGTAAAAATTCAGCGTGGTATTTAGGTTATGCCGGTGCATCACTTTTAGAGGGAATTGACGTTATGAACGGCGAATTTTTCCTTGCAGGTTCATTGGAGGTATTTGAGGGTAGAGTACCAACAGAAGTTTGTGATGACCAAAGAGTAAGAGTTTATGCTATTTCTGATGGCACAAGCGGAATTGTGCTTCATGCAGTAATCGACGGATTTGGCCTTTCCCGTGGCGACGTGCAGGAAATCCGTTCAAGAATAACTGAATATGCAAGTGTAGAAGGCATTAATGTCATCAGCGTTAATGTGTCTGTTCTACACCAACATTCCTGTATAGATACCTTGGGAATGAATATACCGTTGTTGCCTGCACTTATCCTTAATACAGGAAACGCAATGCTTGGCGGACTTTTTGATAGCCTTAAGGTTACAAAGAATCAGGAATTTATGGAAAATCTCTTTACAAAGACAGTTGATTGTATGATAACTGCAATTGAGTCTATGGAAAAGGGTAACCTTTACTACGGTAACGCCGATATAAGCGAATATATGCGTGATGCTCGTGACCCCATTTCATTTGACTCCAATATTCACAGATTAAGATTTGTTCCTAATAACGGTGGTAAGGAAACCTGGATTTTACAAGGCTCAATGCATTGCACAGGCTTTGGTGCAGGTCCGGAAGAATTGACTGCTGACTATCCTTATTATATTGAAAAAGCAATCAACGAAAAAGTTGGTGCAAATGTGGTTTATGTAATTGGTGCAGAGTTGGCAATAAAAATGGAAAAAGAATTGACCAATGACCCTGATGCTACTGACCTTGAGAATCTTGCAAATTATGGATATGCAGTTGCCGATAAGGTTATGGCAATAGATAATGATATTAAACTTGCCCCTGTACTTAATATTGCTCATAAAGAGGTTTCTCTTGATGTTGATAACGGAATTCTTACACTTGCTGCTCGTGAAGACATCCTAAATGCTGTTATTGTAAAGGATGGCTGGGGTTACGTTTTAGTAACAGAAATAGGCTATATGGAACTTGGTAATGAGGTTGGTATTTTCCTTTGCCCGGGTGAATTTGACCCATTACTTATATTTGGTGGTCCTGAGTCAGGGGATGCTGCATGGAACGGTGAAAGCTGGGATTATGCACCTCTCAAGGATGTTGCAAATGTAGATAATGTTATGGTTTACGGTCTTTGCAACGACCAGGCAGGCTATGTGCTTCGCGATAATGAATATCATTCCTTACTTTCAGAAAACGAAGAAGTAAATATTATATGCAGAAGTGCAGGTTCAGTATTTACAGAGGAATATACTAATCTCATTAATGATGTGAAATGAGAATTTAACGCATAGATTATTTGTTTGAGGAGAACTGTTATGGCAAAGAAAGTTTTGACACCTGAACAAGCAGAGATAAAGAAAATAAAGAAGCAAAGAAAATCTAATAACTTCACTTCCTTTCTCGCAGTCGTTTTGGCTGTAGTTATAGCGGCTGGTGCAGTTTTAGTTGCAAAATCAACCTCATCAAAGGCAATTCCCACGGCATCAGGCTCAGAGGAAAAAGTTGAGGATACAACTGAGTCTTTGAATAGCGAGATGATAATCGGCGACGACGGTACTATAACAATCATTGGTGATTCCGACAGCACATCGGGTGATGGACAGAATGATGGCTCAAATAAGGTTGAGCTTTCTGCAAATCCTACTGATTGGTCAAAGGAGGAAATCGTTGCTGTTTATAAAAATGCAGCGGCAAAATCCCATAAAGAGGTTCAGTCTTCTCAGGTTTATGCTATGCCTAAACTTTTGGTAAATGACGGTGATGGTGCACTTGGATTTTTCTTGAAAACAATTACCCCTGTAATTGCTTCTGTTTTAGAGTCAAATGCAATGACATACGAGGGAATTACGGGTGGATATACAAAGATGGTTCCCGATGATGTGCAATCCGCAAAGGCATATAAAGACGGTGATTATATTGTAATCGAAATGCTTATGGTGGAGCAGACTGACGGAATTTACGGCGACTATCAGGGTGGTTCAGTAGGACACGCAATCAATGTATTGGGTAATGTTGCAACTGCTGTTGAACAATTCCCTGCATTTGATATTAAATTTGAAGAAGCAGATATTAAGATTCATTATACAAATCCTACGGTTAAGGTGAGAATAAATAAGAATGGTATCATTGAAAAAGGTACTTGGAATTATGAATCACAGATTTATATAAGAGAATTACAGATTAATAGTATTATGGTTAATAAGGCGGATGCTGAAATTGACTATACAATTACAGTTGGTGGAGGATTCTAATGAGTAAAAAAGTTCTAACGCCTGAACAGGCAGAGGTAAAAGCAATAAAAAAGAGTTATGCCGCGACTAAACGCAACAGTTTTATTGCGGTTTTGTTGGCAATTGTTTTAGTTGCAGGACTTCTTGTAATCGGAAATACCACCGCTAAAAAGATGAATGGTAATGCAGGTACAGCCACGGACTCCACATCAAGTGAAAATAAAGTAGTACCGGGTGGCTCAGTTGAAGAAGCTCCGATTTATGATGAGGAGGGCAACCTTGTCGCAGGTGTAGACGGGGATGGCAATCCACCACAAGAGCTTTCAGATAACCCTGCCGAGTGGACAAAGGCACAGATTGTAGCATTTTACAGAAAAGCCGCGCAGAATTCTACCGGTGTGAAATCAACACAGACAATGGCTATGAACAACGGTATGAATGTTAAGCTTAACAGCAGTGCACTTGAATTCCTTATTGATTTGGCAGAGCCTATTATCAAAACCGTATTAAAAAATAATACACTTGAATTTGATGGAATTACAGGTGGTTACAACAGTCTTGTACCAAGCGACGTACAATCCGCAAAGGCATATAAAGAGGGTGACTACACTATAATTGAAATGGTTATGGTGGAACAGACTGACGATGCTTATGGTGATACATTTAAGGGTACGGTCGGACACGGTATTTCCGTTGTGGGTAATATTGCAGTTGTTGCTGACCAGTTCCCTGATTGGACAATAAACTTCAAGGATGCTTTTGTTGAATTGAAGTATGTTAACCCTGTTATAAAGGTAAGAATCAATCAGAATGGCATAATTGAGAAGGGTACTTGGAGTTATGTTGTTAATGTTAAGGTTCAGAATCTTCAGATTGAAAGTGTTATTGTCGAGGATGCTACAACAGAGATTGATTACGTAATCAAAACAGGTGGGGGATTCTAAAAAAATCAGGGTGCTTGTTCAAAAGAATAAGCACCTTTTTATTGTCAAAAAAACTTCATTAAATTATGATTTGTTCAGGTGATGAGTATGCAGAGAATTCTGTCAGTTTTATTATCGATATTGTCCTTTTTCGGGTTTATTACCGTTACACCCTATGATAAACCGATTGATACCGAAAATGGCGGTGACCCATACATAGTAGAGGACGAAACAGGCACATATTATACCTTCACAACGGGTGGAGGTATCGACATAAGAAAAATCAAGTCCTTTGATGACACTACCGTTTTAGAACATAAGGTGGTTTATTGGTGCGGTAATGATGGAATAGTAAAAGATATCTGGGCACCTGAAATTCATAAAATAGGTGAAAAATGGTATATTATTGCTTGTGGAGTGTTTGATAAAGACATTGTACCCGAAGGAGCAATGCCGAGAGCAGAGGAAAAAACGGACCACGACGATTATTACCGATATGGATTTGTTCTTGAAAGTAAAACAGAGAACATTATGGGAGAATATGAATTCAAAGGTGTTTTAGCACCTGACGGAATGAATAATATTGACGGTACATATCTTAGTAAGGATGGTAAAATGTACTATGTCTGCTCAGCATATCTCGATGTTGCTTATCAGTGTATTTATATGACGGAAATGGAAAACCCCTACACGTTAAAATCAGATGAACAGGGAAAACATAATTCCGTTATGCTTTCTGAACCACAGTACAGTTGGGAAAAAAAGGGGTGGAAGGTTAACGAAGGCCCTGCTGTGCTTTATAATAATGAGGATTTGTTTATAGTATATTCCGCAAGCGGATTTAGCTCAGGCGGTTATTGTATGGGTATGCTGACATTCAACGGCGGAGAGATTATGAATGGTAAAAACTGGACAAAGGAATCAAACAGAGTCCACTATCACCAACCGTTGAAGGGTATTTACAATGCAGGACATTGTAGTTTCCTTTATAAGGAAAATGGGGAAATATTTATGGTTTATCATGCTACTCAAACAAGAAAATTTGAAGAATCACCTCGTTTAACCTATATTAAGAAGGTCCAGTTTGAAAACAATAAACCTGCGTTCTAAAAGATTTGTTTCTGTGTTTTTTTGACTCTTCATTGACAAAAACTGTTTTGTATAGTACAATCTTTGTGTATGTTTCGTAGGAGGAAATAATAATGAAAAGATTCCTTGCAATATTAGTTGCAATTACTATGGTTGTCAGTATGACATCCTGTATGAACATTAAGGTTACAGTACCAAATAAGGCGGGGCAGACACAGAACAATCAGAATTCTGCTGATATTCCTCAAAATGATATTGATTTAGGTGACGGTTTTATTGTCAATAATGGTGATTCAGGTGAAACAGAAGACCCTGCAACATTAAGCGATAATCCTGCTGAATGGACTTTGGCACAGATTGTTGAACAGTATAAACTTGCGGCAGGTAAAACTCATAGTTCAGTAACATCATATCAAAATATGACAATGCGTGAAGACTCACTTAAGGCACCCGGTATTGCAGATGGATTACTGGATTTTGCAGAGGGTGTTATGGCTACGGCCCTTTCAAACAACTCAAAGAATATTCCGGGTATTACCGGCGGCCATCAAAAACTTGTTGTTTCCGACGTTGCAGGTGCAAGAGCATATAAGAGTGGCAACAACATTGTTATTGAAATGAAAATGAAGGAACAGGTTGACAAGGGTAACGGCGATATGTATAGCGGTACAGTAGGCCATGCAATTTCTGTTGTTGGTGATATTGACTCCGTTATTGGTCAATTTTCAGGACTGGGTATGGAGGCAAGAATTGCTGACCAGGATTGTACACTTCAATATGTGAATCCTGTATTAAAGGTCACAATTAACAGTAATGGTATCATAATCAACGGTACTTGGAGCTACGTGGTAAATATCACTCTTAACAATCTTGAAATCAGTGCTATGGGTATTACAGTTCCCGTTAAACAAGCAACATCAATTGTTGATTTCTATGTAATTCTCAACGGTGGCTTCAAAGCATAATTGAACAAAAGAATAAACGCCCAAGGTTTTATTTCCTTGGGCATTTTTTTGTATTTAGCTTTTTGCGATTTCCTTCATGCTGTCTTCCATATGGTTAAAGAAATTATCAAGCATTTCTTTATCTTCATTCGTACCTTGAATGCAAATTGTAATAATAGCATTTCCGTTAAGGGATACTGCCGTTGCAACAGCACAGTTTTTCTTTTTCGCAGCACCTGCACCTAATGCAAAGGTAGGTGGATTTCCATCAAGAGAACAGAATTCTGCATCAAGTCTTCCTACGTTGCTTACGGAAAGGTTGGCATTGTTATAGAACATTTTAACCATCATTTCCGCCTGAGCATAAATAAGCTGGGTAAAAGCATAGTTGAGGAGTGGAAGACCATAAAGACCTAAAAACTCGTCACTTTTTGATTTTTTATTACAATCAGAAACTTCCTTTAAGGTGTCAAAAATGGTGTTTCCTCTTTTTGATACCGTGCATGGCATAAAGGTTGTATGGTTAGCATAACCAATTCTGTCAGGGTCCTTCATATATCGTCTTAAGTCCACAGCACAGGAAAGAGTGAGACCTTCATTGTCACAATCCAACATCTTATATACAGCATCAATATAACAAGCGGAAAGAACATCATTGGCTGTTGCACTAATTTCCTTCGCTTTTTTTACTGCACCCATAAATGTGTCAGATGGAATAATCTTTGTAACGAGAATGTTATGGTCGTTCTCTGACTTTTCGGTGAACGGAAGAGTTTTTTTCTCCTTGGAGGTCATATTGGCGAATTTAGTCTTTGCCGCTTTTCTTGTTTTATCAGGCAGGTCCTTGTAAACCTCCTGAAGCTTTCTTGAGCCTGTTCTGAAGTCTAACGGAGTAATACCGTCAGCCACATATTCGTTGTAGCCCTTGAAAAAGTCACCAAGTAACTGCTTGATTCCGGCTCCATCCGTTATCATATGATTCCAGATTACACAAAGAGCAGTTTTGTTGCCGTCTATACACAATTTGAATTTCAATTGAACATTGTTTTTAAGGTCAATCTTTTGAATAAGAAAATCATAAGCACATTTTTCTATATTATCAGTATTTTCCACTGAAAAAATATCGTCAATATTGTAGTCGCAAACTTTCCAGTACGGTGCAATATGGTTGTCTATAAATGCTGAATGCAGAATAGGTGAGTGTTCAAAAAGACTGATAAGTACTGTCTTTACAGCAACGGTATCAGGAATAAAATCATAATCAAGCCTGAAACGTGCAATTCTGTCCATATAGCAACGGCACATATAATTTACCTTGTCGTAAACCTCTGCTTTGACCTTTTTAACATTAAATTTATTCTTAATAACGTTAACAGCAATTTCAGCACAGGCCTTATCGTTTTCAAGACCGCGTTTCTTTAATAAATCGCAATAATCATTGATTTCAGAAAAGGCTAAAGCCTGCTTTTTTACAGGCAGGCTTTCAGTATACTGTTTAATAATTGTTTCTCTCATAAGGCTTTCACCCTTTAAAATTGAGTATGGTTAAAGAAGAATTCTTTTCTTTCTTCAGAATTGATAACTTTGATTGGCTTAATCTGGTTAAGGTTTGCACCGTTCATACGAAGCATTTCACGATATTCGTCATAAGTACCGTGACGAAGGAATTTGAATTCACAGTGTCCTAAAGCGCCACTCTTAATAAGTGGACCAACGGAAACATTGCCGGCACAAAGACATTTTTCAAATTCTTCTGCATAAATAGCTTCTTCTTCCTTTGTATGTTCTTTTGTGCCTTCAACAAGGAGTACATAATGTCCCGGAGAGGTATCTCTGTCAGGATAAATACTGTAACCAACAAACATTTCGCCCATCTTATCAGAGAAATTACCAACGATTTCGTCAAATGCAAGTTGATTGATTTTTTCACCACTGATGTTAGCAATCTGATTAAGACGATAGCAGAAAGTAACCTTTGGAGATTCGTGGTAATAGCCTGTTACTTTAACAACGTCCTCAATACGGTAACGATAGAAGCCACTTCTGTTTGTAAGGATAAGCTCATATTCCTTGCCAACCTCAAGCTCGCTGATTGTAAGTGGCTTTGTGCCTTCAGGAGCATCCAACGGAAGGAATTCAAAGAAAGCATTTTGTGGAAGAATAACATATTCGTAAGAGTTCAGCTCATTAGGAACTGCCATAAGTGCTTCGGTAGCAGCATATCCAACATAGTGGATTGGCATATCCTCACCGATATAGCGACGAAGTCTTTGCTGATAGTGAGAAAGAGCACCTGTACCCATACCGTACATCCAACCGCATCTTGGCCAGATTCTTGTAACGATTGCTGAATCATCAAAGCCCTTTTCAAATTCTGCACGAAGTTTTGCAGCACGTTTTGGGTTTGGCTTAATTCTCTTTTGAAGACTTGCACGGATGTGGTCAGGAATTCTTACATTTTCGTTAAGTTTACCTTTTGCAATATCATCACAGAACATTTCCCAGTTTTCTTCAAGATAGAAGAACATTGATTCAAGTGTTGTAATAAAAATTGTACCAAGGTAACTGATGTCTTCATCCTGTAATGCGAAGAAAAGCTTTACATAGTGCATATCCATATCTACATCAGCCTCAGGGAACATAACCTCTTTTGGAGAACAGGTGTAGAATTTAACAATAGGCTTCATATTAAGGAACGGGATTGAAGAAAGACATGAAACAGTAGCACCGCCGGGAGTTTTTCTGTAATTAACCTCAGCAGTAAGAAGACCTCTTTGCGGTGGAAGTAACTTGTGTTTTTCCTTCCAGAAGTATTTTACGGCACAACCAACAGGTAAACTGAAGCTGAAGCACATAATTGTCCATTCAGAAAAACCTGAAAGAGGAACAAGTTTACTTCTTCCTGTACTACCTGATGATTCAGTGAAACGACGGATATATCTGTTTGTGATAAGTCCTTTTTCGCCATTCGCCATTCTCATAATATAATCTTCATAATCAAGATAACCTGAAAGTGGAACAATATTCTGATAATCCTCTATTGATTTAACCTTGTCGAAATTATTCTTTTTGCCATATTCAGTAGTCTTGTTATCACGCATAAGGTCTTTAAGTACCTTTTCCTGCATCTTATTTGCATTTTTTGCGTAGATGTTAAGTTTAATTTGTTCACTGATACCAAGAAATCCGCCAATAGCAGTAAACAAAGGTCTGAAAATTTTCATTATGTTCATAAACATTAAACCCCTTTAATTACAGTTTCAGCGTTATGCATTGCGTTTAGACACATAACAATATAATTGTATAACATTTTCTCGCTTATTGCAACGATTTTTTACATTATTTATTAACAATTAAATTTTATTGACATAAAGAGCTTTAATATTTATAATTTACTTAAGGAAGAGGGTTGATAAAGTGAAGACCACGGATAAAATCTTATTGAATGAACAAAAGGAAATAAGACGCCTTAAAAAAATGCAGGGCAGGGGTAGTAGCAGTAAATATTTCTTTGTTTTGCTTGTGCTTATTGCTATTGTAAATATCCTTGATGAGGTTACAAGTAACCTGACCGTTACAGTACAGTCCTCTTTTGTAACCGAATTCTTTGTTAATAATCCTTTCTTGGGAAAATTCTATGCCTTTGAGGAAGGTTTAGCCTTACACTCGACTATTGGTGTTGTTACTTATGTTTTTGGTATTATAACTCCATTCTATAAAGCCCTTGCGGATAAGTGGGGAAGAAAACCCCTTTTTGCAATTTCAACACTTGGTATGGCAACGGGACTTTTGGTAATTCATTTATCTACAAGCTACATAATGTTTTTAGTTGGCTTTGCTATTATCAGTTTCTTTATGGGGCACGACATTCAGATTATCTACATCCTTGAAGAAGCACCTGATAAGCACCGTGCAAAGATTTACAGTTTTCTTAAAAGCTTTGGTATTTTAGGTGTTATCCTTATCCCGACTCTTCGAGATTTGCTTATGGGTGACGACCCCACAAAATGGCGCGATATTTTCCTTGTGCCGTCAATTATAGGTTTTATTGCAGTGCTTCTTGTAATGCTTTTCGCAAAGGATACAAAGGTGTTTATTAACGAGAGAATAGAATATCTTTCTCGTCCTTATGAAGAAAGAGAAGCAGAGAAAATACTCAAAAAGAAACAGAAAGAAGCACAACGAAATCAATCAGGTGTTTTCAATGGTGTGAAATATATTTTCTCAAATCCGGATACAAAAAATCTTATTCTTTCACATATTATTTTTGATTCTGCTATGCCTGCTATTGCACTGTATTTCGAGTCATCAATGCACAAGGTTGGTATGAGCACAAGTGAAATCACAAAGGCATTATTTATGGTGCCTGTGGTTTATGCTACAATAACCTTCCTTTCAGGCTTTATTGCAGATAAATTCGGCAGAAAAACTACTGTAACAGGCTTTTCTGTTACCTGTATAATTGGTTATTCATTATTCGTTGCAGGTATTCTCTGTGGTTGGAATCCGTATCTTATTGGCTTTTTTGCAGGACTTTACCAAGGTTCATATTGGATTGGCAGAGACTATATGAATGTTATGATGACAGAAAAAGTGCCGACGGATATTCGTGCATCAGTTGTTGGTGCAGAGGGACTTTTAGTGATTATCGGTCTTGTGGTGGGTTATGCTCTTGCAATTGTCGGTATGATTAAATTTCCAATCTGGTGGGTATGCCTTGCAATTTCAGTTGTAGCAGTTGGTGTTGCAGCAGTAATGTTTACATTAAAGGTTAAAGAAACCAAAGGCGTAAATCTTGATGAGATAAAATAAAAATTTTGCTCGTGAATATGAATTTAACAAAAAAGAGAGATTTCGTAAAGAAACCTCTCTTTTTATTTAACTTAATTAAATTCTTCATTAAGAACCTGCATTGTAACATCTTCTTTGTCAGAACTTATGTATTTGTCCTGATAGTAGTTTTCAGGGTAACAATCGAATGTTCCGTCAGGCTTAACTGTAATTACTGTGCAACCACGTTGTGTACCTACCGTATCAATTTTACCATAAGCAACATAATCAATGCTCATACCGTATGTAAGACGTATTCCTTTGTATTCCAATGAGAAAATGTTGATGTGGTCGTGACCTACAAACATACCTTGTGTACTGCCTAATTCAAGAGCGGTTTCAAAGAACCGGTCGTCGTTTCTCGGGTGACAAACTTTTTCACCTAATGTACCGTAATAGTATTTTACATTTTCTGTGTCCTTATATCCGTTAGCCTTAAATTCGTCCCAAGCCTGTTGATATTCCGTTGGAGGAATGTGCATAAATACAAGCGATTTTACAAGACCGTATTTCTGGAGTAATTGTGTTTGCTCATCACCCTCAAATGTCTTCTCGATAAATGCTTTGTTGTCTGCATTGAGTTTTTCGCAGGTTGCTCTATACCAATCAATCTGGTTTTCGTGGATGTTATCGTAGTTGCCGGTAAATCCCGCTACAATACCTGCAAACTTATTTTCTTTTGGATAATCATTTGAGTCCATTGTAAAAAGTGCCTGAGTAATAATACCCTTGCTGTTTTTTACTTTGATTACACTATTGCCAACTCCATCAATGCTTTCATCGTCCATAATATAAAGGCAATTTTTCCATTCGTCACTACTGTAAAACTCACCCATTTTTTCTCTGTTGTATGTGGAGTAAATCTCAGAATCGTGGTTGCCGAATGTAACAGTCCAAGTAACATCAAGGGTTTCCATTAGTGTTGCAAATATACGTGCAGCAGATTGATTGTTAAAAGTTCCTGCCGTAAATGGCACGGGATAACTTATGTCGCCTGTTGCAATAACTATGTCAGGTTTTTCCTCAGTTATCATAGCGGCAATAGTGTTGATTACCTTGTAATCATCCTTTTTAGACATCCAACCGCCACCAAGGTGAATATCAGTAAGCTGTACTATTTTAACATCATGGTCAGATATGATTGTGTAGTATCCGTCAGTATCCTTCTCGATAGTTAATTCTTCCTGTGAGGTTGCAGGTTCAAATGTCTTGATGTATTCTACAGCGTTTTTGATATAAACCTTGTTTGCAATTGTTCCTGCAATACCAATTACTACAAAGACTGCTAAAATTATTCCAAATACTATCATAACTTTTTTCCCGTTTACTCTTCTCTTTTTCTTTTCCATATACACTACTCCTTTTAATCAACCTTTCTCTTAACGAGAATATTGTTATTGTAGAATTGGCTGCGTTCGGAAAGCTCAGAATTAACAACGGAAATACCATCTCTTTCGACAAGTGTTTGTTCACCGGAGAACATATTTGTGCCGATTCCGAGACGATTACCTTCAATTTTTATTCCAAGACTTGCGACAATTGATGGGAACATATCGAAAGGTGCCCAATCTCTGTTGATTGTGTATTCCCTTGGAATGTTTGCAAGTTCTTCAGGAACATTAAGGAAAAGGTTGTACATTGTACGCTTATAACCGGAAACATTTTCAAAGAATGAATTCGCCATACTTAAGTGGTCACCAATAATTACAATGGTTGTATTTTCATAGAAAGGCTGTTGTTGAATCCAACGAACGAATTTTACAGCTTCCTTTTGACTGTAATGAACTGCGTTTGCATATTGAGTATCAAATTTCTGTTCTGCATTTTTACTGAGATATCCTTCAGGTGCATGAGTGTCGGCTGTTTCCATAACGAAATGGAATGGTTTACCGGTATCTGCAAGCCTTGTCAATTCGGTCTTTGCAAATTCATAAAGCTTGTCATCCTCATATCCCCACCATACGCTGTAATATTCGGGAAGCCAGCCTTTTTCGATAACACCCTTGTGGTCAAGAATTTGGAAATTTCCGTGTGACTCAAAAAAGAAGTTGAGTCCGCCAAAGGCCGCATCTGCACCGAACATCAAGGACTGCTCATAACCTTGTTCTGCAAGAATATCTCCAAGAGCAGTAGCGCCGGGAAGGAAATTGCCGGGTTGTCCGTAAGAGTTTCCGTCAACAGGCACCTTCATAGGAAGACCTGTACTCATATTTACCATAGCGGCAACGGACCACCCCGAACCTGTTGTGGGAACAGGTCCACCAAAACCTGTATCAGTATGTGAAAAACTGATGCCTTCCTTGGTAAGCTCTGCAAGTTCAGGCATAAGATTCTCGTCAAAGTAGCCACCCAAATCCTTTGAGAAGAATGTATTCTCCATTGACTCAAGATAGATGTGAATAAGGTTTCTCTTCTTTTCAGGGAAGGTGAGCTTTGTTTTTGATGGGTCTGTAAAGTTCTCTTCTATATATGATGAATCTTTTAAATACGCATCAAAAAGAGTCATCAGTTGGAATTTGTTAATGCCGAAAGCACATCCGCCGATGAACATTGCCAATGAAAGGACAAGAGCAATTATTCTGATTGCAAGCGGAGGAAGAAAGGCAACGTATTTTTCGTCCTTGTCGTATGTTAATTTGTAGTTCGGAAAAACAACAACACAGAATAAAACCGTGAACAATAACGTTGTGAGTACAGGTCCTTCGAAAAGAGAAATATAAACACCTATATCCGTGCCTTCCGTAGGAGAATTAAGATTTATCAGAATCTGGTCAGCTGAAAGGTCGCCAAATGCTTCTTTTCCCCAGAGTGTACCTGTATAGGCAGCAAGACCTAAGGCAAAAAGAACAGAAGAAATAATCTTTATGGCAAGTGCGGATTTTTTACGTTTAGGCTGACAAAATTCTATCTTAAAAACTCTCTTTGAAAAGCCTGTAAGCACTAAGAATATGATTCCTATCGCAAGAACCAAGCCAAAGAACTTCCACACATACGATTTAGTATGGGCAGAAGCATCAAAAATGTTTGTCACACCTAAAAACTGCTTTTCCACGTAAAATCCAAGCAAATTGATTAGCAATGTATCACGGAAAAAAGCTGTAATAAAAGTGCTGATACGTTTGCTTTTGCTGAACAGAAATACATCTGCAACAGTGATTAAGATACCAATAAGAATTGCACCAATCCAAAGCATAATAAAACACCCCTTATTTTTTCTTCATAATATCACGAATAAAGTGAATTTTCAACAAAGTATTTAAATAAATGACACAAGCCACATAATTACAAACCACAACGGTGGTACTATAAGTGCGGGTAACATATTAAGCGTTTTGAGATTTTTGATTTCGAGAATTGCAAGACCTGATGACGCAATCAAAAATCCTCCCACAACACTTATTTCGCACATTAATTCAGGACTCATAAATTCACCTAAAAATGTTGCAAGTAAGTAAATTGAGCCTTGCCAACAGAAAAGCACAGGTGCAGCAAGGGCTATACCGATGCCATAGGTTGAAGCAAGTACCATACTTGTTACAAAGTCAAGAGTTGCATTTGTAAAAAGGTATGTATGGTCATTATTAAGTGCCGAATTTATCGGACCCAAAATTGATAAACTACCAATGCAGAAAAGCAAAATTGCAGTTGAAAGTCCTTTTCCTAATTCACTTTTGCCTTTCTTTTCTGTCAGGGCATTGAAATGCTTGTCCAAATCAATCATATTACCTAAAAGTGAACCAAGCGCAAGGCTTACAATAAAAAGTACGGGGTATTTACTGTTAGGCATATTCTGAACAACAGAGTTTATTCCTATACCTGTCGCAGCAAGTCCCATAGCATTCATAAGGCATTTTGTATATTTTTCTTTTATGCCTTTTTTCAGTAAACTGCCGATGATACTACCTGTGAGTATTGTAGCAGTGTTGACTATTGTTCCTATCATTCTCTATCAACCCTCGTTCTTTCCACAGCCTCAAAAATCTCATTTAATGTGTCAAGAGAGTTCTGTTCTGGCTTCTTTTTAACGTTTATACTCTTTTTACCACTGTTAGTAACACCAACACGACCACGGAGTACAGAAGAAATATCAAGCACAAGAGAAGTGTTGACTTCTTCACAGTAAAGTGCAATTGTGTCCCCACGTTGACCGATTTCATAAATTCCAAGTTTTGACGCAGTGTTCCTGCAAAGAGAAACCTCAATGAGTCCCTCAACGGAAGGCGGAATATCACCGAAGCGGTCACGTAATTCATCACGTACATCTTCCGCATCCTCAAAAGTGCGAATATCCGCAATTCTTCGGTAAACCGTAAGTCTTTGCGAGAGCGCAGAAATATATTTATCAGGAATATGTGCATTAATTTGAAGGTCAATAAGACATTCTTTTTGTTTTGGCTTTTCGCCTTTTTCTTCACCTATAGCCTCACTTAAAAGCTTCATATACATATCATAGCCCACAGCGGCAAGATGCCCGTGCTGTTGTGCTCCCAGCAGGTTTCCCGCACCTCGGATTTCAAGGTCACGCATAGCGATTTTAAAGCCTGAACCGAATTCCGTATATTCACGGATTGCTTGTAAGCGTTTATATGCAACCTCAGATAAGTTTTTATCTCGTTTATAAGTAAGATATGCACTTGCTCTACGTGCGCTTCTTCCCACTCGACCGCGCAACTGGTGGAGTTGTGCAAGTCCTAATTTATCCGCATCCTCAATAATGAGGGTGTTGGCATTAGGCACATCAACACCTGTTTCGATAATCGTGGTGCAGACGAGAATGTCAATCTCACCGTTCAAAAGCAATTGCCAGATTTCGCTTAATTCTTCCTCGTTCATCTTACCATGAGCCGTTTTAATTCGTGCATCGGGTAAATACTCCTGAATAGCAACTGCAACACCGTCAATTGAGTCAATACGGTTATGAAGGAAATAAACCTGACCGCCACGACGAAGCTCTTTTTCCATAGCCTCGCAAAGCAAAGGCATATTATGTTCAACAACGTACGTCTGCACAGGAAAACGGTCGGACGGTGCTTCTTCAATAACTGACATATCACGAATTCCCGACATTGCCATATTAAGAGTTCTCGGAATCGGTGTAGCAGAAAGTGTAAGCACATCAACACCGGGGAACATTTCTTTTAGTTTTTCTTTTTGAGCAACACCAAAGCGTTGCTCCTCGTCAACTATTAAAAGACCTAAATCCTTGAATTTTACATTTTTTGATATAAGGGAGTGTGTGCCAACAACAATATCAATAAATCCTGAATTTATACTCTTGATAATCTTTGCCCTTTGTGTTGGTGTGCGGAATCGTGAAAGCATTTCCGCCTCGATAGGAAAACCTTCAAAACGTTTTAAAATTGTTTGATAATGCTGTAATGCAAGAATGGTGGTCGGTACTAAAATTGCACATTGTTTTCCATCTGCAATACATTTGAAAACTGCACGAAGAGCTACCTCTGTTTTGCCAAAACCAACGTCGCCGCAAAGAAGTCTGTCCATGGGATATGGTTTTTCCATATCATTTTTGATTTCATCAATACTACGTAATTGGTCACCGGTTTCTTCATAAGGAAATCGACGTTCAAAGTCCGTTTGCATATCAATGTCAGGGGAGAAAGCGTAACCCTCACTGTGTAGTCTTTGCGAATAGAGTTTAATGAGTTGGTCTGCCATATCCTTAACGGCAGTACGAACCTTACTCCTTGTCTTTTCCCATTCTCCGCCACCAAGACGGTTGAGCTTAAGAGTTTTTCCGTCATCCTCGTGTGGACCAATATATTTTGATACCAAATCAAGCTGAGTAACAGGTACATATAGCACATCACTTTTTGCGTATTTGATTTTAATGTAATCCTTTATGATTTTGTTTGCTTCAAGTTGTGTAACACCATCAAAAATACCAATGCCGTGAACAGTATGGACAATGTAGTCACCTTTTTTCAGCTCATCAAGAGAATGAATTGTGTCCCTTGCCTTGAAACCGGTATTTCGCCTTTTTGTCTTTGATTGATAAATTTTTGAATAAGTTATAACATACAGTTTTTCTCTTGGATAAGAAAAACCTGAACTTAAAGACCCTGCAAGCACACAAACAGCACCTTTTGGAAATTGTGCAGGTATAACGGGAAAATAAACTGATGTGTAATCCTCGTCATTAAGTGCTTCTGCGAGATTTTTCGCACTTTTTTCAGTACCTGCGAAAACCACAACAGTACTGTCCTTTGATACAATATGACTAAGGTCGTCAAGAAGAATATCAAGCTTTCCGTTCCAGATAGGTAAGGTGTTTGAGTTAAAGGTAGTCAGACTTTTAACAGGAGTGTCAAAACTGCCACGAGCAAAGTTGTCAACATAAGTTGCACCCATTTCCTGGTATTTTTCAACCAATTCGTTAAAAGTAAGATTAAACTTATCAAGTCCTTTGCAAAGTGTTCCGTCATCAACACAAGCCTTGATATCCTCATATAAAAGTTTTTGTGATGCAGATACCTTTTCTTTAATTCCCCCTGTTTCAAATGCAAATAAAAGATAATCCTTTGCATAATCAAAAAGTGTAGCATGGGGATAGATGAGTGGTAAATATTTGTCAGCGGAGCCGACATTCAAACCGTTTTTAAGCCTGTCAATATCACTATAAAGCTTTTCACGGACAATTTCTGTTTTTTTGCCACGGATTGAGGAAGCAAATTTCTCAATTTTTTCAATCAATTCCAATGAATTGTCAATGACAATTTCCTTGGATGGTGCAATTAAAATTTCGTCAATATTAACCGTTCTTCGTTGTGAAACAACATCAAAGCGACACATTGTGTCAACCGTATCACCCCAAAGTTCAATTCTGACGGGTTCTTCGTCGTCAGGGGAGAAAAAGTCCACAATACCGCCACGAACAGAGAATTGACCTACACCCTCAACCGCATCAACCCTTGTGTAACCTGCACAGTTAAGGGAAATGATAATGCGTTCAAGTGTTGTTTCTTCGTTTTTCTTAAGTAAAACAGATTTTTGTCTTAGAATTTCGGGCGGAATGGTGTATGAAATACATGCTTCAGCACTTGCAACAACAACGTCGCAACGATTATCAAGCATACGACGTAAAACTTTAATTCTCTTTTGCTCATATTCATAGCTCTGTGAGTCAGTTGTGTAAAAAGATAAACTACGTGACGGGAATTGTAAAGCAGATACTCCAAAAGCAGTTAAATCCTCACAAAGTCTTACCGCAGTAGCGTCGTCAGGCACGACAATAAGGGCCTTTTTTTCAAGACCCCCTACTAATGCAGAAACAATATGTGCCTTCATAACGGGAATTAGCCCCAAAACACCTTGTGGCAGAAAACCTTTTTTTATACTGTTTTCGATGCCTTCATATTCTGCAGAATGTTTAATTGTATGTGTAAATGCTGACATAATTAATTACCTCTGTAATTAACTGTTATATAGGTTCATAGCTTTGTCAATTTGATTATCAAGCATAAGCTCAAGTGCCTTGCAAGCATTTTCAAGTGCAGGCTCAAGTGCTTTTAATTCATCTTTTTTAAACTCCGAAATTACCCAATCAATAAGGTCATAGTCCGGGTGTGGTTTTTTACCGCAACCTAATTTGATTCTTGGAAATTGGTCGGAGTTAAGATGGTAAATAATACTCTTAATTCCGTTGTGACCACCATCAGTACCTTTTCTGCGAATGCGGAGCTTACCTACGTCAAGAGAAATATCGTCGTAAATTACAATAACTCTTTCAGGTGGGATTTTATAAAAGTTTGCACACTCTCTTACTGCCTCACCACTGTTATTCATAAAGGTCTGTGGTTTCATGACAATACAACGATGACCGTTTATGTTTGTGTCAGTCGTAAGGGATTTGTATTTGAGTCTGTCAACTCTGAAATTAAGTTTTTCCGCCAGCATATCTATGCACAAAAAACCCGAATTATGTCGGGTGTATGTGTATTTGTTGCCGGGATTGCCAAGACCCACCACGATGAACTCAGGTGTGCCGGTAGCAGACATAGTTGTTGGTTTTCTGAATTTGTTAAACATATTTTATCCTTTATTTTGTAAATCTATCTTTATTCTTTTCACGCCAATTAACCTTATTTACCTGACGAGCGCGTGCAATACCCAGCGAAACCTCAGGAACATCCTCAGTAATTGTTGAACCCGCAGCCGTATATGCACCGTCACCGATTTTTACAGGTGCTACGAGGTTTGTATTACAACCGATAAAACAATCGTCACCGATAGTTGTTCTGTGCTTATTTTTACCGTCATAGTTTACTGTAACAGTACCACAACCAAAGTTTACACGTTTGCCAACGTCAGAATCTCCCACATAAGTCAGATGAGAAACTTTTGTACCCTCGTCAATATTTGAGTTTTTCACCTCAACAAAATTACCTAAATGTACCTTGTTTCCGATTACAGAATTAGGTCTTATGTGGACAAATGGACCAATGTCAGCACCGTCCATAACTCTTGATTGATAGCATTGAACAGAGTTTAACTTAACCTCGTTACCAATAAGACTTTCTTTAATGAGAGTATTCGGACCAATAACGCAGTTTTCGCCGATTACAACACCTGAAAAAAGCATTGTGTTGGGCATAATAACTGTGCCTTTTCCGATAACGACATCATCTTCAATAACAACATTCTGATGATAAGGGATTTCAACACCGTTTGCTTCATGGATTTCGATATTTTTCCGGTTCTTAAGGTCTTTTTCAGTCATAGGTACACCTCGTTATGTTTAATTAATTCATTTTACCATAAAAACACCTGTTTTTCAACAGTAAAATGAGCTTGATTTTGCCATAAAAACCTTGAAAAATCAAGGAAGTAATGATATAATGATAAATTAGAAAATTCTGTATAAAATTCAAAGAAAGGGGCGGAGAAATATGAGTAGAAAAAAATGGATAACAGCGCATATCGATAAAGAATTAGCTGCACAGGTTGCCGAAAATCATAGTCTTGACCCCTTTACAGCACTGATTCTCGTTTCTCGTGGAATTACAGAATATGAGGATATAGAGGAATTTTTTGACAACGATTTTTCTTTCTGCGACCCTTATCTCATTACTGATATGGATAAGGCTGTGGAAAGAATTGAAAAGGCTATTGATGATTTCGAGAAAATCTGTGTTTTTGGTGACTACGATGCGGATGGTGTTACTGCAACAGCCCTGATGTATTCTTATCTTTCCTCCCGTGGTGCGGATGTGATGTATTATATTCCTGACAGAGTAAGTGAAGGATACGGTATGAATTGTACTGCTGTTGACACACTCAATGAGCAGGGAGTAAAGCTTATCGTCACCGTTGACAACGGAATTTCAGCAGTTGAGGAAATTGCTTATGCCAAAAGCCTTGGCATTGAAACTGTTGTAACAGACCACCATCAGGTTGGGGACATTTTGCCAGATGCAGTTGCAGTTGTTGACCCACACAGACGGGACTGCAACCTTAACTTTAAGGATTGGGCGGGTGTCGGTGTTGCTTTTAAGGTGGTTTGCGGACTGGAAAAAGGCGACTATTCCGGGATTTTAAATAACTATGCGGATATTATTGCTGTCGGCACTGTTGCTGATGTAGTTGATTTAAAGGACGAAAACCGTGCAATTGTGAAATACGGTATTGCAAAAATCAATTCCTGTCCCTGTAACGGAATAAACGCGCTTCGTCAGGTGGCAGGGGTTAGTGAAAGAGCCTTGAATGCGGTGGGTGTTACTTATTTTTTAGCACCTCGAATCAATGCAGCAGGAAGAATCGAGTCTGCTGAAACTGCACTTAAATTGTTAATAAGTGATAATCTTGCAATTGCTCTTGATATTGCCGATAAGGTTGATGGGTGTAACCGTCAACGCCACGAACTTGAAAATGAAATTATGGAGGCTGCAGTTGCACATATTGAGGGCGATACCCGGCTTAAATACTCAAAAGTAATTGTTGTGTGTGGTGAGGGTTGGCATCACGGCGTTGTTGGTATTGTTGCAGCAAAGCTTGTCGAGAAGTACGGAAGACCTGCTGTTGTAATTACTTTTGATGGTGATGAGGGTACAGGCTCTGCTCGTAGTATTGACGGATTTTCGGTTTATGATGCAATTAAATATTGTGATGATTTACTTACTCATTTTGGTGGCCATACTATGGCTGCCGGTCTTGGTGTTAAGAGAGAAAACATAAACGAATTCTTCTTAAGAATAAATGAATTTGCAAACGGCACAGATGATGTTACCCCAACCTTGACACTTGATTGCAAACTGAATCCGGCATATATTGATGCCTCATTAGCGGAATCACTTGAAATGCTTGAACCTTTTGGTGCCGGTAACACGCAACCAATATTCGGTATTTTTGGTGTAACTATTGATAGTATTAAGCCTGTGGGCGAGGGAAAACATTTAAGACTTGCGTTTTCAAAGGGCAACACACAGTTTGTGGCTATGAAATTCTCCACAACACTGAATGATTTTCAATTCGTTGAAAAGGATGTTGTTGACCTGGCGGTAAGAATTGATAAAAATGAATTCAGAGGTGAGGTAAAAGCCTCTGTACAAATAAGAGATATGCGTTTTTCAGGTGTTGATGAGGATAATCTCTTTAAATCTCAGGCACTTTATGAAAAATACAGGCGTGGTGATAACCTTAATTCGCACGAAGCAAGATTTTTAACACCAACAAGAGAGTTTTTACTTGGTGTTTACGGCATTCTCAAGCAATATAAGGTATGGCAGTATGATATAGAAACATTAATTCACAGGGCAAAATGTCCTGTTGAAAGGTATTGTACAATGCTTGTATCCGTTGATGTGCTTTGTGAATTAGGACTTTTAAAGCAAGAAAACGGACAGTTGATTTTTGACGGAAACGGTAAAAAGGCCGATTTATCTCAATCGGAAATCCTTAATAATCTTAATAAAATACAAGGGGGGTGAACAGTAATGACAGATGTTAATGAATTGTATGGTAATTTGCGTAATAAAATAAAAGCCACTCATAATGTGACAGAGCTTGAAATAGTGGATAAAGCCTTCGATGTTGCAAACAGATACCACGGTGACCAAAAAAGAAAATCAGGTGAACCCTACATCATTCATCCCATTGCTGTTTGCAATATTCTTGTAGATTTGGGTATGGATTATCAATCACTTGTGGCAGCACTTCTGCATGATGTTGTAGAGGATACGGAATATACCATTGAACAGTTAACAGAAGAATTCGGCGAAGAAGTAGCAATATTAGTTGATGGTGTTACAAAACTTGGTAAGGTCCAATTAAATTCAAGTGAGGCAAAAGAAGAGCAGCAGGCGGAAAATATCCGTAAAATGCTTCTTGCTATGTCAAAGGATATCCGTGTTATTATCGTAAAACTTGCCGACCGTCTTCATAATATGAGAACACTTGAGTTTATGACCCCACAAAAGCAAAGGGATAAGGCACTTGAAACTCTTGAGATTTTTGCCCCTATTTCTCATAGACTTGGTATCCGTTCCGTAAAGGAAGAACTTGAGGACAGAGCAATTCGTTTCCTTGACCCGGTGGCTTATGACGGAATTGAAGAAAACCTAAAAAAATCAAGCAGTTCAGGCAATGATTTCCTTAAAAGCATTAAAGAAAAAATTGAAGAGAGAGTAAAACAGACTGTTCCTGATGCTCAAATCAGCGGACGAATCAAGTCCGTTCACGGGATATACCGTAAAATGTATATGCAGGGAAAACAGTTTGATGAAATTTATGATATTTATGCTGTTCGTATTATCGTTGACAGTGTTATTGACTGTTATAACTGCCTTGGTATAATTCACGATATGTATAATCCTTTACCAAATCGTTTTAAGGATTATATTTCAACACCAAAGCCCAATATGTATCAGTCACTTCATACTACCGTTATTGGCAAAGAGGGTACACCTTTTGAAGTGCAAATCAGAACTTGGGAAATGCACCGTACTGCCGAATTTGGTATCGCAGCTCATTGGAAGTATAAGCTTGGCGTTTCGGGCGGTAAGGAAAGCTTTGACCAACGACTTCAATGGATTCGTGAAATGCTTGAGGCACAGCAGGAGTCAGGAGATGCAAGAGAGCTTGTATCCTCAATCAAGACAGACCTGATTACAGATGAGGTGTTTGTCTATACGCCTAAGGGTGACGTAATCAATGTGCCACAAGGCTCGACTGTTATTGACTTTGCCTATGCCATTCACTCCGCTGTAGGTAATAAAATGACAGGCGCCAAGGTTGACGGACGAATTGTGCCTATTGATTATGTTATTTCAACCGGTGAAATTGTTGAAATTCTTACCTCATCACAGCAGGGAAAAGGACCAAGCAGAGATTGGCTTAATATTGTAAAAACAAGCCAGGCAAAGAGTAAAATCCGTTCTTGGTTTAAGAAGGAAAAACGAGAAGAGAACATTATTGAAGGTAAAGAAGAAGTCGAAAGAGAGTTTAAGCGTAACTACATTCGTCTTTCTGATGAGGATTATCAGAAATTCATCAAAAGACTTGCCGAACGTCAGAGAATGGATAATATTGACGATTTCTATGCGGCGATTGGTTATGGTGGACTTTCAATCAATCGTTTAATGCCTTACATTAAAGAGGAATACCAAAAGAATTACGATAAGAGCAGGAGCGAAATCAAGGTTATTCCGATTAAGGATAATTCTAAAAAGAACAAGGATGGAGTTACGGTTGAGGGGATTGACAACTGTCTTATTAAATTCTCACAATGCTGTAATCCTCTTCCCGGCGACAGCATTATAGGCTTTATTACCCGTGGTCACGGTGTTTCAATTCACAAGAGGGATTGTACCAATGTTCCGAAGGATATTTCTAATTGTGCTGAACCTGCACGTTGGGTAAACGCATTTTGGAATCAGAATGTCAAAGAGGATTATAAAGCAACACTTCAACTTACTTGCCTTTCCCGTGTGGGACTTATGGCAGATGTTGCTATGCAGGTTGCCAATATGCGAGTTAATATTACAAGCATCAGTACTCACGATATGAAGGACGGTAGAGCAATTGTTGAACTTACTGTCAATGTCAGTGGTATTGACCATCTTAAAAATCTTATTCAAAGAATCGAAAAGGTTGACGGTGTATTAAGCGTGGAGAGATAATATGAAGGCAGTAATTCAAAGAGTTTCAAAAGCAAGTGTAACCGTGGAAGGTGAGCTTGTTTCAAAAATCGGAAAAGGATATCTTATTCTGTTAGGCGTAATGGATGACGATACAGAATATGATGCCGAGGTTCTTGCAAAAAAGGCATCAGCCCTTCGTGTTTTCGAGGATGACGAGGGTAAAATGAACCTGGATATTCAAAAGGTGGATGGCGAGGTTTTAGCTGTTTCCCAATTTACACTTTGTGCAGATTTAAAGAAAGGCAACAGACCATCTTTCGGACATTCAGCACATCCTGACCGTGCAAATGAGTTGTACGAGTATTTTTGTGACAAGCTAATGGAAAACGGTGTAAAAAATGTGGAAAAGGGTGTCTTTGGTGCCGATATGAAGGTTGAACTTTTAAACGACGGACCTGTGACAATCCTTTATGATTCGGAAATATGGAGAATGAAGTAGAGAGGAAAACAGAAAATATGATTACAGTAGAAAAGCATTTAGCAATTATGGAAAACAATTTCACCATAAATAATTATATTATTACTGATGTAGAAACAGGGGCAACTGCGGTTGTTGACCCATCTTTACCTGAAGAGAGCCTTATTGAAAAACTTAATGGTAAGGATGTAAAATACATTCTTTTGACTCACGGACACTTTGACCATATCTGCGGTGCAAAACTTGTGAAAGAAAAAACAGGAGCAAAGGTTGTTATCCATAAGGATGACGAGGAGCTTCTTTCTGATGGTGATAAGAATCTCTTTAATGAAAGTTGTACAGGATATGTTTTACCTGTGGTTGAGGCTGATATCGCTGCAGAAGACGGAACAGAATTAGAGTTTGGAAATAGTAAAATTACAGTTATGCATACTCCGGGTCATACACTTGGCGGTGCGTGTTATCTTTTAAAGGAAGAAAAGATTATGTTTTCAGGTGACACTCTTTTCAGACTTTGTGCAGGAAGAACAGATTTTTATGGCGGTAACGGTCGTCAGGAATTACGTTCACTTGCAAAAATTGGTGAGTTGGAGGGTGACTACAAGGTTTATCCCGGTCACGAGGAAGATACAACTCTTGATTTTGAACGTGAAAACAATCGTTATATGAGAACCCGTTTCAGAAGAAAATAATGAAATTACTTGTAATAAATCACAAATTCCATTATGAAATGGAAAAACTTGTCAGAATATTTCTGCCCGATGAAAAAATCCAAGTGGTATGTGAGAAATGTGAGGACTATAATCTCCTTACATCCGTCACTGACGAAATCAAGGTTACAATAAACTTTGAAGATTTTAATAAAACACTAACAGCCCCATTATGTGATGATAATGAAATGCAAATGGGTAGAATGGTGTATTCTCTTTTTGGGGAATACACCGGGTTTTATCCTAAATGGGGTGTTCTTACAGGGGTAAGACCATCTAAATTGCTTATAAATACTGAAAAGCAGATGGGCAGAGTAAAAGCAGAGGCATATTTTAAAAACGACTTGCTTGTAAGTGATGAAAAATTTAACCTTGCAAGAATCGTAGCCGATTGTGAAGAAAAAATTATTGCAACCTCAAAGCCGCAGTCAATGAGTCTGTATGTTTCAATTCCTTTCTGTCCCTCAAGGTGCAGTTACTGTTCCTTTGTTTCCCATTCTGTTGAAAATGATAAGGCGAAAAATCTTTTGCCACAGTATGTTGCGTTGCTTGAAAAAGAACTTACTGAAACAGGGGAAATAGCAAAGAAAATCGGCGTTACACTTGAAAGTGTTTACATTGGCGGGGGCACACCAACAACTCTTTCGGCTGACCAATTAAAAATAGTGATAGATGCAATAAATAATAATTTTGATTTATCAACCTGTCGTGAATTTACAGTTGAGGCAGGTAGGCCTGACACAATAACTGAGGAGAAATTACTTGTCCTTAAAAACAGTCCTGTTGACAGAATAAGTATAAATCCGCAAACCTTTAATGATTCAGTCCTTAATGCCGTTGGCAGAAGGCATACAGCGGAGGATACAATCAGAATTTTTAATCTTGCAAGAGAAATAGGGTTTGATAACATTAATATGGATTTGATTGCAGGGCTTCCTACGGATACTCTTGAAGGCTTCAAGTATTCTCTTGATAGTGCAATATGTTTAGACCCCGAAAATATTACTGTTCATACTCTTGCGGTTAAAAGAGCATCGGGAATAGGGCAAAACTCACCCAGAATTGCAGTTGAAAATGCCACATTAGCATCACAGATGCTGGACTATGCTTATGAAAAACTAAACTATAAATATCATCCGTATTATATGTATCGCCAGTCCAAATCGGCAGGTAGTCTTGAAAATGTCGGTTGGGCAAAGACCGGTACAGAGTGTATTTACAATATTTTTATGATGGAAGAATGTCATACGATATTATCCTGCGGTGGTGGTGCGGTAACAAAGTTAAAAGCACCAAGGGGAAATGAAATCGAACGTATATTTAATTTTAAATACCCCTTTGAATATATTTCAGGATACGAAGAATTAAGAAACAGAAAGAAAAGAATAACGGAGTTTTACAATACATATTCATTATAAATGTGAGGTAATATAAAATGGATAATGTAATGAATAAACTTGAATATATCAATGAAAGAGCACTTGAAAATCCAAATGATTTTATAAATGAGTGTGAAGACAAATACAGAAAAACCATTGACGAAATCGTAAAGAGGATTATTTCGGAGGATGGCAGAGAAATAGTTATGCTTGCAGGACCGTCCTCAGCGGGTAAAACAACAACCGCAGGAAAAATCAAGGAAGCACTTTTGAAAAACGGTGTAAAAACCTATGTGTTAAGTCTTGATGATTTTTACCTTAATCGTGAGGATATACCATATCTTCCTGACGGGACACAGGATTACGAAACTGTTTATGCACTTGATTTAGAGCGACTTGAAAAGGACCTCAATGCACTTCTTCGCGGTGAAATGGTAAGAACACCTGTTTTTGATTTTACCACGGGCAAAAGGAGTGAAACTGAGTTTAACGACATAATTCTTGGTAGTGAGGATGTTGTTATTATTGAGGGACTTCATGCGCTGAATCCTGTAATTACTGATAAAATTCAAGGCAAACTCTTAAAAATATATATAAATGTATCCACAAGAATTTATGACAAGGATGAAAATGTTGTTATAAATAAAAGAGCCTTCCGATTTATCCGTCGTATGGTGCGTGACTATAAGTTTCGTGACAGTACGGTGGAGAATACATGTAAATTGTGGAAGAATGTTACTAAGGGTGAGGACGAATATCTTTTCCCATATCGTGACAATGCAGATATAAAGGCGGATACAATTCATCTTTACGAGCCTTGCGTTATGAAGCATCAGGCGTTAAAGATGATTAGCGAAAGTGATGTTCCTGACGAATATAAAGAAAACATTCATAATATTGTCAAAGCATTGGAACAGTTTAATGATATAGAAGAAAATATGGTTCCCGAAAATTCCCTTCTTCGTGAGTTTTTAGGTGAATAAATATACAATCAATACAAGGGTGTGAAAATAATATGGCAGAAAAAACACGAAAAAATCAAAGCTTACTCAATGGTGCGTTGATATTAAGCCTTGCTACAATTGTCGTAAAGGTTATCGGTGTTATATATAAGATTCCGCTTTCCAATATGATAGGTACTGTGGGACGCGGATATTTTGATTCAGCATATAATCTTTATGTGCCGATTTATACAGTTTCAATGGCAGGACTTCCGGTTGCTATTTCCAATATGGTTTCAAAAGCTATGGCAACAGGAAAATACCGTGATGTCAAGATTATAAGAAAGGTTGCTCAAAGGCTGTTTCTTGTAGTAGGTATACTCGGAACTTTGGCGATGTTTATTCTTGCATACCCTTATGCACTTTCTGCAAAGAATATGGATGTTCTCCCTGCAGTTTTTGTAATTACACCTTCAATTTTCTTCTGCTGTTTAATGTCAAGCTACCGTGGATATTATAACGGACTTTCTAATATGAATCCGACTGCAATTTCACAGGTTTTTGAGGCAACAGGAAAATTGGTTTTCGGACTTGTATGCGCAAAATGGGTTATCAGCTACGGACTTTCTCGTTTCGAACAGGGATTGACGGTTTTCGGAAGAACAGTTGCAAACGAGACAGAGGCTTTAAGTGCAATTTATCCTTATGCTGCAGCCGGTGCTGCTGCAGGTGTCACCTTGGGTACTGTTATAGGCTTGATTTATCTTGTGATTCTTCATAAGGTAAAGGGTGACAGCATTACTCAGACAGAATTAGCAAATGCTCCAAAACCTGAACAAGCAGGTGTAATCGCCAAAAACATAATAAGATTTGCAATTCCCGTTGCGTTAAGCTCACTTGTTTTCAGTATCACAAACCTTATTGACTCAATTACTATTCAGAACAGACTTGAATATATGATTGCAGAAAATCTTGATTTCATAAGAAGTCTTTATTCAACAGAGCTTATTGGTGTTCTTGATGCAGACGTTAAAAATTTCCTTTATGGCTCATATTCGTTGTCCCTTGATTTCAGAAATCTCATTCCTTCACTTACAATGACTTTGGGTATCAGTGCAATTCCAACTCTTTCTGCTGCTTGGGCAATAAAGAATAAGGAAAAAATCAAGGTATCAATTGAATCAGTTTTGCGAGTAACAATGCTTGTAGCAATGCCGTGCGGTATTGGTATGGGTGTGTTGGCACAGCCAATTCTTGCACTTTTCTATGGTAAGGGAGAATCAGCAAGTGGTGTTTCTATCGCAGCACCTGTCCTTACAGTTTACGGATGTTCAATTTTCCTTATGGCTCTTTCCCAGCCTATGACAAATATGCTTCAGGCTATTGATAAAACAAAAGTACCGCTTATTTCTCTTTCGGTAGGTGCAATTGTTAAGCTTATTTCAAACTTTATATTTGTTTCAATTCCGAGTCTGAATGTTAACGGTGCGGTTATAGGTACAATTCTTTGCTACGTTGTAATTTTTGCCATAAACTTTGTAGCCATTGTGCGTACAACAAAGATTAGAATAAACTTAATATCTGTATTTATAAAGCCGACAGTTTGCGGTGTTCTTTGCGGTGTAGCTGCATATACATCATACGGACTTTGCAACCGTTTCCTTCCTGATTTTTCACTTAAGGGTATAATAAATCTTGGGGTTGGCATCGGTTTTGGTGCGGTTGTATACGTAATTTCCATGCTTTTGATTAAGGGAATATCAAAAGATGACGTTGTTATGCTTCCAAAGGGAGAAAAAATTGCAAAAATACTTGCAAAATATGGATTTATAGAGTAAAATAGACAAAGGTGATACGAATGATAGATAATTTCAAATTTAAAGAATGCTACGATGTTAGTGATTTGATTGATATTGTCGAAATTCTTCGTTCGCCGGGTGGTTGCCCATGGGATATGGAGCAGGACCACAAATCTATTCGTCGTGATTTCCTTGAAGAAACTTATGAGGTTATCGAGGCTATCAATAAGGACGATAAGGACTTGCTTTTAGAAGAACTTGGTGATGTGCTTTTGCAAGTTGTTTTTCATACTCAGATTGAGCGTGAAAAGGGTGCATTTGAACTTTCGGATGTTGCTGACGGAATTTGCAAAAAAATGATTGAACGTCATCCCCATGTTTTTGGTGATGTTAATGCCGAAACAAGTGAACAGGTTCTTGAAAATTGGGATGTTATTAAGAAACGTACCAAACAGCAAAAGACTCAGACAGAGTCTATGCTTTCAATTCCACGTGAATTTCCGGCACTTATGCGTGCTGATAAGGTTCAGAAAAAGGCTTCAAAAGTTGGCTTTGATTGGGATAGTGCCGAGGGTGCTTTTGACAAGGTCAGCGAGGAGTTAAACGAACTTAAAGAGGCTTACGCAAAAGGTGATAGGGATAATATTCACGAAGAGTTGGGTGACTTGCTTTTCTCTGTAGTTAATGTTTCACGTTTTGTGAAGGTTGATAGTGAAGAAGCCCTTACAAACTCAACGGACAAGTTTATTGACCGTTTTTCGAAGGTTGAAAAAATGGCAAATGAACAGGGTATGGATATGAAAAATACTGACTTGGACACATTGGACAAGCTTTGGGACTTGGCTAAAAAGGATTAAAATCCTTTTTATATAAAAGAGAAAAATTTTTTGGAGGAATACACAATGAACAAAACAGAACTCGTAGCAGCAGTAGCAGCTAAAGCAGGCATTTCAAAGAAGGATGCTGACGCAGCAGTAGCAGCAGTTTTCGCATCAGTTACAGACGCTCTTGCAAACGGTGACAAAGTTCAGCTTATCGGCTTTGGTACATTTGAAGTTAGAGCACGTTCAGAAAAGACAGCTCGTAACCCAAGAACAGGCGAAACAATGACAGTTCCTGCAACAAAGGTTCCGGCTTTCAAAGCAGGTGCAGCTCTTAAAGCAGCAGTTAAATAATTAAACTTTTGCAAAAATTAGGGTCGCCAAAAGCGACCCTTGTTTTTTTACAACGTATAAAAGGAATTGTGTTATGAGATTAGACAAATTTTTAAAAGTATCAAGAATAATCAAACGACGTACAGTTGCAAATGAAGTTTGTGATGCAGGTCACGTAACTGTCAGCGGTCGTGTTGTAAAAGCATCCTACGACGTTAAAGAAGGCGACGTATTAGAAATCCAATTTGGTGAGAAGATTACAAAATACAAAGTCCTTACAGTAACAGAATATGCCACAAAGCAGACTGCAGGGGATATGTACGAGGTAGTAAAGTAAAATGATTTATAATCGTCTTTTTTATATTATCGCCGCAGTTGTTTGCTTTTTTACCTCATTTTTTGGCGGACCGCAAAATGCAAAACAAATAGAAGCAAAGCAGTATGAAATTCTTGAAGGGGGAAGTTGTCAGTTGGAAAACGGAAGAATTGCAATCCACGACCCCTCAATTATGGAACTTTCCAATGGTGAGTATTATATTTTCGGAACACATTGTGCCGTTGCAAAAAGTAATGATTTAGTAAATTGGACAAGTGTAGCTTCAGGTGTAGGGGATTTAAACAGACTGTTAGTACCTGAAGGTAAAACATTCCGTGAGGTTTTAGCTGAGCCATTAAGTTGGACTGATGCCTACCAAGTAGTTAACAACTACCCCGAAAATGGCTGGCAAACGAATGCATGGGCAGCAGATGTAATTTATAACCCCAAAATGGACAAATATTGTTACTATGCAAGCTGCTCTGTGTGGGGAACACCTGCATCTGTAATATGGATGGCAACAAGCGATAATATTGAAGGTCCTTATGAATATGAAGATGCTGTTGTGTATTCAGGCTTTAATAACAGAACTGTTAAGAATGAGTATATCCGTGAAAATTCATTACATTTTACCTTTACCAATATTGATAAGTTATTGAAAAACGGCACATTTAAAATGAATGATGTCGTTAATGCGCCATGGTTTGATGAAGAAGGCAATTATGACCATACGGTTTATCCGAATTGTATAGACCCCGCACTCTTTTATGACAAAGACGGAAATCTCTGGATGACTTACGGCTCATTCTTTGGCGGAACATATATAATGCCAATGAATGAGAGAACAGGTCTTCCCGACTATAAATATATGGAAGAGCACGACGATTACGATATGTATTTTGGTAAAAAACTCTTTAATCCTAACCATTACAATGACTTGTCGGGTGAAGGGCCATATATAATTTATGACGAGGTAAGCAATTACTATTATATGTTTGTGACATATAAAGGGCTCAATGCGTTGGGTGGATACAATATCCGTCAATTCCGTAGCAAAACACCTGACGGACTTTACTATGATGCAATTGGTAACACAGCACTTGATTGGGCAGATTCGGGAATAAAGCTTTTTGGCAATTATCAGTTTGGCTCTAATGATATCGCATACCTTTCCGGTGGACATTGTTCTGCTATGATAACATCTGACGGAAAAATCCTTCTTGCTTATCATACCAGATTTAATAATGGCACTGATGGTTACGAAACAAGAATTCGTCAACTTGTAAGAACACAGGACGGGTGGCTAACTGCATTACCTTTTGAGTATCTTGGTGACACCGTTACGAATCTGTTATTTACAGCGGAAACGGTATGTGGTGAATATGAGTTTATCGCCCATGGTAATATAAGTAATACCTGTGAAAGCTGGGCAGACGTTGATAATATCATTGCACCGACACAAATAATCACTTTGAATACAGACGGAACAATTTCAAATCTCAAGGTTTATGAAAGTGTAAGAAATAACACAAAGGTTTCGTATAAAGATACTCAGGGCACATGGAAACTTGTTGACGGTACACCACATATTCAAGTTACCATTGATGGTGTGAAATACGAGGGTACTTTGCATATTCAAAAGGATGAAACAAAAGACCACAGAGAAAGAATAGTCTTTTCTCTAATCGGAAACAATAACGAAACCATTTGGGGAGTTAAACAATAAGAAAAGGGATGCCTATGCATCCCTTAATTCTTTTAAACTATTTTGTTCCTGTACTTCCGAATCCACCTGCACCACGGTCGGTTTCATCAAGGTCATCAACCTCAACCAAATCCGGTAATTCAACAGGTTTTATTACCATTTGTGCAATTCTCTCAAATGGTTGGATTGTATATTCAGGGTCAGTTTGCTTTATAATTCCTACACAAATCTCACCACGATAGTCACTATCAATAACGCCTACGGAATTAAGAAGACTTAATCCGTGCTTTATAGCAAGTCCGCTTCTTGAATGTATAAATGCGGCATAATGTGGGTCATCAAGACCTATGGCAATTCCTGTTGGGATAACCGCTTTATCACCTTTTTTAAGTGTAATTGGTTCATCAATACAAGCGTATAAATCAAACCCTGCACTACCAACAGTTGCTCTAGTGGGGATTTTTGCGTTTTCTCGTACCTTTTTAATTCTTAACTCTTTCATTATTCAACACCTCTATATAAAAGTCCTCGGGTAAACTCGCCTGTGGACCTTTCTTCATTTTCATAAGCCGAAATTACTTTTTCAACATCATTTTTACTCTCAGTTGTAAAGTTGAAAAACATAATATCACATTCAGGAATTTCATCCATTCTGTCAGCCATATAAATCGGACGGGAATTTAGAATTTCAGTATATCCCATTTGACATCTTACAGGGAATTTAATTCCCATTCTGTCTGTTATGTAGCTTTCACGGTTACACTCTGCACAGGTCTTTCCGCTTTTTACAGGACAGTTTCTTGTAAGCATAAGCGGAATTCTACCATAAACAGTGAGACCTATTGGCACGCTTGATGAGATTCTTGAAAACTTTTCCAGAGTACATTCATTTGAAACAATGACCTTGTCAATGAGGAGTGATTTTGCAACATCCATTGAAAGGGAATTCATTACATTAAGTGAAGGCGATGCAATTACTTTTTTCTTATGTTTTTTAGCAATAGCCACAGCATCAAGTGTATGACAAAGACAATATGTAGCAGAGGATTTCTCCAATAACTTGTCCGCTTTATCTTGGTTCCCAAACATTCCGTGAGGCAACTCAACACCGTAGTTGTTTGATTTTACAATGCTGTCATCTGTCCCAAGTGGTACAAAAACCATATCTGCATTTATATTATTTGGAATTTGCTCCACATTGTCAAATCGGCAATAGAATTCTCTGTAGTTTTCGGACTGAATATTTGTAGGAATTGGTGCATGGTATAAAACTCGTTCTTTTCTGCCTGCTATAACATTTTCAAGCATTTCAAGAACAGTTCTTCTCATTAAATTCAGGGCAGAAACAGGCAAGGAGTAATCAATATCACCTGGTATTTCAATACTCTCCGCATTGAATTGGGTACCGCCACATTTTGCAAGTGCATCTTTAATTCTTTCTTCAGAAATTGGTCTGTTTATAGGTGCTTCACAAAGCATTTCACTTTCTGTTTCAACGGTAATGCCATTACATTCTGCTATAAGTCTTGCTTTTTCACCGATTTTTCCTTTCAAGGTGAATTTTACATCAAATCGTGATTGCTCTTTTTGATAAACAGACGCATATTTTGAAAGCAATTCTTTTGTGGCAGACTGAACATTCTCTTTTTCACGGTATCCGAACATTTCCCTGCCAAGTTGATTTTTATAATATCCGTCAGTAAATCCTGAACGTGAAAACAAGTCGTGTAAGTCCTTTTGCACATCAAAATTATACTTGCCGTCAACTGATTTTCTGCAAGCAGTTACAACAGCACTTACATATTCAGGGCGTTTCATTCTGCCTTCAATTTTAAATGAACAAATTCCCAATTCCGCAAGTTCGGGGATATGTTCAATAAGAGATAAATCCTTAAGGCTTAAATCGTGTCCTGTGCCTTTTTGCACCTTAAAGGGCAAACGACAAGGCTGGGCACAAAGACCTCTGTTACCGCTTCTTGAACCAAGTACGGCACTCATTAAGCATTGACCCGAAACACACATGCACAAAGCACCGTGAATAAACATTTCAAGCTCAATAGGTGAATGTTTACAAAGATGTTTTATTTCTTCAAAGCTTAATTCTCGTGGCAAAACTGCACGTGTAAATCCTAATTCTTTTAACAAGTAAAGCCCTTCCGGAGTACCAACGGACATTTGAGTTGATGCGTGCATTTCTATATCCGGACAGACAGCTTTAATTACCTTTGCAAGTCCTAAATCCTGAACGATAATGGCATCTGCACCGAGGGAACAGATTTTCTTTACACACTCTGTTACTTCTTTTATTTCTGTATCCTTAATAAGGGTGTTAAGAGTAATATGAACTCTAACACCCCTTGAATGACAATATTCTATTGCATCTTTAATTTCTTCGTCCGTTGAAAAATTCTGTGCATTTCTTCTGGCATTAAAGTTACCCATACCAAAATAAACTGCATCCGCACCTGAAAGCACAGCAGCCTTTAAGGATTCAGAATTTCCGACAGGAGCAAGTATTTCTGTTTTATTCATTATTATTTGCCTTTGCAAAAAGATTGATTTGGTCGTTTTTGAATTTTGCTTCTGTTTTGATTCTTTCAAGTTCACGTTTATAATAATCTCTTTCGGACTTTGCCTTTGCAGAATCCTCGAGGTATTCCTTAACCTGAACTCTTAAAGCTTCAAGCTCATTTTCATTCTTTTTTGCTTTGTCAGCCTTCTCAAGAGCAACAAGCACAGCAGCCTGAGTCATGGAGATAAATGAGCCACCTTTTAAGATTTCAGCCAATCTCTCGTCAATATCCGCCGCCAATTCCTCTGTATATTCAGGAGTTTCATCAGTGTTTATAAAATAAGTGATTCCACGAATTTCAAGTTTTACTCTGTTATTCATTTTTAACACCCCGACACAATAATTATCGTTAATATTGTATCACATAATATTTTCTATTTCAAGATGCCTATTTATGATGGAATAACGAGTCAAAGAAATTACCGTTATTAGTTTTTTTACATTCCTTGGGACAGTCAAAATCCACAAGAATTGTATCGTCACCAATTACCTTGATGTCATTCCAACAGATTTTAATATCATCGCTTTTTCCACCAAAACCAAAAGCCCTGCTTCTGCCGAATACAATAATGGATACGATTGTACCGCTACAAGTATCAAATTCAACATCACAGACAGAGCCTAAGCGACAACCGTCACGAAGATTTATAATTTCCTTTTCCCTCATATCAGTAATAAAGCAATTCATAAAAACACCCCTATAAATTCTATTTTGGGGAGAGTTTATTTATTACGACTCTTTGATTTTCTTAATAGCACCTTTTTCAAGGCGGCTTACCTGTGCCTGGCTAATGCCAACCTCGTTTGCAACCTCCATTTGTGTTTTACCCTGAATAAAACGAAGGTTTAAAATCTGCTTTTCTCTTTCACCAAGATTTTTAATTGCTTCCTTAATTGAAATTTCATTGAGCCAATCTTCGTCGCTTTCCGAACCGCCAATCTGGTCCATAACATAAATTGTGTCGCCACCATCGGAATATACCGGCTCATAAAGCGAAATCGGCTCGACGATTGCCTCAAGGGCTAGAATAACGTCAACAGGCTCAATTTCCATTTCCTTTGCAATTTCCTCAATGGTGGCATCCCGACCCGAATCATTCTGAATCCTTTCCTTAATCTGCATAGCATGGTATGCAGTGTCACGAAGAGAACGACTTACTCTTATTGTGTTGTAATCTCTTAAATACCGTCTTATTTCACCGATAATCATCGGAACAGCGTATGTTAGGCGAAAATATAGTAATAGTTATTTGTTTAAATACTGTTCAAGGTGAAAATGTATGCTAATCTCAGGGTCATCGTCAGTATGGGTTATTACAATTCGGTCGATAACCTCACGACAGACCGTACGCTTTTCTTCATCCGTCATATGTGGCCAAGCGTCAGCAATGTTTTTAATTGTTGACTTTGTCTTTTCGATTTTTCGTTTAATATTTCTTTTTTCTCGTTCACTTTTTACTTGTGAGACAAGTCGTTCAATTTCATCTGACAGTCTGTCGATAGTTGCTGCATACGCTTTGGCTTTAGCACTTTCTGCATCGGACATAGCATATTCCATTGTGGCTTTGTTCAATGCTTTTTGGTTTTTCTCGATTTCTTTTTCCAACGATGAGATAATATCAAAATCAGTTACTGTCTTTTTGGTGTCCTGATTTATATAAGACAACCTAAATAACTCTCGAATTACAATATCCTCGATATCCTTTGCATAATAGCGAGTTTTATTAGGACAATTAGGGTCTTTCACAAGATGCCTTTTCGCATGAGAATGTTCCTTCGAGTAACAAGAGAGTTTTACATTACCTGTTGCAGATTCTTTTTGATATCTGAACTTTGCACCGCAATTTCCACAATATACTAAACCGGTCAGCATATATGTGGTATCGCATCTTGCCCGACTTCTGCGTTCGAATTCATCTTGTTGTTCCTGCCATTGTTCCTCGGTAATGAATGGTTCAAAATGTCCGGGATATTCAACGCCGTTGTAAGTCAGTATATTAAGATAAGTTCTTCTTTTGAGCATTTGAGTAACGAGTCTTTCAGTAGAAAGATTCAATTCTTCAGCAATAGTAGAAGGCGGAAGGTGTTCTTCAACAAATAACCTTCTCGCTTCTAAGAATTTTTCTTTTTGCTCAGGAATTGTTTCGTAATTACCTTTTTTGTCTTTGGTGTTTTCAACATAACGATATCCGTATGGAACATTTCCACCACCTAAAGGATAGCCACTTGCAACTCGTTGTGCTTTACCCGAACGGAATTTTCTCAAAATTGCCTTTCTGTCTAAATCAGCAAGCAAAGAGAATATAACAATCAACAGGTGAGAGGTAGGGTCTAATTCACCGTTCTCGGTAGTAACAATTCTTATATTGCTTTCTTCTTCGGAGATAAATTCAACAAGGTAACGATTTTCATTAACAGTTGACTTTGTACCACCTTTAGGTAAGATGTAGTCATTAATGAAACTCAACATGCCTACAATATCTCTTCCGAGACGGTCCATTCTTGGAACAATCAATCGACGAATTCGGATTTTTGTTAAACCTCTGTTGAAATCTGTAAGCCTTTTTATGAAGCAGTCCATACCGGGACGTTCCATGACTGTTCCTGTAAAGCCATCATCAGTTATAAGGATACATGCAGATGAATCGTTTTTTCTGCAACAAGCTTTAATCTTTTCCAACTGGCTATCAAGACCGAATCCATCTAAAGATTGCTTTTCAGTAGAAACTCTTCGATAGGCAATATCAATAAGATAGTTGCCTTCGCTATCTCGTTGAATGTCATCGGTGTCATATAAGATTTCCTCTTTAGACATTAAGTTGATATTTTCTTTAATCCAACCCATATAATATCCTCCTGACTTTATTTTCTTTAACCATTATAGCAGAATATTTCGACTAAAACAATACAAAAATCAAATTAACAAAATTTGTCGAAATGCAGAAAGTACTGACACATTTCTGTATCAGTACTTTCGTTTTATGAAACTTTTATTTCAATGTCATTGTCTTCTTTTGCCCTGTCAATAATACTGTTAATAATTCTGTCGATTGCAGGACACTTTATCTCGTAATCAGGAAGGTCAGACGAATCTACTTCCATGTCATTTATATAAACTTTAACATTAAAATACATCCTGACCATCCTTTCTAAGCTTATTTTTGACAAATGTGAATAGTAATAATCAATAAAAAACGATGTATTGAATTAAAAAGGAAAAATATAAATATCTTTTTAGTTTTACTGATACACCTTACTGCTATAAACATTTATAGTTTTCAGAAACAACTTTTTGTATTTGTAAGGTGAAAAAATTTTTTGCTCCATCTTAATTAGAGGATGAATTAAAATGATATTACACACTATAGTAAGTAATAATGGCTATTGAGGTTAAACCTACAGATACAACTATATAATATATACTTAAATCATTATTTCCCTTATCAATAATTAAACATTATTTCCTAATCTTAGTTATTGAAGTTGTTAGTAATTTATATATTATGTTATTTATTGTGTCTTGTTTTCGGACATCGGGTCCATGGAATTGAGTTTTCTAAAAGTCGTAACATCAAACATCCTGTCTGGTACAATCTCGTATATGTCATATACTACTTTTGAGAAAGCTCCATTGGTTCTTTCCTGATGACGAACCAAATAACCAAAATCTTCCAGTTCTTTAAGCGCATTTCTTACGCTGGCTTTGCCATCTTTTGAAAGCTTGGTCAAACCGGCTTCAGAAAATTTCCAGTTATCCGGAAGTGACAGCATTAGTGATAACAAGCCTTTTGCCTTCAAGGACATTTCGCGCTCCTGAAAATGCTCGTTACTCAT
>JAZSFK010000056.1:0-3537 GCA_045532175.1 Candidatus Fimenecus sp. | reverse complement strand
TTCATCCATATATATGCCACTTGTACCGTAGTCTGCCCATTCAGGTAAAACAATATCATGAATGTAATTGCCACTCATTTCAGAGTTTGGCTGTTTTGAAAGAGTGTAAATACCACCGGCATCACAGAGAATTTGACTTGTATGATGAATTTCATTGTTTAATATACGATTATCTCTCATTGCATTATCAGCATTCGACCAACCGAAACCAACTGATATACCTGTGTAAGGAGCATATGCTACCTCATTGTTTGCAATTAGAATATTTCTTGGATAACCAGCACAAATGCCAACAGAACTTTCATAATCTGTGCCTATGTGTAAGACACGGTTGTTTACGATTCTGTCATTCGTACAAATATCAGACTCGTCTTCAGGGTTATATACAACATGGATATCCGTATTTTTATCAACGACAAATTTGCCTATCATGATTCCGTTTCCACTAATGTTCTGAATAAGATTGTCTTGTATCAGTGAATTTTTTGTGCCATAATGCAAGTCGATTCCTGCAGCACCCATATTTTCTACGGTACAATTTTTCATAGTGAAATTTTCAGTATTGGCAATATATATGGATGCAGATGGTCTTAAAACACCCATATCATTCGTCTTAAAAATGCAGTAGTTTGCAAACATTCCTGCCTGTACGTCAACAAGACCTTTTTCACTTGGCAAGTTCCAAGTGCTGTATTGGAAAGTAATTCCCTCAAAAGTTAGATTTTTGATTTTACTGTTATCAGTTGATTTAACTGTAACAAGATTTTCAAGTTTTGGAGCAGTTACACACACAGAATTCATATCCATATTTTCAGGTGCTTTAAAATAGACTGTATTTGTGCTTTCATCTAAATACCACTCTTTATCAGTGTCAATAAGTTCATAGGCATTTTCAATATAGTAAACGAAATCGTGAGTGCTCATATGGGAATAACCGTCTATATTTGGATGCATACGATTAAAAATTAAAGAACTTTCATTATCCTGAATTCTTATAGTGGTAATGTCATTTTCTGTAACAGCGGACTTAACTCTAAGTACATTTTTAACCCATGCTGTTAAAACATGAAGTTCTACTTTTGTAAGATTATTGAAGTCTTGAAATTCATCGGCATTAAGATATATTTCGCCGTATGATGCAGGAACTAATGAATCCTCACCACCGTAGTTTAGGTTCTCGGGAATAAGATTTCCGTTTTCGTCAAAACGAGAAGCACCAACAATTCTTGTTGAAAAATCTGTGTTGCTTCTTGCTCTTGTCATCTTTTCGCCATCTACATATAACTGACGAAATGTAAAGCCATCAGGAACTTTTGCAGAATAGATATTCTTTTCTATATCAAACAAAGTAAAGTTTTCAATTTCCTGACCACCACTTATAACAGCATTACCATCAGCGATATATTTAATAGAATAGCCATTGGTTGCACTATCTCTTTCGTCAAATACAAGAGGTTCTTCCAAAACATATGTACCATCTGTAATGTAAACGATAATGTCCCCTTTCATATTTTTGCTAATTTCTCTAACCTCTTGTTGTGCTTTTTCAATAGTCAAAAAAGGACAATCGTAACTTCCTGTGTTTTCGTCACTCCCTGTTGTGCTGACATAAAATTCTGCCATAACTTTTTCAGGAATTATAGTATTTCCGACAAAAGATGTAACGGATATACAAAGAGCAATAACAGTTGCAATGACAGTTTTAATAGCATAAATCATAGTTTTCTTCCTCTCTTTTGCAAGTGTATAAGAATACCTCTATTTATAAACTTATATTATCACACTTTTGCATTTGAAAACACGACATTTTGTGAAGTGAATATGTCGTGTTTATTCGTCTTGCTTTATGTTATCATTAAAATAGTGAATACGTTGAAAGGAAGATGAATAGTGTTAAAATTTATAGTCAAAATCAGGTCTATCATTAGTATTATTTTATGTTTGGTGTTAGAGGGAGGACTAACCCCAGGAACTGTGAATTATATTAAGGCAGGTAATGTAAACATGATAAAAAATGACCACAAAAAATGTTTCGCAACAGAATATACAGAGTTAGTAAGATGGGCTGATAATTTTGAGGACAGCCTCAGTTGGTTTGATGGTATGGTTAGTGGTAATGGTGAAAATGGTGTTGTATCTTCAGGTTCACCTTACAATGATGCCCTTATTTACCAAAATATCCACTTCATAATGCCGTCAAATGACCCAAGATATACGCCTGATGAAGTAACAGGTGAACTTCACGATGCAAGACAGGCTGTTATAAATTTCGACGACACTTGGGATGTAAACGGCAGAAATAGAACCTTTGACTATGCCTTCCACCCTTCTCACGTATTAAGATTAGACATGAAAGACCGTGCTTATTATGACTATATTCGTTGGACTGATTACGAGACAGCAGAAATCGGTGTAAAATATAAGGACATTAAAGGTACTTGGGAAAGACTTACATTTACATCTCGTGAAGACAACGTAACTATAACAAAAATTACAGAATCAAGTCGCAATTCAAAAATCAATATGACCTTGTCAATAGACGATTGTTCATCAATGAGAGGTTTTGGTAATGGCGACGAAAAGAATATGCAATATAAAAAGTTGGTTGATGAAAATTGTAACTATATTGCTCAAATAGCTCATTATCCCGCATATGAAAACAGTGAACTTAAAGATGGCGGATATTGTGGTCTTACACAGGTAATCGTAGTAGGCGGTACCAAAGAACGAGTTGTTCTTGAGGATACAAACGAGGCTCAGAATGTGGGAAAAGACAAAAATGTTGGTATAAAAATTTCCGACGCTTCTGAAGTTTATCTTATTACAAAATCTGACCGTTCCCATAATATGGGCAAGTTTGAAGACTTTAAAGATGCGGAGAATTATGAACTTCTTGATTCTTTATATGCTCAAACAAATGCAGTAGCAGAAAAACATTCATCTAACGGAAAATTTGATTATGATATGGCTCTTGCTCCCCATGCGGAAAAGCAGTCTGCACTGTTCAATGCAGTTGATTTTGAGTTAGGTGAAGGATACAACGAAGATTTTGCTAACGAACATCTTATTGCACTTCAAAAAAGAAGTGATAAACTTGAAACCGCTATGATTGAACGAGCATATAATCAGGGTAGGTATGCTCAAATCTGCTGTGCAGGTTCAATGTTCCCAAGACTTTGTGGAATGTGGACAGGTGAGTGGAACTCCGGTTGGAGAGGCATATATACAATGGATGCAAATGTAAACTTACAGGCTTCAGGTATGAATACAGGTAATGTTTATGATGCCGGTATCGGATACACCAAATTTGTTCTTCGTCAAATTCCGGATTGGGAAGAAAATGCCGCAAAAACTTATGGGATGACAGACGCAATTCAGGTTCCTGTTAATACTGATGGTGACCGTGCTATGATGGTCGAATATGATAAATGGTATCCGTTCCAATATTGGAATGCAGGTGCCAGCTGGATGCTTCTTCCAATATTCGAATTCTGGCAGTGTTATGGCAACAGAACAATCGAATACAACGGTGAACTT
>JAZSFK010000022.1:0-2502 GCA_045532175.1 Candidatus Fimenecus sp. | reverse complement strand
GCAAAATCAAACTACTTAAAACGAAGTCGTGAGATACAGGAGGCATTCAATGGCAGAGATTTTTGATGTAATGATGATGGCAAAGGAATTGGGTCTTACTCATCTTGGCAACGGTGAGGTTGATTTAACAGATGAGCGTGTTTCTAACCTTGATTATTTACAGAATGTGTTGCAACAGGAAATGGATATGCGACTGAAAGCAAGGGCAAAGAAATACACAAAAAGAAGTCGCCTACCTGACCGACACTATGATTACAATTACATATCGTCGGGACTACAGTGGCAACTTGACAGGATTAAGAATTTCGATTTCAAAACCGAGCATCAGAATATTATAATTATCGGTAAATGTTGCAGGGGCAAGACAAGTCTTGCAGTTGACATTTCGCTTGAGGCTATCGAGAAAGGTGCAATGGTTGTTTATGTTACCTTTGAAGAATTGATTAAATGCTCAAGCAAAAAATCACACCCTTGGCGTTATTTAGTTGAAAGCGACCTTGTGGTGATTGATGAGTTGTTTTACACAACACCAACGGAAGAAGAGTTGTTGCTCTTCTACAAAGCAATAATGAAACTCAGTAATGAGCGTAGTTTAATTTTAATTTCAAACAGGGATTTGCCTTTATGGAATGAAATGAAGGCAGACCGACACGTGATTGAAACCTTGTCAGCAAGGCTTTCACACAACTCACAGATGATTTATCTGTAATAAAACTTAAAAGCCTATTCCTATTAAAACTGAAAATAAGATGCGTTACGACGCATTTAACATAAAAAAGTACACCGTTGGAAATGTTTTTCGGAAATCCTGAAAACGAGTGAAAAAAATGTACACGGTGGAAATATTTTTTACCCATTTTGCGATATGGGTGAAAATTTCACCCCTTGGGGTGGGGGCACATGAAATCTCTGTGCAAAAACGGGTACGGACAGCGGCGCAGGGTCTTGTGTTAATTTTCGCAAAAGTTAGTTGTAGAAAACATCCCCCTGACGTTGTTTTACAGCATCAGGGGGATTAATTTTATTAAAGTCTTATTGTTGATAATCTGCAAGGAAGTCTTTGAATGCATCCATAGCTTCGCCAAGAATTCGTCTTCTCGGAAGATAAACAATTCTCAAGTGGTCAGGTGTTGGGTAATTAAAGCCCTTACCGTGCATAAGAAGCACCTTTTTAGCCTTGAGAAAATCAAGAACTAATTTTTCGTCGTCGTGAAGATTAAATTTTTTTGCATCTAATTTCGGGAAAATATAGAACGCAGCCTTTGGCTTGACAACGGAAATGCCGTCAATTTCACAAAGTGCATTATATACAAACTCTCTCTGCTCGTAAATTCTGCCACCCGGCAAGAGCAATTCGTCAACGCTCTGAATTCCGCCGAGTGCAGTCTGAACAATGCTTTGTGCGGGTACATTTGAGCAAAGTCGCATTGATGAGAGAAGATTAAGACCTTCAATATAACCCTTGATTTTTTTCTTGTTACCGCTGATTACCATCCAGCCCACCCTGAAGCCCGCAACTCTGTGAGACTTTGAAAGACCGTTAAAGCTTACACAAGGCACATCAGGTGCCAAAGAAGCAAGGGCGGTATGAGTAAGTCCGTCCATAACAAGTCGGTCATATATTTCATCAGCAAAGAGAACAAGTTCATTCTGACGTGCGATTTCAACAATTTCTTTCAATGTTTCGTCGCTATACAAAGCACCTGTCGGGTTGTTGGGATTGATTACAACAATACCCTTGGTTTTTGGTGTAATCTTCTTTTTAATATCGTCAATGTCAGGGTTCCACTCGTTCTGCTCATCACACATATAGTGAACGGCATTACCGCCTGCCAAGGTTACAGATGCAGTCCAGAGCGGATAGTCAGGTGACGGAACAAGAATTTCATCACCGTTATCGAGAAGTCCTTGCATTGACATTGTAATGAGTTCGCTGACACCGTTACCAAGGTAGATGTCACCAATGTCAACACCTTTTATACCCTTAATCTGACAATACTGCATAATTGCTTTTCGTGCGGAAAACATACCCTTTGAATCGGAATAGCCCTCACACTCACGAAGATTATACATCATATCGCGGATAACCTCGTCAGGTGCAGTAAAGCCGAATGGTGCAGGATTGCCGATGTTGAGTTTGAGAATTCTCTGACCCTCGGACTCCATTCTTACCGCCTCATCCATAACAGGACCACGGATATCATAGCAAACATTATCAAGTTTTGTACTCTTATTGAATGTTCTCATAAGAAACACCTCAACATTATTTTTATATCATTGGTAAAAAAATATTCCCACCACCTGAGTGATGGGAATTTCAGTAGTTAAAAATTACTGCTCAACAGGATAAACGCTTACCTTTTTTCTGTCTTTGCCCATTCTTTCGAACTTAACTTTACCGTCGATAAGTGCGAAGAGAGAGTCATCAGAACCACGACCTACGTTGTTACCCGGGTGGATGTGTGTACCACGCTGTTTAACAAGGATGTTACCTGCGAGAAC
>JAZSFK010000060.1:0-46101 GCA_045532175.1 Candidatus Fimenecus sp. | reverse complement strand
TATTGAGGTTAAACCTACAGATACAACTATATAATATATACTTAAATCATTATTTCCCTTATCAATAATTAAAAATTATTTCCTAATCTTAGTTATTGAAGATTTAGTAATTTATATATTATATTTTTTATTGTGTCTTGTTTTTGGATATCGGGTCCATGGAGTTGGTTTCTTTGAAAGTCGTAATATCAAACATCCTGTCTGGTACAATCTCGTATATGTCATATACTACTTTTGAGAAAGCTCCATTGGTTCTTGCCTGATGACGAACCAAATAACCAAAATCTTCCAGTTCTTTAAGCGCATTTCTTACGCTGGCTTTGCCATCTTTTGATAGCTTGGTCAAACCAGCTTCAGAAAATTTCCAGTTATCCGGAAGTGACAGCATTAGTGATAACATGCCTTTTGCCTTCAAGGACATTTCGCGCTCCTGGAAATGCTCGTTACTCATAATTGTAAAATTGCAAAACTTTTTGCTTCGGTAAATAGCCATAACTTGGCCCTCCTTTAATAAAAATAAAAAGCCACTCCACAAAAACGTAGAGTGACTTGTTTTCCAAATCATTAATTTTAGTTAAGCATGCCTTTCGGCACTCATTAATCTTAATACTCTAAAAGTATATTTAAAACATATTTTATTATTTTTATTATATCATAATGTTAAAATTTTTTCAACCATAAGTTCCGTGGTTTTATGTAAATAATGTTTGAATAATTTATTAAAAGATTATGTATTATAGTAAACTATTAAGGTTAATTGTTCCTTTCTAATAAAATTTAATGATATCATATAAGAAAAGGGTAAGTCTAAATAAAAGTTTAATTTATCAATTATTTTATAACAAAATAACCTGAAAAATGAATAAATAACATCGTATAAACAGAACAATTTATTGAAAATTATGGAAAAAAGTGTTATACTCAAAATGCTAAACCAAATTAATATGGAGAAATGTAGTAATTTCCTGAAGCAGAGTTTTTATTTTGTCAAAAATACAAGCTCTTATTTAACTATGTTTTGGGAAATTACATAATTAATTGGTTTAGCAGCTGAGAGCTATGTGTTTTTAGGTGCGTAGCTTCGGCTACGCACTTTTTTATTTATGGGGATACAAAGATGCGATTAACAAAACCACAGAAATTGATTTATGATATGGAAAAATTTGCAGGCGGTAGTATTTCTATCGTCTGTGGCAGTATGCTTATTCAGACTGACAAGTCTGTTGAAGAAATGAAGAAAGCAGTCAATGAACTTTATCGTTTGAATGATGCTTTAAGAATTAGAATTTCTGAAGATGATGGACAACCATATCAGTACATAACAGAATATAAGGAGCACGATATTGAAGTTCTGTCCTTCAACAGTAAAAAAGAACTTGATAACTACGCTTCTGTCTATGCAAAAAAGCCACTTGATTTAAATGACTCACTTTGTGATTTGAAAATTGTCATTTTACAAAATAAGGTAGGACTTCTTGCAAAACTTCATCATTTTATTTCTGATGCATGGACACTTTCGCTTGTTGGAACACAATTTAACCAAATTTTTAATGGAGAAGAAGTTCAGGTATATTCATATGCAGATTCTGTTGAAGCTGAAGAAAAATATATCGAGAGCAAACGATATGCAAAAGATAAGGATTATTTTATCTCTCAGTGAAAAATTGCGGAAATGAGCAAAGAATTTGTAGAAAAAATCTCTATTTTTAATAAAAAAATTAACGTAACCATTGATAAAAAATGTTATTCTAAAAACATTTGTGAACATTGTTCTTGTGGTGAAAGGATGAGATGAATTGAAAAAATATGAGTTTTATAAAAATGAACATATTGATTCTATTTTTGAATTGATAGAACGCTCCAGCAAACTTTATGGTGACTCTGTTGCAATAAAATATAAAAAGAAAAAGATACTTTTTCAAAAAACATATAACAATTTATTTAATGACAGTAAAAATTGTGCACGTTACATATTAAATAATTATCCAAATGTAAAACACATTGCTATACTTGGTGCTTCTAGTTACGAATGGATAATTGCGTATTTAGGAACTATTTTTGCAGGACTTGTTATTGTACCTTTAGACAAAGAGTTAACAGTAAAAGAGTTGACAGTTATTATCAATCAGGCCGATGTTGACTTGCTGTTTTTTGATAAAGAATATGAAGATATAGCAACCGAGATTGCATCATATAAAAGCGTTAACATTATCTCAACACCGTTAGAAAACATTTTCATTGAAACAAGGAACAAGCAAACTCTACCTGTTGTTGAATCTGATAAACTTTCGACTATTGTTTTTACGTCAGGAACTACTGGGTCAAGCAAAGGTGTTATGTTAACACAGAGAAATATCGCCAATAATGTTCTTCAAGGATTAGGTGCAGTAAACGTTCAACACGAAAAGGATGTGATTATGTCGGTGTTGCCTTTTAATCATGTGTATGAATTTACATGTACAATACTTGGAATGACTTACAAAGGTGTACCGATATGTATATCATCAGGAATAAAATATCTACAAAGAGAATTTAAAGAATACCGTCCTACAGTTATGTTTGTGGTGCCATTGATTGCGGAGAAATTATATCAAAAGGTTGAAAACACAGTTAAAGAACAGAATAAAGAAGCTTTATTTAACTTTGCAACAACACTATGCAGAATATTTTATAAAAGCAAAATTGATATAAGTAATTTTTTACTAAAAGATGTAAAAAAAGCTTTTGGGGGTAATTTGAGAATATTGATGTGTGGTGGTGCGCCGTTAAAAGAAGGTTTGGTTAGTAAATACAACGGTATCGGTATCAATCTTTTTCAAGGTTATGGTTTAACAGAATGTTCGCCACTTTTAACTGTTAATTTTGACTATTATCATCGTAAAAATTCTGTTGGTAAAGTAGTAGAAAATTGCGAGGTAAAGATTGTTGAAGGCGAAATATGGGCAAGAGGCATTTCTGTTTCATCGGGATATTATAAAAACGAAGATGAAACCAATAAATCCTTTCAAGATGGCTGGTTTAAAACCGGAGATTTAGGATGCATAGACAAAGATAATTTTGTTTTTATCACAGGTCGAAAGAAAAATTTGATTATTCTTGAAAATGGTAAAAATGTTTCAGCTGAAGAAATAGAAAATTTAATATATAAAATAGACTATGTATCAGAAGTGTTGGTTTATGGAGAAAATGGATTAATAATTGCAGAGATTTATATTGATTCAAAATTTTGCCATACCTTAAAAGAGCAACTTATGCAAGATATCGAAAGGGTTAATCAGCAACTTCCCGCATATAAAAATATTAACAAAATCAAATTGAGGGAGATTCCTTTTGAAAAAACAACGAGCAAAAAAATAAAACGAAACAGGGAGAATACTTAAATGTTAGAAAGATTAAAATCCATACTATCTAAAAACACAGGTATTAATGTATTTGAAATAACAGAAGCTTCAAATTTAAAGTCAGATTTAGGTCTTACTTCTTACGATTTAGCAGAGTTGGCTTGTATTGTAGAAGAAGAGTTTGATATTGAAATTCCTGATAGAAAAATTAAAGAATTAAAAACAGTTGGCGATGTTATCACATTTATTGAAAAGCAATAAAATTTATTTATGTCGTTATGTTTCAAAAAAAGAGAATTAGTAAAATGAAATTAACCAAACCACAAAAATTAATTTATGATATGGAAAAATTCACAGGCGGTAGTATTTCTATCGTCTGTGGCAGTATGCTTATTCAAACGGACAAGTCGATTGATGAAATGAAGAAAGCTGTTAATGAACTTTATCGTTTGAATGATGCTTTAAGAATCAGAATTTCCGAAGAGGATGGACAACCATATCAGTACATAACAGAATATAAGGAGCAAGATATTGAAGTTCTGTTTTTCAACAGTAAAAAAGAACTTGATAACTATGCTTCTGAACATGCAAAAGAGCCGCTTGATTTTTACGGCTCCCTTTGTGATGTGAAAATTATTGTACTGCCTGACAAAAAAGGCATGCTTGCAAAGCTGCATCACTTTATTTCTGATGCATGGACGTTATCTCTTGTTGGCACGCAGTTTAATAAAATTCTGAATGACGAAGAAGTACAGGCATATTCTTATGCTGATTATGTTGAAGCAGAAGAAAAATATATTGAGAGCAAACGAAATGCAAAAGATAAGGATTACTTTATTTCACAGTTTAAAAAGTGTGACGAGGTAACATACATATCAGAAAAACAAGCGGACACATTTAAATCAACAAGAGCAACTTATGTTATTGATAATGAAAATGCTATTAAAATTCTCTCATATACAAGAGAAAAAGGTATATCAGTATTTTCTATGTTTATGATTGCAGTTGCTACATATATGAACAGAGTGAAGATGAACGCAGATAGATTCTATATAGGTACAGCAGTGCTTAATAGAAGTGGTGTGATAGAGCAGAATACAATGGGTATGTTTATCAATACTGCTCCAATTCTTATTGAATTAAATAATGAAACTTCTTTTGCAGAAAATCTTGATTCTGTTGAGACATCTCTTTTTTCAGTTTTAAGACACCAAAAGTATAACTATGGCGATTTGCTTGAAGAACTGAGAAACAATCATAAGTTTAATGAAAAGCTTTATGATATAATGCTCAGTTATCAGAATGCAAAGGTTCTCGGTGAAGAGCTTGAAACAACTTGGTATCACAGCGGAATGCAGACAGAAAGTTTGCAGATTCACATTGATGACCGTGACAGTGAAGGTATATTCCGTGTTCATTATGATTATCTCATTGAAAAGTTTACAGAACACGAAATTGAGAAAATACACGAGCATATCTGTAATCTTCTTTTTAGTGCTATTGAAAATGACAGCAAGAAGATTTATGAATTGAATATTCTTTCATCGGAAGAAAAACAAACTCTTATGTTTGATTTTAACGATACCGCTTTTGATTATCCGAAAGATAAATGTGTTCATCAGCTCATTGAAGAACAGGTTGCAAAAACACCCGACAAGGTTGCGGTTGTTGCCTGTGACAAAACACTTACTTACAAAGCACTTAATGAAGAAGCGAACAGAATCGCATGTTCACTCATAGAAAAAGGTATTGGCAGAGGTGATATTGTAGCATTTATGCTTCCGAGAAGAAGTTGCCTTATCGCAACAATGATAGGCATTCTTAAATCCGGTGCAGCATATATGCCTATTGACCCTGATTATCCTCAGGACAGAATTGAATATATGCTTGAAGATAGCGGTGCAAAGTTCTGTGTTACTACAGAAAATATATCTGAACTGCTTGATAATTCAAAAGTTAATAATCCTAATGTCAGTGTTGACAGTAAAAATAATTGTTATTGTATCTATACCTCGGGTTCAACAGGGAAACCTAAAGGCACACTTTTAACTCACAGTAATGTAGCAAACTACGTAGATAATAATAATAATAATAACGTAGTACATAAGATTATCAAAGAAAGCTACAAAAACATTGTATCGGTAACAACAGTTGGTTTTGATATCTTTGTAACGGAAAGTTTGTTGCCTCTTGCAAATGGTATGGAAATCGTTCTTGCAAGTGAAGAACAGGCAAAATTGCAAAGCAAACTCAATGATTTGATTAAAGTAAACCCTGCTGATGTATTACAGACTACACCTACAAAGATGAAATCACTTATTGTTGATAAAGAACAGCTTGATTATCTTAAAACAGTTAAAGTAATTATCCTTGGCGGTGAAGCTCTTGAAGAAACACTGGTTGAAGAACTTAAAACACTAACCGATGTGGAAATCTTTAACATCTACGGTCCTACAGAAGCAACTGTGTGGGTTACTAACGCTGAAATTAAGGATTTAGATATCACCATTGGTAAACCTATAGCAAACACACAAATCTACATTGTAGATAAATATATGAAGCCTGTTCCGATAGGTGTAACAGGTGAACTTTGTATTGCCGGTGACTGTGTGGGTGCAGGTTATCTTAACCGACCTGAACTCACTGCAGAAAAGTTCATTGATAACCCCTTTGGCGAAGACAAGATGTATAAGACAGGGGACCTTGCCTATTGGAGAGAAGACGGCAACATTGCCTATGTCGGTAGAAACGATTTTCAGGTTAAAATCCGTGGTCTTCGTATTGAGCTTGGTGAAATTGAAAACGCCATTTCAAGTGTTGACGGTATAAATATGTCTGTTGTAGTTGTCCGTAAAAACAGCGAAGGAAGGCAACTAATTTGTGCTTTCTATACAGGTGAAGAAAAGTCGGCACAGGAAATCAAATCTGTTATTGGTGCAAAACTTCCAAAGTATATGCTACCACACATCTTCACTCATCTTGATGAAATGCCTCTTACATCAAGTGGTAAAACCAATAGAAACGCTTTACCTGAAATTAGCCTTGAGAATATTGAATCAACAGTTGAATATGTTGCGCCTGAAACTAATGAGGAACAAGCACTTGTTGGTTCTATCAAAGAAATTCTTAATGGTGAGAAAATCAGTATTCTTGATAATTTCTTTGATATTGGTGGAGACAGTCTTAAAGCAATTGAGCTTACAAGTAAGCTTGAATCAAAAGGTTATGAAATTCAGGTGAAAACTATCTTTGACTGTGAAACTATACAGGACCTTGCAAAACAACTGATGAAAAAAGAATTTGAAACAACAAAGGTTGAGTATGGTAGTGTTATTCCTGCAACACCTGCACAGATGCGTGTATATACTGCACAGAGTATGAACGCTGATTCAACTCTTTACAATATTCCGTATGTATTCAAAGTGGAAAGTCTTGATGTTGATAAGTTGCAGATAGCAATAAACAAACTTATTGAAAGACACGAAATTTTAAGAACACACTTTGAAAATCAGAACGGTCAGATTATGCAGATTATTGATGAAACAGCGAACGTAGCTGTTGAAGCTCTTTCAAGTGATGATATTCTTTCATTTATCAGACCTTTCGATTTAGAAAAATGTCCGCTTATCCGTGTTGGATATTATGAAAACACTGTTATGATTGATATTCATCATATCATTTCTGACGGTGGTACTATGCCTGTTTTCTTTAAAGAACTCAATGAACTCTATATGGGCAGAGATATCAGTACCAATGTCGTTCAATACGGTGAATTTGCTGTTCAGAAAGTAAATCTTGAAGAAAGCGAAAAGTATTGGCTTTCTGTATTTGATGATGAAATCCCTGTTATTGAATTACCAACAGATGCACAAAGAACTGACAAGCAATCATTTAACGGAAACTCCGTTTATGATTTAATTGATATTGGTTTACATAACAAAATTACTGCAAAGTGTAAGGAATTGAATATTACTCCTTATGTCTTCTATATGTCTTGCTTTAATATTCTGCTTTCAAAGTTTTCGGGTAATGAAGACATTGTTGTAGGTATGCCTGTAAGCGGTAGGGACAGTCATTTTCTTAACACTGTAGGTATGTTTGTTAATACCATTGCACTCAGAAACAAGCCCGAAGGAAACAAGACTGTTATTGATTTGATTAGTGAAGTTAAGATAAACTCTGTTTCTGCAATCGATAATCAGAATTATCCTTTTGGAGAACTTGTAAAGAAACTCGGCATTGAAACAAGCGGAAGAAATCCTTTGTTTGATGTTATGTTTGCTTATCAGAGTGAGCAAATGACAGATGTTATCTTTGGTGATAAAAAGGCTGAACTTCTGCCTGTACCCATTACATCAGCAAAATGTGATTTTACATTCAATATTATGCCGAGAAATAATGATGTTGTTGTAATGGTAGAATATTGCACCGACCTTTACAAGGAGCAGAAAATACAGAAGTTTATTAAAGCTTTCAAGCTCATTCTAGAACAGTGTCTTGATGAAAAATCATATATCAAAGATGTTGAGGCAATGAGTGCGCAAGAAAAGCAAACACTTCTCATTGATTTCAATGATACGGCAGTAGAATATCCAAAAAATAATTGTGTATACAATCTTTTCGAAGAACAAGCAACAAAAAATCCTGATAAAATAGCAGTTGTATTTAAGAATATTAAATTGTCGTACAGTGAAATTCTTTATCTTGTAGAAGAATATGCAGGAAAGCTCAATTCTCTTGGTGTAAAAGAAAACGATACAGTTGCCATTCATCTTGATAGAAGTCATAAGTTGATTATATTTCAATTAGCTGTACTAAAAATAGGGGCTGTTTTTCTGCCTCTTGATAAGCGTTATCCGGAAGAAAGAATTAATTGTGCATGTATAGATTGCAATGTTAAACTCCTTATCACCGATTCAAAGATAAAAACCAATGCTAATGTTATTGATATATACGATTTTGAATCTGTTACATCAAATAAAACTGAAACTGTAATAAATAGTGATTCTTGCTACATTATCTACACATCAGGAAGTACTGGTAGGCCTAAAGGTTGTTTGCTAACAGGCAATGGTCTTCTTAATTTCTGCCAAAACAACAACACTCTAGAAACTTTAAACAAACAAGAAGACTGTATATTTGCTTGTGTCAATACAGTATCATTTGATTATTTCATTGCGGAATCTTTGTTACCTTTAACAAACGGATTCACAACGGTTATTCTTGATGATAACGAAAGTACAGTTCAGGATAAGTTCTTATTTGTTGCCCAAAATAACAATATTAATGTTGTTATGACAACCCCAACAAGATTGAAACTATATTATGATTACAAAGGTAACACAGACGTTCTTAGGCAAATCAAATGCATTTGCACATCGGGTGAGCCGCTTCCGGCTGAGTTGCTGATAAAGATGTACGAAAAGTCTCCAAAATCAAAAGTATACAATCCTATAGGACCTAGTGAATGTAGTGTATGGGATATTGGAGGGAATCTTAATCGTGAAGACGGAATTGATATTCACATTGGTAAGCCTATCGCAAATGCACAGATTTATATAACAGATAGATATGTGAATCTTGTTCCAATAGGAGTAATAGGCGAAATCTGCATCGCTGGCGATGGCGTTGGAAAAGGATATATTAACAATCCGATACTTACTCAGGAAAAGTTTATTGACAACCCCTTTGGCGAAGGTAAGATGTATAAAACAGGCGATCTTGCATATTGGAGAGAAGACGGCAATATTGCTTATGTCGGCAGAAACGATTTCCAGGTTAAAATCCGCGGTCTTCGTATTGAGCTTGGTGAAATTGAAAATGCAATTTCAAGTGTTGACGGCATAAATATGTCTGTTGTGGTTGTACGCAAAAACAGTGAAGGCAGACAACTTATCTGTGCTTTCTACACCGGTGAAGAAAAGTCTGCACAAGAAATCAAATCTGTGATTGGTACAAAACTTCCAAAATATATGCTTCCACACATCTTCACTCATCTTGATGAAATGCCTCTTACATCAAGTGGTAAAACCAATAGAAATGCACTGCCTAAAGTTGATTTAGAAAATATAAGCAGTGATAGAGAATATAAAGAGCCAGAAACTGCAATTCAGAAAGCACTTTGTAAGATTCTTGAGCAAGTATTTGATGTAAATCAAGTTGGTATCAGTGATGATTTCTTTGATGACCTTGGTGGCGATAGTCTAAAGGTTATTGAGTTTGTTGCAGATGCTCATAATGAGGGTATTTACTTTGATATCCAGAATGTATTCGATTATTCAACAGTAGAAAAACTCTGCGAATGTATTGAAAATGGAGATAATCAGTCATATGGATTCAATGATTACGATTATTCAAAAGTAAATGCTGTATTACAGAAAAACAAAGCTGAGTGCATTACTGAATCTGCAAAGCGTGATGTAGGTAATATTCTTCTTGCAGGTGCAACAGGTTATCTTGGTATTCATATTCTTGCTGATTTCCTTGATAACGACAGCGGTACAGCATATTGTCTTGTAAGAGGTAAGAATCAGGAAGACAGCGAACAAAGATTTTATGAATTACTTAACTTCTATTTTGAAGATAAATATTCAAATACAAATCGTATCAGGGTTATTTGTGCAGATTTGCAAAAGAATAAGTTTGGATTGTTAGATTATGAATATGATGAACTTCTCAAAAATGTTGATACAGTTATCAACTGTGCAGCAAGTGTAAAGCATTATGGCTCATACAAGTATTTCTACGAAGCTAATGTTGAAACAACAAAACGACTTATTGATTTTACAAAACAGGCTAATGCAAAACTTATTCACACTTCAACTTTAAGTGTTTCCGGAAACAGTTTTGCAGACCAATTTGACGGTTATGTGAGCGAGACAGAAAAGCACTTCTTTGAAAGCAGTCTGTATATAGACCAGTCTCTTGATAATGTCTATGTAAGAAGTAAGTTTGAAGCTGAAATTGCAGTTCTTGAAGCTATTTATGACGGACTACCAGCACAAATTATGCGTATGGGAAACTTGACAAATCGTTTCAGTGATGGTAAGTTCCAGAAGAATTACGAAAGTAATGCATTTTTACAGCGTATAAGAGCTGTGCTTAATCTTGGTGTTGCACCTGATTATCTTATGGAACTTTATTCAGAATTCACACCAATAGACGAAGCTGCAGAGGCAGTAATGACTGTTGCAAGACACTTTAACAAAGAACAAAATGTTTTCCATATTAATAGCACAAAGGTTGTATATCTTGATAAACTTCTTGAATATATGAATGCTCTTGGAAACAGTATGAAAATCGTAAGTGATAAAGAGTTTTCAGATATTCTAAGAAAAACAATGGAACAAACTCAGAGCAAGCATATCTTTGAAGCATTTATCGGTGATATGGATGAAAACGATAAACTAAATTATGACAGTAACATCAGAATTGAAAATTATTTTACTGTTGCATATTTAAGGAAACTCGGCTTTGAGTGGAATAACATTGATTTTGAGTATATCAAGAAATATGTTGAGTATTTTAAAAAGATAGGATATTTAGAATAAGCAAATAAAAGTATAAATTTATGATAGTGAAATAAGTGTCTTATTAACATAAATTATTTTACATTTCACAAATTATGGCAGACTTGCTAAAACGAGACAGCCTTTTTTTATGTTTATAATAATGTTATGTTCTATTAATTAAAGCACCAATTATCCCATATTCAATGGAAAACACCCATTCTTTATGGTTTGTATTTTCACAGTATAATTTTTAAAAGAACAATTATATCTGGACGGAATATTCTGTGTTATAAAGCTTGAAATTTGCAAGAGTTTATGCTATAATAACATTGTCGATAAGGAATTCCTCTTTGGACAATTGGAGTTCAAAAGACAGAACCAATCGACATATTTGAATTAATACTTTTTCGGAGTAATACGATTAATGAGCGCTATTATGCGTACTTAACTAAGAATAATGATTTGGCAAACAGGTCACTCTATCTTAATCGATAGGGTGACTTTTTTTATTTTCCCGGCGGGGATTCACGCAGAAAGGAAACGTTATGAGTAACAAAAATTACACGGAAGAACTTAAAAAAGTTGAGCAAAAAATCAATGCTATGAAAAAAGAAAAACAGAGGCTTGAAAAGATGAAAAGGGATGATGAAAGGAAACGTCAGGACCACGTTAAAATTGTGGTGGGCGCAACATTTCTGACACATTATACCGATGAAGAAAAAAGGAAACTGTTTGATGAGTTTGACGATGAACAAATCAAAGGATGGGTTCACTCAAAGTTTTATAGAAGCTGAGCACGCAACGAGTCGGACAACGAGTGAAGTGCGCACAGATATACCACCACTTAGTGGCGGTATTTTCTGTACGCTCTGCGAGGCTTTTTCACCTCACTCGGTCAGATTACTTCACACATCCACAATAAGCGAAAGGAGGCAAATAAAATGGCGTTTTATTCATTTGGTCGTGTGAAAATTGTATCACGTGCGAAAGGCAAATCTGCAGTTGCAAAAGCTGCATATCATGCCGCAATAAAACTTGTCAACGAATACGATGGCGAAGTGTATGACTTTACCAAGAAAAAGAACGTTGGAGAAACTGTTATAAGACTGCCCGAGGGTGTTCCTGAACGGTGGAAGGATGAGAGTATTCCGGCAAAAGAACGTGTAGGTATAATCTGGAATGATATAGAACAAATTCATGGCGCATATAATGCACAACTTGCACGGTCAAATTACATTGCATTTACAAATGATTTGACTTATGAAGAAAATATAATATGTTTAGAAAGATGGATTAAAAAGAATTGTACAGATAGGGGAATGGGAGCGATTTATTCGTTTCATAATAAGCCCAGAAATCCCCATGTTGATATGATGTATTTTATTGCTGAGTATGATGCAAGCTACCAAGTAAAATCAAGGAATAAAAAAGAATATTTATGCCGAAAATCTGATGGTACAGAAGTGTATCTTGATGCTGAAAGTTTTAAAGCATCAGATGGATTTGAAAAAATATATAAGTATAAAAATTCTGATGGCAATCGTAAGGATATGACTCCCTCAGAAGTGGAACAAATAGAAGGGGAATGGGAACGGATTAATAAATATCCTGTTTGTAGAACGGTCAAAATTAGTGGTTGGGATGAAAGGTCACTCGCTTCAGAGTGGAGAAAATCCTGGGAAGAAGAACTTAATAAAATGTATGCGTCAAAAGGCATGAGTGAGAGAGTCAATTGTAGAAGTTATAAAGAACAAGGGAAAGAAGAAATGCCGACTGTACACGAAGGTTATGGTTGCTCTGCAACAGAACGAAAGAAATACAACGAATGTGTAAAGAACTTTAACAAGAAAAAGGAAGAACTCTTAAAAATAGTAACAGATGCTTTAGATGATATTGATAATCAAACAGAAGAATTGAAATGGGTAACAAGACCCATAGAAATTGAAGAGCATAAGGAACGCTTTGATTTTAATAAAAGGGTAATTGAAATAATTATAAATTCGAGTCTTTTTGTTGAAAATACTATTGCTAAAATTACAGGATACCTTAAAAACCTGGAAGCAAAATTCCATTCTTTGTGTGATATCATTTTAAGTAATTTTGGAGTCAAGCGAAAAAATGAAGAGTTAGATGATGTGGAGAATGAAATTTCATCAACAATAAATGATTTGGATAGTATTATACATCAGGCCTTTAGACGTTCGGAAGAATTAGGATATATGAATAGTAAAGAAAACAATATCAAAGAAAAAGATGAATATGACACACTTTTATATTGACGGTAAAATATTATTAATTCTTACATAACAAAAGGGTCTTCGTTCGGAAGACCCTTTATTGTTTGGTTAAAGGTTGCTTAGTTTTCGTAAATTTTTGTTGTGCCAAAAAGCGAACGGAAGAAACCACCGATTTTATCGAAAATACCTGCTTTTGAATACATTTCAATGCTGTCCTCGGCAAGAGTGTAGCCTTCTGCATCAACAAGCTTTAATGTAAATGTTGTATATCCCTTGCTTTTAGAGATGATTTGCATTGAATCGCCGTTTGCGGATTGAGATGTACTGAAATTGGAGTTGCTTGCACCCCATACGAGTGTGCATCCATCAGGAATATCACCCTCAAGGTTTGCGTGGAGAACAATACCGTCATTGTAACGGATTGTTGTTGTAGAAGGCTCGTAAATTGATAATATAAGTGTATCTTCAATGATATGATTGAAATAAACATTGGCATTAAGAAGGGGGTCGTTCAAACTATAAGTATTGTCTATAACGATATCATTCCATTGTTCTTCTGTGCCAGCGTAATATACACTTGTGAGACTTTTACATTTCTCAAAAGCTGAACTTTCAATAGACTTAATACTGTCTGGAAGTGTTATGTCTGTAAGGTTTGTACAGTATGCAAACGACAATGTACAAATTGTTTTTGTGCCATTAGGAATTGTAATGTCATTAAGATTACTGCATTGCAAAAAAGCTCCGATACCTATGGCTGTTAATTTGTGTGGGAATGCCACACTTTCAAGATTTTTACACCCAGAAAACATATAATCAGCAACTTCAGTCACACCACTGCCAATTGATGCGTTAACAAGACTTGTACATGAATCAAAAGCTCTATTACCGATTGATGTTACACTGTCAGGAATTGTTACGTTTATAAGGCTCTTACATTCATAAAAGGCCATTTCACCAATTTTTATTATACCGTTTCCCATTGTTATACTTTCAAGTTCTGTGCAATAACAAAACGCCCAGTCACCTAATTCCATTACACTGTCAGGAATTGTTATATTTGTAAGGTTTGTGCATTCTTGAAAGGCTTGAATACCAATTGATGCTACATTATTTGGTATTACTATATCTGTAAGACTTATGCAATAGCAAAAAGCACCGTCACCTATTGAAGTTACACTGTCAGGAATAGAGGCAGTAATAATATTTTCACAATCTTCAAACGCACACGCACCAATCGCGGTAATGCCATTTTTAACAATTACATGTTTTATATTATCTTCAATGGTTTCCCAAGGTCGATTATTGTAGTCATAATCTTGCATTTTACCTTCGCCTGAAATCGTCAAGGTGTATGTTTTGTCATCATAGTTCCAGGTAACATTTTCACCGCAAGTGCCTGAGGTTGCTGTTGATTCAGCTTCTGCTGCATATGTTGACATCGGTATTGCACAAACAACCATCATTAATGCTAACAAGACTGATAAGTATTTTTTCATTCTTTTCATAGATATTTCTCCTAATTTCATTAATTTAGTTATGCGTGGGTTAATATGTGTCGCGGCACCATATCCTTTCTGTATAATTGCAATTGGGATAATGCTTTTGAATGTGCTTAAAACAAAAAAGTGCGTAGCCGAAGCTCCGCACCTAAAAAGCATCACTCCTGCCGCGACGCAATTTTCAACAACACAAGTTCTGGGTATATGAAAATAGGAGTATGCATTTTTACCATATAGATAAAATAAGATACCCAAACTTGTGAAAAATATTTAATTGCGTCGCAAATTTAGTATATCACATATTTTCAGAATATTCAATAAATTTATTCGGGGTATTTTACTACACCTGTGAACAGACTATTGCACCTGATAGTAGATAATTCTCGTTATATTAGATTTTTCTAATCTCATTAGAATTACTGCACCTATGATTTGAGTTCTTAACCTCTCATCAGACTTTTATCACTCACTGTTATACAGATTTTATTTGTCCTGCGATGAGTTTATATATTCCCACTGTGCTCTTTGCAGGTTCATATCTGCGATATATGCAAAGAAGTTGCGTTCCTCATCGGTGTCAGCATTACGAACCATCTGAAGAGCTTCTCCCGGGAGCACTGTTCTTGCTGTTTCATATAACTGCTTTAATTCTGATTTATTCATTTCGATTATCTCCTGTATTTTACTCCTGAGAGTCTGCACCAATTTGATGCAGACTCCCTGCGTCGCGGCGGAGTGTTTTTTTACGTTTTGTTTTGATTTTCTGACAGCTTCTCGAAATAAGCTTTTGAGCTGATTTCGAGTGTCTTTTCAAGGATATTCCTTGTGTCAGGTAAATAGTTTTTACTGTATTGCTTGAAATGAAATTCAAAGAATGATTTTTCATCCTCGTTTGCATTTCTGCCATCCTTGATGAAGTCATTGCAAATGATTTCGAATGGAGCAACAGCATCCGGATAAGGCTTATCTGTTGTTTCTGCGAGCTTAAAAATGCTGTCCATTCGTCTTTCACTTGGACGAACATTGTAAGCTAAATATCTGCATACCGTTTGCAGGAAGCTGTAATACAACTGAACCTCAGTCTGGTTCTTGAGCCGTGCAGTATCGCAAAGCTTACAACAAAATTTATTGATATTGCTCTCACAACTAAGCTCGTTCAGAAGTGAAACTTCATAATCAAAATCATCCTGCACAGGAGTTTTCACAGGCTCTGTGCGTTTGCCCTTGCAATATCTGATAGAAAACTCATTGTTTTCATTTGTATCAAGAATAACTTTGTTGTATTCCTTGTTGTCATCAAGGTAACAATAAGCAATACTGAGCTGTTCAGACAGGACAGCATTAACCGTTCTTGCACCAACATTTCTCTCAACAGCAATGTCTGAAATTTTATCAGTTGCCTTTTCTGTAATAGAAAGTGTGCATCCTCGAGCTTTCATAAGGTTGGAGTAACAGCTTTTAGCAGATGTGGCTGAATCAGATGCTGTAAGTGTTTTGTAGTCATTTTTTGAAAGATAGCCGATATGCAATACAGAATTTACACGACTGCCGATTTCGCGAAGCATACCATAAGTAACGAGGTCATTGATGTCAACCATTTTGATAAGGTCGCTGTCTGTATGCTCATCGGATGTTGTTACAGTATTAAAGCCCAATGAAACCTTTGGAGCATATCTTTCACGGAGAATAGGCATAAGCTCACTACAAGCACCTGCAAGGATAATCAGGGTTCTGTCGAGATTGATTGTTCTGTGGTCAGTAGTGATATAATCTCCTCCTTCAAAAAGCTTGAGGAAATCGCTCTGAGGATTTGTTGCGTTGTGGTAATCGTTATTCTTCTTGAGAAAGATTTTATCGAACTCATCAAATACAAGAACATTGGCTGTAGAGAAAAAGTCGTTGTCATCCTTGTAAATTTTGGTGATAAGCTCTTGTGTATTTGTGACTTTGTAGCCTGCCGTTGTAATTTGCGTACAATCACAGAAATAATAATTCATATCTGTTGCAGCACACGATGCTTTCAGGATATATGATTTACCTGTACCGGTAGGTGACACGATAAAACAAGATGTTGACGGAAGCTGGTTATACGTACATTCACCACTGTCAAGCATCATTACCTTGCCAAGATGGATTGAAAGGAGAGCTGCGAGATTTTCTCTGAATTCCTTTTGACTTTCAAGCAGTACCATATTGGCACTTGCTCGTTCAAGAATTTCTGTTTGTGTGTAGTAGTTTGTGATTTTCACTTTCTTCATTTTGGGTTTTCCTTTCTTAAAATTAGATATAAAAAAGCCCGACAGCGTAATGCCATCGGGCTTAGTTCCTGAAATATATTGAATAAAAAATCGTCGAAAACACAAGCCCATAAGCTGTGATAAAATCACAACCTTTGATAGCAAATATGTTTCCGAGCGAGTTGCCTATAACTCAGAGTTAATTTAATTGCTTATCGTCTCAAAGCGCCACTACTGAAGGTAGCCTGACATTTTCTACAGCGCCGTCCTCAGCAAAAAAACAAAAATAATACTGTAGCCGCATCTTGGTCAGGGTCCTTTGCATATTTAACGGTGAGGCATACCAGGGACGGCCAGCCACCTCAACGCCCTGAATTTAATCAGTAAAAAAATAATAATTCATAATTATCATTTTGTAAAGAATGATTTTGTTAAATGTTTGTAAACAAACACAGAGAATGTTATGATAAAATATAAAACAACTGTTAATGTTTTATTGCAATTTTTCTTTCAAAAGATTTTTATGTCTTTCATCATTCAAAAATCTTTTTAATAAGAATGTAAGGAAATATGGAAATGTAAAGAATTTACCGTTAAAACCTATATTCTTATTTGCAAGTTTGATTCCGTATTTTATATCAGAATACTGTTCTTTTGTTATAAGTGCATTCAGTGATGGAGTTGATGCATCATCTGCTTTTACCTCAACAGGAATAAGAGAATCGGTATCGCGTACGAAAAAGTCCATTTCTACAGTCCCTTTTTCATTTCGGTAGAAATAAATGGGATATCCCTGTTTAACAAGCATATCTCCAACAACATTTTCATAAATAGCACCCTTGTATGTGTTGAAATTCTTATTATGACGCAGGTCAACCTGCACCTCTTCATCAAGAGAGCCAATCAGAAGTCCCGTATCTCGGAAATAAATTTTGTAGTTGTCAGGATTATAATTACCTTTAAGTGGCAATTCAGGTGTAGCCATGCAATAACAAACATTTATAATACCTGCATTGTTGAGCCATTCTACAGTGCCTACATATTCTCGATTTCTTGCACCGGAACGAATTTTTGAAATCTGGAATTTCTTATTGTCCTTGCCAAGAAATACAGGAATTTTTCGATATATGTCAAGTATTTTACCTTTATCAAGACCCTGAGCATATTTTGTAATATCTTCTTCATAGTCAAGAAGCAGTTGTTTCTGAATTTTTAGTGTGCCACTGTAATTTTTTTGCTTTATAAAGGTGAATACAACTTCAGGCATACCGCCAAGCACCATATACTCTCTGAAATTTTCAAGCATAACATCATATTCAATGTTTGAAAGGGGAGTAACAGATATCATTTTTTCATACAAATCTTCTATCTGCTCATTAGTGTAGCCCTTTGACCAGAGATATTCTTCAAAATCCAATGAGTGCATTTCGTAATCTTCCTTGTAACCAACACTGTTGGATTCTATTTCATTGTAATTGATGCCCATGAGAGAACCGGAACATATGACATCATACCTTCCGTCAAGCTTGAATGATTTTAGACTCGTTGCGCAGTTAATACAATCCTGAATTTCGTCAAAGAAAATTAGTGTTTCACCTACAGGAAAATCAAAGTTGGGATTTATAAGAGAGATATTTTTAATTATAGTATCTACATCAAATCCATCATCGAAAATGCTTTTATATTGCTTTTGCAGTGCAAAATTAATCTCAACTACTGATTTGTAATTGTTGTTAGCAAAATGTTCAATTGCTTTAGTTTTTCCAATCTGACGAGCGCCCTTTACAATAAGTGGATATTTATCTTTTGATGTTTTCCATTCAATAAGAAAGCTGTCAATTTTTCGTGTCAGTCTATCCATATTAGCACCTCCTAATATAAGCCTATTAAGAGTTTATCACAAAATTACTGATATTTCAAGTATTTGAAATCACATTTTTCCGAGGAAATACGATGGCAGTTTACACAAAATTCCATAATATTATTATAAATCGCTTATATCTGTTATTACATTAATATTAAATTTTAAGGGTATATGGTCTTTTTGCATATCGAAATAAAAGGGGAGGTCAAGGTGTTTTATAAGGCCTCTCCAGGATGTCTGACCGCAACGAGAACGGACAGTCTGCCACGATTTTACGCCTTTATTTCGTTTTGATTCATATTCTTTAGCTGAACGAGGTTTGATTCGTTTATATTCACCTATGAATTCTTGTATGTAATTGTTTGTGATTTCTTCTGCAGTTGGGCGAGTAGTTGGATAGTTTTGGTTTAACCATTCAGCCAAGTTTATGTTATATTTTTGCTTGAAAACTGTGTGAGGTGGCATGCCTTTTTTGCGGAAATCAGAAACAGTTGGAGTTCGTCCTTCGTCTTCGATAAACTGTTCAACTCGGTCACGAATTGATTTATCTGACCAATGAATTAGTGGCAATTCGTCTGAAATATCCTTTAATTTCTCAATTATTTCTTCATTACCTTTTGATTGTGAAAGTATGTAGATTGCTTGATTTATAGCCGTTTTTCGTGTCATAGAGAAATATCCTTTCTTTCTATTTCTCCTAACATCTATCATTGGTACAGCATAAGTGGAAAAACGCACATTCAGAGAAACATCAAAATTATCAATGGCTTTAATAAGTCCGATACAACCCACCTGAAACAAATCATCAGGATTTTCGCCACGGTTTGCAAATCGTTGAATAACCGAAAGCACCAATCGAAGATTACCCTCAATCAAATCCTCTCGTGCCTTCTTGTCGTTGGTTTCACGAATCTTTTTAAGCAATTCCATTTTTTCGGATTCCTTTAATACCTTGATTTTTGATGTATTGACTCCGCAAATTTCCACTCTGTTGTATTGCACACAAATCTTCCTTTGTCTAATAGTTTATGTACAAAAAAGGGGAGTGGATATGTAATTTTATTATTGCCAAAAGGTGGATTATATAAACAGAATAAAATTAAAAACTGTCCCTTGTGTTGTTCGTTGACATTTTGGGAAAATAGTGTTATATTTGCGTTAAGGTCAGTAAATTATCACATTGGGACGAACACAAGGAACCGTCCCCTTGTGTTTCTATTCTTATGAAAGACCAAGTGCTCTACATATGAGTAAGAGAATTTCATATGCAAAATATTGGTACAATTATTTTGGATGAGGTGTTTTATGAGACATATACTTAATAAGGTAATTACGATTGTTATATTAATAGCAATAATATTTGTAGGATGTTGTAAGGCAGAAAATCCCGATAATCAAAAAATTCAAGAAGATATCGTCACTCCTCTTCCTCATAATTATTTAAGCGTTCCAGATGCGTATAAGTCTGTATTGCTTGATTATTATGAATTTGTTGATGATTTATTTTCAGATGATTTTGAATATAAAGTTAATAATGGCTTTTTTAAATCACCCAATTTAAAATTACAGTACGAATGGAATTGTATGGTAATAGATTCAAGAAAAGGGTTACAGAATACCTCATTGGAGAGCTTTGGCTATTCGCTATATGATATTAATAATGATGGTGTTACTGAATTAATATTGTTACGAGAGGATTATTTTATTCTTGCAGTTTTTACAATTAATTTTGATAAACCTCAGTTGTTAGATGCGTATTGGTATAACCATAGAGCAATGATTTTAGAATCAGGCAACATTTTTGTTTTTAATGATTCAGGAGCTGATTCTTTTGAATATGAGATACAATCCTTAGAAGAGGATAATACAATAATGGTCCATAAGACTTTTGGGTGTGATTCTGGAAACTATTATGTGATTTGTGATGGAAAACAAGTTTCTGTAAGTCAGCAAGAATTCAGTAATGAATTGTCTAAGTATCCTAAAATACTATCTGACGAAAAAAAGGATTATATGATAGATTGTGGGATATTATTTCAGTCTTGATGGAGGATATGCACAGGGGACGGTTCCTTGTGTTGACGAAGAGTGCACAGGGGACGGTTCCTTGTGTTATAGAAATAATAGGAGTTGAGTTATACTTTTTTGTTGGTGGAAACGTACAAGTAAGGTTTAATACCGATACTTTTTTGGGAGAACTAGGGGTGATAGAAATATATGAGGAATAAAAAATATATTATTTTGGGCATAGTATTCCTTATTGTTACTATTATATTTTGCAATGTGCAGTTTTTCTTTTTTAGACATAATTTTGTTAATGGGATAAATATTTCATGGGCTTTAAAAATGGTTCTTGTTGCGTTTACCTTACTTGGAATATCTGAGGCTTTCTTTATAAAAAGTAGAATAGTCCCTAAGTGGTTACGTATAATAGTATATTTGCAATGGATTCAAGTTCCTATTGTTGTCTTCATGTGTTTATTAACTTTGTGAGTGGAAGAGTGCATAGGGAGTGCACAGGGGACGGTTCCTTGTGTTTCCGAGAACAATGTTGGAATCGACTACTATTGGGAGGCAAACTATGTTTACAAGACGAAATGGGAATATTAAGTTTTGTTTCTTTATTTTTATTATTGTAATTTTTTCTATAGTTTTTTCTGCATGTTCTACCTTTAATTTTGGTTCAAATGACTGGAAATATGATAAGCTACCAAATAATTACCAAGTTTGGCAAATTAATTCGAATGATATAGTAATAGGAAAATATACGGGAGTTTCTTTAGATATAATAATTGAAACTTATGTTATAGAATTTTGTTTTAATGACATGTATATTGGAGTGAAGCAGATACAAGGGAAAGCAGAACAAACTTATAAAGATATAGAAGATGAAACTAACTCTTTAACTCCAAATTATTATATTATCGATACAAAAAATGATATAGTCTTTGGTCCTTACGACATTGCAGATTATCAACAAAAATGTGAGAATTTAAATATTGATTACTTTAGTCAGTGGATAAAAACTGTTCCTATTCCTGAAGGTGCAAAAGCATTAGGAACAGACTAAGGGTGAGAACAATACCAATTAGGGACCAATCAGGTGAGTACACAGGGGACGGTTCCTTGTGTTGTGGAAGAGGTGTATCGAATGAATATCATAAAAATATTAAACTATTTGAAAAATAACAAAAATTATTTATTTTTTATAACTATTGCTTTTATTATAATTGGAGCCTTAATCTCAAAACAAGTCATTCAAGGCAATGTCTTCTTAAGGGCAATTTTTACTTTTGGATATTGTTTGCCGGTATGTTTTTATTTATATATCAGTTGGAAAGAAAAAGACAAAACCGATAAAAAGAAGACAACTTATGGTTTCTTTTGTGTTTTTTCATTTATAATTGTAATAGGTAATGTTGTTGTTGATTTGTTTATGACATTAAATGGTCTTTGGTGACCACACAGGAACACACGGACAATACAGGGGATGGTTGTGTGTGCTGACAATTACAATTTAATACCCAAGGGCGAGGAGTTTTTCTCCTCGCCCTATTTTTTATGCCTATTATAAAACAAAACTGCCCTGATATTTTCAGGACAGTTTTTGCAATTTATAGCATATTCGGTATGATTTCTTGTTCCTTTACATTGTCAAAGCCATAGAAACTAATTGCATTTTCCGAAAGGAATAATAGCTTTTCAGTGTCGGTCAATTCCTTTGACTTTAGCACAAAGTCAAAACTCATTTTGTAGGTGATTTCAACCATTGTACGAGGGTAATCGCTACCCCACATAAGTTTTTCAATCCCACAGATGTCGGCAGCTTCTTTGATTGATTTAATAGCAGTAGGGTAGGGGTAAAATTCGTAGTTATAAAGCCAAGTAATTCCACCGCTTTCAACAAATACATTTTTTTCACGGGCAAGTTTAATCTGTTGGGTCCAATTTTCCCTTGTGACCATTCCAAAGTGACCGATGGCAATTCTTAAATCAGGATATTGCTTAATCAGTTCAAGAAGTGAGTCTGTTTGTGCGTTACCGTCCGCCAAATCAATTGAAATGAACATATTATTTTTCAAAGCAGTTTCAAAAACCTTGTAGTGCTTTGTCAAATCCTGAGTTTTAAGTCTGCCTGCACAGAGCTTGATTCCGTCAAAACCATCTGTTGCAAAAGGCTTACCTTCTTCATATAGTGAACAGATTTTAATTCTGTCAGCATACTTTTTCTTTGCAGTTAAAAGATATGAGTCCTGATTTCCGTCGATTTCTTCCTGAGTAATAACGGCACCGCTGACACCTGCATAATTCATATTGGCAACAAATCTTTCAACAGTGTTTTCGTCATCACTCATATATGGTGGCATCATCTGACGGACTTCTCCGCCAAAATTGCTTTTTCCGTCACCAACGGGAAAAACGTCTTTCCCGTTTACCTTGCCCTGCTGTTTTTTCCACAAATGGGCATGAGCATCAATTATCATCATAGTTTTTCACCTAATTAGAATTCAATAAGGAGCTTGCAAAGTGAACCGTCGTTATTTTTTAGGCTTTCAAATGCTTCTTGTGTGTCTTCTTTCTTATAAATACCGCTAACCATCTTCAAAACATCAACCTTACCACTTGCAACAAGGTCAATAAGTTCTTCAAAGTCCTTTGTGAAAGCATTACGGCTACCAAAGATGTTAAGTTCCTTTTTAAGGATAATTGAGTGTAAGAAATCAGTATTTCTTTTGCCATTACCGATTAAGATAATGTTAGCACCGTGACTTGCCTCGTCAATACAAGAAAGGAATGTTTCAGGGGCACCGCAAGCCTCAACACAAACATCAAATCCGTTTCCGTTTGTGAATTCAAGTGCACTTTCGTGAAGGTCTTTTTCCTTAACGTTCACAATCATATCTGCACCATATTCTCTTGCAAGATTTAATCTGCTTTCAAGCATATCTGCAATCATAACTCTTGCACCCATAGCCTTTGCCTTAATCATAGCAAAAAGACCGATAGGACCGGCACCCATAATAAGAAGATTGTCACCCTCTTTAACTTCTGCTCTTGAAAGTGCGTGGCAACTGATGGAAAATGGCTCAATTAATGCTAATTCCTGTGCAGAAAGACCTTTACCGTCAATAAGTCTTTCAACAGGCATTGTGATGTATTCCTGAAAACTGCCATCTCGCTGAACACCCATTGTCTGATTGTCGTAGCAAGCATTTACAATACCACGCTTACAAGCATAGCAACCGCCACAGTTGAAATATGGGTTGCAAGTAATAATATCTCCTGCCTTTAATCCTTTATCATTTTCGGGTACAGACACTATTTCTGCACTGAATTCGTGTCCCGGAATACGAGGGTACGTAGTGAAAGGCTGATTTCCTGTGTAGGATGCAACGTCAGCACCGCAAATACCACAGTATTTTACTTTAAGTAATGCCTCACCCTCACTTGCAACAGGGATTTCCTTGTCAATCAAGTTAATTACACCGGGTGTAGTAATCTGAATAGCTTTCATAATTATTTCTCCATATCAATAAATTCTTTGTTCCATACAACTGCAGTTTTAAGTGGTGCATTTTTGGAATAAATCTTGTTTACATAGGCATCCATAGGGTCGGATGTGAATTCATCCTTGTCAATAAGCTCAACTAATTCATTAAAACGACTTTCACAAAGAATACGGATTGCTTCTTCCATATGTTTCTGTGTAAAGTTAATGGATGCAAAAATAACATGGTTTTTAAAACCGAAAGGCATTGTATCATAAGTCACCTTTGGACCTAAAGAGAAACTGTTGTAAATTCCGTTACAGCCTAAAACCTCAAGGTCAAAAGCGATTTTATGTTCAATTTCTGTACCTGATGTGCCAACAAAAACAGTTGCAGTACCACCAATTCTATCTATAATTGCCCTTGCAGTTTCCTCCATTGTGAAATTCCCGCTTGAAAGGTAATCACAGTTAAGAACATTCTTTACAAACCTTGCCTTGTTGCTGTCTTCAGGACTTCTTGCAACAAAAAGTATTTTAGCATCAGGATGATTTCTTCTGATTTGGTCACCAATGAAAAGACCCGTTGTGCCAAGACCAAAGATTACTGTTCTCTCGAAGGTGCTTTCAACAGCATATTCCATAGCAGCCGCTTTGTCGCATTTTCTCTTTGCCATTTCAACTCTGAAATTCTGTGCCATACCAATGTCGCACATTCTTTCATGCTGGAAAACTGCACAAGCATAAGGGTCAGAGAAAACTAACTTTTTAGCAAGAGAGAGAGGAATCTTTTTGTAAGAATTATGCTCTTGGGGTAATGTGAGGAGCATATCGGGATTAAAATATCCCTTGTCGCAGAAAATACCGTCCGCACCGTCACAACCATATTCAAAATATGTTTCATCCTCAGTAAACCTTGTGGGGTCAAAACTGTCACCACCACGGATTAAAACGATAGCAAAACGATTTTGGGATGGTACCCAAACAACTCCCTCGTGACCGTTGATAAGTCTTTTTTCACCTTTTGGGAATTTATGAGAAAGGTTGTTATTCTGCCCCATTCTCATAAGCTCCATATCAGTACCACAGAAACCACAAAAAACAGGATAAGCCTCAATACCAACCTTTAATTCTTCATTTCTGAGTCTTTGTCTTGGCGGATTAATTAAGTTAATCTCACCATAGCAAAGAGGATTTGTTTCACTATTCTGAAAATATGTAGCATAAGTTTTCATATTATCACTCATTTCAAATAATGTTTCTGTAAAATATTCTATCACAAACTGTATATATTTCAATAAGAAAAAAGAAACTCCCGTGAAAAAACAGGAGTTTCATAAATACTATTCAACTGTAACTGATTTTGCAAGATTTCTTGGTTTGTCAACATCAAGACCACGCTCAATTGTTGTGTGGTATGCAAGTAATTGCAACGGAATAACAGTAAGTGACGGCATTAGAAGTTTTAATGTATTCGGAATATAAATCACTTTATCTGCAATATCTTCAATTCCTTTTGTACCTTCTTTTACGACTGCAATAACATATGCACCTCGAGCATGGACTTCCTTGATGTTAGAAACCATTTTGCCGTAAAGATTATCGTCAGTTGCGATTGCGACAACAACTGTACCATTCTCAATAAGTGAAATTGTTCCGTGCTTTAATTCCCCTGCACCATAGCCCTCACAGTGGATATATGAAATTTCTTTTAATTTAAGTGCACCTTCAAGACAAAGAGGGTAGTCAATACCACGACCAATAAAAAAGATGTGTTCCTTTGTTGCAATATGCTTTGAAAGGTTCTTCGTAACTTCATAACAATCAAGAGCAGACTTTATCTTTTCCGGCAAGGATAATATTTCATCTATGAAAAACTTAAGTTCATTGTCATTTATATTACCTTTTTTATAAGACAGGTATGCAGAAAGAATATACGCAACACTTAATTGTGCGGAGAAAGCTTTTGTTGTAGCAACTGCAATTTCTGCACCTGCATTTGTATAGATAACGCCGTCACTTTCTCTTGCAATAGTACTGAACGGTACATTGACAACGGAAAGAGTAAACACACCTTTTGATTTTGCTTCACGTAGGGACGCAAGAGTATCGGCAGTTTCACCTGATTGACTAATAAATACACACAGGTCATTTTTTCCTAAAACAGGCTTTCTATATCTGAATTCACTTGCAATATCAACCATTACGGGGATGTTTACCATATCCTCAATAATGTATTTCGCAGTAACACCAACGTGATAAGCACTGCCACAAGCCACAATATAGATGCGGTTGAGATTTTTTATGAAGCTTTCGGGGAACTCGAAAGGAAGTTGAATTTTATTATCCTTTATAAGAGGGAAAACAGTATCTCTTACAGCTTTAGGTTGCTCAAATATTTCCTTTCCCATAAAGTAATCATACCCGCATTTTTCAGCGGATTCATTATTTAAATTGATTGTTTTGATTTCAAACTTTTTTTCAGTGCCATTTTTATTAAAAATCCTGATTTTATTTTTGCTTATTTCAATAAACTCATCGTCATTTACAATGTAGCAGTCCCTTGTATATGGCAGAATGGCAGGAATGTCAGAAGCAAGATAATTCTGTCCGTCACCCTTTCCCACAATCATAGGACTATCCTTTTTCATAGCGAAAATTCTGTCCTCATAGCCTTGAATGAGCATAGCAACAGCATAAGAACCCTCTAACTTTTCCGCCGTTTTTATAAGTGTACCCAGTGCATCACCGTCAAAAAGACTTTCAAAAAGATTTGCAATAACCTCAGTGTCGGTTTCAGATTCAAATGTGTAGCCACTTGCTATAAGGTCGTTTTTAATATCAATGTAATTCTCAATAATTCCGTTGTGAACAAGGGTAACAACACCGTTCATTGATGCGTGTGGGTGAGCATTGACCTTGTCAGGTACACCGTGAGTTGCCCAACGTGTGTGACCAATACCAATTGTGCCGTGAGGCTTGATTTCGTCAATTTGAGCCTTCAGATTTTCAATTCTTCCCTTTTCCTTTATTATGGAAATCTCATCACCGATAATTGCAATACCTGCTGAGTCATAGCCACGATATTCAAGACGACTTAAGCCTTCAATAAGAATGGGGGCAGCATCACTTTCTCCTATAAATCCAACTATTCCGCACATAAATATTCTCCTTTAAGTATTTTTTTGCTTTCGTTGTTAAAAATATTTCAGAAGGGGGCAATATAATGGAAAATTCCGTCTTTAAACTTGTTGCAAAAAAAAGAATGATGAAAAACTATTGCAAGTGTTTTATAGTTTCAGTTTTCCCATTTATATCATTTCTTTTACTTGCAACTGCAAATTATTTTTTGTTGTTATTGTTAAATAATGTAAAACTCAATGAGTATTTTTCACTCTATGGGGAATATGTCCGTTTTTCAGCAATGGGCATAAGCATCACGCTATCACTTTTTGTATATAAAAGCCTAAAACTTTGTGCCGACAATTATTTCTTATTAAAAGCACTTAATAAGAGGATACCCTTAATTAAGGCAATAAAATGTGTTTCATTACGTCAATGCTTTACAAATTTTATGGTGTCAGTTATTCGTTTCTGTTTATCAATAAGCTGGTTTTTGGTTTATTTTTCTCCTTGTATAGCTGTTTCACTGCTGTTAATTTACAGTTATAAAAACGGGGAATACGGCTTTAGTATCAATTTAACCTTATTTATTTCTGCAATAATACTCTTTATAGTAGGTGCTTTTTTCTTTTATATTACACTGAAAAGATATACTATGTGTTCCTTTGTCATTCTGACAGATAAAGAAAAAAATCCATTGAATGTAATAGTAAAAAGTATAAATTTTATGGAAAACCACTCAGTAAAATATGCTGTTTACTGTTTGTCTTATTCGGGCTGGTTGTTGTCCTGTATTTTTATTGTTCCGATAGTTTATGTTTTGCCCTATATTACTATAGGTAAATGGTGCTTTAAATATTCGTTGACAGCATCGAAAATTACAGAATCAAAGCCGGAAAAACCGATTATATTTTATTTCAATAAAAGAGTTGAAAATTAGGCAAAAAAATGGTGGTTAGTAAATACTAACCACCAATAAGAAATATTCCGCTTATTAAAGGATTTCACCCATTGTACCCGGTGCACAGAGTGCAGCGTTTGATTCGTCTGTATCAATATGCATTGCAAGTGCAAAGTTAGGATGAACTCTTACTACAACATCACCAAATGTAAGTGTTCTGTCGTTTGAAGCAACCTTAACTTCAACAACCTGCTTGTCAACAAGGCCGTATTTTTCAGCATCGTCAGGAGTCATGTGAATATGACGCTTTGCAACAATAACACCGTTTTCAATTTCGATTTCGCCTTTAGGTCCAACGATTTTGCAACCTGGTGTGCCTGCGATGTCACCTGATTCTCTTACAACTGCCTGGACGCCGATTGAACGAGCATCAGAAGCAGAAATTTCAACTTGTGTTGCAGGTCTTACAGGACCAAGGATAGAAACACCCGGGAACTGACCTTTAGGGCCGATAACTGCAATTCTTTCTTCACAAGCGTACTGACCTGGTTGAGAGAGGTCCTTTTTCTTTGTAAGCTCATAGCCTTCGCCAAAAAGGATTTCAAGGTGCTCCTTTGAGATATGAGCATGTCTTGCACTTGTTTCAACTAAAACTGTCTTTGCCATATATCATTCTTCTTTCATAAAAAATTGTTAATGTGTTACTTATATAATAGACTATTTTTGATAATTTGTAAAGTGTTAATATGTATAGATTTTATAGGAGTTCATCAAATGATTTTATATAATAATCTGCAATGTTGAGAATTTCATCCGTATCTTGTTCCGAGCTTTTATCATAGACACCGCAGGTAATGAAATTTGCCTTTTTTGCACTGCGAATCCCTTCAATAATATCTTCAAAAACAATGCATTCATGAGGATTAAGACCAATTCTTTCACAGGCAAGTAAGTATATATCAGGCTCGGTTTTTCCGATATTGATTTCACTGACATAGGCAAAATCTGTAAAAAAATCAAATATACCGTGGTTTTTAAGTGTCTGTTCACAGACAATCTTTTCACTTGCAGTGGCAAAAGCCATTCTGACACCTTTGTCGTGGAGTTTTTGAAGATAATTATAAACTCCCGGCTTCAAATCAACATTTGAAAGATAAGCTTCACTACAAAGCTGTAACCATTCGTCCACAATCTGCTCTGCACTTTCCTTTAAATTATATTTTTCCTTTGTGTAAACCGCTGCAGCAGGTAAGTGCATATTTTTTATTATGTCAACATAACCCGAGTCAAGGGGGAGATTTCTTCTTTTAAAAAACTCAACATCCACATCATGCCAGATGTTCATTGAGTCAAGTAATGTGCCATCAAGGTCAAAAATTGCACCTTTAAAATTCTTAATATCCATCTTTTTCTCCGAATACATATTTCCTTATTGCTTTTGCAACTCCGCCATTGTCATTGGTATCTGCCAGATATTTTGCTGTATTTTTAGCATAATCACTTCCGTTAGCCATAGCAAAGGAATACTCAGCAAACTCTAACATTGAACAGTCATTTTCCCCGTCACCAAAGCACATAATGTCAGAACTGTCAATTTTAAGAGCATCGCAAAGTCCTTTAACCGCAAAGCCTTTGGTAGCATTTGCTTCAGTCATTTCAAGATTGCTGTTCATCCCCTTGCGAATTGGAAATGAGGAAGCAAAAGCAATGTCTGAAAATTTACCTTCAATCCCAAGTCTTTCCTCACCTGAAAGTGACAGAATATTTAACTTTTCCATACCCTTACCGTTAAGCAATGCTTCAAGGCTTGGAACTTCCTTAATAAAATTCTTTAGAAGATTGTAAATGTGTGGTGCTACATTTTCAGGAGAAAACCTTGAATAACTTTGTGCATTCATATAACAGTCCCCATCAAAGTAGATTTCGTAGCAAAGGCCGTATTCATCAAGGGTATTGAAAATTTCAACAGATTTTTTACTGTCAACAAGAGTTGTGCAGACAGTCTTGCCCGTTTTTAAATCATAAGTAACAGCACCGTTGGAAGTGATAAGATAGTCTAAAAACGGTAATTGCTCTACAAGATAATCAGTCAAAATTTTTGTCCTACCACTTGCTATTGCAACCTTTATACCCAATTCATGAGCTTTTTTGAAAGCGTCAATATTTTCCTGTGGAATGGTAACGTGGTTGCTATTTAAAAAAGTACCGTCAAGGTCAGTAACAATAAGTTTAATACACATTTTTTAACTCCTAAATGCAGTAAATATTGGTGTCCCAAAAAGAGATATGGGGATGATGTCTAAGATGAATTTCATAGTCAGGGTTTATTTCCTTGACAAGATTTATTAAATTAAAAACATCCTCACTGCGATGGTAAACTGCCATACAAAGCTTTGGTTTGTTCTGCTTTAAGGTGTTTTTAGCACCTTCAAGCATCTCTTTTTCTGCACCCTCAACATCAATGTTAAGGTATGTAAATTTACCATACTTTTCAGCTAGATAATCAACACAAACGGCAGAAATTTCAACACCTATATCCCTTGCCGAACCACCTCTGCCTTTGTTGTCGCCAAAGGTCAAGGTGCAATTTTCACTCCAGATTGCCCTGTTAAGGACAACGCAATTGTCAAGGTTTTCACAGTTGATTTGCAGTTTTTTAAAGGTTCTTGTATCAGGCTCAACTGCAACGATTTTTTCATAGGTTTTTGTGTAATGCAGAAATTCTTGAATAGTATCACCACGATATGCACCAAGGTCGAGAAAACTCTCATTATTGCTTAAATCAAGAATCCTAAAGGCTTCATCCTTTTCGCTTTCACAATCAAAACAACAGTTCAAGTCACCGGTAATTTGAAATCTGACAATATTCTCAAAAACTTTTTTTGATTGTTCATCAGCAAGGGAGTTGTATGCTTTTTCAACATTCTCAAGATGTTTTTTCAAAAAATCTTTATTAAAAATATTGTCGCCATAGACGGGAACGGATGGCATAATAACCCTATGTCTTTTTGCCAAATCCTTAATATTTCCGATAACATCGGGCAGGGGACTTGCAAAAGCAAGGGCAACCACAAAATCTCCAACTTCACTTTCAAGTCGAGAAATTGATTTTACTTCAAACCCATGAAATGTGCGTTTCCTTACAAATCCATCACTTGCTACAACAGCACTGACCGTTATGCCAAGTTTATGAAATTCTTCAAAAACCCTATCAGCACCATTTCCTGTGCCATAAATAGCTATAGGCAGGGGAGTATCTTTCAAAAATTCCCAACTTGATTGGATATTAAGTAATTTTTTAAACACTTTTCCACCACCATAAATGAATATCAAACAAAATAATACCATATTTTTTCTTTCTTTACAATAAAACTGTTGACGATATTTAAACTTTGGAATAAAATATTTTCATTACATTTTCGGAGATGTTTTTTATGAAAAAATCATTGAACGCAAGAACGATGTTAATAATATCAATGACGATTTTCGGTACACTTGGACTCTTTGTGCGAAATATTTCGTTACCATCAGGTGAAATTGCCCTTTATCGTGCTGTTTTAGCAGCTGCACTTATTGGTATTTTTCTGCTTATAACAAAACAAAAAATTCCATTTTCTAAAATCAAAAAAGAAATTCCGCTTTTGGTTTTATCCGGTGTAGCAATGGGCTTTAACTGGATTTTGCTTTTCGAAGCATATAATTACACAACAGTTTCGATTGCAACTTTGAGTTATTACTTCGCACCGGTTATTGTTACAGTTGCTTGTCCAATTCTTTTTAAAGAAAAAATGGTTGCAAAACAATGGATTTGCTTTTTGATGTCAACTCTTGGTATCGTTTTAATCACAGGTATCGGGGATTTAAGCCAGGGAAGCAGTCACTTAAAAGGTATTGCTTTTGGACTTGGTGCAGCATCTCTTTATGCTACTGTAATTCTTGTAAATAAATTTATAAAAAATGTTGAGGGAATTCATCGTACTTTCTTACAATTTCTTGCTGCAATAGCTGTTCTTGTGCCTTATGTTCTTTTAACAGATGGCATAAATTTGCAAACCTTGAACGGAAAAGGATGGGTATTCCTTCTTGTAATTGGACTTATACACACAGGTGTTACATATTGCCTTTATTTCTCATCACTTAAAGAATTACCTGGTCAAAAGGCAGCAATTTTAAGTTATATTGACCCACTTGTGGCTGTGCTTATGTCTGTTGTTGTCTTGCACGAAAAAATGACAGTAATGCAAGTTATAGGTGGTTTGTTGATTCTTGGATTTACACTGTGGAATGAGATTTCACCTAAAAAACAAAAATAAAGGATAAAATCTTTATGTGTAAAATTAAAATAAATGACGAAATTTTATTTGCCAAAAAAGGTGAGTTGCTTTCGGACATTTTAATCAGAAACGGAAAATCAGTTGAACACCCTTGTGGTGGCAAAGGCACTTGCCGGAAATGCAAAGTTTTCATTGACGGCAGGGAAGAACTGTCCTGCCAATATAGGGTGAATAGTGATGTGTCCGTTTCTTTTTTTACACAGGGCGAAATTGTTTCTGAAACGGGTGTAGAAATAAAAGGTGAAGTTACAGAAGATATGTGCCTTTGTCTTGATATTGGCACAACAACCCTTGCTTTAGCTCTTGTATCATTGGATACAGGGAACATATTAAATGTCCAAATTGCAACTAATCCACAACGTGTTTTTGGTGCAGATATCATGACAAGAATCGATTATTGTCGAAAGAACGGCATAGAGAAATTAAACAGGGTTTTAATAACAGAAATCAACAAGATGATTGATGCGTCAGAAATGCAAAAACCACTTGATATGTATGTGTCAGGTAATGTAACAATGCTACACACCTTTTTTAACGTAGATTGTTCGTCTATTGGTGTTTTACCGTATAAGGCACAATTTCTTGAAAGTAAAACCGAAAAGGGCAAAAGCCTTGGACTTGAAAAAGTTGAAAATGTAGTTTCTTTACCCTCAATCCATTCCTTTGTGGGTGCAGATATAGTGGCAGGAATGAATTACATTGGTTTTCCTGAAAACGGAAAATATAATCTCTTAGTTGATTTAGGCACAAATGCAGAAATCGTACTTTATTCAAACAATTCTGCAATCTGTACATCTGCAGCAGCAGGACCTTGCTTTGAGGGGGCAAATATCACCTGCGGAATGAGTGCTACCGATGGTGCAATTTATAATTTCAGCCGAAAAAACGGTCAAATGGAAATTGCAACCATAAATAAAAAAACTCCACAGGGCATTTGTGGTACAGGACTTGTGGATGTTGTAGCAGAGCTTCTGGATGATGAAATCGACGAAACAGGCTTTATGGAAGAAGACTTTAAAATCTATGGTAATATATCTCTAAATCAAGCCGATGTACGTCAATTTCAACTTGCCAAATCTGCTGTCTATTCAGGAATTCTCACATTGATTAACCTTGAAAAAATAGGTTTTGACCAAATAGAGAAAATGTATATTTCAGGTGGATTTTCTGCAAAAATCAATATTGATAATGCCGTAAAGGTTGGTTTGTTACCTAAAGAATTGAAGGAAAACTGTGTTGCGATTAACAACAGTAGTCTTTTAGGTACAGTGAAATTTGCATGCGAAAAAAACAAGCTTAATACCTATGTTGAAAATTCAGAATATATTGATTTGTCTACAAATTCTGTGTTCTCAGAGTTGTTTGTGGAAAATATGATGTTTGACATTGAAATGTAATCACGAAAATTAAGAAGCGAGGATTGAACAAGAATCCTCGCTTATTTTTTTATTAAATATTGTGATTTAAAAGTCCATCAGCCAAGCTGTCAGGAATTTCAATTATTCCTCCGTGACGCTTTTTAAGTTTGCCCATATCATATTGGTCAGGGGATAAAATTTCAAATTTACCACTACTAAGATTATCTGTAAGCATAGGCAAATAACCTTTTTGAGTGTGATATTGGTCAGCAATCAGACACCATTTTTTCTTATCCTTTAAGTAGTAAACCTCAGGTCCTTCAAGACCTGCAAAATTTTCAAGAACTTCGGAGTGAATTCTTTCGTATTTTTCATCATTAGCCGGTATAAGATTGCGACAACGTTCAAGTATAAGAATTTTGTTTGTTTCGTCCTTTGATGTGCGATAATACCATCCGTCTGTGTGGACAATGTTAGTGTCAATAACACTAATATCCTTGTCAATAAACTTAAATGCAGGGGTAAAATTCCAAAAATCCTCTGTAAAAGCACCGTAAATACGCTGTTTTGCCTCGTCATCACCATCTTCTTTTACAAAGGATGCCCAGAATACAAACCAAGCATTTTTTTCTTTGCAGAAAACTGCTTCAGGTGCCCATACACAACCGGCATTTTCTACCCCAACCTCACAAAGTCTAGCATCAGTCCAGTTGATTAAATCCTCTGATTCCCAAACAAGGAGTGAACGACTTCCGTTTCCTGCAAAATCACCCCAATTGCCGGAAGATGTATTAAGGTCAGTTGCAATAATGAAATACTTTTTTATTCTTTCATCATAAACCATAAACGGGTCACGAATACCTTTTGTTCCTATTTCGGAACTGATTACAGGTTTACCGTCATATAAGTCGTTCCAATGCAATCCGTCGTTGCTTAATGAAACCCATATTTTTTCTTTATCTCCACTTTTGTCGCTAGTGAAATGCACAAATAAATAAGCCATATAATTGCCCCCATCAGGATTTTTTCTCAGGAATTATAAATATAAATGCAAGTGAGCTTAAAAGCAACATCATAGGATAGAAAAGATGTGAAATAATCTGAAATGCCGTCAGTTCATGTCCGAGTGTGCTGACAACAGAAAGTGCTACAAGAATCTGTGCACCATAAGGCAAAAATCCTTGAAAAATACAGGAGAATGTGTCAAGAATGGATGCTGTTTTCCTTGGTGAGATATCAAAATCCTTTGCCATTTCACTTGCGATTGGGTTTGCCATAACAATAGCAACCGTATTGTTGGCGGTGGCAATATCCATAAGTCCAACCAAAAGACCAATACCCAATTGACCACTCTTTTTACCCTTGAAAATTCGTCTTATTCCGTTAAGTAAAGCCTCAAAACCGCCGTTATGCTTGATTAAAGCACCAAGAGCAGCAACAAGAATTGCCACCATTGATGTCTCAAACATTCCGGAAGCTCCTGTGCCCATTCCTGAAAGCAATTCAGGGAAGGTTACAGAATTTGTCACAAGCATTATAATACTGCCTGAAATAATGCCGATTAAAAGCGTAATAAATACATTGATACCAACAATACCGCTTAAAAGTACAAGAATATACGGAATAATCTGTACCATATCATATTCCTTATTTATTCCTTCTGCAATTTCCTTGTTGAATGAAAGAATCAGGATAACCGCGAGAGTAACAAGTGCAGCGGGTACAACGATTGAAACGTTAGTACGGAATTTATCCTTCATTTTACATCCCTGACCGTTACAAGCCGCAATAGTCGTGTCAGAGATAAAGGAAAGGTTATCACCAAACATAGCTCCACCAATAATTGTACCAACACAAAGTGGCAGGGAAAAGCCCGAACCCTCGGAAATTGCAACTGCAATAGGTGTTATAAGGGTTATTGTACCAACGGATGTGCCCATTGCAGTTGAAACAAAACAACTGACAATAAAAAGTACAACAACTGCAAGTCGTGGAGGGGTGACGGAAAGCATAAAATATGCAACACTTTCAGCAGAATCCCTGCCTACAACACCCACAAAAATACCTGCAAGCATAAAAATGAGAAGCATCGTAATAATGTTTTTATCACCAACACCATGTCCCATAATCTCGAATTTTTTATCAAGGGAAACACTTTTTGTCTGAAGTATAGCAACAAATAATGCAACAAGAAAAGCAACAATCACAGGAACATTGTAAAAGCCCATTGGTATTTTCATAACGTATTCAAAAATGATACCCAGAGAAAGGTAGAAAGCAACAAAAACCCCAATGGGAATAAGTGCAAATGCGTTAGATTTTTTCATCTTTAAACTCTCTTTCTTTTAATAAAAACAATCGAAATGAATTGTAACACATTTACATACAAAAGACAATATTTTAATAGGGTAAAATAAAAACGGATACCTTATGGCATCCGTTTTCGTTTTTTGGCAGGGGCAGAAGCTTTTTGCTAAACAAGTCCCTAAATGGTTTCTTAATGTGTAAACTATCAATCCACGAGATATACTGTGTTAGAAAGACATGATACATCTTAATGAAATTACTGATTAATTTGAGATGTGTGTTAAAAACAAATTTGCAATGTAACCGAAAACATGTTCCCATATTTTTTCTATAAGTGGAGCACAGGCTGTCAAAATAACACCTATAATTGTACAAAATTTAATGATATCAATACTATTCCTACTTTTGATTGACTTGCTTTCTTTAAAAAAATGTGATGATATTTTCGCTATGGTGTTTTCTTTTTTAATATTGAATGAAATCATAGTGGATTCGTTATGCTCTTGAACTTCGGCAAGTTTATCCTTGTATTGAGATAAAGAGTTCACATAATATGAAGTGTACAATCCTTTTAATTCTTCAAATTGTTTTTTATTAGGTGCTTGATTAAACTCGGATAACAAATAATTAAGATATTGAAGTGAATTGTTGAGATTTTTATCATAGATATCATAATATTCTGATACGAGTTTTCTAAACTCATAACCACTTATGCCACCAGAACTTTTAATCCCTTTTGCTTGATTAAATAATGCATGTGTTTTTGAGGACAGGGTTCCTGAGGATTCTAATAAATTATCAATAATTATTTTCTTAAAATCAGCGAAGATTTTCTTTTGCATTTAAATCACTTCCTTTTGAATTCCATTATAACATAATTATATTTTTGATAACAATATTTTGATGCTATTTTGATGATGTAGCAGACGGAATGTTTCAGAATAGAAAAAATAAGTGCGAAAAAATGCCAATTTTGACGCGTTTTTTAACGCTCCAAATATCGAAATCTGACCCCGTGCCGAGCATTGTAAACAATGAAAAAGCCTTGAAATCACGCATTTCCAAGGGATTATATACACCTTATGGTGATTACATTCTTGCTTACGCAAGATTACATACCAAGCCTTTCGGCTTGGATAAAAAAGACAGTCCGCATACTGTCTTTTTTTGCAGGGGCAGAAGGATTCGTTCTCGCCTGCCGGCTCGGTCGGTGCTTCTGCTTCGCAGAGGTCTCCACCGGAGACCCGCACCCCTCGACACGCTCCACGTGCCGCGAATCCAACCCATTTACACAAACTAAAAAGAAAAAGAGCCGTAAAAACGACTCTTTTCCTTTTTGGCAGGGGCAGAAGGATTCGAACCCTCGGCACGTGGTTTTGGAGACCACTGCTCTACCAACTGAGCTATACCCCTATATTAAATTTTACAATATGTGCGTTTCAAATCCTAAAATATTATACACAGTATGTAGTACTTTGTCAAGGTGTATTTTTATTTTATTTAATCAAAAACTAAAGCCAACAGCATTTGCCATTGGCTTTTCATACAATAATTAGAGGATAAATTCTCCTATTATTTTATTTCACCGTGTTTTTCGTAACTAACAACTTCAGCAATTTCATTTTTGTCGTTTACAAAAACAACTTTTGGGAAGTGAGTTTCGTTTTCCTCGGGAGTCATCTGAACATAAGCCATAATTATAATCTTGTCTCCCACTTCGACGCACTTTGCAGCTGCACCATTAAGGCAGATACAACCGCTGTTTTCTTCACCTGCAATTACGTATGTCTCAAATCTGTTGCCATTATCAATATCGGCAATTTGTACTTTTTCGTATTCAAGAATTCCTGCTGCATCCATCAATGCTTTGTCGATTGTAATACTACCAACGTAATTGAGTTCTGACTGTGTCACAGTAGCACGATGAATTTTGCTTTTCAACAATGTAATGTACATTTCCACACCTCATATTTATAGCATACAAAAACCTTAATATCAATCGTGAATTGTATGAATTTAAAATATTATATCACGAATTCTTTATAAAAACAAGGGATAAACCATTACATTATACAATAAAAATGACAGTTAAAAATCTCTTTCAAGGTATTGAAAAAAATGCTCTATTATGGTATCATACATAATGTATAATTTTGTTCTTTACGGATGGAGTTTGTGAGAGTGTTATGAAAAGAGAAAAAAGTATTTGGTATGAACATCAGAACCCTGAAAGGTGGATTTCTGAGTATCCTGAGTACTCAATGTATGAGCACCTGAGAAAAGGTGCTGAGCGTTATCCTAATCTTACGGCAGTTGAATTTCAAGGGAAAAAATATACATATAAAAAGCTTATAGAAAATATTGAAAATCTGGCGAAATCACTTGTTGCAATCGGTGTAAAAAAAGGTGATGCTGTTTCAATTATTACCCCTAATACTCCACAGGCACTTTTTATGATATATGCGGTTAATCGTGTCGGTGCAGTTGCCAATATGATTCATCCGTTGCTTTCAGCAACTGAAATTCAAAAATTTGTTGAGGATACGGATAGTGTAGCAATTCTTACACTTGATATGATTTACCCTAAATTTGCAAAAATCAAATGGAACACATCAAAAGAACCTAAAATGATTCTTGCAAGAATTGTTGACGCACTTCCTTTATATGCAAAGCCTGTTTATGCATCACAAAACAAGCTTAATCTTACATTTAATCCTGACCATGATGTAATCTATTGGAATGATTTATTAAAACTTGGTAAAGAAAAAAATTCTGCGATGCCTACTGATGATGGACAAGCTGATGACACAGCAGTTATTCTTTATAGTGGCGGTACATCGGGCACACCAAAAGGTGTTATGATTACAAATCTTAATGTTAACAGTCTTGCAATGCATACTTATGACATTGGTGGAATTGAGGATGTTGTGGGTAAAAAATCATTGGCCGTTATGCCGCTTTTTCACGGTTTTGGTCTTGTAATCTGTGTACACGCTATGTTGTGTTTAGGTTTTCACGTGTATCTTTTACCGAAATACGATTTTCAGGAGTGCAGCAAACTGATTTTCAAGAAAAAAATCAATTGTATTTATGGTGTTCCTGGATTATATGAAGCATTAATTCGTTATCCTAAAATTGATACTGATGACTTGTCGTTTATGGAACTTCTTGTTTGTGGTGGCGATAAATTGCCCGAAAAACTCCAGCACAGAGTTAACAAACTGCTAAAAAAAGGCGGAGCAAAAGTTGTTCTTCGAGAAGCTTATGGTCAAACTGAATGTGTTGCCGGCTGTTCAATCAACCCTGCCTTTGACACAAGAATTGGCAGCGTGGGTATTCCCTACCCTGATGTTTACTTTAAAATTGTTAAGCCCGACACTCAGGAGGAATTGCCAAGGGGCGAAGATGGTGAACTTTGTGTTTCAGGTCCTCTTGTAATGAAGGGCTACTATAAAAACGAAGAAGCAACTGGAAAATCACTTCAGCGCCATGCTGACGGTAAGATATGGCTTCATACAGGCGATACGTTCTCTATGGATAATGACGGGTATATTTACTTCCGTCAAAGAAATTCACGAATACTTATCAGTGGCGGTTATAATGTTTATGCCACACAAGTTGAAGATGCCGTTTGCAAATGTCCTGCGGTTGCACAATGCTGTGTTGTTGGAATAAAAGACAGAATTTACGGACAAAAAATCGGTGCATTCGTTGTGCTTAATAACAAAGATGCCGATAAAGAGCTTGTAAAATCAAAAGTTATGGAATGTTGCAAAAATAACCTTGCAGAATACTCATTACCCCACGAAATTATTTTCCGTGATGAAATTCCGGTTACCAATATGGGTAAGGTTGACTATCTTTCATTAGAAAAAGAAATTAACGGAGGGAATTAAAATGTTTGATAAGCTTCAACAAATATATAACGATATTTCAGGTCGTGAAGACATAAAATTAGACCCACAGATGAAGCTCAACGATTTAGAACTTTCTTCATTGGGACTTGTACAGTTAATCTGTGCAATTGAAGATGAATTTGACATTGAAATTTCAAACAAAGAATTAAAGAGCTTTAAATCAGTTAAAAATGTTGTGGATTATCTTGAGAAAATTATTGGTTAAGCAATATTTTTTCTTAAATGATAAAAGAGCGACTTCTAGTGAAGTCGCTCTTTTGCTTTTTTTTATTCTTCGTATGGTCTGTCGTTTAACGGAATTGTACAGTTTGCTTTTTCGCCAAATTCTGTCATTAGGATTTTACATATGCGATTAATTACTCGTGATTCGGATTTTTCAATTTTTGTTGGACCCGCAAATGCCTCAATTTCATTACCAAAAAAGCATTTATGCTTACCAAAATATTTACCCATTTCGGCATAGGGTTCGACTAACTCGTCAGCTTTTTCTTTACTAATATTATAGTAGAAAAAACTATTTCCACGGATAAGAACACCTCCAAAATCGCATCCTAGAGATTTTGTTAACTCTTTCAAATATTGCTTGCAACAGCCTCTTATTCCTGCAATCAAATTGCCACTATGTAAAACAAAAGACATTTTATTATTTGTGCTCAGTTTAGTGTTGGATAAATATTCAAAGAATTCCAACAATGAACCAGGTAATAATTCGGCATACAGAGGAAAAACGACCATTATGTTTTCTGCTTTCGAGATAGTAGTTGAAATTTTTTCCCAGCTATTTTTGTCAGATACATAAAACATTTCGTGAGTATTGCCATCAAGAGAATATCCTTCTATAAATTTATTTATAATTATTTGCGAATTACCACTGGCACCTCTTGGAGAACCATTTACTATTATGGTATGCATTTTAACAACTCCTCTATATTCTCGATAGGATATGCACCGATTGATGTGCTGGTTATGTTAAGTGCCCATCTTTCAACCCACGAATTCATTAAATCGTTATCTGCGTTGCCGGTATAAACGATGCCTATTTTATATTTTTTATGATATCTGCAAGAATGAAATGTTTCGTTATTTCTATACTCATCAAAAGGAGTTATTGAGCAGAAGGAAACTCTATCAATAACATTTTTTGTTTTAAAGTGTATTGTGCCTAATGATGTTTTGGTTATGTATATTATGATATCATTTTTTAAATATTCACGAAGTATATTTTCACATATATCCTTTTGAAAACATATTCCAGGTGTGTGAAACCAACATGAATAACATCCTTTACAAGAATAAACAGTTTCTTCAAACACGTTGATTACTGTACAGCAATTATCTTTACTTTGAATTTTTTCAATCACAGAAAGTGCTTGTATGTCGTTTGAGGGTAGCATATTTACAACTAAAACACTCACCAAAAAACCTCCTCTCAAACACAACTTGATATGTTAATTATAGCATTTTTTATGTGTGTTTGCAAGAGTTTGTTTGAGGATGTATATGTTGACAAAAATAGTTATTTATAATAAAATTAAAATAATTATAAATAGTTTTAAACCTGTAAAAGAATGAAAGGAAATTGTGATGAATTTTCATCTTACATCATCTCAAAGGAATTTTTATATAAAAAATTTTGATTCAAGTTTTGCCCTTTGGAATCAAGGCGGAATGGATGTTTTTAATAAAGTATATAGTTATGAAGAATTAAATTCAGCAATTAACTGCCTTGTAGAAACCTTTGATACCTTAAGAATAAGAATTAAATCAGAAAAAAACGAGCCAATTATGTCGATAGACGAGTTCAAGTTCAAAAACTATCCCTTCGCATATTTCAATTCGGATAGTGAGTTGTATGATGCGAGTATAAAACATACAAATACTCCAATAGAAATAAAAGACGAATTAATAAAATGCGTAATTTTTCAGACACCAACGAAATCGGGATTCATACTTGGCTTACATCACATTATTATTGATGGTTTCAGCACTCAGATAATGGCCGATTTTTTTGATAATTACCTAAATAACAGACCGTATATCCCTGAAAAATTTCAGTCTTATGAAGAATATGTAAACGCTGAAGAAACATATAAAAACAGTAGTCGTTATAATCGTGATAAAAAGTTCTGGGAAGAGCAATTCCTAACAGAACCGATATGCTCTGTCGTTTCACAGGCACAAAAAGGATTGGATTATACTTCTTCAGAACAAAACAGTTATATTTCTAATGAAATCTTTGTAAAAATTAAAAAATTCTGTGACACAAACGAGATTTCTTTAAACTCATTTTTCGATGCGGTTATCAGTTTGTTTATAGCACGAAAATATGAGGTTGATAAGTTTACATTTGGTGTACCTGTTCTTAACCGTACAACAGCAGCGGAAATGAATACTATTGGATTGTATATGCACATTCTTCCTTTAATTTGCAATATGGAGCCGGTATCCTTTGTTGAATTTGCAAAAAAGACAGAAGATAATAAGTTGAACTTATTCAGACACCAGAAGTTTACACAAACGGATATTAAAGATTTACTTAAAGAAAAAGGTGTTGAAAAGAACAATCTGTTTGATATAACTTTTGATTATCAAAGTTTTGAATCAAGTGAAAATTATGAATTTGTTTTTCAATATAGCGACGCATTATCTCTTCCGTTAGATATTCATATGCAAAATTTCAATGACGAAAAACACAATCTTAAAATTCGTTACAGGACATCTATGTTCACTGAACAAGAAATTCAGATTATGCTGAATTCAATCGTTTCATTGGCAGAAAATGCCGTTGAAAATCCTGATAGAATCATATATGAACTTGAAATGGTTTCAGGTGAAGAAAAACAGAAAATTCTTTATGGTTTCAATGACACAAAAATAGAATATGATAAAGATAAATACATCCATAAGTTGTTTGAAGAACAGGCAGAAAGAACACCTGACAAGGTAGTGCTTGTTGCAACCGATAAAATCTTTACATACAAAGAACTTGACAAACAATCGAATCGCCTTGCAAATAGTCTAATTGAAAAGAGTATTGGTAAAGGTGATATTGTCGGCATTAAATTTTCAAGAACAAGTAAGTTTTTAGTTTCAGTACTTGGTATTCTTAAAGCAGGTGCGGCATATTTGCCTTTTGACCCTTCTCATCCACAAGAAAGAATAGACCAGATATTATCTGACAGTAAAGCAAAGTTGTGCATTACAGAAGAAAACTTTAGTGGATTAGTTAATAATTCAAGTACAAACAAGCCTAATATAGAAATATCGGGTGAGGACTTCGGTTATTGTATTTATACATCAGGTAGTACAGGTACTCCCAAGGGGGCAATGATTCAACATAAAAATTTGTGTTGGTATATGTCTGCATTGATGAGTATATATGGTACAGAGCCTATCAGTATGCCATTTTTCACTTCTACAAGTGTTGACTTGTCAGTCCCATCATATTTTCTTCCTTTAGTGACAGGTGGTACAACATATTTCTACGATAGTGATTTATTAAAAGATTTATCGGAAATTATCAATAATGAGGAAATCAATGCCATTAAAGTAACACCAACACATTTACAAATAATTCTGCAACATTTTGAAGGAAAAACTCTTCACAATATGAAATATCTCATATCTGGTGGTGAGTCGCTTCGTCGTTCCAGTTGTATTGAATTTTTAGAAAGATTCGGCAAACACATAGAGATACATAACGAATATGGTCCAACAGAAACAACTGTGAGCTGTGTTGACTATGTGTTCTCCTGTGATGATACAGATGATATTGTTTCAATTGGTGCACCTATTCACAATGCACAAATTCATATTGTTGATAAATATATGAACTTGTTACCAATAGGGGTAACGGGTGAAATTTGTATTGCTGGTGACGGTGTCTGTGCAGGATATCTTAATAATCCTGAATTATCAGCGGAAAAGTTTATTGACAATCCGTTTGGAGACGGAAAGCTTTACAAAACAGGCGACCTTGCTTACTGGAGAGAAGACGGAAATATTGTATTCGTGGGAAGAAAGGACTTCCAGGTTAAAATTCGTGGTCTTCGAATTGAGCTTGGGGAAATTGAAAGTGTATTGCAGGGTGTTGAAGGTGTTGAACGTGTAGTAGTTGATGTTCGTAAGGATAAGAAAGAGCGTCAGCTTATCTGTGCATTCTATACAGGTGAAGAGTTTGATGCAAAAGAATTGAGAATGCAACTTTCTGCAACTCTGCCTAAATACATGGTTCCACATATCTTTACACACCTTGAACAGATGCCAATGACAGCAAGTGGTAAAGCAAGCAGAATCGATTTACCGGAAATTGACCTTGATAATATTTCCACAGAAACAGAATATGTAGCTCCACAGACGTTTGAAGAAGAAATCTTAACTGCTGCAACTGAAACAGTTCTTGATGTTGAAAAAGTAGGTGTGCTTGATAACTTCTTTGATTTAGGTGGTGACTCGCTTAAATCGATAGAACTTGTAAGTGAACTTGAAGATAAGGGCTATACCGTAAACATCAAGGCAATTTTTGAAGCAAAGGATATTCAAAATCTTGCAAAAGAATTAACAGTAAAAGAAGAAAAATATGAAAAAGTAGAATATTCATCTGTCCTTCCTGCTACAGCTGCACAGATGTCTGTATATACTCCACAGATGATGAATACAAATTCTACCCTATACAATATTCCTTGCATATTCAAAGTTAAAGAGCTTGATGTGAACAGACTTGAAGACTCAATAAACAAGTTAATTGCCCGACACGAAGGGTTAAGAACAAGTTTTGAAAACAGAAATGGTGAGATTGTTCAGATTATCAATGATACAGCAGCAATATCCATTGAAGAATTAAAAAATGATAATCCGGAAGACTTTATTAGACCATTTGATTTGAGCAGATTTCCACTTCTTCGTGTAGGATATTATGAAAATACAGTTATGGTGGATTTACATCATATCATAGCTGATGGTAGCACCGTTGCTCTTTTCTACAGAGAACTCAATGAAATGTATATGGGCAGAGAACTTCCTGAAACAGTCCAATATGGTGAATTTGCTGTAACAAGCAAATATACGGAAGAAGATAAACAATATTGGCTTAATGAATATAAGGACATACCTGTTCTTGAACTCTATACAGATTATCCTAAATCTGAAATACAAAGTGTTGTGGGTTCAAGAATTTATGAACGCATAAACCTTGAAACACATAATAAAATTACAGAAAAGTGTAGAGAATTAAACATAACACCTTATGCCTATTATATGGCATGCTACAATATTCTACTTTCAAAGTATTCGGGAAATGAAGATATATCTGTAGGTGTACCTTCAAGTGGCAGAAGCAGTAAATATCTTAATACATGGGGTATGCTTGTAAATATGCTTTCATTGAGAACCCAACCAACAGGCACCAAGGTCTTTAAAACTTTTGTAAATGAGGTTAAGGAAAAATCAATTGAGGCAATCAGTCACCAAAATTATCCTCAACAAGAACTCATCAAAAATACAAGTAGCAAGAAAACCCTCTTTGATGTTATGTTCATATACCAGAGTGAAGAAATGACAAAGCCAGTTCTTGGTGATAAAAAGGCTGAGCTTATTCCAGTATATGGTAACACAGCAAGATGTGATTTATGTTTCCAATTATTACCAAGAGAAAATGAAACAGTACTTATGGCAGAGTACTGCACAGATTTATTCAAAGAAGAAACCGTAAATAAGTTCATTAATGAGTATATACAAATACTCATACAAGCCCTTAATGAAGAAACCCTCATCAAAGATATCTCTGTAATAACCGAAGAAGAAAAAGAAATAATCATCTATACGTTCAACAACACAACGGCAGAATATGCAAGAGAAAAGTGTATCCATGAGTTGTTTGAGGAACAGGCAGAAAGAACACCGGACAAGATAGCCCTTGTAGCAGCAGATAAAAAAGTTACATACAAGGAGTTAAATGAAGAAGCAAACAGAATAGCCCATAG
>JAZSFK010000029.1:0-60830 GCA_045532175.1 Candidatus Fimenecus sp. | reverse complement strand
AGAACACCTTCTTCTTGCTCGTCAGGTTGGCGTTCCTTACATCATCGTTTTCATGAACAAAGTTGACCAGGTTGACGACGAAGAACTTCTTGAACTCGTTGAAATGGAAATCCGTGAAACTCTTGATGAGTACGAATTCCCGGGCGATGATACACCAATCATCAAGGGTTCAGCTCTTAAAGCTCTTGAAGCAACATCAGCTGATGACCCGGCATGTGCTTGTATTTGGGAACTCATGGCAGCAGTTGATAGCTATATCCCAACTCCAGACCGTAAAGCAGACCAGCCATTCCTTATGCCTGTTGAAGACGTTTTCACAATCACAGGTCGTGGTACAGTTGCTACAGGTAGAGTTGAAAGAGGTCAGCTCAGAACTTCTGAAGAAGTTGAAATCGTTGGTCTTACAGACGAAAGAAGAAAGACAGTTGTTACTGGTATCGAAATGTTCAGAAAGCTCCTTGACTATGCTGAAGCAGGTGACAACATCGGTGCTCTTCTTCGTGGTGTTCAGAGAAGTGAAATCGAACGTGGTCAGGTTCTTGCAAAGCCAGGCACAATCAACCCACACACAAAGTTCTCAGGTCAGGTTTACGTTTTGACAAAGGATGAAGGCGGCCGTCATACTCCTTTCTTCAACAACTACAGACCTCAGTTCTATTTCAGAACAACAGACGTTACAGGTACAATTTCTCTTCCAGCAGGTACAGAAATGTGTATGCCTGGTGATAACGTTGTTATGGACGTTGAACTCATCACTCCTATCGCTATCGAAGAAGGTCTTCGTTTCGCTATCCGTGAAGGCGGTAGAACAGTTGGTTCAGGTGTTGTTACTAAGATTAACGAATAATTTGATTATTCAATAAATTATTAGCCCCTGTCGTTTGACAGGGGCGTTTTTTTGTGAAAAGATTGTAACATAAATCTGAATTTATCGGGGTCTTTTCAAATGCAAAATGCAAAGCGCAAAGCGCAAAATTAAGGGACTGCGTTGCAAATTTATAATTAAACCAATTCAGTGTATCGCGTAGGGACAGACATCCTTGTCTGTCCGTTGGTTTAATCATATATTGAGTTGCGGACGCACGAGGACGTGCGTCCCTACGCGGTTGATTTATTATATAGAAGAGCTCGATAAACTCCCAATTTATCGATATATTTACTAATTTCTTGACTATACAAAAAAATTGTTCTATAATACATAGGCACTAAAAACAAAGGAATGTATAATATGGAACAGAAAAAAATTGACAGAATAAATGAACTTGCAAGAAAAATGAAAGCAGAAGGTCTTACGGAAGAAGAAAAGGCAGAACAAGCAGTTTTACGTCGTGAATACATTGACAGCTTTAAGCGTAGCCTTACGGGTCAACTTGACAATATGTACATTGTTGATGAAAAAGGCAATAAAACAAAAGTTGAACGCAAAGGCAATAAAAAATGATTTACAATAAAATTGAATATCTTGGGGTATTGATAACTCAATAACTTGACTAAACCGCTAAATATAGTGTATAATATTTAGTGGTTTAATTTTTTGTTTTATGTAATTTTTGGAAAAGGATGTAAAAGCTTATGGCAAAAAAAGCATCTTATGGTAACGAAAGTATTTCACAATTAAAAGGCGCTGACAGAGTTCGTAAACGTCCCGCTGTTATTTTTGGCTCGGATGGTATTGAAGGTTGCGAACATGCTGTTTTTGAAATTCTTTCTAACTCTATTGACGAAGCAAGAGAGGGATATGGTGACAAAATCGTTGTAACGCGTTTCCTTGATGGCTCAATCGAAATTCAGGACTTTGGTCGTGGTCTTCCCGTTGATTATAATAAGAAGGAAGACAGATACAACTGGGAACTTGTTTTCTGCGAACTTTATGCAGGTAGTAAATATAATACAAACGATGCAAACGGAAGCTATGAGTATTCTTTGGGACTTAATGGCTTGGGCCTTTGTGCAACACAGTATTCATCCGAATATATGGATGCAGAAGTTCATAAAGATGGTTATAAATACAATCTTCACTTTGAAAAAGGTGAAATTGCAGGTGAAATGCAAAAAGAACCATATAACAAGCGTGATACAGGTACTCGTATCCGTTGGAAACCTGACTTGAAAGTATTTACTGACATCAATATTCCTCTTGAATATTATCAGGAAACAATCAAACGTCAGTCAGTTGTCAATCAGGGCATTAAATTCATACTTAAAAACCAGATTTCAGGCAATTCCTTTGAAACCTTTGAATATTGCTATGATAACGGCATTACTGACTATGTAAAAGAACTGGCAAACGGTACAGAAATGTCCTCGGTTCAGTTCTGGTCAAGTGAAAGGGTTGGTCGTGACCGTGCTGATATGAAGGACTATAAGGTTAAGCTTACCGCAGCAGTATGTTTCTCCAACAAAGTTCAGGCAAAGGAATATTACCATAACTCAAGTTTTCTTGAACACGGTGGTGCACCTGAAAAGGCTTTCAGAAATGCTTTCGTTTATCAAATTGACAATTACCTTAAAACAAACGGAAAATATGTTAAGAGTGATGCTAAAATCACTTATCAGGATGTTGAGGACTGCTTGATTTTGGTTGTTTCTTCATTCTCAACACAGACATCCTACGAAAATCAGACCAAAAAGGCTATTACAAACAAATTCATTCAGGAAGCTATGACAGATTTCTTCCGTCAGCAACTTGAAATTTATTTCCTTGAAAACAAACTTGACGCAGATAAGATTACAAATCAGGTGCTTATCAATATGCGTTCAAGAATTAAGGCAGAAAGCACAAGAATTAACATTAAAAAGACTTTGCAGTCAAGTAACGATATGACTTCACGTGTTGAAAAATTCGTTGACTGTCGTAGCCGTGATGTAAATGAAAGAGAAATCTTCATAGTTGAGGGTGACTCTGCTCTTGGTGCTTGTAAGCAGGCTCGTGACTCGTCCTTCCAGGCGATTATTCCTGTCCGTGGTAAAATTCTCAATTGTTTAAAGAGTGAGTATGACAAGATTTTTAAGAGTGATATCATCGTTGACCTTATAAAAGTTCTCGGCTGTGGTGTTGAGGTTAATTCTAAAAAGAGTAAGGATGTTTCATCATTCAATATTGACGATTTAAGATGGAACAAAGTTATTATCTGTACCGATGCCGACGTTGACGGTTTCCAGATTAGAACACTTATTCTTACAATGATTTACAGACTCATGCCAACACTTATTAAGGAAGGCAAAGTCTACATTGCAGAATCACCACTTTATGAAATCCGTTATAAAGACGAAACTTGGTTCTGCTATACAGAAAAAGAAAAGGCTGATGTTTTGGCTGAACTTGGTAATGTTAAATATACCATTCAGCGTTCAAAGGGTCTTGGTGAAAACGATGCCGATATGATGTGGCTTACAACTATGAACCCTAAAACACGTCGTTTAATTAAAATTGAGCCTGATTATAACCCCGAAGCAGTTGCAGAGAAATTTGACCTGCTCTTGGGTGACAATCTTCAAGGCAGAAAAGACCATATTGCCGAAAATGGTTATATGTACATTGACTTGGCAGATATTTCATAATAGAATGCAAAACTCAAAGTGCAAAGCGCAAAATGACGTAGGAGACCTAATATGAATGATAATATTATAGAAAATAAAAGTTTCCAATTTGCAATTAGGATGGTTAATCTATATAAGCATTTAACACTTGAAAAGAAAGAATATGTAATGTCAAAACAGCTTTTAAGGTGCGGAACAAGTGTAGGTGCAAATGTTGCAGAAGGGGAACGAGGTCAGACTAAAGCGGATTTTTATTATAAAATGAGTATTGCATTAAAAGAAGCAAACGAAACATATTATTGGTTGCGATTGTTACATGAAACTAACTATTTATCAGAAAAGGAATTTGTTTCTTTGGAAACAGATTTAAAAGAAATAATCGCATTGCTAATAGCAATATGCAAAACAACGCAGGAAAATCAAGATTTATAAATAAGCGTCGCAGACCCGACACTTTGCGTTTTGCATTTTGCATTAAGGAGATAAATTATGGCACGAAAAAAGAAAATTGATGTTCCAAAAGTGGAAGAAGAAAATATAAATGCCCATATTATTGGTGCCGGTGATGTTGTTGAACAGTTTATTACTGAAACACTTGAAACCAACTATATGCCCTATGCTATGAGTGTTATTATGTCCCGTGCAATTCCTGAAATTGACGGTCTTAAACCATCCCACAGAAAACTTCTTTACACAATGTATAAAATGGGACTTTTAAATGGTGCAAGAGTTAAATCCGCCAATATCGTTGGTCGTACAATGCAGCTTAATCCTCACGGTGACGCAGCAATTTACGAAACAATGGTGCGTTTGTCACGTGGTAATGAAACCTTGCTTCACCCTTATGTGGACTCAAAGGGTAACTTCGGTAAAGCATATTCAAAAAATATGGCTTATGCTGCTTCCCGTTATACTGAGGCAAAATTAGAAGCAATTTCAGCGGAATTGTTCCGTGATATTGACAAGGAAACAGTTGATTTTGTAGATAACTATGATGCTACAATGCAGGAACCGACGCTTCTTCCTGTAACTTTCCCGTCAATACTTGTGAATGCTAACACAGGTATTGCCGTAGGTATGGCATCATCAATATGCTCCTTTAATCTTCGTGAAATCTGTGAAACAACAATAGGACTTATTAAAGATAAGGACTTTGACGTTATGGAAACTCTTAAGGCACCTGATTTTATCGGTGGCGGTAAGATTATCTATAATCGTGAACAGATGGCGGAAATTTTCCGTACAGGTCGTGGCGGATTTAAGGTAAGAGCAAAATATGAGTATGACAAGGCAAATAACTGCATTGATATTACTGAAATCCCGCCAACAACAACTGCAGAAGCAATTATCGATAAGGTAATTGAAAAGGTTAAGGCAAATGCTATCCGTGAAATCAGCGATATCCGTGATGAAACTGATAAGAAAGGTCTTAAAATCACTATTGACCTTAAACGTGGTACGGATGCGGAAAAACTTATGGCAAAACTCTATAAAATGACTCCACTTGAAGACACATTCTCCTGTAACTTCAATGTGCTTATTGCAGGTGTGCCTCAGGTGTTGGGCGTTGCCGATTTGCTTACAGAGTGGATTGCATTCCGTACAGAATGTGTAAACCGCAGAGTTTATTTTGACCTTACAAAAGCAAAGGATAAATTGCATCTCTTGTTGGGTCTTCAGAAAATTCTTCTTGATATTGACAAGGCAATTAAAATTGTCCGTGAAACTGAAGAAGAAGCAGAGGTTGTGCCAAACTTGATGATAGGCTTCGGCATTGATAAAATTCAGGCTGAATATGTTGCCGAAATCAAGCTTCGTCACTTAAACCGTGAGTATATTCTTAAACGTCTTAACGATGTTGAGGACCTTAAAAAGCAGATTGAGGATATGGAGGATATCCTTTCAAGCAAGGCGAGAGTTAAGAAAATTATCGTTAATGAACTCAATCAGGTTGTTGATAAATACGGCAAGGACAGACGCACAGAAATTGTCTATGCTCAGGAAATTGAAGAAAACGAGGAGGAAATCGAGGCAGTGCCGGATTATCCTGTTACTGTTTTCTTTACAAAAGAGGGTTATTTCAAAAAGATTACTCCATTGTCACTTCGTATGAGTGGTGAACATAAACTTAAAGAAAATGACGAAATTATAATGAGCGTGGAAACAACAAATAGTGTTGAACTCCTTTTCTTTACAAATAAATGTCAGGTTTATAAATCCCGTGCTTGTGAATTTGACGATACAAAGGCAAGTGTACTTGGTGACTATGTAGCAACAAAACTCCAGATGGAGCCTGACGAAACAGCATTATTTATGGCTGTTGTCAAGGAATATAAGGGATATATGCTCTTCTTCTTCCAGAACGGTAAGGTTGCAAAGGTGGATATTTCTGCTTATGAAACAAAACAGAATCGTAAAAAACTTATTAAGGCTTATTCTGATAAGAGTCCTATTGTAAACGCAGTTTATGTTCCTGAAGACAAGGAACTTGTAATGAAATCAACTGCAGGAAGATATTTGCTCTTTAATTCAGGTGCAATTTCTGCAAAGACTACAAAGGATAGTCAGGGTGTAGCCGTAATGAGCCTTAAAAAGGGTCACAGAGTAGAGTCTGTTGCTGATGTTAAAGAAGGTCAGTTTGTGAAACCGGGCAGATACAGAACAAAAACTCTTCCGTCAGCAGGTGCAATACTTAGTGTAGATGACCAAGGCGAACAACTCACATTCTAAATTGATTATTTTTCCGTTTGACTGCCTTGCCTTCGACTCGTAGTATCTATATACGACTTCGTCTTGGCAAGATTGTCAAAACAAAAAAATAATTCAATTTAGTTTTTAAAAGGATTCTTTTTCCGCAATACCGCGTGTCTATCGGCTCGCGGTATTTTTTTCTGAAATAGGCTTGAATTTTACTGTAAATAAAAAAGGAAGAGTCTTCTTATCAAAGAAAACTCTTCCACGTACATAGTGTGATTATAGAATACTACAATAGAATTTATCCTGTTGTTTTAAGTCTTATGCTTGTTACCGAATATGCCGGCATTGTGTAATTGAACTGATTTGAAACTCCTTCAAGAGTAAATTCTTTCATCGTGCAGTCTTGTTCCTGTCCTAAAATATTGTCGTTTTTCAGGGAGTCCCCTGCAACCTGATTGACAATTGCTGTACCTTGAATATTAGCATTATCAATGTTAATTGCAACAGTTTCTGCATTTTCAGTAACATTTACAAGCTTGATAATAACGTCGCCATTTTCGTCCGTACTAACAACAGTATATGCAGTTGCTTCTGCACCGTTTGTAAAAGTATAGTCAATATAAAGCTCACCGTCGATATATCCTTTTACACTTGAGCCGGAAACCTCAAGCTTGATTTCGTAGGTTCTGCCTTCTTCAATCGTGAATGGCTTGACCGTGCCTAAAATCTTATCAGTTTTTACACCGTTTTTAATTTGTTGAAGTGCAGAGGTTGTATTTCCCCAACCGCCGATATTCCAGAAATAGCAGTTGTCCTTGTCCTGAACTGCGAATGGAATGAGGAAGCCTTCGCCACCTTCAAGTTTTGTTGCTTCAACTGTGTAGCAATAATTTGACCAATCCTTGTCACCAAAATATGCCACACTGCCGTTGTTGCTGTAAGCCATATTGGTTGTAGTATTTACAAGGGCTCCACCCCTGATTTTCCAGTCACCGTCCGTTGGGAAATCCCATCTTGATTTTGCAAGGAATGTTGTAAATCTTGTACTGCCCAAGGTTTTTCCCGTATCAAGACTTGTGATTTTTACATTGTCAAATTTAGCGGATGTGTACCAGGTACCTACACCAACCATACCCGTAAGATTAACCTCAGGCACCTTTGCACCGCTCAATGTGTGATTAAGCACTGCTGTACCCTGATTTACGGAGAAAAGTTTTTGAACGTGGTAGTTTATGGATGGAGTTACCTGATGATTATTAAACCAGATAAGGTCAGGTGCCCAGTGAGTTGCCGTAAGATTTCCGAACAATGGCGCATAAGCCGCCATTACAACAATATCACCGTTTCTTTCAAGTCCTGTCATATATGCAGCCTCTGAAAGTGCCGAGTTAAGAGTGTTGCTCCATGAAGCATATTCACCAACGAAAACATTGAGTCCGCCACCGTAAATTGTATCGGTCATATTCTCAACACTTCTCTTGTAATTTTCCTCGTCATAGTAATCTGCGTTTTTGTAGAACCATTCAGGGTCATTGTAGTAGTGGTGGTCAGTTGCTCCTGCAAAATCCAAGGCATTTGATGAGCCCATAGCATCAAGCTCATTCTTTGCATATTCGTAAGAGGGGAGGTAGTCTGCACCGCTTGTACCGTCATCAACACCTGATGAGTAAATAAGCTCAAGTCCGGCATAAAGCTCAGGATTTTTCTCTTTTGCCTCGTTAAATGACTCAAGGAACAAGGAGTAGCGTTCATAGTAATCCTGTCCCCAGTTTTCATTACCGATACAGATATACTTAAGCTCAAAGGGTTCCTTATGACCTAAATCAATACGAACCTTACCCCATGTTGTAGTTTCATCACCACGACAGAATTCAACAAGGTCGTGCATATCCTGAACATACTGTTTAAACTCATCACTATCGAGAGCAACAGGACCTCTGCCTCTTGCCTGACAGAAAAGTCCGCAGTTAAGAACAGGAACACCAACAGCACCTATGTCCTCAGCAAGTTGGAAATATTCAAAGAAGCCTAATCCGTAAGTCATAAAGCAAGGTAACGGGTCTTCTGTCATATCAATATTTGTCCAAAGATTTACTCCTTGTTTTCTTGCTGCTACATCACCGTATTTACCGTTAAACTCAAGCGGTAAACCGTTACTTCCTGTGCCGACAGAGTCCTTCCAGCTATATGCACTGTTCTCGTCATAACCTTCTGTTATACAACCACCGGGGAAACGAAGGAATTTCGGTTGCATTTCTTCAAGAAGAATGCACATATCCTCTCTTAAACCGTTTTCACGGTTTTTGTATGTATCCTCAGGGAAGAGGGAAATCATATCAAAATATACTGTTCCGTCATCCAAAAGCACCTGAAGAGTTACACCCTCGTGTGCTGTTGTGTCAGGTGTAATAACTGCAGAGTATTTAGTCCACTCGTCAGTAATATTCTCAACACAGGTTGTGCCTACAACTGTACCGTTAACTGCAAGATTTACGTAAATCTTACCGCTGTATTCGCCCTTGGCATAGAATGATAAATTATAGTTTTTCCCTGCCACAATGCTCATTCCGTCAAGGAAACCGCGATTTTCAACACCTGATTTTTCAAGTGCATTACCCTCTAACACAAGGTAGTGAGGATTATTTTCATTAAGTGAATGTGCACCGTCATCTTCTACGGAAACGATTGCACCGTTTACGGTATCCCAACGATAGAGATTATCGTTTTCGGCATATTCCAGATACTCAAAGGAACGGTTTACAACCATTTCTGCATACAAACCACCGTCTGCTGCAAAGTTGATATCCTCAAAGAATGCGCCAAAAAGCAAGTCGCTGATGTCGTGAATTTCATCATCTGCATCAATATTCAATGAATATTTTGCATTATCCACGTTATAAGCACCAACCTCATTGGCACCTGTATTGTTTACTACTATTTCTCCTTGTGGCTCGTCCTTTTTAAAGCACGGGAAAATGCTCAGAACTGCCATTACAAAAGCAAGAAGAGTTGAAATAATACTTTTCATAATATTTCTCCTTATATTTAATTAGTAAAATTATATAGTAAAACTGTCTTATAGTCAATAAAAATCCCTTTTGCACCATTGACTTTTTCTTGTATTTTATATATAATTTGAAACTGAATTTCAAATTCAGTTTATAGTGAGGACAAAATGAGTTATAACACGAAACAAAGTAAATTAGTTTACGAATTTTTACAGAATAATCCCCATAAGCATTTTTCTGCTGAAGACGTATATTTTGCCTTGGTTTCAAAAGGGGAAAACATTGGCAGGACAACTGTTTACCGTCAGTTGGATAAGCTTTGCGATGAAAAAAAGGCAAGAAAGTTCATTTCAGGGGAAAATAATGCCTGTTGCTATCAGTTTGAAGGCGAACATTGTCATAATCATTATCATTTAAAATGCTCATCCTGTGGTACCCTTATCCATACAGAATGTGATTTTCTTGATAAATTATCAAGCCATATTTTTAACGACCACCAGTTTAAGCTTGATGGTTCAAGAACCGTGCTTTACGGTATCTGTAAGGACTGCAGAAAGGAGAGTGCTGTATGACACCGATTTTACATACTCATACGGATTTAACGGTTTTTTCCGCAGAAGCATTATCCCACATTCTTCTTGAAGCATTACTTGATACGCTCAAGACTCTTCCTTTTTTATTTGTTGCATTTTTGCTCATTGAATTTCTTGAACATAAAGCGGAAGATAAAATTCAGCATCTTTTTACCCGTGCCGGAGGTGCAGGTCCACTTATCGGTACGGTTTTAGGCTGTGTACCTCAATGCGGTTTTTCAGTAATGTGTGCAAATCTTTACTCCAGCGGAATAATCACCTTGGGTACACTTATTGCTGTTTTTCTTTCTACTTCTGACGAGGCGATAGTTCTTCTTGCAACTGCCGAAAATGGTGGATTCGAGATTTTGAAATTGGTTATTACAAAAATTGTTATTGCCTTGATTTTTGGATACGGAATTTACTTAATCGAAAAGAAAAGCCACAAAGAGCATCATCACCACTCACACGATTTATGCGAACACGACCATTGTGGCTGTGATGAAAACAGTGGTGTTTTACGTCCTGCGCTTATTCATACAGTAAAGGTATTCGGTTTTCTGCTTTTATTTACAGTTTTAATTCAATTTGCAGTCAGCTTTATCGGTACTCAAAGACTGTCTCATTTTATGCTTTCGGATTCGATTTTCCAGCCGTTTCTTTCTGCGATTATAGGGTTTATTCCGAATTGTGCCTCATCAGTCCTTCTGACACAGCTTTACATTGAGGGTACATTAAGCTTTGGAGCTTTAATTGCAGGACTTTGTACAAATGCCGGTGCGGGTATGCTCATCCTGTTGCGAAATAAATCTAAATTTAAAGAAAATCTGAAAATTTTGGGTATTATGTATGTCTGCTCCGTTGTGCCGGGAATAATTTTACATCTTGCTTTTTAAAATTGTTCTTTACTTTCAAGTTTTAATGTGTTAAAATTTTAAAGGGTAAAAAACTAACCGCTTGGAGGATTAGAAAAAATGGGAATAGACTTTAAAAATGAAAGCACGGAATTTCTCGTTAAGTGTATTTTGCAATTAAAGGATGAGCAGGAATGTTATGATTTCTTTCAGGACCTTTGTACGGTGAATGAGTTTCATTCAATGGCTCAGCGTTGTGTAGTTGCCAAAATGCTTTCAGAGAAAAAAGTGTACAATGATATTGTGAAGGCAACAGGTGCATCAACTGCTACTATCAGCCGTGTTAACCGTTCACTTCAGTATGGTGCTGACGGTTACGAGAAGATTTTTGAAAGAGTTGAAAAATGAGCTACGGTATTTTTTCGTCAGTGTATGACATTCTAACTGAAAATGTAGAATATGAAAGAATTGCCCATAAAATTTGCTCTCTGTTACACGAAAACGGTGTTGACGGAGGGCTTTTGCTTGACCTTGGTTGCGGTACAGGCACTCTGTCCTTTCTTTTGGAGAAAAAAGGGTACGACATTATCGGTGTTGACGCAAGTGAAGATATGCTTATGGTGGCAAATGAGAAAAAGTATGATGAAAATTCCTCTGCTATGTTCCTTTGTCAAAAGGGTGAGGAGCTTGATTTATACGGAACAATTGATTGTGCCGTTTCCAGCCTTGACACCATTAACCACATAGAAAGTCTTGAAAAGATTGAAAAGGCAGTTTCTCTTGTTTCACTTTTTATGAATATGGGCGGAATCTTTATTTTTGATATGAATACCCCACATAAGCACAAGGAGATTCTTGGAAACAATACCTTCGTATATGATATGGACGAGGTTTACTGCGTGTGGCAAAACTCTTTTAACGAAGAGGAAAATACAACTGATATCGACCTTGATTTCTTTATAAAAAACGAAGATGATGACGGATATGAAAGATACAGCGAAGGCTTTTGCGAGTACTCATATCCTGTTGAAAAAATCATAAACATTATAGAAAAAACAGGATTTGCATTGCTTGGAATGTATGACGATTACGGTGATAAATCTCCGGGTGATAAAACCGAAAGAATAACATTTGTTTGTAAGAAAACAGAAACAATTTTTAAGGATGAATTAAAATGAACAGATTAGTCAGAATGATTTCAGAGGACGGTACACTTTACTGTCTTGCACTTGATTCAACACAAATGGTTAAGGAAATGCAGAAAATTCACAACACAAGTAAGGTTTGCTCCGCTGCACTCGGCAGACTTATCACAGGTGCTTCTATGATGGGTGTGCTTCTGAAAGGTGATAAGGATACCCTTACCCTTAAAATAAGTGGTGGCGGTCCTGCTTCTCCTGTTGTTGCAGTTGCAAACTCAAAAGGACAGGTGAAGGGCTATATTGGTGACTCAAGAGTTAATCTTCCACTTAACGGCAAAGGTAAGCTTGATGTTTCAGGTGCAGTTGGTAAAGATGGATTTTTAACTGTAATTAAGGACCTTGGCTTAAAAGAGCCTTACTGTGCACAGACACCTATTATTTCAGGCGAAATTGCGGAGGATATTACTGCTTACTATGCCACAAGTGAACAGACACCAACAGTTTGTGCGTTGGGTGTGCTTGTTGACCCCCAGAGTGAGGAAGTGCTTTTAGCAGGTGGATTTTTAATTCAGTTACTTCCTACTGCAGGTGAGGACACAATTTCTCTTGTTGAAAAGAGTCTTGAGGGAATCAAGCCGGTAACAACAATGCTGGCCGAAGGACTTACCCCTGAAGAAATCTGTCAGGCTGTGCTTTCAGAGTTTTCTATGCAGTTGCTTGACACACAAGAGGTTGAGTACAGATGCGACTGCAGTACCGAAAGAGTAACAAGAGCTTTAATTAGTGCAGGTGCAGAAGGACTGCAGGAAATGGCGGAGGATGAGCAGACAGAGGTTTGTTGTCATTTCTGTAATAAAAAATACATTTTCCCAAGAGAGAAAATTTTAAAACTGTTAAAGGAAGCAAGTAAATAACATAGCAAAAGGTGGAGCAAAACTCCACCTTTTATTAATGCCTTATTAATACTTTATCTTATTTTTTTGTAAGAATTTCCCCAACGTTTTCAAAAATATATTTTGGTCTGTATGGGAACATATCAATTGTTTCCATTGATGTAACACCTGAAAGAACAAGAACTGTATCAACGTTTGATTCGATACCTGCGATAATGTCCGTGTCCATTCTGTCACCAATGAATGCGATTTCCTCACTGTGGCAACCGAGCTTACGAAGTCCGTGACGAAGCATCAATGGGTTAGGCTTGCCGACAAAATATGCTTTTTTGCCTGTCGCAATTTCAATAGGGGCAATAAGTGAACCTGTTGCAGGCATAAGACCTCTTTCAGTAGGACCTGTGATGTCAGGGTTTGTGCCGATAAGCTTTGCTCCCTTGAGGACTAATTCGATAGCCTTTTCAATTTTTTCAAAACTGTATGTTCTTGTTTCGCCAACAACAACGTAGTCAGGGTTAACGTCATTCATATAAATTCCTTGGTCGTAAAGTGCCTTTGAAAGAGCACCTTCACCAATAACATAGGCAGTACAGCCGGGTTTCTGACTGCTCAAAAATGCCGCAGTAGCCATGGCACTTGTGTAGAAATGGTCAGCGGAAACCTTAAGTCCCATACGTTCGAGCTTCATACTTAACTCGTGGGGAGTTTTTTCAGGACTGTTAGTTAAAAATACGAATTTTTTATCATTGTCTATCATCCAGTTTACAAATTCAGCAACACCGGGAAGAATTTTGTTACCGTGGTAGATAACACCGTCCATATCGCTGATAAAACCTTTTTTGTTTAAAATATTGTTCATAGGTGACACCTCCGTCAGCCTTAATTTTAAAGGAAATTTATGTAAAAGTCAACTTTTAACTATTACAAATAATTGCGTGCAAAGTTTAGTTTTTTATCTAACTTTACATATTGATTATATCACTTTACTGTGCTAAAATAAATTATTATCTTTAAGGAATGACAAAAATGATAGCAATTATTGACTACGGTGCAGGAAATCTTCAGAGTGTTAAAAAAGCACTTGATTTCATCGGCGCTGAAAACATAATAACGGATGACCCGGAAAAGATTAAGTCTGCCGACAAAGTCCTTTTGCCGGGTGTCGGCTCATTTGGGGACGCTATGGACTCAATGGCTAAAAGCGGACTTGTGGAAACTGTAAAAGAATGTGCGTTGAGTGGTAAACCTTTTTTGGGAATTTGCTTGGGACTTCAGCTTTTATTTGAGGAGTCCGAAGAATCTCCGGGAGTAAAGGGACTTGGCATTTTCAAGGGCAAGATTAAAAAATTCTCACCCGATATGGGACTTAAAATTCCTCACATTGGTTGGAATTCATTGAGTATCAAACAGAACGATACTCTCTTTAAAGGTATTCCCGAAAATTCCTATGTTTATTTTGTTCATTCCTATTATCTCCATGCAGAAGACAAAGAAGACATCGCAACCATAACAAATTACGGAATTGATTTTCATTCTGCTGTGGGTAAAAACAAGGTTTTTGCAACTCAGTTCCACCCTGAAAAATCAGGTGATGTGGGCTTGCAGATTTTAAGAAATTTCGCATCAATGGAGGTAGAATAATGTACGCTAAAAGAATTATACCATGCCTTGATGTGAAAAACGGACGAGTTGTAAAGGGCGTCAGTTTTGTCAATATCCGTGATGCAGGTGACCCTGTGGAATGTGCTATTGAGTACAATAAAAAGGGTGCTGACGAGTTGGTGCTTCTCGATATTACTGCCACTCACGAGGGCAGGGGAACAATGCTTGAAATTGTTCGTCAGGTTGCCGATAATATATTTATTCCATTCACAGTTGGTGGGGGAATTAGAACAGTTGAAGATTTTAAGGAGTTACTTCGTGCAGGTGCTGATAAAATTTCAGTAAACTCTGCCGCTGTAAGAAATCCAAACCTTATTAACGAGGCTGCATATAAATTCGGCAGTCAATGTGTAGTATGTGCCATTGATGCCAAACGAAACGATAAGGGTTGGGAGGTTTATCTCAACGGCGGACGAATTCCCACAGGTATTGATGCTGTTAAATGGGCAGAAGAAGCAGTAAAAAGAGGTGCAGGAGAAATTCTCCTTACAAGTATGGACTGCGACGGACAAAAGCAAGGCTATGATAATGACCTTAACCGTGCAGTTTCAGAATGCGTTGGCGTACCCGTAATCGCATCGGGCGGAGCAGGTGCAAAATCCCATTTCCTTGATGCTTTTAACGAAGGTAAAGCAGATGCAGTTTTAGCCGCATCCCTTTTCCACTTCAACGAAATTCCCATTATGGACCTAAAACACTATCTCAAAGACAATGGAATATCAGTAAGACTGTAAAGTGCAAAATGCAAAGTGCAAAACGCAAAACGTCGGGTCTGCGACTCAATTGCAAAAACGTAGAGGCTAATACCCACGTTGCCTCGTAAAAAAGGAGTAGCTTATGCGATTTTTTGATATATTAGATGATTTGAAAAATGAGTATAAGAATAATTGTTCTATTAGAAATAATGGAACAATATTATTATGCCCGGGTAAAATTCCCAGAAGTCGTCATATGTTGTTTAAACCTCTTTGTGATGAATATATACAGGAATACTTGATAGAACAATATAAAAATAATTTTCCTGAAGAATATATAGAGTTTTTAAAGTATTCTAATGGTGCAAATCTTCATACTGTAAAATTAAAAACGGATAGGTTTGAATTTGCCGCTAATTTGTTTGTTATTTTTGGTTTACCGTTGACACCACCTTTTAGCAGACCTAAGGATGAAGAAGAACCTTTTGATGTTAGAATTGAAGATTTAGGCAGACATAAAGATATTCCGAACACTTGGTTGAAATGTGGTACATATACACGCAATTATAACTTTAATGTTCAAAATGATATATTTATCGATACTGAAACTAATAAGATATATGCTTGTATCAAGAATGAAAAAGAGATTATAGATTGTTGGGAAAGCCTTGATGAATGCTTTTGCAGTATCTTTGAATCTTTTACAGATAGTAAGTTGGAATATGAGTTTAAATCAAGTAGATAACAAAAACGGCGAGGGTAACCTCGCCGTTAATTTTGCGCTTTGCGTTTTGCATTTTGCATTTATTCAATAACTGTGCAAACATCTTCAAGTGCTTTTCTAACTTTATTTCTTGGGTTTTCATCTGCTGAATATCCTGTTGCGATAACAAGCCTTATTTTATCCTCAATTCCAAAATATTCACGGACTTTGTCTTCCTCAACCATACCGATAATGCAAGTGCCGAGTCCCAAGTCCGCAGCCTGCAAGCAGTAATGAGCAACTGAAAGACCAATGTCGTTTTCAGCCCATTTCTGGCTGTTTTTTACTTTCTCTTGTACAAAAGTTTTAAGTGTTGCAGGTCTTTCCGTAACTACTGCAAAGGCAGGACAATTCTGTACAAATTTATTAGCACCGTTTGGCTGAATACAGCTTCTTATTTTCTCTGCATTTTCTCCACCGTTGATGATATAATATTTCCATGGTTGTGAATTACAGGCAGAGGGTGAAAGTCTTGCAGCATCAACACATTTTAAGAGTAAATCTGTGTTGACAGGCTCACCGTTATAATTTCTGCAGCTTTCTCTTTTTAAAATCAGTTCATTAAAATTCATAAGTCTGACTCCTTAATTTTATTCTGCTTTAATTATATATCAAATTTTCGCTATGTTCAATAATTTGTTATGGACTTTTAGTAAATAGTTTGATAAAATATTGTCAGGAGTGATTAGGATGATTAACAATCGTTTTTTAATGACAGAATTATATGAGCTTACAATGGCTAATGGCTTTTTTATGAGTGGAAAAGCAAGCGAAATTGCTCATTTTGATTTGTATTTCAGAAAAGTTCCCGACAAGGGTGGATTTGCTATCTTTGCAGGACTTTCACGAATGATTGAGCTTATTAAGAATATCTCCTTCAAGGATGAGGATTTGGAATATTTAAAGACCTTGGGAATTTGTGACGAATTTATCGATTATCTCCGTGATTTTAAATTCGAGTGCGATATCTGGTCAGTTCCCGAGGGTACGCCTATTTTCCCCAATGAACCTGTTATCAAGGTTCGCGGACCTATTGTTCAGGCACAGCTTATTGAAACACTTTTGCTTGTTTGTATGAATCACCAAAGCCTTGTTGCAACAAAAGCAAATCGTCTTGTTCGTGCTGCAAAGGGAATTGAGGTTGCCGAGTTCGGTACTCGTCGTTCAAATGGCTTTGATATGGCTTTTTATGGTTCACGTGCTGCCTATATCGGCGGTTGCGTTGGTACATCAGGTGTTGTTCAGGGTAAAAAATTCGGAATCCCTACAATGAATGCTATGATTCATAGCTGGGTACAGATGTTTGAGTCCGAGTACGAGGCTTTTTGTGAGTATGCAAGACAATATCCTAATGATTGTTCCCTTGTTATTGATACTTACGATACAATCCGTTCAGGCGTACCGAATGCCATTAAGGCTTTTGATACGGTTTTAAAACCCATGGGCAAACGTCCCGTAAGTGTTCGTATTGACTCAGGGGACATTACCTATCTTTCAAAAAAAGTACGAAAGATGCTTGATGAAGCAGGTTATCCTGACTGTAATATTACCGCATCAAATTCCCTTGATGAATACATTATTAATGATATGATTTCACAGGGTGCAAAGGTGGACTGCTTTGTTGTTGGTGAAAGACTTATTAACGCTGCATCATCTCCGCTTTTCAGCGGTGTTTATAAGCTTTGTGCGGTGGAAACTGATGAAGGACTTGTTCCGAAAATCAACCTTTCTGAAAATGTAAGTAAAATCACCACACCACATTCAAAAATGCTTTATCGTCTTTTCGATTGTGAAACAGGTAAGGCGATTGCAGATGTGCTGACTCTCCATAATGAGGAAATTGATGACAGTAAGCCATACACTCTTTTCGACCCTGACTTTACCTGGAAGCGTAAAGAGGTTGAGAATTTTGTTGCAAGAAAAATGCTTGTTCCGGTTTTTGTAAACGGCGAATGTGTTTATGATGAACCGTCTGTTGACGAAATCAGGGAATATTGTTCTGAACAGATAGATAACCTTTGGGAAGAGGTTAAACGATTTGAAAATCCTCATACCTATTATGTGGATTTGTCCGAAAAGCTTTGGAGAGTACGAAAAGAACTTATCGAAGAATATAAAGGAGCGAAAAAATAATGACTAATATATGGCACGATATTTCTGCCGATAGAATTACTCGAAAAGATTTTGAAGCCGTAATCGAGATTTCAAAAGGTAGCAAAATGAAATATGAGCTTGATAAGGAAACAGGCCTTTTAAAGCTTGACCGTGTGCTTCATACATCAACTCACTATCCTGCAAACTACGGATTTATTCCGAGGACCTATGCGGACGACAACGACCCTTTGGATGTGCTTGTTCTCTGTTCGGAAAAGATTGAACCGATGGCACTTGTACGTTGCTACCCGATTGGCGTTATCTCTATGATGGATGGTGGACACGCTGACGATAAGATTATTGCAATTCCGTTTGGCGACCCTACTTATAATGAATATAAGGATATCAGTCAGCTTCCAAAACACATTTTTGACGAGATGACACACTTCTTCAAGGTGTACAAAATGCTTGAGAATAAGGATACCGCAATTAACGAAGCACAGGGTGTTCTTGCAGCAGTGGAAATTATAGAAGATGCCATCGAAAATTATAAAAAACTCTTTGTAAAATAAGAAATAAAATCACTAAAATACCTCGTTCTATCAGGAACGGGGTGTTTTTTTGTCAGTTTTTGCCTTTGTACAATACTGCCAAAATTTGGAGAAAAATTTTGTTAAAAGATTTTAAAAAAATATTGCAATCCCATATTTTTTATTGTATAATAATTTCAAAGTGGAGTGAATTTCCACTAAAATTCCACTGAAATGGTGAATTACTTAAAAAATATCTAAAAAGGAGTGAAAAACATGTTGTTTAAAAGTGCATATTACCATAGTCTTGATGTGAAAAACCGTGTTTTCATTCCTGCAAAGTTCCGTGATGCTCTTGGTGACGAATTTGTAATCTTCAAGGGTAGTGAAAAATGCCTCTATGTTTACACAAAAGAGGGCTTTGAAAAAGTAAGTCGCCAATTTATGAATACTAATAATCGTGAAATTCAGAGAGCATTCTTCAGTCAGGTAGTTGATATGACTGCCGATAAACAGGGAAGAATTACTCTTTCCAACGACTTGCTTGAACATGCTGCAATTTCAAAAGATGTTGCAATTATCGGCGCAGGTTCAAGAATTGAAATCTGGGCAACAGAGAATTATAAGGTAGATGTAAAACCGTTGAGTGAGCTTATCAATTTTGATGATTTCACATTCTAAAAGGTGAGTAAAATGGAGTTTTCACATATTTCAGTTCTTTTTGAAGAAACCATTGACTCACTTTGTATTAAATCAGATGGCTTGTATGTTGACTGTACCTGTGGCGGAGCGGGGCATTCAAAAGCAATCCTTGAACGCATCCCGGACGGTGTTCTTGTTGCAATTGACCGTGACCCCGACGCCATTCAGGTTATTACCGAACGAATTGGCAACGATTCAAGGGTAGAGATAGTCAATAATAACTTTAATAATATAAAAGAAATTTTAAATGGCAGACAGGCGGACGGAATCCTTGCCGATTTGGGTGTCAGTTCGTTCCAACTTGATACTCCCGAAAGAGGGTTTTCATTCCACCACGAAGCGCCACTTGATATGCGAATGAGCAAAACCGGAAAAAGTGCTTATGATGTGGTGAATACTTATTCGGAGCATGAACTCTGTAACATAATCACCCGATATGGTGAGGAAAAATTTGCTCGTAATATTGCAAGAAACATTGTAAAGGCAAGAGAGATTAAGCCTATTGAAACAACAATACAGCTTGCAGAACTCATAAAAGATTCAGTTCCTGCAAAGTATCGTCGCGATGGTCATCCTGCAAGAAAAACCTTTCAGGCAATAAGAATTGAGGTTAATGACGAACTCTCAACCTTGAGTCGTGCGGTTGATGATATGTTTCATAGTCTTAAGGTTGGCGGAAGACTTTCAATTATCACCTTCCACTCCCTTGAAGACAGAACGATTAAAGAGAAATTCCGTGAATTTACAGTAGGATGTACTTGTCCTAAAGAATTTCCGGTTTGTGTATGTGGAAATACTCCCGAAGGAAGACTTGTGAATAAGGGCTTATCTGCAAAGCAGTCCGAATTGGATGCCAATAACAGAAGCCGAAGTGCAAGACTTCGTACAATCGAAAGATTGAGATAGAATTAAGGTAAAGGAAGAGAAAAAATGGCGCAACAAAACAGAAATGCTTATGCTTATAATTACAATTACGATAGAAATGAAAAAGTTGTTTCATATAATAGTTCAGCTGCGCCTAAGGTAAAGCCCGAGCCTCAGAAAAAGCCACAACTTGAACTTGTTCAGAAAAAGAAATTAACTGCTCAGCAGATGCGATATCAGTCTGCACTTGAAGCAAAAAGAACAATTAAAGTAATGGCAATTGCTGTTTCAATTATGATGTTTATGGCAGTTTCTATTTACAGCCGTATTCAGCTTGACGAAATCAACCGCGAAATCAGTGCGGTTGAAAATCAGATTGAATTGGCAAAGAGTGATGCAGTAAAACTTAATAACGAACTCAATGCAGTTGTTTCCATTGACAATGTTGAAGAATATGCGGTTAATGAATTGGGAATGGAAAAAGTTCAGGATTATCAGGTTGAATATATTGATATGTCTTCAAGCGACCGTGTTGAGGTGGCAAACGGTGAAGATGTTAGAGCTGAATAAGTATAAATCTTAATCCTTACTAATATATTTAATATAGAAGCAGTGGAGAGTTGGGACTTTTGTCGTTAACTCTCGTTGTTTTATTAAAAAGCAAAAAAATCCATCAAAGGAAGTGGCAAAAAATGAATAAAAAACCGTCTAAAAAAATGGAAAATCGTTCTATGAAGGCTTTTCTTATTTTTTGTCTGGCATTGCTTGTGCTTATAGGAAACCTTTTTTGGATTCAGATTGTAAAGGGCGAGGAATATCGCCTTAAGGCAGAAAGAAATCAATTAAGTGACACAATTGTAGCTGCTAACCGCGGAACTATTTATGATTCAAATATGAAGGTTTTGGCACAGAGTGCCTCAGCCTGGCTTGTATATGTTAATCCTTCAAAAATAACCACCAATGAGCAAAAGGACTTGCTCGTTGATGGTTTTGTTTCCATTTTTGGGCTTGAAGAGGAAAGCGTGCGTAAAAAACTTGACCGTCAAGGAAGCGGATATGAGAAGATAATCGGTCAGATTGACAATGACCAGAAGGCTGCTTTACAGTCATATATCGAACAGCACAAGGACAAGAAAATCGGCACGATTATAGGTATTGACCCTGATACAAAGCGATATTATCCACTCGGCACATTTGCATCAACGGTTATTGGCTTTACAGGCTCGGAGGACACGGGTCGTGCGGGTCTTGAACTTAAATACAATTCTGAGCTTACAGGTTCACCGGGACGAATTATTACCGCACAGAATGCTCTTGCAGACGATTTGCCCAATGATTATGAAACCTCTTATGAGCCGGAGCAGGGACATAGCCTTGTTCTTACCATTGACGAGGTAATTCAGTATTATCTTGAACAACAGTTGGCACAGGCTGTTGAAGAAACTCAGGCAAAAAATGCTTACGGTATTGTAATGGACGTAAAAACAGGCGCAATTCTCGGTATGTCAACAATGCCTGACTATGATTTGAATAATCCTTATAAAATTTATTCTCCAAAAATTGCAGAGTCAATTGCAGCTATGGAGGATGCTACACAAAAGGCACAGGCAGAAACGAATGCACTCTATTCACAATGGAGAAACAGAACGATTTCTGACTCTTATGAGCCGGGTTCGGTTTTCAAGCTTTTTGTTGCCGCAGCGGCACTTGAGGAGGGTGTAATGACAACGGATACAACCTATGATTGCACAAGCTCAATTAAGGTTGCAAACTACTATCAGCACTGCTTTAACCACAATGTTCACGGAACACAGACTGTGGCACAGGCTTTGCCAAACTCCTGTAACACATTCTTCATCACAATGGGACAGAGAATGGGTAAGGAAACCTTCAGCAAGTATTTTGAAGCTTTCGGATTTACAGAAACAACAGGAATAGACCTCCCTTCGGAAGCAGTACCTGTTGCAGGTAAAACTTATTATCCGGTAGAAAAAATGGGTATTGCTGAACTTTCTTCAGCATCCTTCGGCCAAACCTTCCAGGTAAGTCCGATTCAGATGATTAACGCGGTTGCAGCACTGGGTAACGGCGGAAAACTGATGACACCTTATGTTGTGGATAAGGTTCTTGACGGAAACGGAAATATTATATCCGAAACACAACCGACAGTTAAAAGACAGGTTATTTCCGAAAAAACTGCCAATGATATGACACAGCTTATGGAAGAAGTTGTTATTTGGGGTACTGCAAAGAATGCCTATGTTGCAGGTTATCATATTGCAGGTAAAACAGGTACAAGTGAAAAGCTTAACACAGATAATCAGGTTATTGCTTCCTTCGCGGGATTTGCTCCTGCCAATGACCCTCAGATTGCAGTTCTTATCGCCATTGATGAACCGCAGATTTACAGAACAGGTGGTGCAGGTGCAGCCCCTGTAGCAGGACGAATTTTTGAAAATGTTCTTGCTTATCTTAATATTGACCCGCAGTATACTGACGAGGAGCTTGCAAAGGCAACCGTAACAGCACCAAACCTTGTTGGTGAAGGTGTGGATAAAGTCAAGTCCAAGGCTTCAGGCTTTACAGTTAAAATTGTCGGCGGTGGCAGTGAGATTGTTTCACAGATGCCTGCTGCAAATCAGCCAATGCCAAAGGGTGGTATAATTGTTGTTTACACAGACGGAACAACAGAAAAGCAGACAGCAACAGTGCCAAACCTTACGGGACTTTCTATTACAGAAGCAAATAAAACTGCAATCAATGCAGGATTTAATATAAAGGTCGCAGGTACAACCCAAGGCTCGGGACAGGTGCTTTCATACAAGCAAAGTATTGCACCTGACACGTCTGCGCCTATGGGAACGGTAATAACGGTCTACTTCCGTTCCAGCGAAAATGTGGTGGACTAAAAAATACAATTAAATATGAGGTAAAACAATGAAACTTTCTTCACTTCTTAAGGGTGTGAAAACACAGGATGTGTATGAGGAAAGGGACGTTGAAAGAGTAACGGATAAGGATAATGAAGATTTAAAGAATGCGTTGTTTGTGTGTATTGACGGCAGTCGTTGTGACGGTCATTCTTTGGCACAAAGAGTCATCGAAAAGGGTGCAGTTGCAGTTGTCACAAGCAGGGATTTAGGGATAAAAGAACAGATTGTCGTTGAAGATACAAGATGTGCTTTATCTCAGATTGCATCCAATTTTTACGGTAATCCTTCAGAAAAACTAAAACTAATTGGTGTAACAGGTACAAACGGAAAAACCTCCACGTGCCATTACATAAGGGAAATTCTTAATTTTCTTAATATAAAATGCGGAATACTCGGTACGGTAAAGAATGATACGGGTGATAAATATGAAGAGCCTGTACTGACAACTCCCGAACCTATGGATTTGCACAGAATGTTTGCGGAAATGGTGAAATCCGGTTGTGAATATTGCGTGATGGAGGTTTCTTCACAGGCGCTTGCCCAGAAAAGGGTGTACGGACTTCGGTTTTACGCATCAGTTCTCACAAACATTACTCCTGACCACCTTGATTATCACGGTAATATGGAGGAATATACAAAAGCGAAGCTTGAATTGTTTAATCAATCTGATTTTGCCTGTATAAATATTGATGATGAAAGAATTTCTGCATCATCTGAAAGCATTAAATGTAAAAAGATAACAGTATCCGCTTTGACGGACAGAGCGGATTACACCGCAAAAAATATTGTCTGCAATGCAAATGGAATACGATACGAATTTGTAGGAATGGATTGCATAGGCAGAATTCAAACGTCACTATGCGGAAAATTTACGGTTTACAATACACTGTTCGCAGTATCAACTCTTGTGAATTTAGGCTTTGACATAGACAAAATTTCAAAAGCAATAGCAGAACTTAAGCCTGTTCCGGGACGTGGAGAAATAGTCCCAGTGCCAAGAAATTTTACGGTTATGATAGACTATGCACATACTCCTGACGGACTGCAAAGCATTCTTGAATGTGCAAGGGAAATCACAAGTGGCAGAATAATTTTGGTTTTTGGTTGCGGTGGCGACAGAGATAAGTCAAAGCGTGCCGAAATGGGCAGAATTGCAGGGGAATTTGCTGACTATGCAATTGTGACAAGTGATAATCCCCGAAAGGAAAACCCATTACTTATAATAAACGACATTCTTCATGGAATGGAGAAGACAAAGGCACGTCTTGCCATTATAGAAAATCGCCGTCAGGCAATAGAGTTTGCTTTGAAAAAGGCAAAAAAGAATGATTTAGTGCTTCTTGCAGGAAAAGGTCACGAAACATATCAAATTATTGGTAATGAAAAGCACTCATTTGACGAAAGAGATATAATAAAAAGTTTTTTTGAATAATCAGGTGAACAGAAAATGAATTTGAAGGTTACGGAAATTGCAAAGGCTCTGGGAATGGAATTGAATTCTCAAAACATCATAACAAGAGTGTCCATTGACAGTCGTGATGTGGACGAAAACACCTTGTTCTTTGCCATAAAAGGTGATAGATTTGACGGACATGATTTTGTAAAGGATGTTGCTGAAAAGGGCGTAGGTGCAGTTGTCTGCCACAAAGAGGTTGAGTGTTCAGCACCCGTAATCTATGTTGAAGATACAAAAAAGGCACTTCTTCAGTTTGCAACATACTACAGATGTTCAATAAAGGATTTGTTGGTAGTAGGTCTTACGGGTAGTGTCGGTAAAACAACAACAAAAGAAATGACCGCCTGTGTGCTTGCACAAAGCGGAGAAACTCTTAAAACAGAAGGCAATCTGAACAATGAAATCGGTGTTCCGAAAACACTTTTCAGACTTGAAAAAAGCACTAAAAATGCTGTAATTGAAATGGGTATGGACGGTGCAGGACAGATTTCCGTGCTGACAAGATGTGCAAAGCCTGATTGTGCAATTATTACCAATGTCGGTGTTTCTCATATTGAAAATTTAGGCTCAAGAGAAGGTATTTTAAAGGCAAAGCTCGAAATTCTTGAAGGGCTTGAGAAAAATGCACCGCTTTTTCTTAATGGTGACAACGATATGCTTGTAACCGTGAAAAATGATGATTACAAGATTATTACTTTCGGTATATATAATAAGAACTGCGATGTTTTGGCAGAGAATATCAACGAGGTTGGTCTTGCAACTGAATTTGTTGCCGTTAAAGGTGACGTAAGGCAGAAAATTACAATTCCGACAGTTGGTATTCATAATGTTTATGATGCCCTGACTGCTTTTGCAGTAGGAATGGAATATGGAATTTCACCTGAAAAAATTGCAGAGGGTCTTTTAGGCTATACTCCATCCGGTATGCGACAGAGAATTAAAGAAACAGGCGGAATTACCGTTATTGAGGATTGCTACAATGCAAGTCCCGATTCACAGAAAGCAGGTCTTAATTCACTTTGCAAAATCGCAAAGGGCAGAAAAATTGCAGTTTTAGGCGATATGCTGGAGTTGGGAGATTACAGCGAAACAGCACATCGTAATGTTGGCGAATATGTTGCAGAATGTAAAGCGGATATGCTTTTTACTTATGGCGAACAATCAAGATTTATGGCAGATAGTGCAAAGAGGTCAGGACTTGAGTCCGTGTTTGCATTTACTGATAAAACAGAGCTTGTAAAATCTCTTTTAGATGAAATCAAAACAGGGGATACACTTCTTTTTAAGGCAAGTCGTGGAATGAAACTTGAAGAAATCATCGAAAAGGTTTATGAAAAATGGGATGTTAAATAAGGAGTTGTTTATATGAATATTTATGTAGCATTAGGTGCAACGGCAATTTTAAGCTTTCTGATTGCATTTTTGTTAGGATTTGTACTTATTCCTTGGCTCAGAAGATTAAAATTCGGCCAAACTATTCTTGATATCGGTCCTGCATGGCATAAATCAAAGCAGGGTACACCTATAATGGGCGGTATAATGTTCATAATCAGTACAATTGTTTCAACAGTATGTATTCTTGCCATTGACCACTTTATGGGTGGTAACCTTTTTGCAAGTGAACACATTGTGCCTGATAGCTTAAAGGTTAAGTTGGTTGCAGGTATTGTTCTTGCCTTGGGACTTGGTCTTGTGGGCTTTGCTGATGACTATATTAAGGTTGTGAAAAAGAGAAATCTTGGTCTTACAGAAATTCAGAAAACTATTCCACAGGTAGTTTTGATTGTTGCATATCTTGTAACTCTTTATCTCAACGGACTCACGTTTATGAAAATACCTTTCGTAGGTGTTGTTGACCTTAAATGGTTCTTCTGGATTTTTGGCATATGCGTAATTTACGGTGCAGTTAACGCAGTTAACTTTACTGACGGTGTTGACGGACTTTGTGCAAGTGTTACATCAGTTGCGGCAATTGCTTTCTGCATAGCTGCCCTTATGACAAAATTCTTCGGAATCAGTATTCTTGCAGCGGCGCTTTTCGGCGGTTGCTTGGGATACCTCATCTGGAACTACTATCCGTCAAAAGTTATGATGGGTGACACAGGCTCAATGTTCCTTGGCGGTATGGTTGTAGCATTGGCTTATGCAATTGACTGTCCGATTATCCTTCTTTTCTTCGGTATTATCTATGTTATCGAGGCGCTTTCAGACGTTATCCAGATTGGTTACTTCAAAATTACACACGGAAAAAGAATCTTTAAAATGGCTCCTATTCATCATCATTTTGAAATGTGCGGATGGAAGGAACGCAAAATCGTTACAATATTCTCTCTTGTAAATATGATTGGTTGTGCGGTTGGTCTTGCACTTTATTACTACGGCACAATTAAATAATTAAAAAATAAATTTAAAAAGGCGGTGAGAAAATGGCAACAGATGCAAATATTAACAGAAATCCTAATCCTGAAATGGGTAGAAGAAAAAATGCAAATAGCAGAAATCGTGCAAAAGCAAACCAAAAGCCAAAGAAAAAGGGTATGGTAGCAAATCTTCTGTTCTCAAACGGTACAATGGATATTCCTTTCTTTGTTATTCTTATGACCATTGTCACAATAGGTCTTGTAATGCTGTTTTCCGCCAGTTACACATATAGCTATTATAACCGTGGCGACAGTTCACAGATTTTTGTGCGTCAGCTTATTTTCGCAATAATCGGAATTGCTCTTATGTTCTTGATTTCCCGAGTAAGATATGAATATTTTAAATTGGCTGCAATTATCGGTGTTGTGATTTCAATAGGATTGTTACTTCTTGTTCTGGTTCTTCCTGAATACAAACCGGGCTTTAAAAGATGGATTAACTTGGGATTTACAACATTCCAGCCTTCGGAAATTGCAAAAATCTCGCTTATTATGATTCTTGCATTTCTGCTTGAAAGGAATTATAAGGGTGTAACGGGAAAAATTCCAAGCGAAATGGTTGGCATAAGAAGAATACCGGAGCTTACAAACGGAAGATTTACAATTTATAAATCCTTCACGAGTGTCATTTGTTATGGCTTAATCATTCTTGTTTATGCAGCACTTATTTACCTTGAAAATCACGTTTCAGGTACTATTCTTATGCTTGCAATCGGTGTTGTAATGCTTTGGTTAGGTGAGGTAAGAGGTCGCTGGTTTACCATTGGTGTAATAATTGCGGTTATTGCTGCTGTAGTCCTTATAGCAAACCCCGATATTCTCGCAAAATATGCGGGAGAGAGAATTACCGCGTGGCTTGATAAGGATTTTGAACCGTTAGGTGCACGCTGGCAGACAAATAACTCACTTTATGCTATTGGCTCAGGCGGACTTTTAGGCACAGGACTTGGTCAGTCAAAGCAGAAACATCTTTATGTTTCAGAGCCTCAGAACGACTTTATTTTCTCGATTGTATGCGAAGAATTAGGTTTTGTAGGTGCAGTTGCAATAATCATTCTTTTTGCTTTACTTATTTATCGCGGAATTAAAATTGCAATGAATGCAAAGGATAGATTTGGTGCTTTGCTTACAATGGGAATTGTTTTCCAGGTTGGTCTTCAGGTGGCACTTAATATCGGTGTTGTAAGTGACTTTTTACCTAATACAGGTATTTCACTTCCGTTCTTTTCCGCAGGTGGTACATCACTTGTTATCCTGCTTGGTGAAATGGGTATGGTGCTTTCAGTATCCCGAAGTGCACGTAAAAAGGAGTAATTCTCTATGAAAATAGTTTTTGTTGCAGGTGGCACAGGCGGTCACATTAACCCTGCAGTTGCTGTGGCAAGTGAAATAAGACGTCTTGACCCCTCAAGCGAAATCCTGTTTATTGGTACGGAAGGCAGAATGGAAACAAGAATTGTGCCGGACGCAGGATTTGAAATCAAAACAGTAAAGATGAACGGCTTTTCCCGAAAAATGTCAATCTCGGGTATAATCGAAAATATAAAAACAGTTTTTCTTACCTTAATGGCTTCCGTTAAATCAAAGAAAATACTTAAGGAATTTAATCCCGATGTGGTTGTAGGCTTTGGCGGGTACGTAACGGGTCCGGTGCTTAATACCGCAGTAAAAATGGGTATTAAAACAGCAATTCACGAGCAGAATGCCTTCCCCGGTGTAGCGAATAAAGCTCTTGCCAAAAAGGTTGACAGGGTTATGCTTACCTCTCCGCAGGCAGAAAAGTATATGAGTTGCAAAAATCCTCCCGTTGTAACAGGACTTCCTGTAAGACGAAGCATTATCAAGGCAGACAAGGATTTTGCACGTGCAACACTCGGAGTAAATAACAGTGATATGCTTGTTTTATCAATGGGTGGCTCGTTGGGTGCTGATGCAGTCAATAATGCAGTAGTAGAAATGCTTTCTATTCTCAAGGATGAAAAAAATATCCGTTTCTTGCACGCAACGGGTAAATTCGGTACTTGGGTAGGGGAGAAACTCACAGAAAAAGGTGTTGCTTACGGCGAAGGGACAAATATTGAAATTCGTGAATATATCAATGATATGGAAGTTTGTCTTCCTGCTTGTGATTTAGTAATCAGCCGTGCAGGTGCAAGCTCAATTTCTGAAATTCAGATTCTTTCTAAACCTTCAATTCTTATTCCTTCACCAAATGTTGCAGAAAATCACCAATTCCACAATGCCATGACGCTTGTTGAAAATGGCGGTGCAGAGATGATTGAAGAAAAAGATTTAAGCGGTAAAGCACTTGCCGAAAAGATTCTTGAGCTTAAAAATAATAAGTCAAAGCTTGATGAAATTTCATTCAATGCCGGTAATAGAGCAAAGTCAAACGCTTTGACGGAAATTTGCAATATTATAACCGGCCTATAAACAAAACTACCACAAACCGCATAGTATATGACGTATAGTAATACTATAAAGGGTGTGTGGTAATTGAATAAAATAATTATCAATGGTGGCAGAAAACTGAACGGAGAAATTACCGTTCAAGGGGCAAAAAACAGTGTTCTGCCTATTCTTGTGGCCACTCTTCTGGTTGACGGAATATCCGTAATACATAATTGCCCGATGCTTTCAGATGTGGAAGCGACAATAAAAATCCTTAAGTATTTAGGGTGCAAGGTTAATCGTGAGGGACACACAGTAATTGTGGATTCCGGTAACATTACAAAAAACGATGTGCCTGATAATCTTATGAGAGAAATGCGTTCTTCTATTGTTTTTCTCGGCGGAATATTGGGAAGAACGGGAAGTGCAAAGCTTTCTACTCCAGGTGGATGCGAGATTGGTCTTCGTCCCATAGATTTGCATCTTTCTGCCATGGAGCAATTCGGTGCAAGTGTTACTACGGAAGATGGCTTCATTGTGTGCTGTGCAGGTGAAAACGGACTTAGAGGAACAAGGATTACCCTTGCATTTCCAAGCGTCGGGGCAACGGAAAATATAATTCTTGCCGCCACACTTGCCAAGGGTACAACCATTATTTCAAATGCTGCCCGTGAACCGGAAATCAGCGATTTAGCAGACTTTTTAAACGGATGTGGTGCAAAAATACACGGTGCAGGGGACAGCACGGTTGTTATTGAGGGTGTGGAAAGGCTTAAACCCTTTGAACATACAATAATTCCCGATAGAATTGTCGCCGCCACCTATCTTATCGGTGTGGCGATGACGGGCGGAAAGCTTGTAATGAACAATATTATTCCGTCCCATATTGCACCGATTATTCAGCCTCTTCGTGAAGCGGGATGCAATATTGAAGTCAACAAAAAGCAGGTAACATTATTCCCGAGCGAAACGATAAAAAGAATAAGAATGATTCGCACGATGCCACATCCGGGTTTTCCAACGGATGTACAGGCACAGATAATGGCTTTGACCACAGTCGCAGACGGTACAAGTGTTATTGTTGAAAATATTTTTGAAAGTCGCTTTAAGCACGTAGGCGAACTTGTCCGCTTTGGCTCAAAAATTCATGTTGAGGGCAGAATGGCAGTTGTGGAAGGCGTCAGAAGACTAAACGGAGTATGCGTAAAAGCAACTGACCTTCGAGGTGGTTCTGCTATGATTCTTGCAGGGCTTAAAGCAAACGGAATAACAGAAATAACGGAAATACATCATATAGACCGAGGCTATGAAAAGCCGGAAGAAGTACTTAGAAATTTAGGTGCGGAAATAAAAAGGGTGAATACAGATGAAAAGAGCGCAACAACCTAAAAACAGACAGAATGTTCCCTTGTCAAATGACGAGAGAATTATAAACCGTACCCAACAAAGAAAAAGAAAAAACAGAATTAAGAAGTTGATTCTCCGTGCTGTGCTTGGAACAACAATTCTCGTGGCAGGAGTTATAATCGCAATTTTATTGTTCTTTAACATAAATAAAATCTCTGTGACAGGTGATATGATATACACCGCAGAGGAAATTATTACTGCATCAGAGGTGGAAAACGGAGATAATCTTGTTTTTCTTTCAAAGAAAAAAGTAAATGATTTGATTGCAAAAAAACTTCCATATGTGGGAGAAGTGAAAATCAAACGCAGATTACCTGCACATCTTGAAATTATAATTGTAAAAACTGATGCCTGTTTTTCAGTTTCACAGGATGGAAAATATACCATTCTTGACTGTTCAGGAAAGGTTTTAGAAGCAAATCTCGAAAGCAACAGGGAAAATCTGATAAACCTAAATGCAGGAAAAATGACCTATGCCGTAGCAGGGGAATTGGCGCAGTTTGAGGATGCAAAGCTGTTTTCAAGAGCACAGGAAATCTACAGTATGGCTAAAAAGGTCGAGTTGACAGATTTAACTGCTATGAATGTCACAAATCTGTACAACATAAAACTTGAGTATCAGGGCAGAATAACTATTAAGCTGGGAAATGCTGAAGGGGAAAAACTTGAAACAAAGCTTGAATTCGGAAAGTCCATAATCGACAAGCAGAATAATGAGGATAATCAGTTCAAAGGTGTTCTGGATTTGACAATCGACAAAGAAGGACACCTTCTCGAGGAAACCTCGGAACCCTCAACAGAGCCTGTGACAGAGCCACAATCTGAAGAACCTGTGACCGACGAAGGAGCAGAAACACCGTCTGAACCTGTTTCGCAGGCAGCATAAGTGAAAAAATGTGAATATTTTAAAAATTTTTGAAAAAATATATACATTATATATTGCAATTATTTTTTAATAATGTTAAAATAACCTATAACTATAAAATCAATAGGTGTGAAATTATACATAGGAGGATGTTTAAATATGGCATTCGAAATCGATAATCAGTATCAGGACATTGCAAACATTAAAGTAATCGGCGTTGGTGGCGGCGGCGGAAATGCTGTTGACCGTATGGCAAAATCCGGTATTTCAGGTGTTGAGCTTATTGCTATCAACACTGATAAGCAGGCTCTTGCTCGTTCACTTGCTGATACAAAAATCCAGATTGGTGAAAAGGTAACAGCAGGTCGTGGTGCAGGTGCAAAGCCTGAGGTTGGCCAGAAGTCAGCTGAAGAAAGCCGTGATGCTATCGTTGAAGCACTTGATAAGACTCAGATGGTATTCGTTACTGCCGGTATGGGCGGCGGAACAGGTACAGGTGCTGCTCCGATTATTGCTGAAATCGCAAAGGGCAAGGGTATCCTTACTGTTGGTATCGTTACAAAGCCTTTCGCATTTGAAGGAACTCACAGAATGAAACAGGCTGAAGCAGGTATCGCAGAGCTTGCACAGCATGTTGACTCACTTATCGTTATCCCTAACGAAAGACTTAAATATGTTTCAGAGCAGAAGATTACTTTTGCTAACGCTTTCGGTATTGCTGACGACGTTCTTCGTCAGGGTGTAAACTCTGTTACAGACCTTATCACAATGCCTGCATTCATTAACCTTGACTTTGCTGACGTTACTTCAGTTATGAAGGACGCAGGTCATGCTCATATGGGTATAGGTCACGCAAGCGGTAAGGACAAGGCAGAACAGGCTGCAAAGTCAGCTATCTCCAGCCCACTTCTTGAAACAACAATCACAGGTGCAAAGGGTGTTATCATCAGCATCACAGCATCTCCTGACATCACTCTTGAAGATGTTGACACAGCTGCAGGTATCGTTCGTGCACAGGCTGATGAAGATGCAAACATCATCTTCGGTGTTGCTTTCGACGAAAAGCTCGACGACGAAATGTATGTAACAGTTATCGCAACAGGCTTCGGCCTTGATGCAAACGGCGTTTCAAAGAAACCTTACTACAACGCATCAGTTGACGAAATCAGCTCAAACAGTGGCAGCTTCGGTGCTTCTGACGAGGATATTGACATTCTTGACCTTTTCAAGAGCAGAAGATAATTGAATCATAACAAAGTATATGGCGGGAGATTATTCCCGCCATTTTTTGAATACAAAAAAGTCACTCCATCTCACGGTGGAGTGACTTTTTCTATGTATTAAAGTGAAAAATCTTCTGCTTCGAAACGTTCTAATTCTCGTGGTCGGCGAGGTTGCCTTTTCAATGGGTCGTATTTAAATTTTCTGCAAGAGCCGTTTTTATCCACAAGACCGTGCTTTATGCACAAAACAGATTCACCGTCAGGTGACGCTTTTCCGTGAGTACAGTATGAGCAAGAGGCATCTATTGACTTTTTATTAAACAAATCCTTCACTTTTGTCACCCTTAAAATTTTTTTATACTATTTTAACATACTTTTCTTTTTCTATCAATATCAAAAATCATAATTACACACATAACCACAAGCATAATGAATGTTGGTAAGGAAACGGAAAAACTAACGGGTACAATTTCACTTGTGCTTGTAAATACATTAATTTCCACAGGAAAGAATATGAGTAAAACATAGGTGATAACAGCCGATAATATGCCGTTGATAATTCTGAATATAAAGAATTTCCCATACCTTATTTTACAGTTTTTTATATAACCCAATATCTGACAATGGACACAGATTCCTCCGAAACCCATAAAAAATGCGAAAAACGGTAGTGAAAAAACGCCTACGGATGATATGCACCCGTTACTTATTTCTAAAATGCAGGTGAAAACCGAATTGAGATTTTTGCTTAAAGGTAAATGGTCAGTAAAGCTTGTCAAAGCGCTGAAAAGCACAATCCAGGCGCAAATATTGAGAATTCCCTGCAATCCGTCGGAAACTGATGAGGCAAGGCTTGAAGGGGATAGTTGCTTTTTTATGTTTTTGCCTTCTTCTTTTTCACCACTATCTGAAAATCTTGATAGAATACCAAGCAATACTGATGACAGGCAAAGTGAAGAGTATATAATTATACCGGCTTTTGCACTTTTGAACAGATTTACTCCCAATACGGTAATCACAAAGGACGGTCCTGCATTCATACAGAAAAACGACAATCTTTCAGCTTGTTTTTCCGTGATTTTTCCGCTGTCGTAAAGCGCACTAACCATTTTTAACCCTATGGGAAAACCTCCAATCATTGAAAGAAAAATTACAGGTGTGACACATTCGGGTTGCCTGAACAGGAATCTTGTCAGAGGCGAGGCAAGTCTGTAAACAGGTGAAAGAATATCAGCTTTTATTATGTAGGATGAAATGACCATAAAAGGAAACAAGGAAGGAATTATCGAATTAAAGCAGATAATCAGCCCGTTTGTAATGCCTTTTTTAACAATGTCGGGATAAATGAATATCAGAAGAGAACAGCAAATAACGGCAAATAAGGAAATATATTCTTTTTTTAATTTAACAGTAATCATATTCAACACCTGATAAAATATATTTCAAATAATAATCAATAATGAATTTTTTGTAAGGTCATTCATATAATTTTATGAGTGAGGTGTGCAATATGGGTCAAAAAACCAAAGGAAAAAGACAGAGCAGATTTGCAATTCCTGCAATAATTCATGATGAACCAAAAATTGAAATGCTTGGTAATCGTGAAATAGTTGTGGATGGCTGTAAGGGTATTGTTGAATATGAGGAAAACCTTATAAAATTAAGTTTAGGTGATGTGTTACTCTCCCTGACAGGCAATTCCCTTGTCATAACCTCGTTCGATAATAATATTGTTGTAATAAACGGTCAGATTGGCGAAATTTCTTTTGTATCATAGGTGAATTATGTTTATAATTGAGTTGATTAGATATATTTTAGGTTACATAAATTTTAAGGCTTATGGTGGCTTTGCCGACAGATTTTTAAATCTTTGTACAAGGGAAAAAATTCCTGTTTGGAACATCAAGAATGTCAATGGTGTGATTTATGCTTCAACTACAATTCAGGGGTATTTTGCATTGAAAAAACCTGCCAAAAAATCAGGTATGAAAATATCTGCCATTGAGAAAAAAGGACTTTGCTTTTTCTTGAGAAGAAATAAATCAAGAGTGGGAATTGCAGTTGGTGCATTGGCTTTTATAGGGGTTATAACGGCGCTTTCTCAATTTGTGTGGAGCGTTTCCGTCATAGGAAATGAAACTATTGACAGCGACTATATCCTGACTGTATTTGAAAACCACGGTGTCAAGGTTGGTGCAAAAATTTCTGATATCGACGCAAAAAGTATAGCACAGACTGTTGTGAGCGAAGTTGAAAATCTTTCTTGGGCTGCGGTAAACAGGAAGGGTAGTGTGGTTGTAATTGAAGTGCGAGAAAGGACAGAAGCACCGGAAATTTATGATGATAAAACACCGACAAATCTTATCGCCTCAGAGGACGGTGTGATTTTAAGTATTGATATTCTCAACGGGAAAGAAGAGGTAAAGCCGGGATGGGCTGTTACAAAGGGTGATTTGCTTGTAAGCGGAGTAATAACCCATGCTGACGGTACCGAGGTGCTTGTCCATGCGGATGGGTATGTCAAGGCAAATGTGAATAAATCCGCTGAATTTTCAGATAATGGTATTTCACTTTATGCACAGACATTTGAAAAGACAAGAAAAAAACTGTTCTTTTTTGGCATTGAAATCCCCCTTGGAAGAAGTGTACCCGAAGCATTTTTTACAGAATACAAGTCATTTATAAAAAATGATGATTTACTCCTTCCTTTGGGAATAATAACGGAGTACGGAGCAGAGTTCAGTCAAGAGAAATACGTGGCGAGCGATTCTTTAAAAAACAAGGTTAAGCTCTTCCAAAGCGCTTGTTATATGAAGAATTTAACGAAATATTCTGAAATAGAAAAGTCAGAACTGGAACAGGTTACCACTCCGGACGGCACAATGTATCAATGTCACGCTACCTGTAAGCAAGAAATAGGAGTTTTACAGGAAATTTATGTTGAAAAAAGTGATGACAACACATGAAAAGTATGTTAAAATAAATTAAATATAGACAATTTTGTTTTGAGAAGGTGAAATAGGTTGTTCGAACAGGTAATTAATGTTGACAGAATGGAACAGACAGTCAGCTTGTTTGGTAGCTTTGATGAAAATATAAGACTTATTGAATCACAGTATAACGTAAAGGTTATAAGCCGTGGCTCGGAAATTAAAGTTAACGGGGAAGCTGAAAATGTTTCCAAGGCAGTAAGAGCAATCAACGGACTTTTAACTCTTATTAACCGTGGTGAAGCGCTGTCTGAACAGAATGTCCGTTATGTACTTTCCCTCGTTAATGAGGGTAATGAGGACAAGCTTTGTGAAATGACGGGGGACTGTGTCTGCATTACTGCAAAGGGTAAACCTATTAAGCCTAAAACACTCGGACAGAAAAAATATCTTGAATGTATAAAGAATAATACAATAACCCTTGGTGCAGGTCCTGCGGGTACGGGTAAAACCTACCTTGCAGTTGCAATGGCAGTAAATGCCTTCCGTGCAAAAGAGGTTAATCGTATTATTTTAACCCGCCCTGCAGTTGAAGCAGGTGAAAAATTGGGCTTTTTGCCGGGCGATTTGCAACAGAAGGTTGACCCGTATTTACGACCTTTGTATGATGCACTTTTTGATATGCTTGGTGCGGAAAGCTTTCAGCGTTATCAGGAAAGAGGCAGTATTGAGGTAGCACCACTTGCATATATGCGCGGACGTACTCTCGACGACAGTTTTATTATCCTTGACGAGGCACAGAACACCACAAGGGAACAGATGAAAATGTTCCTGACACGTCTGGGCTTTAATTCCAAAATTGTTGTAACAGGTGATATTACACAGATAGACCTGCCCGACGGTAAAAAATCAGGACTTGTTGAAGCTATGAAGATTCTTAAAGGAATTGACGATATTGCTATAAATATATTCACGGAGAAAGATGTGGTCAGACACCGTCTTGTTCAGGATATTATTAAGGCTTATGAAAGACAGGAAGCGAGGAAAAACAAATGAATGAAAAATTAAGAGTTATAATTGACAATAAACAGAATGTGATGAAAATTCCGACAGGAGTCAGAATGCTTATACGTCGTTGCTGTAAGGCGGTGTTGGTTCACGAGGGATTTACCGACCTGGCAGAAATCAGCGTTTCCTTGGTTGATGACGAAACTATCCACGAGCTTAATCTTAAGCACCGCGGGATTGACAGAAGCACGGATGTTCTTTCATTTCCAATGGGCGAAAATGGTGAGTATGATATAAATTATGACACAGGGGCAAAAATCCTTGGTGATATCATTATTTCCATTGAACACGCTTATGAACAGGCTGAAAAATACGGACATACTCTTCAAAGAGAAATTGGCTTTTTAACAGTACATTCACTTCTTCATCTTTTAGGCTACGACCACGAAAACGGCGGACTTGAGGCAGTACAGATGAGAGAAAAGGAAGAAGCGGTACTTACTAATATAGGACTCAAACGTAACGGAAGTTACTATTTCGACGGAGAATAGTTTGAGTAAAATTGCCCATAGCACATTTTTTACTCGGGGCAGTATCTATATACGGCACCACTCGTTTCAAAATGCACTATGAACAATTTTCTTTCAAACTAAAAATCTAAATAAGGAATGATTAATAATTGTGAAAGACCTTATTAAAAGTTTCGGTTATGCATTTCAGGGGATTTTTACTGCAATCAAGACCGAGCGAAATATGAGAATACATATCTCCTGCTTTTTGTATATGTTCTTCTTTCTTTGTGCCTTTGATTTTTTTGAAATCACAAGAACACAATTTGCAATTCTCTTTATTGCCTGCGGACTTGTGATGGGTTCGGAACTTATTAATACCTCGATTGAAGCAGCGGTGGACTTGCACGGGAAAGAATATACGGAATTTGGCAGAATCGCAAAGGACTGTGCAGCAGGTGCTGTGCTTGTATTTACCATTTTTGCTGTGCTGGCAGGAATTGTAATTATGTGGCAACCCGAGGCATTCAGTCAGTTATTCCAATACTTTGCAGATAATTTATGGGCATTAGTTTTGTTCATTATCTCATTGGTTTTAGACATAATATTTATATTTTTCGGATTTGGAAAAAAGGGGAAAAATAAATGAATACACCAAAAACTGCATTTATTGCAATTGTGGGAAAAGCCAATGTTGGCAAATCCTCAATCCTTAATAAGCTTTTAGGAACAAAAATCGCAATTGTTTCTTCAAAGCCACAGACAACACGTACAAGAATTATGGGAGTACTCACAACTGACGATAATATTCAGTTGGTATTTACTGATACACCGGGTTTCCATAAGCCTAAAACAAAGCTTGGTGAAAAAATGGTTAAAGCAGTAAGCGATAGTATTGAGGGCGTTGATGCCTGTCTTCTCGTTGTTGAGCCTGAAGGAGAACTTAATCCTGCCGAGCTTGAACTCCTTGAGAAAATTAAAAAAGGTAAAAACCCCGCAATTCTTGCAATCAATAAAATTGATACGGTAAAGGAAAAAGAAAACCTTATATCCCGAATTGCGGAAATGACAGAGCATTATGATTTTGAGGCAATTGTCCCTGTTTCTGCACAAACAGGTAACGGAATTGACCTTCTTTTGGACGAACTTAAAAAACTTGCATTCGAATCCGAACATTTCTTCCCAGATGATACTCTCACAGACCAACCTGAAAGGGTTCTTGCAGGTGAAATTATCCGTGAAAAGATGTTAAGACTTTTGGATAAAGAAATTCCCCACGGTACAGCAGTCAGCATTGAAAAAATGCGTGAGCGAAGTGACGGAATTATGGACGTTGAGGCCACAATTTTCTGTGAAAGAGACAGTCATAAGGGAATAATTATCGGCAAAGGCGGAGCAATGCTTAAAAAGATTTCTACCTATGCACGTCAGGATATGGAAAACTTTTTTGACTGTAAAATCAATCTTCAATGCTGGGTAAAGGTTAAAGAAGGTTGGAGAAACCGCGAAGGACTTATTCACAATTTCGGATTAGATTAATTTACCAAATCTTTTTAATTTTACCACTTATATTTTCTACCGGCCGAGGCAAATTACTAATGGTAGGTGATTAGCTTGGACAGTATGGCAATATGGAGCAGATTTACAGAGAGTGGTAGTGTGGAAGATTATTTGATGTATAAGAAAACTCTTGAAAACAGAAAGAGACCATTATTTGACGGAGAAACTGACTATGAGGACGAATACGGACGGTCTGATACTCAAAGAACAGAATATTGGTGAAAAAGACAAGCTCGTTACGGTGCTTACACGCCACAACGGGCTTGTACGTGCATTTGTAAGAGGGGCAAAATCAGTTAATAATCGCAAAAACAGTTCAACAGGAATGTTCTGTTTTTCAAAATTATGCTTGTATAAAACGAAAGAAAGCTACATAATTGATGAGGCAGAGCCCATTGAACTTTTCTTTGAACTGCGTAATGATTTGGAAAAACTCTCGTTGGCACAGTATTTCTCCGAACTCGTAATCACATTGGTGCAGGAGGATGAACCTGCTGAAGAATATTTGCGACTTATTCTAAATTCACTTTATTTTCTCGCAAAAGGGAAAATGCCAATAGAACAGGTTAAGGCAATAACAGAATTAAGGCTTATGTGTATTGCCGGTTATATGCCGAACCTTGTGGCTTGCGACAGATGTGGAGAATACGAAACAGATACTATGTATTTTGATGTGGAGGACGGACTTCTTTATTGTGAAAACTGTATGTCAGACAGTATGCTTTTTCCCCTTGATATAGGTCTTATCAAGGCACTTCGTCACATAGCGTTTTCCGATTTTGAGAAAATCTATTCATTCAAAATGGAAGAACAAGCCTTACCTGATTTATCATATATAACAGAAAAATATTTACTTTCTAAACTACAAAGAAACTTCAAAACATTAGAATTCTATAAAAGCATACAAGTTTGAGTAAAATCGCCCACAGCACTACTTTTCGTTCGGGGCGGTACACAAAAGTACAGCACCACTCACTTCAAAACAGCACTGTGAACAATTTTCTTTCAAACTTATTTTGTGACGAAAGGAGTAGTCATAAAAATGGATACAAACATAAATAAGCATTATGCTTCATTAGAACTTGATAAAATACTCAAAATGCTTTCCGATACGGCAAGCAGTGCCGATGCAAAGGAAAAGGCACTTGAAATTAAGCCTGTGTCCGACTATTTTGAGGCATTAGAGTTGCTTGACAAAACCGAAGCGGCTTACATATTTATTGCCAAATTCGGTGCTCCGTCATTTGGTGGTCTGCAGAATGTCAATAACGCATTGAGCCGTGCCAGTGCAGGCGGTTCACTTTCTGCAGGTGAACTTTTAAAAATCGCAACAACACTGAAAATCATTCGTGGAATTCTCACCTGGCACGATAAGTGTGCAGGTATGCAGACAAGCCTTGATGATTTATTCAATTCACTTTATCCCAATAAATACCTTGAGGACAAAATTACAAATGCAATTATAAGTGAAACAGAAATCAGCGATAATGCTTCACCTGAGCTTAAAGAAATAAGACGTAAAAAACGTCATTATGAAAACAAAATCCGTGAACAGCTTGACCACATGATTCATTCCTCACATTATTCAAAAATTCTTCGTGACGGAATTATCACACAGCGTAACGGTCGTTTCGTTGTGCCTGTAAAAGCCGAAAACCGTGGCGAAGTTGCAGGTATGGTGCATGATACATCGGGTAGCGGAGCAACTGTGTTTATTGAGCCTGCTGCGGTTGTTGAAGCAAACAATGAAATTAAAGTCCTTGAAAGTCGTGAGCAGGACGAAATCGAAAGAATTTTAGCAGAACTTTCTCAAATGGCAGGCGAGTTTGAGGATACAATTAAAATAAGCTTTGAATCAGCGGTTATGCTTGACTTGCATTTCGCAAAGGCTCATCTTGCTTATAAAATGAAAGCAAGTCGCCCGATTCTTAATAATGATGGTGAAATACTACTTAAAAAAGCTCGTCACCCTCTTATTGACCCCAAAAAAGTTGTGCCGGTTGATATTTCACTTGGAATGGATTTCGATTCCCTTGTAATAACCGGTGCAAATACAGGTGGTAAAACAGTTTCAATTAAAACTATCGGCCTTTTGACACTTATGGCAGAATGCGGACTTATGTTGCCGGTTACCGATAACAGTAAAATCTCCGTTTTCGACAATGTCCTTGCCGATATCGGTGACGAACAGAGCATTGAGCAGTCTCTTTCAACTTTCTCTGCCCATATGTCAACAATAGTTGGTATTCTCAAAAAAGCCGATGACAGAAGCTTGGTTCTTATTGACGAGTTGGGTGCAGGTACTGACCCAATTGAAGGTGCTGCACTCGCTGTTGCAATCCTTGAAAATTTAAGACAAAAGGGTGCAAAAATTGCATCAACAACCCATTATTCCGAACTTAAAGAATATGCACTTAAAACAGACAGAGTAGAAAACGGATGTTGCGAATTTGATGTTGCAACACTCCGACCGACTTATCGTCTTTTAATAGGTATGCCCGGTCGTTCAAATGCTTTGGCTATTGCAGGACGTCTTGGAATTGACGAAAGTATAACTGATTTTGCAAAGGCACTTATTTCCGAAGAGGATACTCGTTTTGAAGATGCTGTTGACACTCTTGAAACTGCAAGAAAAGCCCTTGAAGATGATAAGCAGAAATTAGAAGAAGAAAAAATAAATATTCTTCGTCAAAAAGAAAATGCAGAAAAAGCATTGGAAAAAGCCAAGGCTCAAAGCGAAAAAGAAATTGCACGAGCAAAGCAGGAAGCCGAAAGAATAGTTGAAAATGCCCGTCGTGCAGGTAATTCCTTGCTTCTTGAAATCGAACAGCTTAAAAAAGAACAGGCAAAAGAAAAGAACCTGCAGGAGATTGCCCGTAAGGCCAAAGCGGCTATGGGACGTCAGCTCGATAAAATGGACGAAATCACTAATTCTCTTGAAAACGAAGACGGAGATTATACTTTGCCAAGACCATTAAAAACAGGTGACAGAGTTTTTGTTAAAACCCTTGGCGGTGAAGCAGAAGTTGTGTCCGTTGATGAAAAGAAAAAAACAGTTCAGGTTCAGTCAGGTATGATTAAGATGAAAGCCGATATATCAGATATTCGTTTAATTGGCGGACAGAAGCAACCTAAAAAGCAAACAGGCGGAATGAGAACAGTCCACACAGGCTCATCAAAAGCAACTGCATCTTCAAATTCAAGCATTGATTTGCGTGGTACAACCGTTGAAGAAGCAATGCTTGACCTTGATAAATTCATTGACGGTGTTCTTCGAACAGGACTTAATGAAATCACAATTATCCACGGTAAGGGTACGGGAGCTTTAAGAAAAGGTATTCACGTATATCTCCGTAAGCATCCTAATATCAGAACCTTCCGTGTGGGAACCTTTGGCGAGGGTGAAGAAGGCGTAACTATTGCACAATTGAAATAATTATTGCAATTCTGCACCTGATATGGTAAAATGAGTATAACAAAATCAAAACGAAGGGATGTTTTGCTGTATGAATAAAAAAATAATTTTTGTCGCAGTTGCAATTCTTGCTATTTCAATGCTCTTTGTTGCTTGTAATAAAGATGAAGAGGAGCAACCGGCACCATCAACTGAAGCTGAAATCACAACAAATGTTGACGAAAAAGGTGCTTATGTTTTCAATAAGGACGGCGAAAAGGTTTACCTTGTTGATGAGCAGGGCTTTAACATTTCTCCTGAAGATGCATACAATATGCCTGCTCAAAAAGAAGACGGTGAAGGTGGCTTCTATGTTGGCGGTGCAACTGACGGTGAAAAAGTTCCTAATATAAATTGGAGCGAAATCAACTAAAAAACTCTTGACAAATATATAGTTATTTAGTATAATGTCGTTCTGTAAAGTGATTATGCTTTACAGAGCGATTTTATTTTTATTGAAAGGACGGTGTTTTTTGTGGCAAACAGTATTGAAATCACAATGCTTCTTGACTTGTACGGTGAAGTTTTAACTGTCAAGCAACGTGATTATCTTAACTTTTACTACAATGACGACCTTTCTCTTTCCGAAATCGCAGAAAATGAGGGAATTACCCGTCAGGGAGTGCGAGATGCAATTAAAAGAGCAGAAGCCCTTTTATTTGATATGGAGTCCAAACTCAAATTCTCAAAAAAACTTGAGAAAATAAATAACGGACTTGCAGATATTTCAAAGTACGCCGACGAGATTAACGAGTACAACCTGGCTAACGGACTTTCCCGTGAAATCAACGAAAAATCAGTTAAGATAAAGTCAATTGCACTTTCCTTAGTAGAATAGGAGGGTAAAGATATGGCATTTGAAGGTTTATCCGACAGACTTGAAGCTGCTTTTGCCCGATTAAAAAGTAAAGGCAGTCTTAATGAAAAAGATGTTAAAGAGGCAATGCGTGAGGTTCGCCTTGCTCTTTTGGAAGCCGACGTTAACTATAAGGTAGCCAAGGAATTTACGGCAAAGGTTACTGAACGTGCAATCGGTGCACAGGTTATGGAAAGTCTTACACCTGCACAGATGGTTATCAAAATTGTTAACGAGGAACTTACCGACCTTATGGGTGGCACCCAGACAAGACTTGCCTATGCAAGCCATCCGCCAACAATCGTTATGATGTGTGGTCTTCAGGGTTCCGGTAAAACAACTCATTGTGCAAAAATTGCACGAAAGCTTAAAAGTGAAAATCACAGACCTTTGCTTGTTGCTTGTGACATTTATCGTCCCGCTGCTATTAAGCAGTTGCAGGTTGTTGGTGAACAGGTTGGAGTTCCTGTTTTTGAAATGGGACAGACTAATCCCGTAACAATCGCTAAAGAGGCAATTAAACTTGCAAAAGATAAAGGCTATGACTATGTTTTTATTGATACAGCAGGTCGTATGCATATTGATACAGAACTTATGAACGAGCTTAAAAACATTAAATCAGAAGTTCGTCCACACGAAATTCTTCTCGTAATTGATGCTATGCTCGGTCAGGATGCTGTTACTGTTGCAAGTACATTCAATGATGAACTTGGAATTGACGGTCTTGTGCTTACAAAAATGGACGGTGATACCCGTGGTGGTGCTGCCCTTTCAGCAAGAGCCGTTACAGGTAAACCGATTAAATTTGTAGGTATGGGTGAAAAACTTGATGAACTCGATTACTTTTACCCTGACCGTATGGCTTCCCGTATCCTTGGTATGGGTGACGTGCTTTCTCTTATTGAAAAGGCAGAAATCGCTCTCGATGAGAAAAAAGCAGCCAAACTTGAAGAAAGTCTTCGCAAGAACAAGTTTGACCTTGAAGATTTGCTTGACCAGTTTGAACAAATCAATAAAATGGGCAGTATGAAAGATATCCTTTCAATGCTTCCCGGTATAAATAAAAAGGTAAAGGATGTTGAAATTGACGACCGTCAGTTTGACAGAATGAAAGCGATTATTCTTTCAATGACACCCAAAGAACGTCGTCATCCCGATATTATCAATCCGTCACGTAAACGCAGAATTGCAGCGGGTTGCGGTATGCAGGTTGAAGATGTCAACAGACTTTTAAATCAACACCGTCAGATGCAGAAAATGTTTAAGCAGATGAATTCCGGTAAAATGAAACGTCAGTTAAAGCGTATGGGCTTTGGCAACGGTATGAACGGAATGGGCGGTATGGGTGGCATGGGTGGCTTCCCGATGTAAGTTAAGAACACTGATTACAACACAACAGTGTTTAATATAAAAATTTTTATATATTTGGAGGAAACAAAAATGGCAGTTAAAATCAGACTTCGCAGAATGGGTGCTAAGAGAGCTCCTTTCTACAGAGTAGTAGTTGCAGATTCTCGTTATCCAAGAGACGGCAGATTTATCGATGAAATTGGTACTTATAACCCAATGACAGACCCTGCTGAAATCAAGATTGACAACGAAAAGGCAGCTCAGTGGATTAAGAATGGTGCACAGCCAACTGACACAGTTAAGGTTATTCTTAAAAAGAGCGGCGCTATTAAATAAGAAAGGTTTTTGAAAAAATGCAGGAACTTCTTATTACAATAGTAAAAGGACTTGTTGAAAATCCTGATGCTGTATCTGTTACTGTTGACGAAGCAGATGACCGTGGTGTTGTTGTATATCATCTTCACGTTGCTGAAGAGGATATGGGCAGAGTTATCGGTAAACAGGGCAGAATTGCAAAGGCTATCAGAACAGTTGTTAAAGCCGGTGCAACTCGCACAGGAGAAAAAGTTCAGGTCGACATCGACTAAGATTACAATGGGCATGCAGTTTTTACTGCTTGCCCTTTTGTAACTGTAAAAAGGATTTTATCTATGATTAAAAATTATCTTGAATTAGGACAAATAGTATCAACTCACGGAATAAAAGGTGAAATGCGTTTTAATCCTTGGTGTGATACACCGGAATTTGTAAAAAAATTCAAAACCTTGTATTTTGACAGCAAGGGTGAAAAAAGTATAAAGGTTATTTCTGCCCGTCCTCATGGTAATGTGGTAATTTTAATGCTTGAAGGCATTGATGATATTGATAAAGCACGTGCTTTAAAAAACAAAGTGCTTTATATGAAACGTAGTGATGCACATCTTCCAAAGGGTACTTGGTTTGTTCAGGAGCTTTTTGACTGTAAGGTTATTGATGACAATACAGGTGAAGAATTAGGTATTATTACTGACGTTAGTGAAACAGGTGCCAATGACGTTTGGCATATTAAAACACCGAAAGGTGAGGTGCTTATTCCTGCAATCAAACAGGTTGTTGTGTCCGTTGATGTAGAGGAAGGCATTGTGAAAATCAATCCTATAAAGGGACTTTTTGACGATGAAAATTAACATTATGACCCTTTTCCCCGAAATGTGCGAAGCCGTGCTTTCAGAAAGTATTATAGGCAGAGCAAGGGAAAACGGATATGTGGAAATAAATTGTATAAATATCAGAGATTACACCGAGGACAAGCACCGCCGTGTTGACGATGCTCCTTACGGTGGTGGTATGGGTATGCTTATGCAGACTCAACCAATCCACGATTGTTATAAAGCAATTTGTGAAAAAAGTGAGAATAAAAATCATTTGATTTATATGTCACCTTGTGGTGAGGTCCTTACCCAGAAAAAGGTTAAAGAATTGGCAGAAATGCCCGAAATTACTATCCTTTGCGGACATTATGAGGGTGTCGACCAGCGTGTTATTGATACTCTTGTTGATGAACAGATTTCAATAGGGGATTATGTGCTTACAGGTGGCGAATTGCCTGCTTTGGTACTTGCTGACTCCATTTCAAGAATGTTGGAGGGTGTTTTGCCAAATGACGAGGCAAAGGAATTAGAGAGCCATTATAACGGACTTTTAGAGTATCCGCAGTACACAAGACCTTATGAGTGGAATGGGGTAAAAGTTCCGGATGTGCTTATTTCAGGACATCACGGAAATATTGAAAAATGGCGTCGAGAACAGTCACTTTTAATGACAGCAAAGCACAGACCTGATATGTTGGAAAAGGCAGATTTAACAGAACAAGACAAGGCATTTCTTGAAAAGGAAATAATTACAAAACTGTAATAATAAAAGCCTTGAATAGTGTGTTTTAATGGTATAGAATAAAGTCGAAAAAACAAATATAAGGACGATTAAATTGAAATTTACAGAAGAACAATTGGTGAAAATAAAGAATATACTTATAGTGGTGCTTGCAATTTCTTTGGTTTTTACTGCGGTGGCATCAATAGCATTTGCAAAATCCAAAAAGAATGAGTCTTCAGGATATTCAAAGGAAGAAACAGAAAAGCAGTCATCAACAGAATTGCAGGAAACAGACCCATCAACGGAGCTTCCCTCTTCCGAAGAACGCACCAGCGAAACAGAGCCGACAGAAACAAATCCACCACCATCTATAGAAGAAGTAAAACCACCAAGTGGCGGAGTTGTTATGCCTGAACCTTATAAAATGGCAGAGGGTACAACGGTTTACCTGACCTTTGACGACGGCCCGAACTACTACACAAAGCAGATTCTTGACGTGCTTGATGCTTATGGTGTTAAAGCCACATTCTTTGTAGTAAACGGCGGAAACTACAATCACTATATGAAGGATATTGTCAATCGTGGTCATCAGATTGGATTGCATACATACACTCATAATTATAAGACGGTATATGCGTCTGAAGACTCATATTTCAATGATTTGAACAAAATCAGTAATCTTGTAAAAGAACAGACCGGTGTGGATACAAGGTTAATCCGTTTCCCGGGCGGTACAAGTAATACCGTATGTAAATGCAGTATGAAAAGCCTTTCCGCTTCCGTTACGGATAAAGGATATTTCTATTTTGACTGGAATACCACAAATGGTGATGCAATGGGTGCAAACGGTGCAAAGACAATTTCTGACCAGGTAAGATTTTGTAGCCAGTTCCCGAAATCAGCAACGGAAATTGTAGTTTTGATGCACGATAAGGAATTAACAGCCAAATCATTACCATATATTATTGAATATTACCAATCCTGCGGTGCTAAATTTGGTGTTTTAGCTCCGGGAGTAGGAGAAATACATCACAAACCGGCAAGATAATGTAAAAAAATATTGATATTACACAAAAACAGCTAATGATTATAGGAATTTTGCACAAAGATAATTCCTGCGAAAAAGCTGTTTTTGTTTTTATGACTGAATTATTGCTTTTCGATTAAAAGTCTTTGTTTTTTCGTTGACGAGGAAAAGTTTTGTGTTATAATATAATAGTAACAAAAGTATTACAACTGTTATTTTATTTTATCATTTGGGAGAATGAGTTTATGTATACTAAAGATGTAGAAGTTAAAAATCAAGTTGGTTTGCATGCACGTCCTGCAACATTCTTTATCCAGAAAGCAAATGAATTCAAATCATCAATCTGGGTTGAAAAAGAAGACAGAAGAGTAAACGCAAAGAGCCTTTTAGGTGTTCTTTCACTTGGCGTTATGGGTGGTACAACAATCCGTATTCTCGCAGGCGGTCCTGACGAAGAAACAGCAGTTGACGAACTCGTAAAGCTCGTTGAATCAGGCTTCGCTGAATAATCAAAACACAGATTAGAGCACATCACCCGATGTGCTTTATTTTTTTATATTTATATGCTATAATGTGTTTTGTAGGGGCGGGTCTCCGTGGCCGCCCGTGAATTTAGCGTCAGAATCGCGTAGGGACAGACATCCTTGTCTGTCCGCATTGTAGGAGCAACTCACAAATCGTTCGTTTTGGTATAACAAAAGGATGTGAATATATGGAAATTATAAATAACAATATTGACCACGGTAAAGCATTTGATTGGGGCAAGGTATCAAAAGATTACGGAAAATATCGTGATATTTATCCCGAAGAATTTTATAAAAGAATTGTAGATTTAGGACTTTGCACAAGTGGTCAAAAGGTCCTTGATTTAGGAACGGGTACAGGTGTTATACCGCGTAATATGTATAAATACGGTGCGAAGTTTGTTGGTGCAGATATTTCTGAAAACCAGATTGCTGAAGCTGTTGAATTATCAAAAGGAATGAACATTGAATATATAGTTTCTTCTGCAGAAGAAATTGACTTTCCGAATGAAACTTTTGATGTAGTAACCGCTTGTCAATGCTTTATGTATTTTGATAAAAAAATAATTCTTCCTAAAATACATAATATTCTTAAAGGCAACGGTCGTTTTTTAATTCTGTTTATGGCTTGGTTACCACAAGAGAGTGAAATTGCAACAAAAAGTGAAGAACTTGTTTTGAAATATAATCCTGCTTGGACTGGTGGCGGTATGACAAGATACGAACTCAAAAAGCCAAAATGGGCAGAGCCTTTGTTCAAAGTTGAAAATGCTATAACTTATGCAACAAATGTTCAGTTTACCCGTGACACTTGGCACGGCAGAATAGTAGCTTGTCGTGGTATTGGTGCTTCATCACTTTCGGATGAAGAAAAAGAAAGCTTCTCAAAAGAGCATATTGAATATTTGAGAACTGTTTCAGAAACTTTTGTAATACCTCATTATATATCTATACTTGATTTGAAAAAGAAATAGTTGATGTATGGCTTTGGCTTGGTGAGTCACCCCCCTCAATGAGGGAAACTTAGTAATATCTGAAAGGAGTGAATTCTGTGAACGAAAAATTGCATATACTTCGTGAAAAAGCGATGAAATTACCTTTGACCCCCGGTGTTTATATTATGAAAAATAAGCAGGGTAAGATTATCTATATCGGCAAAGCAAAAAAACTCAAAAACCGTGTAAGTCAGTATTTTGGTTCGCAGAATAAACATTCTGTTAAGGTCCTTAAAATGGTTGAGAATGTTGACGATTTTGACTATATTCTTACGGATTCTGAATTTGAAGCACTTGTCCTTGAAGCAAGTCTTATAAAGCAAAATCAACCTAAATATAATATTCTTTTAAAGGATGATAAGGGGTATAGCTATATCAAGGTCACAAAAGAGGAATATCCCAAAATTTCTGCCGTTCTTCAAAAAGATGATGAGTGTGCAGAATACATCGGGCCATTCACAAGCTCATATTCCGTTAAACAGTCCGTGGATGAGGCAAATAAGATTTTTCGTCTTCCTCAATGTAACAAATCATTTCCCCGCGACTTCAAAAAGGGCAGACCTTGTCTTAACTTCCATATAAATCGTTGCATGGGTGTCTGCACAGGTAAAATCTCAAAACCGGAATATCTTGAAGCAGTCAGTGATGCCCTTGACTTCCTCAATGGTGATATTTCAAAGATTATCAGGGATTTAAAGGCTAAAATGAATGCCTGTGCTGAAAATCTTGACTTTGAAAATGCAAGTAAATATCGTGACAGAATACGTGCCATAGAAAATATGCAGACAAAGCAGAAGGTAGTTACTGAAACCGGTTACTCCAAGGATGTTTTTGCCCTCGCTATGAATGAAAAGGACATTTGTATTGCGGTTTTGCGATATGATAAGGGACGCCTTTGTGATAGTGAACAGTTTTTCTTTGATGCGGATAAAATGGTTGAAAACATCCGTTGTAATTTCCTTATTCAGTATTACGGAATGAACCGTGCAGTGCCTCAAAAAATCCTTGTTGACGAGGATTTTGAAGATATGGCTTTGTTGGAGCAACATCTTACAAATGTAAGGGGCAAAAAATGTGTTGTCAACATTCCGCAAAAGGGTGACAACTTAAAGCTCATTAATATGTGCCGTGAAAATGCTTACGAGAAGCTTGCCCAGAAAAAAGGTAGGGCATCGGGTGAAATTAAATCTCTTGAGGAATTAAAGAATCTCTTGGGCTTGGAAAAAACACCTGAATATATTGAGTCCTACGACATTTCCCATACAGGTGGCGAGGATAATGTGGCAGGTATGGTTGTGTTTAAAAACGGAAAACCATTAAAACGTGCATATCGTACATTCAATATAAAATCCTTTGTCGGACAAGATGACTACGGCTCAATGCGTGAGGTCTTGGAACGCAGGTTTAATGAGTATCTCTTGCACAAGGATGAAAATTCAGAAGAAGGCTTCGGCAAAATGCCCGATTTAATCCTCCTTGACGGTGGTAAGGGTCAGGTGAGTGTGGTTAAAGAAGTCCTTAATGAAATGGGAATTGATGTGCCGATTTTCGGTATGGTAAAGGACTCAAAGCACAAAACCCGTGCGATTACAGGTGATGGCGGAGAAATTGCAATAAATTCAACACGAAGCGTGTTTACACTTGTTTCTGAAATTCAGGAGGAGGTGCATCGCTTTTCGGTTGGATTCCACCACAAAAAGCACACCAAACGAGGTCTTGAATTGTCACTTACAAAGATTGACGGAATTGGCGAAAAGAAAGCACAGGAGCTTCTCAAGATTTTTAAGACCATAAAGAATATTAAGGAAGCAACAGTCCTTGACTTAATGCAGGTCAAAGGAATAAACAAGGAATTAGCAGAAAAGATTTATGATTTTTACAACAGCGAGGAATAATATGATTGATACAATAATTTTCGATTTGGACGGAACACTTTTAAATACTCTTGAGGACTTGAGAGATAGTGTAAACTATGCCTTGGCAAAACAGAATTTTCCATTACGTACACTCTCTGAAATTCGTTCCTTTGTAGGTGACGGAATTCGTGTTTTAATGGAAAGAGCAGTGCCACAGAATACCCCTGCAGATGTTTTTGAAACTTGTTTTACTGATTTTAATGCTTATTACAAGGTACATATGGAGGACAAAACCGCACCTTATGAGGGTATAAACACAATGCTTGAGAATATAAAAAAAGCGGGTTTTAAAACTGCAATTGTTACTAATAAGATTGACTATGCCGCACAGGATTTGTGCAAGAGAATGTTTGGTAAGAATATTGATTTGGTTGTTGGTAGTGTTGATAACAGACCCAATAAACCTGCACCTGACGGAGCCTTTTATGCTATCGAAACCCTTGGCGGTAACAGGGAGAACACCATTTTCGTGGGTGATGCTGACACCGATATTCTTACTGCAAAAAATGCAGGACTTAAATCGATTGGTGTCCTTTGGGGATTTCGTGACCGTGAAATTATTGAGGAAAAAGGGGCAGAATATATCGTAGAAACGGTAAATGAGCTTGAAAAACTGCTTATTTCATTAAAAAATGGTTAATTTACCCTAAAAAACTTTAAAAAAATTGACAAATTGACAAAAAAATGAGATAATAACTTGATGTATGAAATAATTGGAGCGAATGTATGAGAGTAATTACAGGTGAGGCAAGAGGCAGAAAACTTATAACTCTTGAGGGTGAGGATGTAAGACCAACAACTGACAGGGTTAAAGAGGGTATGTTCAATATCATTCAGTTTGAGCTTGAAGGTGCTTCCGTCCTCGATTTGTTTGCAGGCTCAGGTCAGTTGGGTATTGAGGCTTTAAGTCGTGGTGCCAAGCATTGTACCTTTGTTGACTCGTCAGTTCGTTCAATCGATATTGTTAAGCAGAACCTTAAATCCGTAGGCTTTGAAAAACGTGCAAGTGTGTTCTGCGGTGACGGAAAAATGTATATCGGACTAAGTCATGACAAGTTTGATATTGCGCTTTTAGACCCGCCATACAATAAACAGATTTTAGATGATGTTTTGCCCGTTGTGGCTGAAAAAATGACTGATTACGGTGTTATCCTCTGCGAAAGCGAATTAAGAGAGGTTTTACCTCAGACTGCAGGAGAATTCAGTATATACCGTGAGTACAAATACGGTAAGATTAAAATTACCGCATACAGAAAGAATAAGTGAGAGATATGAAAACAGTAATTTGTCCGGGTAGCTTTGACCCCGTTACAAATGGCCATCTTGATATTATCAGCCGTAGTTCGGCGCTTTTTGACAAGGTGATTGTGGTGGTTATGAAAAACCCGTCAAAGAAGAATTTTTGCTTCACACCTGAAGAAAGAGCCGACCTTATAAGACGTTGTACAAAGGATTTTACCAATGTTGAGGTTGATACATACGAAGGCTTGCTTGCTGAATATGCAAGGGAAAAAGGTGCAGTTGCCGTTGTCAAGGGACTTCGTGCCGTATCAGACTTTGAATATGAATTTCAACAGGCACAGATGAACAAAAAACTCAACAGTCAGCTTGAAACAGTTTTCATAAATACAAGAGTTGAAAACTTGTATCTCAGTTCAAGTGCAGTTAAGCAAATTTGCGAATTAGGTGGGGACATCAGTGATTTTGTTCCTCACGAAATTCGTGATGATATAGTTAAAAGAATTAGGAGAGGTGTGAGCAAATGACAATAGAAAGCTTACTTGAAGAGATTGAATCAATACTTGAAGAGGGAAAATCAGTTCCGTTTACTTCAAACCTTTTGGTTGATGCAACTGCAATTAAAACAGCAATTGAGGATATAAGACTCAATATGCCGGAAGAACTTATGCAGGCAAGAAAAATCGCTTCAGAAAGAAAAGAAATCCTCACAGGTGCACAGGATAATGCTGACAAGATTATCGAAAAAGCACATCTTCGTGCAAAGGAAATTATTTCTGAAGACGAAATTACAAGAGGAGCAGAAATTCAGGCTGAGGAGATTATTCAACAGGCAAGACAGACTGCAAATGAAATTGTTGAACAGGCAAGAGCATCTGCAACTGAGCTTACAGAACAGGCAAGAGCTTGGTCAAATGATATGCGTACAAGTGCAAGTGAATATGTTGAAAATATCGTTGCAATTGCTGACGAAACTCTTACAAACTCAGTCAACGAAATTCGTCGTGCACGTCAGCATCTTCGTGCTGCATCTCAGACAAAGAGAATCGACGAATAAATATCCTTATATTTATGTAGTCTTATCAAAGTAATATATAAATTATAATATTATATTTTAACACCTCGCAGCATATTTATATATAAAATGTGTTCGAGGTGTTTGTATATGTTTGTATATTCAGTTCAGTCAAAGCATATAAAGGTTGCATTATTAGGTGCATTTGTTGTGATGACTGTTATTTCGCTTTTTGTTTTGTCACGTGAAAGTGAACAGACTGCCAAGGGGAATGAGATAAACCTCGCGGCATCAACCCACGAGGAACGAATGACCTTTATTTCTCAGTTTGGTTGGGAGGTAGAGGAAGAACCCGTTGAAATCAAAGAGGTTATAATTCCTGAGGAGTTTGACGATACTTATTCTGCATATAATGATATTCAGAAGGAACAGGGCTTTAACCTTGCAGAATATGCAGGTCAGCGTGCAAAACAATGGACGTATCGTGTTAAAAATTATGAGGGTTATGAAAATAAGGGTTGCATACATATAAATGTTTTGGTGTATGATGATGTAATTATCGGAGGAGATGTGTGCTCCGTGGAAATTGACGGCTTTATGCACGGATTTTCAAAGCCCTGAACGGAAGGTTTTAATGGAAAGACTTGATAAAATACTTGCTTCCCAAGGGACACTGTCCCGACGCGAAGTAAAGGATTTAATAAAAAAGGGTCTTGTTGGCGTTAACGGAATAGTTGTAAAGGACAGTTCTTTGAAGATTGATGAAAATGTTGATACAGTAACCGTGAACGGGGATACAGTTACCCTTAAAAAACACATATATATTATGATGAATAAGCCACAGGGAATTATCTCTGCAAGTGACAGCAAGGATGATGAAACAGTGGTGGATTTGGTGCCCGATGCCCTTTACCGCAAAGGGCTTTTTCCTGCAGGCAGATTGGACAAGGATACCACCGGCTTTGTACTTATTACCGATGACGGTGATTTTGCTCATCAAATTCTCTCACCCAAAAATCATATATTTAAAACATATATCGCAGGTCTGGAACACGATTTAAGCGAAAGTGATATTAACTTGCTTGAAAACGGAATTACATTGGGTGACGGTACTGTTTTAAAAGAAGCAAAGGTGGAAATTATCAAGACAGGGGATAATCCTCTTGTCAAAATAATGATTTGTGAAGGAAAATACCATCAGGTCAAAAGAATGTTTGCGGCAGCGGGAAATAAAGTGGTGTCGTTACACCGTTCAAAAATGGGTAATCTGGAATTGGATAGCACATTAAAACCCGGCGAATGTCGTGAAATTTCCCTTGAAGAATTGGATTTAATTCGGAAAAGATGAAAATGTTTAGTCATTTTGAACAAAGGAAATCACAGTTAAAAAATAACTAAAATGCGTGGAATGAACAAATTTTCTGTGGATTTTTGTATATTTTGATTGAAAAAAATAAAAAAGATTTAAATTTCACTTGCCAAAACCGATTTTATTGTGTAAAATACATAGTATCTTAATGGTGAATTTGTATAAAAGGTGGTATAACCATGTCAAACAGATTGTTCCAGGGAATTGTTCATCAGATGACAGAAGTCATTGAAAGAAGCTTTGGCGTTATAGATGAAACAGGTACTGTTATTTCTTGCAGTGAATTAGGACGTATTGGTGAGGTACAATCAAGTGCTGTTGCCGATGTTTTCGCAAGCGGTGAGAATATTGTTATAGACGGTTACACATATAAGGTGTTCGGCAGTAATATGCACCCTGAGTATTCAGTATTCGTAGAGGGTGACGATGAAATTGCAGACAGATATGTTTCTGTTCTCGCGGTTTCACTTTCATCAATCAAGCAGTTTTATGACGAAAAATATGACCGTGGTAACTTTGTTAAGAACGTTATTCTTGATAATATTCTTCCCGGCGATATTTATATTAAAGCAAGAGAACTTCATTTCAACAACGATGCAACACGCGTAGTTCTTCTTATCAGAATTACAGAAAAGAACGACGTTTCTGTATTTGATGTTATTCAGGACTTGTTCCCGGATAAGTCAAAGGATTTCGTAATCAATATCAACGATACTGATATTGCCCTTGTTAAAGAGGTTAAGAGCAATGTTGAAACAAAGGATTTGGAGAAACTTGCCCGTTCAATTGCTGACTCATTAGGTACAGAGTATTATACTCATGTTCTTGTTGGTATCGGTACAACAATTGACAGCATTAAGGATTTGGCTCGTTCATTCAGAGAGGCTCAGGTTTCTCTTGAGGTTGGTAAAGTGTTTGACACGGAAAAAACTATTGTCAGCTACGATAATCTCGGTATTGCAAGACTTATTTATCAGCTTCCTACAACACTTTGCGAAATGTTCCTTCGTGAAATTTTTAAACGCGGTTCAATTGAAAGCCTTGACCACGAAACTCTTTTCACAATTCAGAAATTCTTTGAGAATAACCTTAATGTTTCTGAAACATCAAGAAAATTATTTGTGCACAGAAACACCCTTGTTTATCGTCTTGAAAAAATCAAGAAGCTTACAGGACTTGACCTTCGTGAGTTTGACGATGCAATCGTGTTTAAGGTAGCATTGATGGTTAAGAAGTACCTTGATGCTAATCCGATTAAATATTAAAAGCAAGGAGTTTCGGAAACGAAACTCCTTTTATTGTTTTTTTGTTAAAATCGAGAAAAACACGGAAAGAAATGTTGACAAAACTCGAAACGAGAAGTATAATACATTCACACTTAAAAACTTTAAAGTGTTAAAGCGAACGAAAACGATTAAAAATGAGGCGAAAACAATGAGAAAAGGTAATTTAATGAGTGTACGTCACGACATCAGATTGTTGGATGCAACTATTCGTGACGGCGGACTTTGTAATAATTTTGAATTTTCCGATGAATTTGTCCGTGAACTTTATAAGGCAAATATAAAGTGCGGTGTTGATTATATGGAATTTGGCTACCGTGCAAGCAGAAATATCTTTAACGAGGAAGAACACGGTAAGTGGAAATTCTGCAGGGAAGAGGATATTCGTGCCATCGTCGGCGAGAATGTTTCCGATATGAAAATTGCAGTTATGGCGGACGTTGGACGTTGTGATTATAAAACCGATTTCATACCGAAAAAGGACAGCGTTATTGATATGGTCCGTGTAGCCTGTTATATTCATCAGATTCCTTCGGCCATTGAGATGATTAACTATTTTAATGAACTCGGATATGAAACCACCTGTAATATTATGGCGATTTCACAGGCAAGCTTTAACCAGATAGACGATGCACTTGAAATGCTTGGTGAATCAAAGGTTGATGTAATCTATCTTGTTGACAGTTATGGTTCACTTTTCCCTGAAAATGCTGCTGAACTTGCAAAGAAATATCTTGAATACGGCGAAAAATACGGTAAGCAAATAGGATTCCACGGTCATAACAATCAAAACCTTGCTTTTGCAAATACCATTGAAACTCTTTCTTACGGTGTATCCTATGTGGATGCAACTGCACTTGCTATGGGCAGAGGAGCAGGTAACTGTGCTATGGAGCTTATGCTCGGCTTCCTTAAAAATCCGAAATACAGTATTTACAGCCTTTTAAGATTTATTGAAAAATATATGATTCCTTTGAAAGAATCAGGTGTTGTCTGGGGTTATGACCTTCAATATATGTTTACAGGCCAGCTTAACCGTCATCCGAGAGAGGCAATCAATTTTACAGATAAAAAACGTAACGATTACACCGAATTTTATAAAGAGCTTCTTGATAATTATTAAACGATGAGGTAAGCAGTAAAAAAGAGTACGGAAATTAAAAATTCCGTACTCTTCGTTTTATTTATCAAGTATCTGTTTACCAAGTGCTTTCAAACTGTCATCACGAACTTTTTTGGAGTATTTTGTATCCCTTAATACCCAGTCCCATTCAACCTTAAACCAGTCAATTCCCTGTGGCTTTCCACCATCCATTTCTGCTTTTACCTGCTCCAAAAATTTCTCCCAACGCATTTTATGGAAGGAACTTACAAGGTCACCTAACTGACGGTGTGCATAGTCGTGGAGATTACCGTCGTCGGATAAAAGTCTGCAATACCAGGTGGTAATAAGTGCCTTTGCATTTATCATATAAAGCTCTTTTGTGAAATCATCAAGCTTGTCCGAATATTCCTCGGCAGGCTCAATGTAGGATGCAAAGGTGAAATCCCTGCTGTTGAGTAAAACTCTGTCAAGGGTGTCTAAAAGTGACAAAAGCTTGTTGCCATATTCAACACTAACAAGATAATCCTTGCTCTTATATGCGGATACGGTCTTTTTAACAAGGGGAGTCATTTTGTTTGAAATCGATTGTCTTAATAAATCAACAGCATCATAAATGTAACACTCGTTATCCTTGAATTTATCAAAGTCCTTAAGGAATAATGAAACAGCTTTGTCAAATTCGTCCTGAGAATAAGGAATTTTAACTGTACCACGAGCAGTAAACATCTTGGTTTCAGGGTCAAGGGGACGGCGACAACCCATTGTTTCAGTTGCACCGAAACTTAAAGGTCCGTTGTCGCTGCCATAGGCGGTTTTTAAGAGAATTTCCATACTTTCGCTGATATGTTCATTCTCTTTCCCATATCTTCTCTTGGCATATTTCTTTGCCCATTTGTTAACGTCTTCAATGTTTTCCCAAATGGTTGAAAAGAAAATATCAGTTACAATGGGATTTACATTTGTACTTTCGCTTGTCAAGGCAATACCCTTGAAATTAGGTCTTTCTGAAGCGGCTTTAACCATCTTCGGGATTTCGTTGACATTCCCGTAAATTCCGTGGCGTCCGCCAAAGTTGTTAAGTAATCCGCAAAGCACATTTCCGTATTTTGCAAGACGGCTGAAATTATTTGCGTTGTGACTGATTTTTTCCGTGTTAAGGTCAAGCATTAAAATGTGATTATCACGATAAGGTTTTACGGATTTTGTGAAAACCTTGTTGGGATTAAGTGCCCAGCATTGAACAACCCACATAGCATCCTTATCAAAGGAAAGCATACTCTCCATAACGTTTTTATAGCTGTCTTTTGCTGTACCTTTATCAAGCTTTCCGCCTTCGTGACAAACATCACCGGCATAGAAATGAGTAATGTCACCAAAAACCTCTTTTTGACATTCGTAGAAAAGCTGAGCATATTTAACGTACTTGACACTGTCAGGGCGAATGATTAAAGGACGTTCAATGCCTTTCCATTTGCCTTGCTCAATAACCGGAACATCTCTGTCCTTTTTTTGAATGTCACGTGGTACTATACCTGTATAAGCCTGTAAAACAACATTCATTCCGAGGGTTTGCATACGTCGGTGATTTTTTCGTGCCATATAGCATTTTTCAAAGAAAAAGTCATCGTGAATTGGTCCGCCAATATTGCAGATATTACTCATATAAAACCAAGCATAGTAGGAGGGACCGACAAGAAAATTCTTGATTTCACGGTGACGATAGCCGAGCTTAGTCAAAAATCTTCTGTAAACCTCTTCCATTCCCAGAATGTCAAGGACAAGATTAACACCGTTCATAGCAAGAAAATCAATTTCCTTTTGCCATTGTTCTTCTGTCCAAAAAGCCATTGAATAGGAATGTGTGCAGTAGTTGTATGCATATCTGTATTTAAAGGTAGTTGAACGGTCGATTTTATTGCTTACAGCAGGTAGGGTCTTCGGCAATTTAACCTGATTGCCAAATCTTGAAATATGACAGTTACAAACCTCTTTGAGATAACAGTTGAAAGCGGATGCAAGTCCTATACCACTATTGGATGTAAGGGCGATTTTTCCTCGTAAACTCGCAACGGAGAAATAGTCCTCCTTAAGCTGTTTATCAAGACGCAATTCAAACTGTTCTACATAATTTTCACCTATTGTTCTTGAGATAATTCCTCTTACGTCATCGAGAATGTCCTCGTCCGTAATTTCTTTTGAAAACTCTGAATTTTCAAAAACCTCAGGCTCGTGGAATGTAGCTTTTTTAGACGGGAATTTACAATCCTCACCCAAAACTTCAATGTTGTTGACAGTTACTTTTTCTCCGCCATAATATTTTACGAAAATACGAAGGTATCTTGCGATTTTAGCACTTTTACCTTTTTTGTAAAAATTCACACCGTCTAGACTGGAAAAAACTGTGTATTCAACATCAACTTTTTCAGGAAAAACCACAACTACATCGTGGACACTCATGCTTTTTGGAAAAGCAAGGTCTATAAAGCAGGGATAATTGTCAAAAACGAACATCGGCATTGTATTTTTATTGGCTTCGCCACTTGCGTTAAGAATTTCATAATTTAAAAGTTCCAAAGTATCACCTTAAATTTAATATTAAATAAAATATATCACAAAAAATACCAAAAGTCCATTGCGAAAAAGGACTATTTTTGTTGATATGCAAACAAAATACGAATGGTGGAAAAAAATAGGGAAAAACTATTGAAAATAAAATCTTTTTTTGATACAATTTATAAGGTTAAATGTGTCAGTGCGTTAAGATGCATTTACATTACTATGTTAATAATTTTTTGGAGGTATAAAAATGAGCAAAAAGTTTGTTTACCTTTTCAAAGAGGGTAACGCTACAATGCGTGAACTCCTTGGCGGTAAAGGCGCTAACCTTGCAGAGATGACAAGTCTCGGTCTCCCAGTTCCTCAGGGCTTCACAGTTACAACAGAAGCTTGTACACAGTACTATGAGGATGGCAGAAAAATCAATGATGACATTCAGGCAGAAATTATGGAGTACATCGACAAGATGGAAGAAATCACCGGTAAAAAATTCGGTGATACAAATAACCCACTCCTTGTTTCAGTTCGTTCAGGTGCTCGTGCTTCAATGCCAGGTATGATGGACACAATCCTCAACCTCGGTCTTAACGAAGAAGTTGTTGAAGTTATGGCAGCTAAGTCAGGTAATGCTCGTTGGGCATACGACTGCTACAGAAGATTTATCCAGATGTATTCTGACGTTGTTATGGAAGTTGGTAAGAAGTACTTTGAAGAGCTTATCGACAAAATGAAGGAAGACAGAGGCGTAACTCAGGACGTTGAGCTTACAGCTGATGACCTTAAAGAGCTTGCAAATCAGTTCAAAGCTGAATACAAGTCAAAGATTGGTAAAGACTTCCCATCAGACCCAAGAGAACAGCTTATGGGTGCTGTTGAAGCAGTTTTCCGTTCATGGGACAACCCTCGTGCAAACGTTTACCGTCGTGACAACGATATCCCTTACTCATGGGGTACAGCTGTTAACGTTCAGGCTATGGCTTTCGGTAACATGGGTGACGATTGCGGTACTGGTGTTGCTTTCACACGTGACCCTGCTACAGGTGAAAAAGGTCTTATGGGTGAATTCCTTGTAAATGCACAGGGTGAAGACGTTGTTGCCGGTGTTAGAACTCCAATGCCAATCGCACAGATGGCTGAAAAGTTCCCTGAAGCATACGCTGATTTCGTAAGAGTATGTGGCATTCTTGAAGACCACTACAGAGATATGCAGGATATGGAATTTACAGTTGAGGCTGGTAAACTCTATATGCTTCAGACAAGAAACGGTAAGAGAACAGCTAAGGCTGCTCTTAAGATTGCTTGTGACCTCGTTGACGAAGGTATGATTGACGAGAAGAAAGCAGTTGCTATGATTGACCCAAGAAACCTTGATACACTTCTCCACCCACAGTTTGATGCAAAAGCTCTTAAAGCTGCTGCTCCTGCAGGTAAGGGTCTTGGTGCATCTCCTGGTGCTGCTTGCGGTAAAGTTGTATTCACAGCTGAAGATGCTGTTGAATGGAACGAAAGAGGCGAAAAGGTTGTTCTTGTTCGTCTTGAAACATCTCCTGAAGACATCACAGGTATGAA
>JAZSFK010000017.1:0-51351 GCA_045532175.1 Candidatus Fimenecus sp. | reverse complement strand
AATAATGATGCTCTTTCATCAACTAAACTTTTCAAAGAAAAAACCTCCCATTCTGTCATAAATAATTATGATTCGGAGGCACGATTTATTCTTAATAAATAAACAAGGACGGATTTTACTCCGTCCCTGTTGTGTTTTAAAAACTATTAATTGAAACAACTTATTCAATTACGAGTTTACCGTCTGCATCAAAGTTGTACCAACCTGCTTGGATTGGTGTACCGTCAGCAAATGTTAAGCTATTTGTACGTTCTGCTTTTATGAAAACTTTCTTATCTTTAACGATTTCGTGGCGGTCACCTATGTAGTAAAATTCACCGTCCACTTCAACAAGCTGATATGCCTTTAACTGAACGTTGTTCTTGTAAACCTTATTACCTACAACACCGTCAAGAATAATCATTTTGCCATTTTCATCAAAGTCATAATAACCTGCTGTAATCGGTGTACCGTCGGCAAATGTCAAACCGTTAGTTCTTTCCGCCTTGATGTAAACCTTCTTATCTTTAACAATTTCATGGCGGTCACCGATATAGTAGAACTCACCATCAACTTCAACAAGCTGATATGCCTTTAATTGGACATTGTTTTTGTAAACTTTATTACCAACTATGCCATCAAGAATAATCATTTTACCATCTATGTCAAAGTCATACCATCCTGCAGAAATCGGTGTACCGTCGGCAAATGTTAAGCCATTTGTACGTTCCGCTTTGATGTAAACTTTTTTATCTTTAACGATTTCGTGGCGGTCACCGATGTAGTAGAAATTACCATCAAATTCTACGAGTTGATATGCTTTTTGCATTACATCGTCTTTGTAGAAATGGTTATCTTTAATGCCTGTAAATGATTTGCCGTAGTTATAATGAATTCTTGCATTAATTAATTCTTTATTGTTGCTGTCAATATTAATTTCATTCCATTGACTTTCTGTACCCTGATAATGAACATCTGTAATACCCGTGCAATCGCCAAATGCACAATATCCGATTTCTTCTATACTATCTGGCAATACGATAGATTTAATTGAAGTGGAATTGTAGAAAGCATATTTGCCAATTACAGTCAGACCATCAGGGAATATAATTTCAGTGAGAGACTTACACCAATAGAATGCATAAGCACCAATCTTTTTGACATCACTACCAAATGTTACAGTTTGAAGTTTGCTGCCGCAAGCATGAAATGCATCATCACTGATACTTGTTATGCCATCACCGATGACAATATGCTCAATTTCAAGTGCCCAATCTTCCCATGGAGAATAGACATGTTCGTCCCATTCCATTTCAAACTCGCACATATCACCTGTACCTGTAAGAATTAAGGTTGAGCCATCAAATGAATATGTAAGATTGTGACCGCAATAGCCTGCATACTTTACAAAATGAATTGTTGCATATTGGAATATGTAAGTACCAAATTGACCCACTGAAATATTGTTCCACATTTCTTCTGTGCCTAAGTAATAAACCTCTGCAAGCTTATATCTGAACACATCTTTAGGGAAAAATGCCGTTTCCCCAATTTTTGTAACGCTACTTGGAATTGTAATGCTCTTGTAATTATCACAATGCATGAAAGCACTTTTCCCAATTGTTGTTACAGTATTAGGTATTGTTATATTTTCAAAACCGCACTCATAAAATGCACTTTCTCCAATTGTTGTTACGCCTTCTTTAATAACGATATTCTCAATTTCAGGAATGTATTCATACCATGGATATTCGTTATAAGCAACACTTTCCATAGGACCTGTGCCATAAATTGTAAGAGTAAATGTTGTGGCATCAAAATTCCAACTGAGGTTATCACCATGTGTACCGGAAGCTGTTACACCACTGTAATCGTTGAAGATTATTCTGTCATAATTTGTTAAATGACCGTCAATCTTGTCCCAATCTTCTCTTGTGCCATTGTATTTAACATAGAAGTCCTCACAACCCTCAAAAGCATCGTCAACAATTCGTTCAAGAGTTGAAGGTAAGCTTATTATCTTAAGACTTGTAAAACGATAGAAATTTTGGGCATTAATACCTTCGATACCCTCATGTATAACAACCTGTTGAATTTTTGAATAACCATAAACAGCCCAAGGGCGGTCATCTGAATCATTAGAGGCATATACTACAGGGTCATAATATTTCATATAACCCTTACCATAGAATTCCATAGTCAGAGTTGCTTCATTATAAACCCAGATAACATTGTAGCCTGCGTCCCCTGCTCTTGCTGTTTCACCAATTATAGGAACAACTACTGGTTCAACGAATATTTCGCCACATGTTGTACATTTTTTACCCCTTGTATATCCAACTCTTGAAGATGTTGGAAGAACTGGAGGAATTTCTTCTTCACTATGACCAAGGGCATCATAATTCACTGTGTACTCATATCCACATTCACATACAAATTTTGTATATCCTGCTTCTGTACAAGTTGGTTCTATTGTTGTGACAGTATTTTTATGATTATTATGACCTGAAAGAATGTCACCACCTGCACCATCATAACGATTGGTTGCTTTAAGGAGTGGGTCGTTACCTGTACCGATTGAAATAGTTTTCCACTGTTCTTCAGTACCTGTATAATAAACATCTGTAAGAGCTGTACATCCACTAAATGCTTTACTATAAATTGTTTCTACATTTTTACCAATTGTAACACTCTTAAGATTAGCGCAATTTTCAAATGCAGAAGCATATATGTAATATGCACTATCAGGAATTGTAATCTCTGTCAGACTTGAACATCCATAAAATGCAGAGGCACCAATTTGTGATACTTTATTGCCAATTTCCACATTTAAAAGGTTTTTGCAATTCTTAAACAGCTCATCACCAATTGATGTTACACCTTCGGGAATAGTTACACTTCTCAAATTGTTACAACTCCTGAAAACATAATTGCCGATTGTTGTTACACTATCAGGAATTGATACATACATAAGTGCTGAACAAGAATCAAATGTGTAATTATCTATTTTTGTTATGCCATTATTTATAACGATTGTTTTAATTTCATCCTCATATTTTTGCCAAGGTTTACTTTGGGTTGATTTATATCTTTCCATAGCACCTGTGCCGGAAATTACCAAAGCACAAGTTTCTGTGTTATAAGTCCAAGTTGCATTTGTGCCACAATTACCTGAAACAATTACAGAAGCATCCTCTGTTGTGCCAAGTGCAGGAATGATTTCTTGTTCTAAAAGAACAGCACCACAAGATGAACAAGATATACCTACAGTAAGACCAGGTTTTGTTTCTGTTGGAGCAAATTCAGGTGTAGCAACCTGAGTATGTGTTGTGCCAACAGCTTCTTTATATGTATCGCCACATCCTGAACATTTATATGTCTTGACACATCCTGTATCAGGTGATGTGTTAACTACTAACTGATAACTGTGTCCTTCTACTTTGTCAACTGCCTCTGTGTATGTATCACCACAGTTTTCACAAGTAAATGTTTTAACACCATCAGTTGCACAAGTAGGGTCCGTTGTTATAACACCATCATCATAGCTGTGACCTGTTTGTGGAACTGCTTCTGTGTATGTATCTCCACAAGCTGTACAAGTGAACGTCTTAACACCGTCAACATCACAAGTTGGTTTTGTTGTTACTACACCGTTATCATAACTATGTTCTGTTGCCTTTACATAATCGCCCTTGTATGAATGACCACATTCGCAAGCATAAGTTGTGTAGCCATCTTCATCACAGAATTCAGCCACATATTCGCCTGTTTTAACATAATTATGTCTATGTACTGTACTATCACAATGAATTGTTGCTGCCAACAAAGGTGCATTATAAGCACCGGGATGGAGATTTAAAATATCTTCTTCAGTTCCTGTATAATAAACATCCTGAAGGTTGACACAATCTCCAAAAACACCATAACCAACATCTGTTATACTAACAGGAAAAGTAATGCTTTTAAGATTCACGCAACCCGCAAAATTCTCACCGCGAAGGCTTGTAACCCCCTCCGGAATTACAATATCTGTAAGACTGATACAATTATTAAACGTATCAAGACCTATATCTGTCAATCCGTCACAAAGTGTAACATTTGCAAGTCTGTCACAACTTGCGAATACATAATCCCCAAATTCTGTTACAGTACCCGGAATTACAACTGTATCAAGGTAATCACAGTTGGAAAAAGCACCGTCACCGATTTTTGTAACACCTTCGTGTAAAACAATATTTGTAATGCTATCACACTCGTCGAATGCATAAGCTCCGATTGAAGTTACACTTTCAGGAATTGTGACATTCTTGAGGTTTACAAACAATTCGAAAGCACTGTCTCCGATTGATGTAACACCCTCTTCAATAACCACATTTGTAATTTCAGATTTGAGGTCAAACCATTGAGAATCATCGTATGGGAAATCATACATAACCCCTTCACCTGAAATTGTCAAAGTGCCTGTGGTCTCATCGTAAGACCATGTTAAGCTATCACCACAAGAGCCTGAATAAAGGTCAGGTGCAGCACTTGCGGTAATAGGCACGATGGAAATTACCATCATAAGCGCCAAGAAAACTGATAAAAATTTTTGTGTTCTTCGCATAAAACCCTCTCCTATTTTTTATAATTATACATTATCACATTTAGCCATAATTAGCAATATATAATACATTATTTTGTGATAAATACCCATAATAATATTATTTTACCGGCTATCAACCCCCCTGATTTTTAAAACTAAAGATTTCGCCTAATTTAATGATACACATTTTAGATGTATATGTCAATACACATTTTAGATGTACGATAAAATTGTTTTGGTGATTAAGAATGTATTATAAACGTATCAGAGAACTTAGAGAAGACAACGATGTCCTGCAAAAAGATGTTGCAAAATTGCTGAACACTACTCAACAACATTACAGTCGAATTGAAAACGGTTCAACAGAAATTACTGCAGACAGAATCATTGTTCTTGCAAAATTTTACAATGTAACATCGGATTATATCCTGGGTTTAAGTGATGAAAAGGAATGATGAAAATAACACATTTTTATTATAGCATTTAGTTCATCATTTTTAAGTTTCAATGCAAAACTGCAGTTTTTTTCTGCAAAAAAAGAGTTAATAAATGGTTCGTGTAACAAATTTTAAGGGCAGAGCATTAAAATCTCTGCCCTTTTTCGTCAGGAAGCTTTATTGAATTGTTCTTGCTTTTGCATTTCCTGACAAGTGGAGGTTTCAAGCATTCTTTCCGCCATAATTGCATAACCTTGCTTCGGATTATTCACAAACACATGAGTCACAGCACCGACAAGCATACCATTTTGTACTATGGGACTTCCGCTCATACCTTGCACAATGCCACCTGTAATCTCCAATAAATTATCATCCGTTATTTTTATAATCATATCCTTATTTACAGACTTTGGGTTTTTAAATATTCTTATTATCTCAATATCATAATACTCTTTTTTGTCGTTAACTGTACACAAAAGCTGTGCCTTTCCGGTTTTGACTTCCTGTTTTGTAGCAACGGGAATATAACTGTTTGTGGGTATTTCTGTAAAACCATAAACCCCTGTTTCATGATTTAGATGTATTGTACCTACACTATTTCTGCTTATTATCCCTGATAATTCTCCTATATTTCCTTTTGTGCTTTTATATATTCCATTTATTGTCGCTAAACACATTTCGCCTGATTTTAACGGCATAATATCATTGGTATCAACATCGTAAATAGCATGACCCAACCCACCAAAAGAATTGTTTTCAGGATTATAAAAGCTCACTGTACCGAGTCCCGCCGTGCTGTCTCTTACCCATAGCCCTGCACAGTATTTTCCTGTTTGTGATTCCTTCATAGTTTTAAACGTTATTTCAAGGCTTTTACCGTTTCTTTCAATGCAGATTCTTAATTGTTTTCCGTTACTATTCTGTAAAATTTTGGTAAGATGTGCTGTTGACGTAACTGCTACACCATCTACTGTTTTTATTATATCCCCTATTTTAATTCCGGCCTCTTTTGCCGGATTTTTTACTCCGTCATCAGTTTCTACATCGTCAATATCTACGACAATAATGCCGTCTGTATATAATTTTACGCCAAACAATTCTCCACCAAGAACAACATATTTTCTCTTTGAATTTGTAATAATCGTCTTTTTTACAGGAATAATATTAAGAAGCATAACCTCTGCCTCATTTTCAAGCACATCTTCATTTTGGGTTCGATTTACACTTTTTGGAAAATCAAAATTTAGAATCTCCATTCCGAAAAAGGTTTTATCATAGCTTTTTCCTTCAATAAGATTTATTCTGTCAGGAATTGAAAGTTCAAGGTAAATTATTGAAACAAAAATCAAAAATGATATAACCGCACATATTGTAGCAAATACCTTTATAGTTTTACGCAAATTATCACCTCCACACGATAAAACATCGCACTAATAATTTGCCACAACAAAATTTAATTATTGAAGGTAAAAAAATCGCCTTACGGAGAATTTTTCACAAACCGTAAGGCAAATTTTATTTTATTAAATTGCAAATTTTTTCAACTGTCTGTTCAACATTTGAATTGTTCAAATCAAGAACAAAGTCGGCATATTTTAAGTATATTTTTGAGCGTTCATTATAAATATCATCAATAGTCTGATTCTTTTTAGCGGCAACGCCACGTGTACTGATATTATCCAGTCTTGCTTTAATTTCATCAAGTGAAACATTAAGATAAATAATTATACCGTTTTTCTTCAGGTGTTCAATCGCTTTCTCCCGAAAAATAACACTGCCACCTGTTGCAACAACATAATTATCTCCTTCAAAGCTTAAAACAGCTTTTGCCTCGCAGTCAAGGAAGTTTTCAATCCCGTCATTGTCAATAATTTCCTGCAAAAGTCGTTTTTCATTTTGTTGGATAATCAAATCAGTATCGACAAAGCCGATACCCAAGGTTTTGGCAAGGATAACACCCACGGTACTCTTGCCACATCCGGGCATACCAATTAAAACTATATTAGGCATATTTATATTGAGATTTCATGAGCAATCTTATACATTTCAAGGTCAATTTCCTTTTTCATGTTGAGTGCTTCAAAAATATCATAGTCAACAATTTGGTCGTGTTTCATAGCGATAACCCTGTTACCGATACCTTCCTTAAGAAGTTCAACAGCCTTATATCCCATAAGAGAAGCAGTTACTCTGTCACGAACTGTTGGATGACCACCACGCTGAACGTGTCCAAGAACAGTAGCTCTTGTTTCAACACCTGTTTCAGCCTCAATACGTTTTGCCATTTCTTCAACGCCACCGATACCCTCAGCAACAATAATAATGAAGTGCTTTTTACCGGTTTTTTGCGTTCTCTTCATTCTTTCAATAACATCACGCTGGAAGTCATATTCCACTTCAGGAATAAGAATTGTAGTTGCACCACATGCAATACCTGCATTAAGTGCAATATATCCTGCTCGTCTGCCCATTACCTCAACAACTGTGCAACGGTCGTGTGATTCAGATGTATCACGAAGTCTGTCAACCATTTCAAGAACAGTATTCATTGCTGTATCATAACCTATTGTATATTCAGAACAAGCAATATCATTGTCAATTGTACCCGGAACACCAACGCAAGGAAGTCCGCGGAGTGACAAGTCACGAGCACCACGGAAGGAACCGTCACCACCAATAACAACAACACCGTCAAGACCTACATCTTTTGCAACCTTAAGCGCTTTTTGAAGACCCTCTTCAGTCTTAAATTCAGGGCTTCTTGCAGAATAAAGAACCGTACCGCCACGGTTGATAATATTTGAAACTGAACGAAGGTTCACCTCATACATATCTCCCTGCATTAGTCCGTTATATCCTCTTCTGATAGCCATTACTCGCATTCCGTTTTCACATGCTGCACGAACAACCGAACGGATTGCTGCATTCATACCAGGTGCGTCTCCGCCACTTGTAAGAACACCAATTGTTTTCATTATACTCACCCTTTAATAAGATTTATATCCACATTGAAAACTAATAATAACACAAGAATTGCCAAAATGCAATATCTTTGGTTATTTTTGTAAGATTACATTCTGTTCCCCAGCAATTGCCTTTAATTGAACCAATGTTAAATCGTCAAGACTGATTTTTTTGCAAGGGAAATACTTTTTGCTGCTTGAAAAGTAGAAATATACGGGTATATCCCCTGTTTCTCTTAATGAAATTATCTCATTACATTTTTTATAAATTTCAGACAATTCATTTTCAGTACGAATAAATAAGCCAATTTTTTTAATCTGATTTGCTTCTACATTTTCAGCAGATTCTGCAAAATCAAGGATAATTTTTGGGGGTTCCTCTTCCTTGACTGAAAGTCGTCCGCCAAGCATAACAACATTACCATTATATATAATATTAGCGTATTTTGAATAGAGTTTTGGGAAAACAATTACTTCAATAGCACCATCAGTGTCTTCAATTGTGATAAATGCCATTGTGTCACCATTTTTTGTTTGTTTTCTGGTAACTGTTGAAATTATACCCATAACCTTAACAGATGTTGCATCAGAATATCTACTGTAAACATCCGCATCATCAGTTATAATCTCTGCTATGCTGTCACATTTTAACCTTTTCTTAAGCTGTGCATATTTTTCCATCGGATGGGATGATATATATAATCCCGTTGTTTCTTTTTCATACATTAAAAGTGTTTCTAATGGAAATTCAGCAAAAGGCTTCATTTTAAATTCTGTTGCAGTATCACTATTGAGCAAATCAAAGAAACCAATCTGTCCTTCAAGATTTCTTCGTTTTGTGTTATCCAAGTCGTCAATCACATTTGAAAGATTAACAAGCATCTCCTGACGATTACTTCCCAACCCATCCAACGCACCGCTTTTTATAAGACTTTCAACCGCACGACGATTAAAACCTTTACCGTGTACTCTTTTACAGAATGAATAGAAGGATGTAAACTGTCCGTTTTTCTCACGTTCTGCAATTATAGTATCAATAAAATCATGACCAAGATTTTTAATTGCAAGAAGACCAAACATAATGGCTTTTCTACCATCTGGAGCAACTGTAAAATTCTTATATGTGAGATTTACATTCGGCGGAAGAATCTCAATTCCGTTCTTTTTGCAATCGTCAATATAATTTGCAACTTTATCAGAATTATCAAGAACACTTGTAAGTAAAGCTGCCATAAACTCACATGGATAGTAGTATTTAAGATACGCTGTTCTGTAAGCTACAACTGCATAGGCAGCAGCATGGGATTTATTGAATGCATATGAAGCGAATGATGACATATCATCAAAGATTTCATTTGCTATACGGTTGCTGATACCGTTTTTTGCACAGCCATCACAGAAAAACGCTCTTTCTTCTTCCATAACCTTATGCTTTTTCTTTGACATGGCACGACGAACAATATCAGCTCTGCCGAGTGAATACCCTGCAAGGGAACGGAAAATCTGCATAACCTGTTCCTGATATACCATACAACCATAAGTTACATCAAGAATGTTTTTAAGCATAGGTGTTTTATATTGTATAAAATCAGGATTATGTCTGTTTTGGATATATGAATCAATAGAGTCCATCGGACCCGGTCTGTAAAGAGAGATAACAGCGATAATATCCTCCAAATTTGTGGGTTTAAGTCGCATAAAAACGCTCTTCATACCGGATGATTCACATTGGAAAACACCGTCTGTCAAGCCATTTGTAAATAACGAATAAACATTTTTATCGTCATAAGAAATATTTTCAATATCAAAATCGGGATTTTTCCTTTTAACCATCTTAACACAATCGTTAATAACGGTTAATGTACGAAGTCCCAAAAAATCCATTTTTAGAAGACCCAATTCCTCAATGGTTGTCATTGTAAATTGAGTCAAAACAGACTCATCATTTTTAGCAAGCGGCACATAATCACTAACAGGTCTGTCAGTTATAACAATACCTGCTGCATGGGTAGAGGAATTTCGCGGCATACCCTCAACGCTTTTTGCTGTGTCAATAAGTTCCTTTGTTTTCTCATCACTCTCATAAAGCGCCTTTAATTCTTCACTTTCATTAAGTGCTTTTTCAATAGTAATTCCAAGTGTTCTCGGAATTTTCTTCGCCACATTGTCGACAACCGCATAAGGCATACCCATAGCCCTGCCAACATCACGAATAGCGGCACGTGCAGCCATTGTACCAAAAGTGATAATCTGTGAAACATGGTCATAGCCATATTTGTCAATAACATAATCAATAACTTCCTGACGTCGTTCATAACAAAAGTCAACATCAATATCAGGCATACTGACTCTTTCGGGATTTAAAAATCTTTCAAAAATCAAATTATACTTTATTGGGTCAATATTAGTTATTCCCATACAATATGCGCATATACTGCCTGCACCTGAACCTCGACCGGGTCCGACAGGAATGCCGTTATCACGAGCATATTGAATAAAGTCGGCTACAATCAGGAAATAATCAACATAACCCATATTTTCAATTACTGACAACTCATATTCAAGTCTGTCAACATATACTGAATCGGGATTTTCACCATATCTTTTCTTTAACCCATCATAACATTTCTTTTTGAAATACTCATAATGTGTAAATCCGTCAGGAACTATGAAATTAGGAAGTTTTGTTTTACCGAACTCAAAATCAAAACTGCACATATCGGCAATTTTCTGCGTATTTTCAAGCGCTAATGGTGTTTTTGAAAACAACCCCTTCATTTCATCTTCTGTTTTTAAATAGAAATTGTCACTTGTAAATTCGAGAGAATTTTCCTCGTCAACTGTATGGTTAGTGGCAATACAAATCAGGATTTTTTGAGTATATGCGTCTTCCCTGTTAACATAGTGAACGTCATTTGTTGCAACAAGCGGAATACCGGTTTCATTTGAAAGTCTTATAAGTGCTTCATTCACAATAGATTGTTCCGGTATATTGTGATTCTGCATTTCAAGATAATAGTGGTCTTTACCAAAAAGATTTGAATACCAAAGTGCGGTTTCTTTTGCTTTAAGGTATTCGCTATTAAGAATAAGTTTCGGAATTTCACCGGCAAGACAGGCAGAAAGAGCAATAAGACCCTCGTGATGTTTTTCTAAAAGTTCACGGTCAATTCTCGGCTTTGTATAAAAACCATCCACCCATGCAGATGAAACCAATTTAATAAGATTTTTATAGCCTGTTTCATTTTCGCAAAGCAAAACAAGATGATGACGATTTGAGTCAACACCGTGGACTTTATCAAATCTTGAACGGGCAGCAACATAAACCTCACAGCCGATAATTGGTTTTATTCCGTGTTTTTTTGCTGTTTTATAAAAATCAACCGCACCAAACAGATTTCCGTGGTCAGTAATTGCAACAGCATTTTGTCCTCGTTCTTTTGCAGCAGAACAAAGCCTGTCAAGGCGACAAGCTCCGTCAAGCAAGCTGTATTCAGTATGCACATGTAAATGAACAAAGGACATAATATTACCTCAAATTATTCAGTAACTTTTTTATAAAAATCAAAGCAATCGAATGTTGCAAAATAGTCTGCAGGAGTTTCTGCACGACGAATCAAATCAAAACTGCCGTCTTCTTTAAGAAGAATTTCTGCTGATTTGAGTTTACCGTTATAGTTATAACCCATAGCAAAGCCGTGAGCACCTGTATCGTGGATAAAGAGCAAATCACCCATATCTACTTTTGGTAACATTCTGTCGATTGCAAATTTATCGTTATTCTCACAAAGTGAGCCTGTAACATCATATTTATATTCACAAGGCTCGTTTTCTTTACCCATAACAGTAATATGGTGATATGCACCGTAGATTGCAGGACGCATAAGGTTTACAGCACAAGCATCAACACCGATATACTCTTTATGAGTGTGTTTTTCATTGATTGCACGAGTTACAAGTGCACCGTAAGGAGCTAACATAAATCTGCCAAGTTCAGTATAGATAGAAACATCATCCATACCTGCAGGTACAAGAATTTCATTATAAACTTTTTCAACACCTGCACCGATTGCAAAAATATCGTTGCCCTCCTGGTCAGGACGATAAGGGATGCCGATACCGCCTGAAAGGTTGATAAATTTAATATGAGCACCTGTTTCTTCTTTAAGTTTAACAGCAACTTCAAAAAGAGTTTTTGCAAGTGTCGGATAATACTCATTTGTAACTGTGTTACTTGCAAGGAATGCGTGAATACCGAATTCTTCAACACCCTTTGATTTCATAATCTTGAAAGCTTCAAAGAGTTGTTCTGTTGTCATACCATATTTTGCATCGCCCGGGTTATCCATAATGTTATTTGCAATTGAGAAATATCCACCCGGGTTGTAACGGCAAGAAAGCTTCTTTGGAAGATATCCAAGTGTCTTTTCAAGAATATCAATATGTGTTATATCATCAAGGTTGATGATTGCACCGATATCGTCCGCATATTTAAACTCTGCAGGAGGTGTATCATTGGATGAAAACATAATATCATCCCCTACTGCACCGATTGCCTTTGAAAGCATAAGTTCAGTAATTGATGAGCAGTCACAACCGCAACCGTATTCTCTTAAAATGTTAATAAGGAACGGGTTTGGAGTAGCTTTAACCGCGAAATATTCTTTAAAGCCTTTATTCCAAGCAAATGCTTTTTTAAGATTTTCTGCATTCTTGCGAATTCCTGCCTCATCATAAAGATGAAAAGGTGTAGGATAAGCCTTTGCAATTTCCTCTAATTTTTCTTTTGTTGTAAATGGTACTTTACTCATATTATTCACCTAAATATCCTTCAATATATTTTTTTACCACATCAAGTCCTGCACCTGTTTCTGATGAGAACGGAATAATTCTCTCTTCAGGTACAAAACTCATTTCTTTTTTAGAGTTTTCAATTCTTTCGTTGTATTCTTTTTTCTTTTTAAGCTTGTCCGCTTTCGTCATAACAACTATGAATTCGTAGCCACTTGCCTGCAAGAATTCCATCATCATTATATCATCCTTTGTTGGCGGATGACGCATATCAACAAGCTGAACAACAAGTTTAATATTACGGTCGGAATTGAAATAACCCTCCATCATTTCTGCCCAACGTTCTTTTTCGGTTCTGGCAACCTTTGCGTAACCGTAACCGGGCAAGTCAACAAAGTTAACGTCATCAACCTGATAAAAATTGATTGTTATTGTTTTTCCCGGTACAGAGCTTACTCTTGCTAGATTTTTTCGTTGAAAAAGTCTGTTAAGTAATGAACTTTTACCAACATTTGAACGACCTGCAAAAGCAATTTCGGGCAAATCCGAATCTGGCAACTGACCGAATGTTCCGTATGCTGCTTTAAATTCCGCTTTATCGTATCTCATAAATACCTCACTCAAACAAGAGCAACTTTTAATACATCGTCACCTGTTTTTGCAAACACAAAATTGATTTTTTCCTTAACCTTTTCATCTACTTTATCAAGGTCACTGCGATTTGCCTCGGGTACAACAACTGTCTTTATACCCTCGACATAGGCTGCCATTGTTTTTTCACGAAGACCACCAATCGGTAAAACTCTGCCTGTAACAGTAATTTCACCCGTCATAGCAACATTTGATTTAACCTTACAACCTGAAAGTGCAGAAACGAGTGCTGTAAAGATTGTTACACCTGCCGATGGACCATCCTTTGGCACAGCACCTTCTGGGAAATGAATGTGTATATCTTTATTCTGATAGAAATCCTTGTCAACTCTATACTTTTCTGCATTTGTTCTTATGTAACTGATTGCAGCCTTGGCTGATTCCTTAATTACATCACCAAGTGAACCTGTGAGTTCAAGGTTTCCCTTGCCATCCATTACAGCAACTTCAACCGTAAGCATTGTGCCACCAACTGATGTATAAGCAAGTCCGTTAACAACACCAACCTGGTCAAATTTTGAACTTTCGTCAGGCTTGAATTTAACAGGTCCAAGATACTTATCTAAATCGGTATCCTTTATAGAAATTCTTCCTTCAAAACCTTTTGCATATTCTACTGCAATTTTACGAAGCACTTTTGCAATAGTTCTTTCAAGGATACGTACACCTGCTTCTTTTGTATAACCACTGATTATCGCTTTAAGTGCCTTATCAGTAAATTTCACATAAGACTTTTTAAGTCCGTTTGCTACAATCTGTTTTGGTACAAGATGTTTCTTTGCAATATTGAATTTTTCCTCATAAGTATAACCAGGAATATCAATAATTTCCATTCTGTCAAGCAAAGGTGCAGGAATTCTGCTCTTATCATTTGCTGTTGTTACAAACATAACCTTGCTTAAATCATAAGGAATTTCAAGATAGTGGTCAGTAAATGTGTTATTCTGTTCTGCATCAAGAACTTCAAGAAGTGCTGATGAAGGGTCACCACGATGGTCACTACCTAATTTATCAACCTCATCAAGAAGAATAAGAGGATTTGAACTTTTTGCATTTTCAATTGCCTCAATAATTCTGCCCGGCATTGAGCCGATATAAGTTTTTCTGTGTCCACGAATATCAGCTTCGTCACGGACACCGCCAAGAGAAATTCGAGCATACGTTCTGCCCATAGCATCAGCAAGTGAACGGGCAATTGATGTTTTACCAACACCCGGAGGGCCTGCCAGACAAATAATCTGCCCCTTAACATCGGGATTAATTTTACGAACTGCAAGGAACTCAATAATTCTCTCCTTTACGTCAGAAAGACCATAATGGTCATTATCAAGAACTTCTTGTGCGTGTTCAATGTCAAGATTTTCTTCAGTACAATATTTCCAAGGCAGAGAAATAATTTTATCAAGATAATTTCTGATAACAGCAGACTCAGGACTTGATGACTGCATTTTCATAAGTCTGTCACATTCACGAAGAAGCTTTCTTTCAACCTCTTCAGTGAAACCGATAGCACGGATTTGCTCCTTATATTCTTCGGATTCGGAAATTGCACCGTCACCCTCATTAAGCTCTTCGGAAATAGCCTTAATTTGCTCACGAAGGTAATACTCACGCTGATTCTCTTCCATTTGCTCCTGAACTTTATTATTGATTTCCTCCTCAATAGTTAAAAGTTCAATTTCTCTCTTGAGAATTAAGCATAGTGACTCTGCCCTCTTTAAAGGATTAAGCTCTTCCAACAAACTTTGCTTAACAGCATAGTCGAGAGAAATGTTTGAAAGAATATAGTCAGTAATTTCTGCCGTCTCTTTGCGCACAGAAACACCTACAACAATATCATTTGGTAATTTTGGGACAAAATACGAATATTCCTCGAAAATACCCACAAGATTACGAACAAGTGCTTCCTCATACATAGCATCCTCTGTGGAAACCTTCTCTGTTTCAATCTTACGAACAATTGCTGACAGATATGGATTGGCGGAGTTCATATGTAAAAGTTCTGCACGATAAAGACCATATACAATGACACGAAGAGTATCTGTACCCGGCAATTTCATAACCTGCTTAATTTCGCAAACCACACCTGAACGGTAAATGTCATCCATTCTGGGGTCATCACATTCTATATCCATCTGCGCAGCAAGAAAAATATTTGTTTTCTTTTCCATAGCAGCTCTGATTGCTTTTACTGACTTTGGTCTTCCTACATCAAAATGCATTGTCATTTCCGGGAACACAACAAGTCCACGCAAGGCAACCATTGGAACTGAAAATGATTTTTCATTAAATTCGTCGAATAATATGTTTGTTTTTTCCATAAATAAAAATATCACTCCTATTATGAAATTATATTATATAATAAAAGATAAATATCTGCAAGATATCCGATAATATTTTTATTTTTTGTTTTATTCTGCTTTCGCAAAGTAAAGTTTGTTAAAAAGTTGCATAAGTTTTATGATTTTGCAAAAGTTTTTTCACAAAAGTTTGTTATTTTTTTGTCATTGTATTGACAATTATGTATTTATTTTGGTATAATTCCGTCAATGTTTTATTTTTTAACATATAATTTATTGTAAATTTTTTTGGAGGTTACAAAAATGGCAAGAGTTTATAATTTTTCAGCAGGTCCTTCAATGCTTCCTGAAGAAGTTCTTAAGAAGGCTGCGGCAGAAATGCTTGATTACGAAGGCAGCGGTCAATCAGTTATGGAGATGAGCCACCGTTCAAAGGTTTATGACAGCATCATCAAAGGTGCAGAAAAGCTTCTTCGTGAGCTTATGAATATTCCTGATAATTATAAGGTTTTATTCTTACAGGGTGGTGCTTCAACTCAGTTTGCAGCAATCCCACTTAACTTTATGAATAAAAATGGTAAGGCTGACTTTGTAATTACAGGTCAATGGGCTAAAAAGGCATATCAGGAAGCACAGAAATACGGTGAGTGTAAGGCTGTTGCATCCTCAGCAGATAAGACATTCTCATACATTCCGAAGCTTGATAAAAACGAGTTTACAAAGGATGCTGACTATTTCTATATTTGTATGAACAATACAATTTACGGTACAGTTTACCACGAACTTCCTGACACAGGTGATGTTCCGCTTATTGCTGATATTTCTTCATGCTTCCTTTCAGAGCCAATCGATGTTTCAAAGTTTGCTATGGTTTATGGCGGTGCACAGAAGAATGTTGCTCCTGCAGGTCTTACTATCTGCATTATTCGCGAGGATATGTTAGGTAATGCAAGGGATATTACACCAACCATGCTCAACTATCAGATTATGGCTGACAACGACTCTCTTTACAACACTCCACCCTGCTATACAATCTACATTTGTAAGCTTGTTCTTGAGTGGCTTAAAGAAATGGGTGGTCTTGAAGCAATTAAAGAAAGAAATGTAAAGAAAGCAAAGATTCTTTATGATTTCCTTGACAACAGCAAGATGTTTAAGGGTACAGTTGTTCCTGAAGACCGTTCACTTATGAATGTTCCGTTTGTAACTGACAGCGAAGAACTTAATGCAAAGTTTATTAAGGAAGCAACTGAAGCAGGTTTTGTTAACCTTAAAGGACACCGTTCAGTTGGCGGTATGAGAGCTTCTATTTACAATGCTATGCCTGTCGAAGGTGTTGAGAAACTCGTTGAGTTTATGGCAGAATTTGAAAAAGCAAATTCATAAGGAGATTTATTTATGTATAACATTTTAACTTTAAATAAAATATCTGAAACCGGACTTTGTCGTTTCAGTACCGATTATAATTGCTCTACTGATGTAGCAAATCCTGATGCAATTCTTGTTCGTTCAGCATCAATGCACGATATGGAATTTGAGAAAAACACACTTGCTATTGCTCGTGCAGGTGCCGGTGTTAATAATATTCCAATTGACAGATGTAGCGAAGAAGGCATCGTTGTTTTCAATACACCCGGTGCTAATGCTAATGCAGTTAAAGAACTTGTTCTTACAGGTCTTTTCCTTTCATCAAGAAAAATTATCCCCGCAATTGACTGGGCACTTACATTAAAAGGTAACGGTGACACTGTACCAAAAGATGTTGAAAAAGGTAAAGGTGCTTTTGCCGGTCCTGAAATCAAGGGCAAAACTCTTGGCGTAATCGGTCTTGGCGCAATCGGTATTCTTGTTGCTAATGCCGCTGCATCACTCGGAATGAAGGTTGTAGGCTATGACCCATTCCTTTCAGTTACACAGAGTATTACACTTAATCATCACGTTACACTTACTGATAACCTTAATGTAATTTATACTCAAAGCGACTATATTACTCTTCACTTACCTCTTAATGATAATACTCGTGGTCTTATCAATGCTGACACTATCGCTACAATGAAGGATGAAGTAAGAATCCTTAACTTTGCTCGTGGTGAGCTTGTTGATACAGAAGCAATTCTTTCAGCACTTGAAAACGGCAAGGTTGCATCCTATGTTACTGACTTCCCTAACGATGCTGTTATTGGTGCTCCCGGTGTTATCGCAATTCCTCACCTTGGTGCTTCAACTCCTGAATCAGAAGACAACTGTGCTATGATGGCGGTTGACCAGATTGCAGATTTCCTTGAGAACGGTAGCATTGTAAATTCAGTTAACTACCCTGCTGTTGCATTGGCAAAATGTGAAAAACACCGAATTACCATTATGCATAAAAACGCAGCCGGTATTGTTAATAAGATTACTTCTGCTTTTGCAAACGAGGATGTTAACATTGACAATATGGTAAACAAATCAAAGGGAGAATACGCTTACACAGTTATTGATTCCGATACAAATGCTTCACCTGAATCCCTTGAAGCATTAAAGAAAATTAACGGAATAATCCGTATCAGAGTTATTAAATAATCAGATACATTCAAAAAGGACCTATTCAATCGAATAGGTCCTTTAATTTTGATTTAATCAATAGGCATTAACCATTGTTTCATCAGCAACAGCTCTTGTATCAGGCTTTTTACCAACAGCAAATGCAATATTCTTTGCGTGGTCACCAACACGTTCAAAGTCGATGAGAGTATTAACAAACATCATACCTGCACGTGTTTCACAATGCTCTTCGTTTAGTCGCTGAAGATGTGCATCCTGATACTTTTCTTTTAGGTTATCAGAAATTGTTTCAAGTGTTTCGATTCGTTTTGCTTCATCAATTGAAAGCTCCTGTTTTTCAAATGCAGTAATCGATGCATTTAACAAATCCATAACACACTTACGCATTGTTTCTAACTCATCAACAGCGCTTTCAGAAATTGCAAGCTTTTCGTTACTACGGACAACCTCTGCCTCGATAAGGTTTACAGCGTGGTCACCAATACGTTCAATATCGTTTACAACATGGAAAAGTCGACCAATATACTTAGCATCATTGTAGTCCAAATCAAGGGCATTGATTTTTACAAGGTTTCTTGTAATTCCGTGATTTAAGAAATTTACTACTTCTTCAACAGATTCAATCTTTTCTTTTTTAGACACATCATTGTTAATCAAAGCCTTTGCTGCGCGGTCAAAGTTATCTCTTGCAAGATACGCCATTCTGACAACTTCTTTGCCGATTTGTTCAACAGCAACAGGAGGTGTACTAAGGAGGTGTGAGTCATAGAATTTGAATTCAAGCTTAGAATCTTCAGGCTCCTTATCAGGAATAATAAGACAAGCAATCTTAATGAGAACATTAGCAAAGGGGAAAAGAATAACTGTACTTACAACATTAAAGATAATATGTGCAGCAGAAATCTGCACAGAAACATTATCACTTATTCGTTCAAGAAGTGACGCGTACGGCGTAAACAATGTTATAAGTAAGAATATAGCAGAGCCTATAACATTAAACAGCAGATGAATAACAGCAGTTCTCTTTGAATTTGTTTTTGTTCCTGCCGCAGAGAGCATAGCTGTTAAACAAGTACCGATATTCTGTCCTAAAAGAATGTAAATTGCAAGATTTATCGGAACAAGTCCCTGTAATGCAAGTGCTTGTAAAATACCAACACTTGCAGAAGAACTCTGAATAATGACAGTAACTACTATACCAATTAAAATTCCAACAAGCGGATTACTGAAACTCGTCATCATTTCTGCAAAAACCGGCGAATCTCTCAAAGGTTCCATGGATGATGACATTGTTTCCATACCCCAGAAAAGCATACCAAATCCTGCAACGGTTTGAGCGATATGTTTTACAAAGTCTTTTTTCACAAACAGCATTATGAAAACACCGATAAACAATGCAACAGGTGCTATTGCGGTTAAATCCATAGCAATAAGTACACTGGTAACTGTTGTACCAATATTAGCACCCATAATAACGCCAACTGCTTGTCCGAGATTCATAAGTCCCGCATTAACGAAGCCAACAACCATAACTGTTGTTGCAGTTGAACTTTGAATAAGACCTGTAACAAGAGTACCCATTAGAACTGCTAAAAATCTGTTTTTAGTAAGAGCACCCAAGATTTTCTTCATTTTTGAGCCGGCAGCGTATTCAAGTCCCTCACCCATAGCAGTAATACCATACAGGAAAAGACCGATACCGGCAAACATTGGGAGTAGCTGAGCTATTGTCATAATTATTATCCCTTACCTTCTGTTTTCTTAATTTCCTCGTTCTTTTTATATTCGACACCCATTGTACCAAGATGGTAAACAGAACGATTTCTCAAAAACAGTTTTTTCTTCTCAATTCGCGAATAGTTAATATTCTTTGAACGCATATACGCTTTAAAGAATTCAAGGCGCTTATAGAAATCCTTATAATTTTTCAAATTATCCTTTGTCCATGCGAGTTCAGCAAATGCAAATATTCTTGGGTAAACTGTAAATTGCCAAGCACTTTCGTTAACAATCCACTCTGCCCACGTTTCAAACTCCACACCAAGTACATTTTCTTCTTTTACAAAGCCTGATTTTGCAACATTATAATTGTAAACCTTCTTTAATGATGCCGTTGCATGTGACATATCAAAATAAAGAGTTGGGCAAGGCGAAATTATGTACTTTCTCTTTTCATTTTCACGTTTTATCCATGCAGGTGTACGATAAATCCAATACTGACCAATAATATCCCCGTCAGTATTCTCTCCTATACCGTCATTCCATTCAATACTTGTTTTACCGAGTTTCTTAAGAATCTCATTAACACGATTGTTAAAGTAACATTGTAATTCTGAACCCTTCTTAAGTCCTAACTCTTCCATTTTCGCCTGACACACGGGACAATCATTTTCCCATAACTTATGTCCCTTTGCCGCCTCGTCGCCGCCCATGTGGAAATATTTGTACGGAAACAAATCTGCGACCTCTGCTAAAAGTTTTTCAACAAATTCATAGGTTTCTTCCTGTCCTGCACAAAGTACATCTTTAGTTATACCATTCTTGCAATAAACCTCATAGGTTTCCTTTAAACAAGATAATTCGGGATAAGCAGCTAAAATTGCAACCGTGTGACCCGGCAAATCAATCTCAGGAATTATATCAATACAAAGATTTTTTGCATATTCTACAATTTCTCTGATTTCGCTTTTCTTGTAATAATGAGAATACTCATCCCCACTCATTACCAGTTCAGGAAAAGCCAGATTATTACACCCACCAAGATACTCATATTGACGCTTGCTGCTGATTTCATTGAGTAACGGGAAAGCTTCGCTTTCAATTCTATATCCTTGGTCATCACTTAAATGCCAATGAAAAACATTAAGCTTGAGCATAGCCATTTCGTCCAATGCACGTTTTACTGCATCAATACCGAAGAAATGACGTGCCTCATCCATCATTTCGCCACGAAATGCGAATTTGGGATAATCATATATGTAGGAGCAATTGACTTCTGCTACACCACTTGCTTTTTTTGATTGCATTATCATTATCTTTAAAGTGACTGCACCATAAAAAGCTCCACGTTCATCCGATGATGAAATCATAATTCCATCAGTAGTGACCTTAAGCTTATATCCTTCTGCAGGAAGTTTTTCATCTTTTACAAACTTAATGTAACCTTTTTTTGCATCTTTTTTTGTTCTGAGAAAATTTGAAATATACTTTCCTGCCTTCATAAATTCAGGATAACACAAAACCTCTGTTTCAGAAGTAACTACGTATGTACCATCAAGAACATCATATTTCTGAGGTTTTGGAATAATACTGTATTTTGCTTTACTCATTTTATTTCCTCCAATACCTTTCTGCAAAAGTCTGGTACATCTGTGATAAGTGCATCACAGCCCCAATTAGTAAATTTAATTATATCTTCTCTTTCATTAACAGTCCAGGGATTAACCTTTATTCCAAGGTTATGAAGTTCCATAACCTCTTTATGGGAAATCAAAAAATATTCAGGATGTGCTGCATCAACACCTAATTGTTTACAGTATTTTGCAACACCAAAGGACATAATTTCGTCCCCTAACTCATTTTTTTCATAAAGAAGCGCCGTCTGAACATTTTTATCAAATTCCTTTACCTGACGTACACATTCAGGGTCAAAGCAAGATACAATAGAGTTGTTAATAATACCGTACTCGTGGATTTTTTCTACAACTTTTTTAACAAGGTCGTTATCCTTTTGGGGTGGCTTAATTTCAATATTGATTAATGCCATATCTTTCACAACATCCAAAAGTTCATTCAACGTAGGTAAGGTAACACCTTTGAAATCACCGTTGAAATAAGAGCCGAAATCATATCCTTTTAGTTGAGAAAGAGTCATTTCATCAATACGGCCAATGCCGTTTGATGTCTCATCAATAGTGTAGTTATGACAAATAACAATCTCGTTATCAAGGCACAGATGAACATCGGTTTCAATTCCGTCTGCCATAAACTCAACCGCTTTTTTAAAAGCAGGAATGGTATTCTGTGGGGCAACTTTATTTGCACCACGATGTGCTAATACAAGTGGCATAAAAATCCTCCTTGGTAAAATTAAACTTATACATTTACCATTTTACCAAAGAGAATTGTATTTTGTAAAGATTTTATTTCACTTTTTTAATTATTTCTTCATAGATTTCCACTATTTTAAATCTGAATGAATATTTTTTTGAATTGGAAACAATCTCCATTTCTTTATCGTTCAATACATCTTCCATTTTTATGTCACCATTCGACGCAGGTAAGCACATTGGAGGAAACATCACACACCACCAATTTTTACCCTTACCTTCCCCTATTACAACCTTAACTGCTGTATATTCCCCTGCAGGTAGGACTACTGAATTTTCATAAGCTCTTGTTTTAAAGAATTCTTTTGCAACATAAATATCTACATCATAATCATAACCATTTTCTCTAATTGTTCTTAAGGCAACCTGTTCTAACCTATCGATATTTGGTATTATTTTTTCTTCAGCATCATCTGCAGTAAGACTGCCGTCAAAAAGCTCTCTACCTTCGTTAAGAACTGCATCACGGACCTTAAGTTTTAATTCTTGGTCATAGTCTTCGTCTGAGTTTGCAATAACGTGCATTCGTAAAACTTTATTTCTAATCTCATCACACTGTTTTGAAAAACCCGCAAAACTAAACATATTCACAATAAGTACGGCAATTAAAACTGATATTTCAATTCTTACTATTGTTTTCTTCATAAAATCACTCCTTGTAAAGGGAGTTTGGACGAAAAAACAATGATATAAACAAAAAAATCCTGACAAGTTGTCAGGATTTCATATTTACAAGGTTACACCATCTTTAAAAATGGCAATTTCACGGTATGATGCCATTTCATTTTTGGACGGGTTACCGTTTGCAGTTTCAACAATCAAATCTAAAAGCTCACTTTCATTTCCCTTTTGTGCATCAAAGTCAATCCAATGTGTTTTTTTCTCTGCAAGGGCAGAATTTGTTGCGATTTTAAGAGTCGGAACAGGAGCTCCAAGCGGAGTTCCCCTGCCTGTTGTAAACAAAATCAAATGGCAACCTACAGCCGTAAGATTTGTGACTGCAACCATATCATTTCCGGGGCCGTTGAGAAGATTTAAACCTTGCTTTGATATAATATCACCATAATCAAGGACATCAGTAATTGTTGCTGTGCCACCCTTTTGAACGCAACCAAGTGATTTTTCTTCTAAAGTTGTAATTCCGCCCTCTTTGTTTCCGGGCGATGGATTTTCACTTACAGGTTCATTATGACTTATAAAATATTGCTTATAATTATTGATTAAATCAACCGTTTTATTAAATACGGTTTCGTTTTCACAACGGTTCATCAGAATTTGCTCTGCACCAAACATTTCAGGCACTTCAGTCAGCACGGCAGTACCACCCATTGCAATCAGTTTATCAGAAACCTTACCACAAAGCGGATTTGCAGTAATGCCCGATAATCCATCGCTGCCACCGCATTTTAAGCCAAGTTTCAATTTGCTGATTGGCACTTGCTGTCTGACATCATTTTTTATGATTTCTTTTAACTCATCAACGATTATTACTGCTTCTTCAATTTCGTTATCACAATCCTGAATATTGAGAAAACGAACTCTTTTTTCATCATACTCACCAAGTATTTTCTTGAGCTCAGTAATATTGTTGTTTTCGCAACCCAAGCCTAAAACAAGGACACCACCGGCGTTAGGATGCCTGATAAGTCCGCAAAGAATCTTTTGTGTAATTAAATGGTCATCACCCAGCTGACTGCAACCATAAGGGTGTGGGAAAGCAAAAGCACCTGTAATTCCTGCAATTCTCTCTGCGGTTTTATTTATGCAACCAACGGTGTTTATAATCCATATATCATTACGAATACCGATATCTCCATTATCACGGATATAGGCATTAATCATAATCGGGGGTTCATATTTTGCATCTTCAATTTTTGGATTATATGTGTAATCTTTAAGCCCTGAAAGTAATGTTTTGAGATTATGAGAGTGAATATGTTCGTTTTCTTTTATATCATCCGTTGCAACACCAATGGGAAAACCATATTTTATTATTTCTTCCCCTTTTTTGATACTTGATAGAGCATATTTATGACCATTTTCAAGATTAACCTTTACATTATCCTTGGAATTTATCACATAATAGCCCATGCAATCGCCTCTCTGATTCCTACATTATGTATTATTTTAAGACCTTCACTGACAACATCGTACAAACCGGATAAATCCTGTCCCCATATCTGCACATTTGAAAGAATGCTTTTAATGTCATTAGTCTTTATAAATTCAACTGTATTTTCATTGTCCTGTGGTGTTTGTGTCTTATAGTACTCAATAAGACAAGCAAGTGAAAACGCCAATGGCTTTGGGATTGATTTTTCTTTTTCAATAAAATCCGACAATGTTGGCAGAACTCTAACGGAATATTTGCTGACGGAATTAAGAGAAATCGCTTTCCAACTGTGTTTTATATACGGATTAGCAAATCTTTCCAAAACTGCATTTGCAAAATTTCTGTTTTCTTCATTGTCACCCAAAACAGGAAGAATATATTTTGATAAGCAGATATCAAGATATTTTTTAAGTTGATTATCATTGATGCTTTCCCCAACAGTTTCAACACCACAAAGCAATGATGGAAAAACGAGAGATGTATGTGCACCATTGAGAATCCTCACCTTCATCTTCTTGTACGGTTTAACATTATCAGTCCACACAACATTAAACCCCGACTTTTTGAGAGGTAATTCATCTTCAAAATCGCCCTCAATTACCCATAAGTGGAACAATTCTGCAGTATTTAAAAGTTTGTCCTCACAGCCGATTTCAGCAGTCAGTTTTTCCGCTTCATCCTTTGGATATCCTGTTACAATTCTATCTACAAGAGTATTGCAGAATGAGTTTTCATTATTAATCCAATTTGCAAAACCGTCACCCAAATTCCAAAATTCTGCATATTTGAGTACACATTCTTTAAGCATATCGCCATTGTTATCAATTAACTCACAAGGAAGAATGACAAAACCTGCAAGGTTGTTTACATATCTATGATATAAAAGTTGAGTTAATTTTCCCGGAAAAGAAAGTGCAGGTCTGTCATAAAAGCCACAGTTTTCATTAAACTCAATGCCTGACTCAGTTGTGTTTGAAACGATAAACCTTATATCAGGGTTTTCTGCCAATTTAAGATATTTGTAATAATCAGTATATGGGTCAACTCCACGGGAAACCGACTTAATAACCTTATGCTCACAAATCTCTTCACCATTCTGAATACCACGAAGATAAAGGTTATATTCACCATTCTGGCTATTGATAATTTCTGTTTTACCACCCTTTGTAGGTTGAACAATTACTATTTTTCCGTCATATAATCCGTTTTCATTCATTGTATTGATAAAATCGCAGAAAAAACCTCTGAGGAAATTACCTGTACCAAACTGAATAATTGTTTCTTTCATATCATAACCACCTTAATCTGGTAAGAATACTGTGATAAATATAGCATAAAAAAATCTCATTGTAAACAAGTACAATGAGATAATTTATTTATTACTGTGCCCCGCAAAGTCGGTTGCGGTGAATACTAACCTGCATGTTAAGCAGGTGGGTGCTTTCCGTTCATATCTGTGCTCCCTTCGTCCGTCAGAAGACGGGAGGTCTGCTCCCAATGAATCGAGTACAAGCTCCCTTTAATAGTGTGTTGGGTTAATATCGTCCGCAGTTATCGGGCTTCGCAGGGTAATAATATTCTATTATTAAAATATAGAATTATTCTTCGTCAAATGAAAATAATTCAGACAATCTTTCCTCAAAAATCTTGCCGATTTCATTAAATTCGTTATCATCTTCAATCGGCTCTAAATAAGTTTCTCCATCTTCTTCACAAACCTTGAGAATGATAAGTTCGCCGTCGTCATCAAGGATTTCTTCTGCCTCGTCGTATACAGGAAGAAGTGCCACATATTTAGCCGTATCAGTTTCAATTCTGTCAAGCTCTTCAAAAACGTGTTCAACACCATTTTCGTCAATTACCGACACGAGGTCAGGATTAAATTCTTCACTCATTTTTATATTCTCCTTATCTTTAAATTAAAGCACATAAACGCCTGATTCAAGAACCACAATTTCTTTTCCGCAGGAACGTAAATATTTATAAACAGGCTCATCAAAAATTCTGAAATCATTTACAGAATAATCTTTAAGGCTTATTGTTCTCACTTTTTTTGAGTCAGTATTACAAATAAACAATTCATCATCATATTTTGAGATAGAAACAGGATGTTGAAAAGATGTTGATTGTGCCGAACCAATTCTCATACTGAACTTTTTATGTGCAATAGAATAATTAACTACACAGTTTTTGTTCGGAACAACACTCCAAATTTGATTACCGTCGGCAACTGCTCCTGAAATCTCACTGCCCTGATAGTTCAAATCACTTGACCATACCATTTCACCTGTTGGAGAGAAAACGCCTGTTTCACCGCTGTTATACACAACCACAACGCATTTATTCGGCAAAATTTCAGCATCACAGGAAACATAATCACCAAGCTGTTCAGATATTTTCTTATATTCGGAACCATATTTATTAAGTAGATAAACGCTTTTTGTAACCGGTGTATTCTGCATTCTTTTTATATCATATCCGAAAAAATTAACCCTGACAGAACCATTTTCAAGAACCGTCCGTTTTGTATAAATGATACCGTTTGAGAATGCGATGATGTCATAAACCGAGTCAACAATTTTCTGCATAAAATCACCGCTAAACATATTTATATATTTTCGATTTCTCTTATTATACTATTTTTTTGCTAACCGGTCAACAAATATTTTATTTATTCTGCTTCAGCTTGTTTTTACACTCACTTGCATTATATTCACACTTGGTATTTGTGCATACTGTTTTCTTTTCTCCGTTCGGAAGATAAATTTCTTCCATAATAATATTTCTTTTATGATGAGTACAATACTGTTCAAAGGTAAATTTTGTTTCAATCATTCTGTTCCCCCCTTTATTAACTAATTTTAGTATATTCACGATGACATAATTTAAGCATTAAAAAAATAAATATTACATATATAAAAATTGATACGGAGTGATAAAATGACATTTGCTAAAATCTTTTTGGGGATAACTTTTCTTGTATATCTTATTGTTATCCTATTCGCTTACATAAGAACAAAAAAATTCTTTTCAACCTTTATTCTAATCGCATTACAAGGCATTTGTACATTGTTCGCAGTAAACTTGCTTGGTCAGTATATTTCCGTACATATCCCTGTAAATGGCTGGACAGTAGGAATATCATCCGTCGGCGGAATTTCAGGAGTTATAATGATGTTGTTGTGTGATACATTTATATGTTAACAGTAAAAATAAACAATTACAATGTACAAATTCTGTAAATATTATTTTGGATTCGGTGTAATGCTTTTTTACTTTCGGGCGGGTGCTTACACCCGCCCTTATGCTTTACCTAATTAATACAAATCAGAGTGGTCAAATACTGATTATTTATGGTTTTTATTGTTTGCAAATACTTTACTATTGAAAAGATTTATGTTAAACTTATTGAAGTATTATGTAGAATTATGTTTTGATTTGTAGAACGAGGTTTTGTTATGGAGATGTTTTCAACTTTTATCGAAATACTCGGTGTAATTGCCTTTTCAATTTCGGGTGCTATGGTTGCAATCAGAAGAAAAACAGACCTTTTTGGTGTTATTCTTCTTGCAATTATTACAGCTCACGGCGGAGGACTTACAAGAGATGTTGTTTTCAGTTTTTCACCTCCTGCTATCTTCGGCTTGAAATGGTATATTGTGATTTGTGTTATTGTCGCAATTATTGTTTTTTTGTTTGCAAGAAAATTCAGCCACACATACCTCGAAAATGAAACAAGAATTGAACACATAAATGATATTTTTGACGCATTGGGACTTGGAGTTTTTGCTGTGGTCGGCGTAAGAGTCGGAATTGAACAAGGTCATTCAGAAGATGCTCTGATATGTATTACCTGTGGTCTTTTGACGGGTATCTGTGGCGGTATGCTTCGTGATGTGCTTACAAATTACACACCGTTTGTTCTTGTAAAACGTATCTATGCTGTTGCAGCCTTGCTTGGTGCATCTGTTTATTATGCACTTTACATATACGGTCCTATGATTCACATAAACGAAACCTTTGCCATTATCATCGGTGTGGCTGTGGTATTCATATTAAGAATTCTTGCTATGACATTTAAGTGGAATATGCCTGTAGCAATAAAATAAGGTGATATAATGGAAAGAAAAGCAACAATTATTGCAGTTGCAGGTAAAGGCGGAGTTGGTAAAACATCACTTTCTGCAACAATAGTCAGATGTCTTGTTGAGAAATATCCTGACAAGAAGATTTTAGCCATTGACGCTGACCCTGCTGTGGGGCTTTCAACTGCATTGGGCATTGACGTAAAACTTACAATCGACGACATAAGAAAAGAAATTATCGCTTCTGTTGACGAGGGTGACACAAGAACTGCTATTGAGCTTTTAGGTGAAGCAAAATACAGAATTTTTGATGCACTTGTTGAAACAGATGGCTATTCGTTCATCGCAGTTGGTCGTCCCGAAACAGCCGGATGCTATTGTAAAATCAATTCATATCTGAAAGAGGTAATTTCAATTCTTTCAAATGAATTTGATTATGTTGTAATTGACGGTGAAGCAGGAATTGAACAAATTAACCGTCGTGTTATGGAAAAGGTTACTCACCTTCTTCTTATTACTGACCCAAGCAAAAAAGGATGTCAGGTTATAAACACAATCAAGACTGTTGCTGACGAGCTTGTTATGTATGAGAAAATTGGAGTAATCGTTAACCGTATGGCGGACGAAGGCCTTAAAGACTATATCAACACAAACTGTATTCCTGTTTTAAGCTATATTGAAGATGATAAGAATTTATCATTATTTGACATTAAGGGAGAAAACATTTTTAATCTTCCTGCTGAGTCAAATGTTGTAAATGGCGTTAAAAAAGCTCTTAATGAGATTGGGGTTATATAAATGAAGGATTTAAAACATTTAATTTATTTTGAAAACCTGTTGCAAGAGGCTAACAATGACCTTGTAAAACAGGCAACTAATGATGGCAAGCTTGCGATTGCTTACACTTGTTATCATATTCCTGAAGTGTTACTTAATCTTGACAACTGTTTTTCGGTGAGACTGCGTGCACCTCGAACAGGTTCAATGGATATTGCAACATACTATATGAGTTCATTCCTTTGTGGTTACTCAAAGGCAATACTTGAACGTGGTATTGAAGGTGGTTACAATTTTCTTTCTGCCCTTATCGGGTCGGAAACCTGTTCGGAAATGAACCGTACATACGAGCATTTTGAGTTACTCAACCTGGTTCCTAACGATAAGTTTTTTGTAACCTTCGTTGACTCACCTTTCAAAATTGAAAAGCACACGGTAAAACATTATGCAAATCAGTTAAGAGTTAAAGTTCTTGATAGATTACAAGAGGTTTATGGCATTGACACAAGTGACGAGGCATTGAGAAAAGCAGTCGAAGAACATAATGAAATTTGCCGACTTATTACAGAAATCGGTGAATACAGAAAAGAAGAAAATCCGAGAATTACAGGATACGAATTTCATGTGCTTTGTGTTGCAACATATTGCTGTCCTAAATACTTAATTCTTGACAAGCTTCGTGAAACTGCAGAAGAATTAAAAACAAGAGAACCCGATGCAAAGAAAAATTACAGAGCAAAAATCGTTGTTGTGGGTTCAGAAATGGACGACCCCGATTTTACAAAGCTTATTGAAGACAGTGGTGCATTGGTTGTTGCTGACCGTTTCTGTTTCGGCTCATTGCCGGGACGTGAAGAAATCATATTAAACGATGAAGATGATGTTCTTACACAGATTGCACTTCACTACATGAAGACAAGCCAATGTCCAAGATATATGAGTCACGAAAAGGTTCAGGAAAGACGTGACTATGTTAAAGAATTAGTTGACAAATACCATGCAGATGGTGTTATGTATGAACAGATTAAATTCTGCGAATATTGGGGTTACGAACGTGCCCTTGCTTCTTATGTTATGAGTGGTGACTATGGTGTGCCAACTGCCGCAGTTGACCGTCAGTACACAGCATCTGCATCAGGACAGCTTCGTACCCGTGTTCAAGCATTTGTTGAAAGCCTTGAAATTAAGAAAATTCAAAAAGCAAAGGAGATGAGAGAAAATGGATAATTACGGTAAACTTTATAAAGAACACACTGCCATATTAAAACATCGTGAATGGCGTGGATTTAAAGACACAATGTATGACTATTACCGTTGGCTTGTTACTTGGAAAGACATTATCAAGATGGCACTTAAAGCACCTGTTTCCACAGTAAAAGGTATTTGGAGATATCGTTGGATGGCATCTTATCTCTCTGCTCCATCATTTATTGACCGTCATGTTGCAGGACTTCGTGGTCCACAACTTCGTATGGCTCATCTCCATTACAATATGATTGTTAAACATACAACTGATATGATTAACTTATCATTAAAAGCTGACGAAAAAATCAATCCAAACAATAAGCTTTCAAAGAGAATTGTTTTAATGGATGAAATTGTTCCAAATGAAATCTTTACAGGTTTCCCAAATCTTATTCCTGTACCATTACAGACATTACCTATTTTCCTTGCTTCAATGGTTGACCAGCAGATTACACCTCCTTATCTTGAAGTTGTTGAAAGTTTTGGTGTTCCTGCGGACGTATGTCCCCTTCCAAGTGCTGAAGCAGGTGTTGCAATTGAAGACGACTATCCTAAAATGGGTTGTTGTATGATTGGTACTAATATGCCTTGCGATGGTTCAATTATGAACTCATCATTCCTTGACAGAAGATTACAGTTGCCAACACATTGTTTTGGTATTCCACTTCGATACAACGGTGAAGATGTTCAGGAATATGGCGTTGATGAAATAAAGGCACTTATTGAGTTCATTGAAAAGCAGACCGGTGAAAAATTTGACTGGGATGCTTATTTCAAGAGAATGAAACAATACAATGAACAACTCGAATATGAACTTCAGAAATGGGATATTAACAGAACTGAATACCCACAGATGACAGGTGCTTGTTTCTGGCTTTACAGAATTTTCTATTTTAACCTTTCAGGCGGTTCAAATGAGCGATTTTTAAAGGTTGACAAAAAAGTTAATAAAATCATGATGAAGGCTTACGAAAAGAAAACTCCTGTTTCAAAAGAAATGCGTCATAGAGCTGTTGTGTGGTCCTGCCCTGCTAACTACTACACAAGCTTTGCAAACTGGCTTGAAAACTGTTGGGGTGTAAACGTCGTTATGGATATGGAAACAATGATTTCATATCTTCATATTGACACAGAAGATAAAGAACAGTCACTTAAAGACCTTGCAAAAACATATCAGCGTTCTATTATGAGAAAGCACACCAAGGGCGGTTATCAAAATGTTGTTGACGAGCTTTGGAGAATTGTTGACGAGTATAATGCTGATACAGTTATTATGTATGACCAGATTTCATGTAAAGGTATGGATGGTCTTACAGGTATATTTGATGACCAGGCAAGAGAAAGAAACATAAACTTTATCTGGGTTAAGCAAGACCTTATGGACCCACGAACAATTTCAAGACGTGAAATGCGTGACCAGGTTAACAAATATATGCAGACAGTTTTACAAGAAGAGCCACTTGATGCTTCACTTGTTGATTTTGAAGACGATTTAGCTTGGTAAAGGAGATAAAAATTATGAGATACTTTGGTGGATGTGATGTAGGGTCAACCTACACAAAATGCGTAATCCTTGATGAAAACGGCAATATGGTTGCCAATGTTACTAACAGAAGTAAAATAAACCCTGTTCAGAGCGCTGAAATTGCTCTCGACGATGCGGTTGCACAGGTTGACGGACTTAACTCTGCAAAGGAACTTACATATCTTATCGGTACCGGTTACGGACGAAACAAAGTACCTTTTGCTGACGAAAACATTTCTGAAATCAGTTGCCACGCTATGGGTGTTCACGTTACAAACCCCGAAGTTAAGGCAATTATCGATATCGGCGGTCAGGACGTTAAAGGTATTTCAATTGACACCGACGGTACTGTTAAAAACTTTGCTATGAATGACAAATGTGCTGCAGGTACAGGCAGATTTTATGAGGCTATGGCTAATGCCTTTGAAATGACATTACCCGAATTTTCAAAACTTTCACTTAATGCTAAAAACACTATTCCTATTACTGCACAATGCACAGTTTTCGCAGAAAGTGAAGTTATTTCACTTGTTGGTGAAGGTAAACCTATGGACGAAATCGCAGCAGGTATTCAGTTGGCAGTTGCAAAACGTTGTTTCGTTATGGCAAAAAAAGCGGGTGCTGTTGATAGCATTACACTCACAGGTGGTTGTGCAAAGAACGATGGTCTTAAAAAGGCAATTGAAAAAGTTCTTAAAATCAAAGTTGTTGAACTCAAAACTGACCCACAGCTTATGGGTGCTTTAGGCGCTGCCGAATATGCACGTCAAAAGGGACTTGCAAAGGAGAACTAATATGGAAGTTTTATTTATAATTCTTGGTGTTATTCTTGCACTTTTCCTTATAACTTTTGCAATTTATTGGTTCAACCTTGATATGAAGCTTGTAAGAGTTGTTTATGATTGGTTGCAGAAACACTATGACAAAATGAAAAGAGATAAGAAATTATAATGAAATTATATAATAACCTTATCAATGAAATTAAAAGCAGTTTATGTGATGCAAAGCAAGTCAAAAGTAATGTTTTATTGAATTCAAGTGATAAGAATTCTGTAATTTTTTTATCTGATACGGCTTTTGAGCTTGGTGGTAATAACAAGCCTTGTGTCAGTAGTCTTGCAGTTTCAAGCGATATGAAGTTCTCTAATTCTGTGTATTTATTAGGTGGAGACCTTGACAAAATCAAGTCAGACTCCCCTTTTGGTAAGTTTGTTCTGTTACAAATTGAAGATTTCCCTAATGAACAGGACACTTTCAATAAAATAAAAGAATTAGAGGCTTTAAGATATCATTTGAATGTTGACGGATTTATGACAAGGGCATCTGCACTCAATATGCGTGAACAAATTAGAGTAAGCAAAAAGGCTGTTAAATCAGGTATTACCTTTGCTGATTACGGACAAACACTTCTGAATGAATATCTTAAATTTGATTACGTTAAAAGTGCTGAAATCTACTTTGTTACGGATTTTGATGATTTTGAAAAGTTAAATTCTGTTGCAAAGAAAATCAGTCAGACAACATCGGCATTGAATCATATCTTTGACAATGTTATGTTTGATTGTTCAACTTGTAATCTTAAAGAAATCTGTGATGAAGTTGACGGACTTAAAGAATTGCATTTAAAAACTGCGAAAAAGTGAACAGATATGAAAAAAGAGATTGTGAAAACAATCTCTTTTTTGGTATAGAGTTGGGCCTCTGTGCCGAACGAAAACAAACAAAAAACACGGGCAGGCACGGAGACCTGCCCCTACACTTATTCCAACATCTTAATGATTTCTTTAAATTCGGGTTTTGATTTGAATTCGTTGGATAATGGATAATGTTCTGTCATAACGATTCTCATAAATTGAGATAGATTTGTTTCACGGTAAATTGGTCCGAAATTATAATGTCTCATTACTTTTTCTGAAATATCAGGATTCTCATCAAGTTCCTTTGCATATTCAGCAGCAATTTTAAGATATTTAAAAGCATTTTCATCGTCACCGATTTGATGGTACAAATGACCAATATGGCCATAATTATAAAGTCTGTTAACACAATTCTTACCATAATTTCCGTCGTCAAATATCAAGTTAATGAGTCCTTGTATATGCTTAAAAATCTCGAGTCTCTTTTCAGGTTTATAATTATAGCTATATCCAAATAATGTATCTTGCAATATAAACAACAATTCTTCAAGAGCATTTCTATGCGTTATATTGTAGTTTTCCGTATCAGATGCGAGACTCATCAGCATTAATTCCTTTGTATCATTAATTGAAGGTAAGGTACTTACTATTTCTTCTGCGTGAACAAGATAATCTTTATGTACACGGTATTTTCCTTCTTCGTTTGGCACACAACTGTATAATGTCAATAAATGAGAAATCATAATTACTTTTGAGCGTATTCTTATATTGTCATCTGTACAATGATTCTGTATCTTTTCATAAATAGATGCAATCTCCTTTGTAATACCTTTATATTCACCTTGTCCAAAACCTTTAACTTCATACAAAAGCTCCATATATCTAATTAAAATGCGAAAATCATTTGGAAATTCTTTAACAGCCGTTTGAAACCTATTATATACTAACGTCAAATCTTTCAACTTCATCTCATCATATAATTTAAGATATTCATTGATTTTTTCTTCCTCGCGGGCTTTATTTACACCGAGTAAATCGTCAATTGAAGCATTGAAAAATCTTGAAATTACAGGTAGTGTGGTTATATCGGGATATGTTTCTCCTCTTTCCCATTTACTGACAGCTTGAAATGATACACCTAAAAAATCTGCAAGTGTTTCTTGGGTAAGTTCTTTTTCCTTACGTAATCTTTTAAGATTTTCTCCGAAATAAATTGTCATAAAATCACCTCTTAAAAATTTAGTGTAACGTTACAAGTAAATAATAATTTTTATTACAGAAATAAACAATAACTTGATTATTGAATCAAATTCAACTGTCATTTGATTTATTCAAACAGTTGTTTATTTTGATTTTATCATATGCGTTACGGATAATAAAGAGATTAAAATCAAATAATTTAATGAGGTGGAATATGACTACTGTTAAAAAATTTTTTTCGGGATTTGTTATCGGTACTATAAACATTCTTTTAGGTGCAGGCGGAGGAATGTTGACAGTACCACTATATAAAAGAATGGGAATGGAACAAAAAGAGGCTCAAATCAACGCAGTTGCAACGATTTTGCCCATTACATTTATCAGTGCGGTTATTTATATTTTAAACGGCAGTGTAAATATATCAGATACTTATATATATCTTCTGCCGGGTCTTGCAGGTAGTATTTTAGGTACTTTTGTAATAAAAAAAACATCGAATAATATATTAACAGTTATTTTTGCATTATTTATGATTTGGGCAGGAGTGAGATTGTTTCTCAAATGAGTACAATAATATCAATATTTGCAGGTTTTTTATCAGGACTTATTGGTGCAATGGGATTTGGTGGTGGCGGAGTACTGATTATTTACCTTGCGGTATTTCTGAATATGTCACAATTAAAAGCACAAGGTATTAACCTTTTGTTTTTCATTCCCTGTGCTGTTGTTGCAACAATAATTTATACAGTAAAAAAACAAGTAAATTACAAAGAAATATTACCCGTTGTATCAGGCGGAATTTCAGGTGCAATAATCTCAAGTTTTTTATTGAATTTAATTAATACACAATACCTTTCAAAGATGTTTGCGGTATTCCTTATAGTAACGGGAATTGCGTCAATTTTAAGGTTAAAAACAAAGAAAAAATAATGTCAATTTGTTAACAAAAAAGGCGCTTTTACGTGTCTTTTTTTGTTATTCCGCCAAAAATTTTTTTATTATTTCTTTTCTATTGATAATACTAATTTTATAAGGTATAATTAACACAACAATTTACAATGGGTAAATTTGTTATTTATGTGTAATTCAAATTGTGTTTTGGAGGCTAAAAAACAATGAAAGTACAGTTTACAGAAACCGTATTGAGAGATGCCAACCAGTCACTTATTGCTACAAGAATGCCATTCGCAGATTTCGAGCCGGCTCTTGAAAAGCTTAATAAGGCAGGGTTCTATTCTCTTGAGTGCTGGGGCGGTGCTACATTTGACTCATGTCTTCGTTACCTTAATGAAGACCCATGGGAAAGACTTCGTAACATCAAAGCTAAATGTCCTGATACTAAGCTTCAGATGCTTCTTCGTGGTCAGAACCTTTTAGGTTATAAGCACTATCCGGATGATGTTGTAAGAATGTTTGTTAAGAAGAGCATTGAAAACGGTATCGATGTTATCAGAATTTTCGATGCACTCAACGATGTTCGTAACATTCAGGTTGCAGTTGATGAAACAATTAAAAACGGTGCAATCGCATCGGGTGCTATTTCTTATACAACAAGCCCTGTCCACACACTTGAAAATTATGTGGCTCTTTGTAAAGAAATGAAAGAAATGGGTTGTTCTACAATTTGTATCAAGGATATGGCAGGCGTTATGACTCCTGTTGAGGCAAAGGACCTTGTTGGCGCTATCAAGGATGCAATGCCTGAAATGCCGGTTATTCTTCACACTCACTGCACAACAGGTATGGCTTATATGACAATCCTTAAGGCTGTTGAGGCAGGTTGCGATATTATTGATACAGCAACATCATGCTTCTCAGGTGGTACAGCACAACCTGCTACTGAAACACTTCATGATGCACTTACAGGTCTTGGCTACGAAACAGGTCTTGACAGAGATGCATTAAAGGCAGTAAATGACCACTTTAAGCCACTTCGTGATAGTTACCTCGCATCAGGTCTTTTAAAGCCAAAGGCTCTTGTAACTGATACAGATGCTTTGACATATAAGGTTCCGGGCGGAATGCTCTCAAATATGATGGCAAACCTTGAAGATATGAATGCTCTTGACAGAATGGAAGAAGCTCTTCTTGAAATTCCTCAGGTTCGTAAGGATATGGGTTACCCTCCTCTTGTTACTCCTCTTAGTCAGATGGTTGGTAATCAGGCTGTTACAAACGTACTTGTTGGCGAAAGATACAAGAATATTTCAAAGGAAATCAAGGCATATATCAAGGGCGAATACGGTAAGGCCCCGGGCGAAATCGATGCTGACCTTCAGAAAAAGGTTCTTGGAGATTCAAAACCTGTAACCTGTCGTTTTGCTGATACTCTTGACCCTGCATTTGAGCAGACAAAAGCAGAACTCGGCAACCTTGCAAAATCTGATGAGGATGTTCTTTCATATATCGCATTCCCGCAGCAGGCTGAAAAATTCCTTGAGGCACGTGCTGAAAAAGAAAAGAATACGTTCAAATATTCAATCAAGAGAATTGACTAAGGAGGACATAAAATGGCATTATCAGAAATTTTAAGTGTTTCTGCTACCGGTTTTATTGTCGTTTTAATTGTTCTTATTGCTCTTGCATTTATCATTGTTGGCATTTCAAAGGTTATTCGAACCTTTGAAGGTGGTACAAAAAAAGCAGAAAAAACAGAAGCACCTGCTCCTAAAAAGGAAGCAAAACCTGTTCCTTCAACTGTTTCTGCTCCTGCTACAACAGTTGCACCTGCTCAGCAATATGATGGTCTTATGCTTTACAAGACAGATTACAAGACAGCAGCATCAATTATGGCTATTGTAAGTCATGAAAGCGGTATTCCGCTTAATCGACTTAGTTTTAGTTCAATTAAACTTGATGACTCTCTTGAACTCTATAAAACAGACTATAAAACAGCAGCGTCAATTATGGCTATTGTTAGCCATCAGACAGAAATTCCACTCCAGCGACTTGTTTTCAAGTCAATCAGACTTTGCGATACACCTGAACTTTACAAGACAGATGAAGAAACTGCTGCAAAGGTTATGGCAATTACAAGCAAAGAATCAGGAATTCCACTTGACAGACTTGTATTCAAGTCAATTAAACTCATTGAGAAATAAAGGAGAATATTAAAATGAAATACGTAGTTACATTAAACGGAAATGATTATGAAGTAGAAGTAAACGAACTTAACGAAGCAGTTGTTACTGCTGTTGTTCCATCTGCAGCTCCTGTTGTAGTTGCTGCTCCTGTAGCCCCTGTTGCAACCCCTGTTGCAGCTCCTGCTCCTGCTGTAGCTCCTGAGGCTCCGGTAGCTCCGGCTCCTGCAGCCGCACCTGCTCCTGTTGCAGTTGGCGACGGCACAAAGGTTACCGCTCCAATGCCGGGTACAGTTCTTTCAGTTAACGTTTCAAACGGTCAAGCAGTAAATGAAGGCGATGTTCTCTTCATTCTTGAGGCTATGAAGATGGAAAACGAAATCGTTGCTCCTTGTTCAGGTACTGTTAAGCAGGTTATTGCAACAAAAGGTGCATCAGTTGCTACTGATGAAGTTCTTGCAGTTATCGGCTAATTGAGGTGCAGATATGCAAATAGTAAATGCTCTTGTAGAGCTTTTTAATCAATCCAACTTTGTTAACTTGCCTTGGCAGAACTGGGTTATGATTGGTATTTCATTTGTTCTTCTCTATCTGGCGATAGTTAAGAAATTTGAACCATTACTCTTAATTCCAATTGCTTTTGGTATGCTTTTAGTTAACATTTATCCCGAAATAATGGCAGACCCTACTAATATGTCATTTATCGGTGAAAATAATCCATACGCAGACCCCAATGCCCATTGGTATGACACAGGTGTTTTACGTCTTATCTATGCCGGCGTTAAGTCAAGTATTTTCCCTTGCCTTATCTTTATGGGTGTTGGTGCTATGACAGATTTCGGACCACTTCTTGCAAATCCATCAAGCCTTTTACTTGGTGCTGCCGCACAGTTGGGTATTTATGTTGCATTTACAGTCGCTATGCTTTCAGGCGAATTTACACCTGAAGAAGCTGCTTCAATTGCTATCATAGGTGGTGCAGACGGTCCTACAGCAATTTTCCTTACAGGCAAACTTGCTCCTCACATGTTAGGTTCAATCGCAGTTGCTGCATACTCATATATGGCTTTGATTCCACTTATTCAGCCACCTATCATGAAGTTACTTACAACTAAAAAGGAAAGAGAAATCAAGATGAATCAGCTTCGTACAGTAAGTAAGGCTGAAAAGATTATCTTCCCAATCGTTGTTACAGTTATTTGTGTTCTTATTCTCCCATCAGTAGCTCCTCTCCTTGGTTTCCTTATGCTTGGTAACCTTTTTAAAGAAAGCGGACTTACTGACAGACTTTCAGACACAGCACAGAACTCACTTTGTAACATTGTTACAATCTTACTTGGCACAACAGTTGGTGCTACTGCAGAGGGTTCTGCATTCCTTAACAAGAAAACTCTTCTTGTTATCTGCATCGGATTACTTGCATTCGCATTCTCAACTGCCGGTGGTGTTATCTTCGCTAAGATAATGAATGTCGTTACTAAAGGTAAGGTAAACCCTCTTATCGGTTCAGCAGGTGTTTCCGCAGTTCCAATGGCAGCTCGTGTTTCACAAACAGAAGGAAGAAAATATAACCCCTCAAACTTCCTTTTAATGCATGCAATGGGTCCTAATGTTGCAGGTGTTATCGGTTCAGCAGTTGCTGCCGGTTTCTTGCTTTCACAATTCGGTTAATTCCAAACACACAAACAATAATGCCGTAGTCAAAATGACTACGGCATATTTTTATATCTTTAAAAGGACAGGTTTTCTTATTTCAATTGTTTCAGGCGTAACCGCACAGTCAAAAGCCAAAGGAATTACACCATTATCCCTCGCCTCTTTTAGTGCTTCTGCGAATTGAGGATGGGTTGTACTGTTTGGCTCAAAGTATTTCACGTCTGACATTTGAATAACAAACATCACATAGGCTTTATAACCCTCTGTGACGGCTTTTTGCAACTCTTTAAGGTGTTTTACACCCCTTTCTGTCGGAGCATCAGGGAAGCTTACAACACCGTCATTTTCAAGAGTTACCCCCTTAACCTCGACAAATATTTTTTCGTTTTTTGTTTCAATATAAAAGTCGATTCGGGAATTACCGTATTTATATTCGGGCTTAATAAATTTTACATCTTCAAAAAGTATTGGCAGAAACTCAAATGCAACTTTGTTAACAACCTGACTATCCATATTGATTAGTCTGTCGTTCTTTTCTACTGCAATAAGGTCATATTGCGTTTTACGATTTGGGTTAGAACTTTTCTCGAGATAAACAATAACATCTTTTACAAGCAATTCTCGGCATCTGCCCGTATTCTTAACATGGCAGATTTCTTTTTTACCGTCAATCTCACAAATCGCAATAAATCGGTTAGGTCTTTCTATGAAAGTTCCTTTAACAATATTTTCATATCTCATATTACACAAAAAAGAACGGTGATAGTTACCTACCACCGTCCAAACATTATCAATTAGATTATTTAGCGTTTGCTTTTCTTGCTTCGATTTCTTTAACCATCTGTGCCTGCTTCTTCTCTGTAATTGTGTAGAAGAACATAGGAACAGCACAAGCAAACATACTGATAACACCTGAAAGAACAAGCATATTCCAAAGTGTCTGTGCACCTTCTGCTGAAATATAACCTGTTTCGGCATTGATACCTGCTGCAGCGAAAGAAATAACACCGATGAAGGCACCAACAGCCATACCAATTTTGTTGATAAGTGTCTGCATAGCAAAGCAGATACCCTCACCACGCTCACCAGTTTTCCATTCAAGATAGTCAACTGTGTCACCAATCATAGCATAAGTGATGATGTTATTAACACCCTGCGGAATACCAAGAAGAACAAGACCGATTGCAGCAACAATAAGTTTCCATGTAGCATCATATCCTACAAAGTACATAATACCCATTACAAGGCCACCGAAAAGGTGAACAATGATGTATGCCCATTTCTTTGTGAATTTCTTACTCATCCACGGAACAAGAAGTGAAGCAACAAGACCGCCGGGAACAACAAGGAGTGTAATCAAGCTATACATACCTTCGTTTTGAAGAACGTACTTTGCAAAGTAAAGACCACCTGTATATGTATAAACCATTCTTGCACCGCCAAGGATACCTGAAAGAACGATAAGAAGAAGTTCCTTATTCTTGAAAAGAAGCTTCATATTATGTCCAAAGCTTGGTGGATTGTCATCTGCTGTAAAACGTTCCTTAGTATGCTTAAAGCCGTAGAAGAACATTGGAACTGCAGCAATAACAAGAACTGTCGCTGCAATGAAATATGTCCATTTAAGTGTATTTGCGTTAGCAAGCTCCTGACCTGAAATAACAGTGTTGATAAATGTTCTTGCTGCCTCTTCAACAGTAAATCCCTGATTTTTAACAAGGCTTGCAATTTCAGATGACTTATCAACCATAATCTGTTCAAGCATATCTTCTGTATATTTGTATCTTGCAGTAATTCCGTTTGTAATTATCGGAATGAAAACAGTAACAATACCTGCACCCAATGTGCAAAGAAGACGAGTAACTGTAAGAAGGTTACCACGAACAACAGTATCATTTGTCATACATGTTGAAAGTCCCCAATATGGAACGTCAGCAACTGTATACACAACAGACCAAATAACATAAATAATTGCAATTAAAATAAATGTTGAGGTTGCTTTAGCCTGGAACACAGGCAAGAAACACACAATTGTCATAATTGCAATCGGAATAGCCATCCATTTAAGGTAAGGACGACATTTACCCCACTTTGTTCTGGTCTTATCAACTATTGAACCCATAATCGGGTCATTGAAAGCGTCAAAAATACGAGTACCAAGCATCAAATAAGCAACCGCCATTGAACCTGTAAGAGTACCGATTGTAACACCCTCTGCACCAAAAAGAAGTGCGTCTGTCAAGAAGATTGTAAGGTATGAACCTATGATTGTGCAAACAAAGTTCTGTCCAAAACCTGCAATACCATAAGCAAGTGCTTCTTTAGGCTGAAGACTGCTTGGGTCATTAGGATTTGTACCATAAACCTTATGCAAAAGGTCATTGATTTTCATAAAATCCCTCTTTCGTAATATAATAATTTGATTATAACACAACACGTTGTTTATTTCAATGATTTTTAACAAAAAATGAACACAAAAAACTCCCCTGTTTTCACAAGGGAGTAAATCAAACTATAATTACTGTTTTGCGCCGTTGTCGAACATTTCAAGAACCTTAACACTTGCTGCAAAGCAGTCTGCAAGGCATTCTTTATTAAGTGCATCAGGAGTATCAAGTCTTGTGTGATAGAAATCAGGAAGTGCGTGATTAAGTGCTGTGATACCTGTTGAACGCATACCTGCCTGTGCAAAGGCTGCAGAGTCAGTAGCACCACCAAGAGGAGGAACTATACCCTTGCCACATTTAATGCCAAGTTCTTCACATGCTTCAACATATAAGTCAGAAACATCCTTATCAACTTTTACTGTACCGTTAAGGTCACGATAGTTTGCCTGCATATATTCAGGCTGTGTGATTGTGTCGTAAGAATAAACGAATGTAGGAACATCGTTAAACTCGTGAGCATGTGCTTCACACCAAGCTTTTGCACCACGAAGACCTGCTTCTTCTGAACCTGTAAGAACAACACCGATTTCTGTATTTTCGAGTTCAATTCCCTCGTCTTTAAGAGCCTTAAGAATTGCGATACCGATATAGCAACCTGAAAGGTTATCATTAGCACCGTCAACAATCTTATTTCTGTTCCACATAAAATAGAGACCGAACCAGAATGGGACAAATACAAGGCCCCAAAGTCCAAGAGTTTTACCAAGTTCAGGGTTACCATCAAATGCTCCTGCAATACTTGCAATTGAGATGCCGAGTGTATAGAAAGCACCAACGAAACAAAGCATCATATGAATATCAAAGCCCAGGTATGTAAACATATACTTGAAAGGCCATTCCCAAGCGCCGTCAGGATGTCCGTTGAAGATAATTCTTCTTTTAACTTCACCTGTTGGTTTTTTGAAACCTGCAGCATTATGACCAATCTTTTCCTTGAAAAGCTTATCTACTGTTTTCTTGTAAAGTCCAAATTGTAAAACACAGAGTGTAAGACCTAAAACAATAAAAATAACAGAAAGCACAGGCAGGAAGAAATATGATGCAAGTGCTAAAAAGCAACATGAAATTGTAATATAAATCCAGCCAAAGAATGAACCCGGATTCTCTTTGAATTCATCAACATAGGTTGTATCACATCCTAACTCCTTCAACTGCTGAGCCATATACTCACAAGCCTGTTGTTCACCCTTTGAGCCAGGACCTCTTTTTTCGAACTTTGTGCAAATATGAGTGATTTCATCAATCATGAACTGTGCAGCAGAGTCTTTTTTGTCAATAACTTTCTTTAAATCCATAAAGATTCCCCTTCCAATATTTATGAAAATATTTTATCACACTATATTTGAAATTGCAATAAAAAAAGCACTTCTTTTGAAGTGCTTTTTGGTGCCGGTGACCGGGGTCGAACCGGTACGGTATCGCTACCACTGGATTTTGAGTCCAGCACGTCTGCCAATTCCATCACACCGGCAATTATGTGACTTTGATATTATATGAAATTCAATTATAAAAGTCAAGAGATATAATTAACTTTTTAGAACAATTTCTTCCACTTTTCATTTCTTTTAAAGGAGAAGAAATCGTCACCCTTTCCTATAATTATATGGTCATTAAGTCTTAATCCCAGTGATTTTAGTAATTCAATAATTGTCATTGTCGAATTTACATCCGCTTTTGATGGTGCAACAACACCGGACGGATGGTTATGTACAAGAATAAGCGACGATGCGTTATGCTTATATGCCAACTCAACAATTTTACGGTTATTAATGGGTGCAAAATTAACTGTCCCCTCACTAATAGTTTCAAAGCATAAAACTTTAAAGTTTGAATCAAGGCACAACAGACACAACCTCTCAACACTCAACCCTTTAAAATATTTAGATACATAATTCGCCACGCGTTCACACGTATCTAAAATAATATCATCGTTAGTAACCTTATCAATTTCATATTTTCTGAACAACTCAGGCATCAGTTTGATAAGAGTCGCCGTATTTTTGCCAATACCATTCACCTTGCACAGTTCGTCAAAATCAGCATCAAAAACCGCAGCCAACGAGCCAAAGGTATCGATAAGTGCGTGTGCCAGGTCATTTGTATCCTTAAAAGGGATACTATAAAACATCAACAATTCGAGTACATTGTGGGACGGAAAGTTTGCAAGTCCCTCTTTTAAAAATCGTTCTTTTAATCTTTCCCTATGTCCATTATGAATATTATTCTTTGAATTATCCGCATTCACGTCATTCATCCTATTTAAACATCCTTTTTAAATATTTTTGCCATCTGTATAGATATATTGTGACCAATCTTGTCAACATAATATCGTACATGGCAAAAAGAATATTACCCATAAATAACAAAAGCGGTAAGGCGAATTTGCCAAAAATCTCTAAATCATCAAAGCTTATCATAAAAATCTTAGAGACAACAAAATACGCAACTACCATTGACACATTAAATATTACATATTTTACTATCCAACTTATAATTTTATAGCAATACTTTTCAATAAAGCTTTTGATAATAGGATAATAGCCAAAAAAGACAACATACATCACTGCTGCCTCTTTATTGCCCAATAAGAGCATTGAAATTATCGAAATCGCAAGATACTCCAGACCAGCAAACCCTGCACCAAACTCTATAACAAGAACCATAAGCAAGGCACCTGTAATCATCGGAATGGCGTACACAAGACTTGTTGTAACTCCTGCGACCATCATAAGAAGTAATGACAATGCCGCAATTATGCCCCCGATAGCAACCTTAAAAGAAAGTTTTTTCCTCTTATTCATATCAACAACACGGAATCAAATCCCCACCACAGCACTCACAACAACAATCAGCACAGAGCAATGTTGAACAAATATCGCAAACACCTGTATCAGAACCTTTGCTTGCTGTTCTGTATCCACCATTTGCATTGTTTCTCATAGCATTATATGCATTTGCGTATTCAAAATTGTTTGGTTCCATTGAACAAGCAGTTTTGTAATGACGCAAAGCTTCATTAAGCCAACCTCTGCGTTGAAAAATAATACCTTTGAGATAATTCCACTCTGCATTCTGCATCTGAGGAGGAACACCATTCAGAATAGTTTCAGCATCATCTAATCTGCCTAAATTTATACAATTACGGACATCGGCAAACTGTGTGTTACCATAGTAATTCTGGTTACTTTGGTTATTATTGCTTGCATAGGCAGATGTTCCGCGAATATCATTAAGAATGTAATCGTAAGCAGAATCAAGTTCTCTCATTTTTTCGCTTCTTTCAAAATCTGAAAGATTTGCCTGATTTATCTCCCCTGCAATTCGTCTGTACGCTTCCATTATATCTTTTTCTGTTGCGTTTCTGCCAACGCCAAGAAATTCATAAGGATTATTCACAATTTCCACCTCCGTGTTTAGTCTTTATCTTTTCCAATTGATAATTCAAACCATCATATATAACATTTTCAATTATTGATTTGAAATCATATAGTTCCTGCTGTTTTAATAAACTTGTCAATTCACCTATTGAAAGGTTTATGGTCTGCGTTGCATCTTCAACAAAGTTTTCATCATTTACAAATGGATTGAATGATGAATTTTTTACATCATCCTCATAATCATCAAAAGCATCCAAAAAGTATACCACTCTACCAAGATGATAGCCAAATCTATACGCTTTTTCCTTATCATCTTCGTTATATGCAAACAACTGTCCGAGAATATGAGCAGTATTGTGTGCAGACAAATCTATTGATGCGTTTTTGTTCTTTTCAACCTCAAACTGTGCAGTCATACCATCCTGAACAGTTTTGAATATATCGGGATACTTTTTCTTTGCCTTATTTTTAAGTAAGGCGAAATAAGGATATATGAGATATAAAAGAATTTTTTTGAAAAATCCGTTGTCGTGAAGATTGTCCACTAATTTAAAATATGCAAGAATTACAGTAATTGTACTTGCCAATTTATAAACATCGCTGTCACAAGTGATTTTCATGCACTTTTTGCAAGGGTTAAAACTACATCGGGATTGCTTTGCACATATCTTATTTTTTGAAAGTGCCATTTTATACATCACATAAAAAGCACCGTCATAGCTTAATAAAAATCGGGATAAAACACCATATTCCTTGCCCATTTCCTTGCAAAGAGTACAATATACACCCTTATAGGCTTCAAATTCTTTAATTTTAAGTTCAGGCTTATAAGTTGTTACATATCCGAACATAAATTATCTGTTAATCCCTTTCAATACTGTTCTCGCAACATAGGGTTTATTCATAGTGTAAATATGAATTCCGTTAACTCCGTTTGAGAGTAAATCGTTGATTTGCTTTATTGCGAAATCAAGACCTGCTTTTTCTAAATCTTGTGGGTTATCCTTATATTTTTCAAGGAAATCAGTTACTTCTCTTGGAAGTTTTGTTCCCGAAAGACAAGTTATTCTGTCGATTTGCTTTATGTTTGTAATTGGCATAATTCCTGCAAATACAGGGGCATAAATGCCTTTTTTACGGACTTTTTCTAAAAATGAATAAAAGACATCATTATCATAAAAAAGTTGTGTAATGAGAAAATCAACGCCACAATCAACTTTGTTTTTAAGATTATCAATATCTTTTTCTAAGCCGTCACATTCAGGGTGGCATTCGGGATAGCACGCACCACCAATATCAAAATAGCCGTAATCTTTAATATGTTTTACAAGCTCGTAGGCATAAGTATAGTATTCCCCTTGCGGTTTCTCATAGCCTTGCGGAATATCGCCACGCATAGCAAGAATGTTATCAATATGATTTTCTTTGAGAGTATCAAGGATTTGATTTATTGTGTCAATTGGTGTTGATGCACAAGTAAGATGTGCAAGTGCAGTTGTATCAAGTCTGTTTTTGATAAGAGATGCAATTTTTGTTGTGTACTGACTTGTGCCACCGCCTGCACCATAAGTTACACTCATAAAATCAGGGTTAAAGGCTGCGAGTTCTCTTACTGACCACTCAATGCTATCGAAAGCAGAGTCAGTTTTTGGCGGGAACACCTCAAAGGAAATAAGTTGGTCTTTAACCATTAATTTTTCTGTTATCCTCATACTCAATCACCGAGAATATAATAGCATATTTGCATTTTTTTGGCAATAGAATGGTGGGTTATTTACATATTGTTTACAAAAATAGCCGATGAAATTTGATTTTCATCGGCATTTGTGAAGTATTAATTTTTAGTTATCAAGAACTAATGAAACATTTTCTGCATTAGAAACCAAATAATAATTACCATTAATTACATCGCTAATAAATTCTGAACAAACATACTTACAACTATTTGTTTCAAAATCATATTCTAAAATAACTGCCGATGTGTGTCCACCATAATTTAAAACGCGGCACAATAAATACACTTTGTCATTAACAAATTGTACTGAATCAAAGAAAAACCTTAAACCCGAATCCTTATCCAAAAAAGTATTTTTATCATAGATACTGCAAATTTCGCCAATTGCACCATCAGTTTCTTTCAATTCTTCAAGAGTAAGTATTTTCTCAACATTATTCTGAGTAAATGTTATTTTATTATTATCAGTGATTTTATAATCTAACTCGTTCTCAAAGAAGTTATATTCATCAAATGTGAATTCTGTACTCTTTCCAGAAATAATATCGTATTCAACTACTTTTTGATTATCATTTAACACGATTACTCCATTTTTAAAATATCCATTCTTTTCTGAACTGTTTTTATTAGTAGCTTCATTATAATAAAAGCCATCAAAAACATTGCTATATTCAATTTCAAATTCAGTGCCGTCAAAATTTACAGACGCAATACTCCAAACTCTTTTCTCACCATCATTAGCCAAATAAGAAGTAAACACAAAATACACTTTGTCTTTATAATAACAAAGGCAGTCATCCATGTCTTGCTCATATCCATTGTTTTCAAGAACTTCATCAATATCCAGTTCGAAGTCTTCTCCAACTAATGTGGAGTATCTCATCGCCAGCGGTATTTCTTGAACTTCAGATTGAATTGTAGCAAGTTGTTTATCAGCTTTCGTTTGGTCTGGAATAAAGAAAATAGCAATAATGAGAATGCTCGCCAAAACAAGAACAATAGCAACAATAACCACACATATAGTTAAAAATGCAGACATACCAATTATAGCTTTACCATTTGATTTCATTGAAATACCTCCTTCAAAATGTAATACTTTCATTTTGAATATATCATTTTGAATTAGCTTTGTCAATAAAAGAAAAAGGGCGATTCGTGAATCGCCCCTACACACAAATCATTTAGACTTTTATGTTATCTATCTCTCCCCTCGTCAGAGGGAGGTGAAGTGGAGTTTTGCAGTTTAATTAAAAAGTTCACTTGCTTTTATTATTTCTTCATTTGTGACTTTGCCTGTTGGAGTTGAGTTTATTGTGTTTTCAATTTCAACAGTAAGGTCTGTGAATGGATTTGCAAGTTTGTTATTGATAATTTGTGCAAAGTTTTCCTTTTCAAATACGGCATTTTGTGTCTTCTTATTGCCGTATTTATCGAAGAATGTTCCGTTTTCGCAATATGGTGAAAGTTCAACTGATACCTTTGCTTTATCAGTATCAATATCAGTATTTACAAGCAATACAGATTGAATATCTTCTGCAAGATTTTCGTATTTGCTGATTGCAAGTTTTGAAACTGCATGGTAGTTTGCATCTGTTTCTTTTGCAGTTGTAAAGATTTCGGCATTGTTTCCTTCTGCATATTTTTTGAGAACAAACAATGTTTCTGCTGAAACTCTGCCACCCACAACGATTGCAAATTTATCATTTTTGAGTGCTGACAAATCATCGATTACATTTTCAGTTTTGTCATTAAGTACACCGAAACGACCACCCTTACAGAGAATACCATTGTTTACTGGTAATGCTCGGGTAACCGTTGAGCCGATATAACGATAATCAACCGAGCACAGATTTGAACAATTTGTGCAAATGCTCTTAACTGAGTTTTCTTTAACAGGAACACTCTTTGTGAATGCAGTTTTTTCACGTAATGCACCGGTCGGGCAGAGTGCGACACACTGACCGCAAGCAATACATTCTGTTTCTTTGAGGTGCTTTCCGAGTTCAGGCCCAACAAGAGTATTGAAGCCACGGTTAATAAGTCCGATTGCAGATTTACCCATAACCTCCTCACAGACACGAACGCAAAGACCACAGAGAATACATTTATCAGTATTTCTTGCGATTAAATCGTTTGCATTTTCCTGATTTCTGTTGTGTTTTTCCCCTGCAAATCTTGATGGTTTTACATCGTAATCATTTGCATAGGAAATGAGTTTACATTCAAAGTAATCGTGACAACCACATTCAAGACAACGGTTAGCCTCTTTTTTAGCCATTTCTTCGCTGAATCCGAAATTAACTTCTTTAAAATTAGTTTTTCTGTCAGCAGGGCTCATGTGTGGCATTTTTGCTCTTGCAGATTTCTCGAATTTTGAATAATCAATATCTTTACTATCACGTTCAACAAAATATGGCTTTTTGTAGCCTACTGTTTCACCATTCAGGTATCTGTCAATTACAACAGATGCTTTTTGTGCCTCACCAATTGCAGCTATTGCGATGTCAGCACCCTTATTTGTTGCATCACCTACTGCAAATACACCGTCAAGAGATGTTGTAAATCGGCTTTCATCTGCTGAAATAGTGTTTTTTCGTGTTGCTTCAAGAGTTTCAAATCCGTTGAGATTCGGATACTGACCGATTGCCATAATTACAGAGTCAAGTTCAATTTCTTCAGTTTCACCCTCAATTGCAACAGGTCTTCTTCTGCCACTTTCATCAGGCTCACCAAGTTCCATTTTTTGCAAAACTACTCCGTTGAGTTTACCGTTATCACCTGTAAATTCGATAGGATTTGTAAGGTATTTATAAATTACGTCCTCTTCTTCTGATTCAAGAATTTCTTGCGGGTCGGCAGGCATTTCGTCCTTTGTACGGCGATAGATAACATAAACATTTTCTGCACCAAGACGCACAGCAACACGACAAGCATCCATAGCGGTATTACCACCACCACAAACTGCAACATTTTTTCCGATTTCCGGTTTATTGCCAAGGGCAACCTCACGAAGAAAGTCGATACCACCCCATACACCGTCTAAATCCTCGCCTTGTACACGCATTTTACTGCTGTTCCAAGCACCGATAGCAACAAGTGTAGCATCAAAATTGTTTTTGATTTCTTCAAATAAAATATCTTTACCGATATTCACATTATTTTTGAGTGTTACACCCATATCTTCAATGAGTTTGATTTCTTTATCTAAAACTGCTTTTGGAAGACGGTATTCAGGGATACCATAACGAAGCATACCGCCCATCTGTGGCATCTGCTCAAAAATTGTTACACTATGACCATTTTTGCGTAAGAAATATGCAGCAGTAAGACCAGCAGGACCACCACCGATAATTGCAACTTTTTTATTTGTATCAGGCTCAATTTCAGGGATGTATGTATCACCAAGCAAGTCCATATCACCTACAAAGCCTTTAAGGAATGCGATTGAGATTGGCTCATCAACATACTGTCTGCGACATTGTTTTTCGCAAGGGTGCGGACAGATTCTGCCAATTGATGCAGGTAAAGGCAATTTTTCTTTAATGAGTTTAACTGCCTCTTTGTATTCACCATTTGCAATAAGACCAACATAGCCCTGACAGTCCGTACCCGCAGGACAAGCCTTACTACAAGGTGCAACACAGTCACCCGTGTGGTCAGAGAGTAAAAGCTCAAGGGCTACTTTGCGAGATGCCTTAATTCTTTCTGTTTGAGTATGTACTACCATACCGTCAGCAACTTTTGTTGAACAAGCTCGAAGAAGCTTCGGGTTGCCCTCAACCTCAACAGTACAAAGTCCGCAAGCACCGTAAAGTTCAACTCTGCCATCATAACAGAGATTGGGAATTTTTATTCCGTTCTGTGTAGCGACATTGAGTATTGTCGAGCCTTCTTCTGCAATTATCTTTTTACCATCAATAGTTAATGTAATAAGTCGGATCGTAGCCATGTCGTTCTGTGAGCCAAGGAGTTGGTTTTCCTAATTGTCTTCCTAAGACCGCTTGGCCTCCGACTTAACAGAGATTGGGAATTTTTATTCCGTTCTGTGTAGCGACATTGAGTATTGTCGAGCCTTCTTCTGCAATTATCTTTTTACCATCAATAGTTAATGTAAT
>JAZSFK010000041.1:0-2460 GCA_045532175.1 Candidatus Fimenecus sp. | reverse complement strand
TAACAATATTGCTATGAGTAAGTATCAATCCTGATTCTTCTCTTTCAATATTTCCGCTCATTTTTATATGGGCTTTGCTTTTTGTTGCCTTTTTACCTCTCTTCTGACGTGGTTTTCACGCTAACCGTCCCCTGATTGGTTGTTGAAATAGCAAATGTTTAGTGCAAATTGCATTAATTCTATCAACTTGTAAATCACAACAAAGATGTAAATAAAAATCATATCCAAAGCACAAACAAAAATTTTCACTTGATATTTTACACCAGCATTTATTGCGAAAACAATCTTTCAATAATAAATCTATATTTTTTATTGTGATTTTTTGATAATCATTCCACAAAACATCTTCATACTTCTCTAAATTTTCTATTTTAAAATTAAAACATTTAATAGTATTTAAAATATTTAAAATACAATTTATATAATTACTTTCAACAATAGCATAATCCTCAAATGTTAAAGTTTTTTCATTATATATTTTTCCAATATCAGAGAAGTCTGTCCACTCATCTTTTATGTATTTACCATCAACAAAAAATCTTGGGTCATATTTTGAAATTCTATAACAAAACATATCATTCACCAATTAAAACCAAATTTTCATCATAAGTTCCCATTCTTGTATCTTTACTACCAAGAGCTTTAACAGATTTAGCCATTTTCCAAACACCACCATTATGGCCATCGATATCTGGCGTTATGTATGTTTTATTTTTGGGGAAAATCAGGGGACGGTTCTGTGATTGGGTTGTTTTACACTAAAAACCGCCCCTGATTTTAAATTTTAAAATGGCGAAAAGCCTTGATATATAAGGGTTTATGGCTCAATCACAGAACCGTCCCCTGATTGGTCTCCAGAACCGTCCCCTGATTGGTCTCTTTCCGCTCATTTTTATATGGGCTTTGCTTTTTGTTGCCTTTTTACCTCTCTTCTGACGTGGTTTTCACGCTAACCGTCCCCTGTGTTACGTTTCAAAATCAATAAAATTTTTGTATATGGTATTGCATTTGTTGCATTTAAGTGTAATCCATATCCAAGTAAAAGCATTATCAGTTTCAGTTATTCCTAGTTCCTCCAGCTGTTGAGCATTCGGATATTCATATCTAATAATAACAGAAAAACTCTCCCCTTTACATTTCTTACATTCAATAGCCCTAGTTGGTGCATATAAATGATGCGACTTTTGGTTTTGCTCATACCCATCACTACTACTATCGAAAACAGGTACGATATTACCACACCTTTTACATCGCGTTTTTAATATGAGCTGGTCATCTTTAGGATACAGATACATTTTAGAAAAGAGGCTGTATTTAATATCACCATATATAAACACTTCAAAATCACTATCATTACAACATTTAAGTAATCCTCCAACAAGGCTATTATCACCGTCTTCTTTTTGAATGGAAATTTGAATATATGGTTTAATTTTTTTTGGAACCAAAGTTCATTTCACCACCTTATTTATACAAATGTCTAACCCAAGTAACAATCTTCCCTACAGAACCAGGATTATTTGAAACCATTCTAGAAGTTTTATTAATAATATTATTTATAGATTGTCTTGGACTAACAACTTCCACTATCTTATTTAGACCTTGTTTAGCAATACCTATAACATCAGGTCGGCTTGATCCGTTTAGTCCCATAGTTTTTAATGATCTGTTTAGGCTAATTTGAGAATATTGTCCAGATGCGGCCATTTTACCAGCTTCCATATTAGATGCAAGTTTGTGCAAAGTTGATCCATGAGCTTTACCAACAATTGTTGTTGCTCCAGTAGCTATATTTAGTCCCGCTGATGCGGCACCTGTTATTCCACCTATCAATGTACCAGACATAAATCCTGTACACGCACCATCTAAAGCACCTTCCCAGCCTCCTGAAATACCGCCTCCAATGGCACCCATTACAGCACCTGAGGCACCTCCAGCTATTGCACCCGAAAGTGCCGCACCACATATTACTGCGGCAGCACCACCGGTAAATGCTGTAGCAATCGCAAGACCACCAATCGCAACAACACCAATGGCAATCTTCGCCAAATTCGGCAAGCATCCAGTGGGGTCTGAAAAATTAACAGAGTTATTTTGACAGTAAGCAAAAAGATTGTAACTTAATGTTGACCCATCTGCCCCCAAAAACTCTACATCATCCGCATTAATAAACCTACCAACATCAGGATTATAGTATCTTGACTGAAGATAATATAACTTTGTCTCTGTATCGTAATAATACCCACGATAACGAATTGGGTTGATGAGAGCAATATTTGTTTCGTCGGTTATATCATTGCTATCTCCATCTTTAACGGAAATAACATTACCCCAAGCATCGTATTCATAGGATGCTTTGAGCTCGCCTGCGCTGTTGTAAATTCCGATAACATCGCCCATTGAGTTGGTTGTTACATAGTAAATGTATCTGTTATCGTTTGCGTTATTGGTGAAATGGCG
>JAZSFK010000005.1:0-18496 GCA_045532175.1 Candidatus Fimenecus sp. | reverse complement strand
CCCAACACCAATAGGAGTAACAGGAGAACTCTGTATTGCAGGTGTAAACGTAGGACAAGGTTATCTTAACAATGAAGAACTGACAAATGAAAAGTTTATCGACAATCCGTTCGGCGAAGGAAAACTGTACAAAACAGGCGATTTGGCATATTGGAGAGAAGACGGACAGATTTGTTATGTGGGAAGAATGGATGGACAGATTAAACTTAATGGTCAGCGAGTTGAACTTGGTGAAATCGAAAAGGTAATAGGTGAAAGTTCTTATATTGAATCCGTTGCTGTAATCATCAAGCAAAATAACGGTAAGGATATGCTTGTTGCATTTTGTTGTGGTGATGAAGGTGTAATAGATAAGGTTACAAAATATTGTGAAGGTAAGTTACCGCAGTATATGGTGCCAAATAAATTCTGTTTCATTGAAAGAATGCCTCTTAATCAAAGCGGTAAACTTGACCGTAAGGCACTTAGAAGCATTGAGGTTGTGTTTGATAATATTACGGTTAAAGAAGAACCTGTAACTGATACGGAAAAAGTGATTTGCGATTTGTTCCAAAAGACTTTGGGTATTGACCTTGTTGGCAGAAACGAAAGTTTCTTTAATCTCGGTGGTACAAGTATTGATATGATTTCAATTCTTTCTGAAAATGCACTTAAGGAAATTTCTGCGACTGAATTCATTGCAAATTCAACTCCTCAAAGTTTAGCTAACCTTCTTGAAAATCAGCAAATTGAGGAAACAACAGGATTGTATGCTTTAAGAAAGGTTAAAAAGTCAAGTAAAGCAATTGTCTTTGTTCCTTATGCCGGTGGTGATGCTTCAGCTTTTGCAACACTTAAGACGGATATTGAAAATCTCGCACCGGATACATCTCTTTATTATGTTGACTATCTGCATTCTTATGAAGAATGTGAATCGGTAGCAACGGAAATTGCAAAACTTGCAAAAGTAAAAGAGATTTCCATATATTCTCATTGTGCAGGTGCCGCAGTAGCAATGCAACTTATAAACATCCTTGAAAAACAAGGCGTAACGATTTCAAATTATATTTCAGGTGGATTTATCCCTTCAGAAAATCCGAATAAACAAAATGGATGGAATCGTGTACCAAAGTTTGCTATTGCGAAGAAACTTATGAAAGCAGGTGCACCGATAGACAAATTATCTGGCGACAGCACAAATAGCATAATTGAAAAATTCCGTAAGGATACTGATTTTATGACAGAGTATTTCTACAAGTATGCAAAACCAATCAACGTAAAAACATCTGTAATAATCAGCAAAACAGATATATTTACACTGAATTATAATGATGCTGAAAGATTGTGGAAAACTCTTGCAAATAATTTTGAAAAAGCAGAATTTATCGATTGTGATTCTCATTATTTCCAGACGGAAAAAAGTGGTATTGTTGCAAGAATGATTCTTGAGACAATAACAAAATAAAAAAACACCGAAGAACCATCAAAGTTCTTCGGTGTTTTTGCATATTACTTTTTCTTGTATTTTACTGAAGCCTTTTCTCTTGCTTTCTTTGCTTTTTCAAGTCTTTCGAGCATCTCAGCTTCTGCTTGTGCATTCTCTTCTGCAATCTTTTTTGCCCTCATTTTCTTTGAATGAGCTACTTTTTCTTCTATTTTCCTTTGAGGTATTTCAAAGAAATCAGAAATTCTTTCGCCATATTTTCTCATAACGAAGAATAAAACAAGTCCAACTACAACAGATATTGTGCACAAGACATGGTATATATTGAACGGACCTATAATATCAGGGTCGGCAGCTGTGAAAAACTCATTAAAGAATCTTGCTCCGCCATACAGAATCATATACATTGGAAATATGGTTCCGGTTTTTGCTCTTTTTTTGTACCATAATAAGAACAAATAAATAATGAATACAAAACCAACTTCAATTGCCTGTACAGGCACCTGATTTCCGGGGTGGGCATAATGGTAATTATATGGTCCGTATTTCCATGGAATTCCCCAGCAACAACCATTAAAATAACAAGCAAGTCTTACAAATATCTGTGCAAACGGAAGAAACAATGTCGCTATATCCAACTGTTTTATTGGATTAGAAAAAAGAATTAAGGACATCAAAATTACAAAAAGCCAAACAGTAAATAATAAACCAAAATAGTTGGCTCCGGTTCCAACTAAACTACCAAAAGGTTGATTCATTCTGTATGCCCTTACACATACTCGTGCTATTAACATAGACTCTACCGATACCAATATAAATTCTACAATTTTTTCAATATTAAGAGATAATTTTCCTATCTTCAATTTTTTTTGTGAGACAAGTTGTAAGACGATTTTGGAGTATATACTGATAGATTCTCTTTTAATTTTAAAGTAAAATATGCTTGCAAACACAGTTAAAAAACTGTAAATAGAGTTAAATAAACTATATGCGTCTGTATCACCAAAAAATCTATACATAAATTCACCTCAATTATTATTTTCGTATTCTAACATAATTTGATTTTTTTTGCAAGAGTAAGAAATGTCCATCTTTATGCACTTTGTTCACATACGGAAAGTGCATAATTTTCAACGTATTCGGTTTGAAAGCTATATCCATTTAAGGAAAGAACATCAAAGCCTTCAAAAATTTCGATTGTGCCTTGTCCGCTGATTTTGCTGTATGCCTCTTTTTTAGTCCATATATCATAAAATGTTTCAGCAGTAGGGGAGGCATTGAAATATTCCAATTCCTTACCCTTGTAAAATCTGTTGGCAATTTTTTTATAATCCCTGTCAATTGACATAAATTCAACGTCAATACCCACAGGCTTGTCTGACCTGCAAACAGCAACCATTTCTTTACTGTGAGAAATACTTACATAGCAGTTATCCGCCAATGGTTTGTTGTTTTCATCGTAATGCAGGTTTACTACACCCATGGATAACAACTCACTTGCCGCAGCAATACTTTCTTTTTTCTTACAATGCTCTTTCACATTTGCAGGAAGCAGATTCACATTATATTCAGTTTTATCAGATAATTTAAAAAAATAAACTGAAACCATTTAATCACCGGAAAATATTACATAAGTCCTAATGCAAACTTAATTTTTGCAAAAAGCTTTTTCATCTTAATTGAACGTTCTGCCTTTGGTGACGCATCACACTTAAAATCAAGATTTTCGCCATTGATTTCATTGATTTCACCATTATCAGATACATTGAAAATGGTGTATTTAAGGTGTGCGGGTTCGTCCTCATAGAAAACCGCAAAATTGCCATCTGATAATTCTGTAAGACAGGAATATGCAAAGAATCCCTGATTTAAGTGATATTTGCTAATCCATTCAACATCACCATTGTCCATTGTAAGACCAACACGAAGAACACCATCTGCTCTTGCAGTAAGATTCCCGCCTGCCGAACAAAGAATTACCTGTTTACCGTTGATTTTCTTTGACGTTTCCATAAGAGAAACCATACAGTTTCTGGTACCTTCAAGATGTTTATCGGCGCGGAAGGTGGTCCATGTTACACCACCATCTGTACTATCGGCATAAGCTATGTAGTTGCTTAAGTTTCTTGCATAGATTCGTAAGGCACGGTAATTCTTACCTTCTATTTTTACAAGCTGAGCTTCACTTGTTTTTTTAAGTCCTGATTTGATTTTGATTTTGTTGCTTCGGTGCCATGTTTCACCATTGTCGTCAGAATAAATAACACTTGCGTTTTCGAAAATCGGGTCTTTGAATAATCCGTTATTGTCATAAACACAGAAAAGAATACGTTCCTTGCCGTTGTGCTCTATTACCATGCCTCTGCCTGGTCCAACACCTAAAAATGACTCTTTATCTTTTTTTACCTGGTCAGAAATAAGGAAAGGGTGGCTCCATGTTTTACCGTTATCATCACTATATCTCAACCACAAATAGGTTGTTTTGTAACATTTAAACTCTGCACAACTATAAAAAATATTCTGATGAATTTTAACACCGGTTGAGCCTTTTTGTTCAGCATAAAGTGCTTCACCGTTTTTGTAAAGACGAAATTCTCTGTCAATAGAATAATCGGTATTATTCGAATTCGTCCTTGATAAAACAGGAGCAAAATCACCATTAAAGTCCCCAATGTAGTATTCAAACGTACTTAAGTTATCGCTATTTTTACCTGTTGTCAAAAGCAAATGCTGTTTACCGTTGATTTTAGCATAACCGGTACCTGTCTTGCATTGCAGATAGCCACATTGAGAAGGTTGAACGTCAGCAAGTAAAAAGATTCTTCCGGTTTTTGACTGCACAATAACAGAGTCAATAAATGATGCACTGTCTTTTGCGGTAATTGTGTCTGCATAGTCATCAAAATAATTGACCATGGTGTATTCCCAATTAGTATATCCGTCCTTTGATACAGCAACAGCAATATCAATATTATTAGGGGAGTCCGAGCCGTGAGAATAGCGAATATCCGCACCTGCCATTACATTTCCGTTATTGAGTGTATAAAGTGAAGGGATACGATTTTGTTCAGAAGAAAACTCTTTGTTATTAAAAATCTGGTCGTACATAATTCGTGAAGTCATACTTATCTCCTTGAATAAACAAAATAAATCAATTTAATAATACCATAAAAGTATTATGTTGTAAACATAATAAACGAAAATCTCGTCTGAACTCAGTTAATGTAATTCCTTTGTAAATGAAGGGTACTGCAAATTATTAAAACGTCACAAGCATTGTGCCTGTGACGTTTCGTTTATGCTTTAGTTTCTATGCCTGAATCGAAAGAGGGCATAAGTTTTAATTTGAATAGATTCATTTTATGCTTTCTATCAATCAATTCCTTCTTTGTAGGGTCAGCAATTTTCCCTGTGCGTATATAAACGTCAAGTTCAGCATAAGTAAAGCCAAGGTTTTCCTCATCAGTTTTTCCGCATAAGCCGTCAATAGGCACCTTTTCAACAAGCTCTGCAGGTAGCCCGAGAAGATGACCGATTTCTTTGACTTCAGTAACAGTAAGGTTACTCATAGGAGAAAAATCGCCAACAGAGTCACCATATCTCGTGGAATATCCAACCCAGTCTTCAGAGAGGTTACAGGTGTTGCAGACTCTGCCGTTTACAGATTGGCTTACAGCATAAAGGGTAGACATTCTAATTCGAGGAGGAAGATTTTCTCGTGCCTGTTTAGTAAGTTCAAGGTTATTAGGAAAGGCATTTATTATAGCATCCACGGAATTCTTAATATTGACCTCATAATGCTTAATCCCAAGGTGATTAACAAGCAAATATGCCTTATCGATATCATGCTGTTCACCCTGTGGCATTAAAACACCTATGACTCTGTCCTTGCCAAGTGCTTCAACACACAATGCAGCTGCAATCGAGCTGTCTTTTCCGCCTGAAATACCTACAACAGCAGGACAATCCTTACCGTTTTCCTCAAAAAAATTCTTTATCCATTCAACGCATTCGTTCTTAATTTTAAGAGCATTAAACATAAAGACACCTCCACCTGAATTATGACCAATATTATACGATAATAAAAAAACATTTGCAATATGAATTATTTATTCTATGATTGAATACGGCAAATTTTTATATATTTTTAACAAATTAATTCTTGAATTTTCCACGAAATGTAATGAGAAAAATGTTGTATTTCACGACAATTTATTTTATAATATTTGTATGAATTTGCAAAGAGGATGAGACTATGCAATTACTGGAAGACAGAATTTTAAAAGACGGTAAGGTTTTTTCCGGAAATGTTTTAAAGGTTGACAGTTTTTTAAACCATCAAATTGATGTTGAGCTTTTAGATAAAATGGGTGAGGAAATAAAAAACCTTTTCAATGGTGCAAACGTTACAAAAGTATTGACAATTGAGGCATCCGGTATTGGCGTAGGCTGTATGGTTGCCGGTCATTTTAAATGTCCGCTTCTTTTTGCAAAGAAAAGTAAAACCTTAAATATTAAGGGCGATGTTTATACAAGTAAGGTTGAGTCCTTTACTCATCAATGTACATACGACATAATTGTCTCAAAGGACTTTTTAAATGAAGATGATACAGTTTTGATTGTGGATGATTTCCTTGCAAAAGGTAATGCGCTTATAGGACTTATTGATATTGTTAATCAGTCCGGTGCAAAACTTGCAGGTTGTGCTATCGCAATTGAAAAAGGTTATCAGGGCGGAGGGGACAAGCTCCGTGCACAGGGTATTCGTGTTGAGTCAATGGCAATTGTTGAAGAAATGGACGACACGACAGGAAACATTGTTTTCCGTAAATAGGTAATTACAGCATATAGCTGTTAAATATTACAAAAAAGAAAAGGAGAGAAATTTGTTATGAAAAATTTCAAAAAAATCATTGCAGTTGTTCTTGCTCTTGTAATGATTACAGCAACATTTGCTGCTTGTGGCGGTAAAGAGACTGAAGACACATTTAAAGTAGCTCTTATCTGCTTACACGGCGACTCATCAACTTATGATGCAAACTTCATCGACGCATTCAAACAGGCTTGTGCAAACAAAGGTCTTACAGCTGACGATTACACAATCGTTACTGACATTCCTGAGGAAGGTACAGCTTGCTACGACCAGGCAGCTGATTTAGCAGAGTCTTGCGACCTTATCTTTGCTGATTCATTTGGTCATGAGCCAAATATGATTAAAGCGGCAAAAGAATTCCCGAATGTAGAATTTTGTCATGCAACAGGTACAAAGGCTCACACAGAAAAGCTTGCTAACTACCACAATGCATTTGCTTCAATTTATGAAGGCAGATATCTTGCAGGTGTTGCAGCAGGTATGAAGCTTGTTGAACTTTATGGTGATGAAAACGGAAAAGTTTCTGATGAAAATGCAAAAATCGGTTACGTTGGTGCATGGCCTTATGCAGAGGTTATTTCAGGTTACACATCATTCTACCTTGGTGTTAAGTCAATTGTAGAAAACGCTACAATGGAAGTTCGTTACACAAACTCTTGGTATGATGAAACAGCTGAAAAGACAACTGCTCTTGCACTTATCGACAATGGTTGTAAATTGATTTCTCAGCACGCTGACTCTATGGGAGCACCTACTGCTTGTGAAGAAAGAAATATTCCTAATGTTTCTTACAACAAGTCAACGGCTGATGCTTGTCCGAACACATTTGTTATTGCTTCAAGAATTAACTGGACCCCATACTTCGAGTACATTATTGATTGCGCAATGAATGACAAGCCAATCGATACAGACTGGACAGGTACAATCGCAACAGGTTCTGTAGAGATTACAGCTCTCGGTGCTGCTGCTGCAGAAGGAACACAGGCAAAGCTTGATGAAGTTAAGGCAGGTCTTAAGGACGGAACAATTAAGGTATTTGATTGCTCAACATTTACTGTTGAAGGCAAACCATTAACATCATTTATCGCTGACGTAGATGACGCAGGGGATTATGTTCCTGAAACAGAAGTTATTGAAACAGCTAACGGCATTACTTTCGTGAATGAAAGTGCAAAACGTTCAGCTCCATACTTCAACATTATTATTGACGGTATTACAGCTATTACTGAATAACTTCTTTTAGTGTTATTTTCAGTTAATTAACAGGAAAGGCGGAGCTCAACAACTTCGCCTTTCTTAAATTGATTAGCAAAAATCAAATCCTTTAATTTATAAGGAGTTTCTTATGGATAAAACTGTTATTTTACAATTAGAAAATATTACAAAAAAATTCGGAACTAAGGTTATTGCGAATAATAATGTTAGCTTGGATGTATATAAAGGTGAAATTCTTTCTATCCTCGGTGAAAACGGTTGTGGTAAAACAACCCTTATGAATATGGTTGCAGGAATTTACTATCCTGACTCAGGTAGAATTGTTATAAATGGCGAGGAAGTTGTTATTCGTTCTCCTCGTGATGCTTTTGAGCATAAAATCGGTATGATTCATCAACATTTTAAGTTGATTGATATTTTCACCGCAGCACAAAACGTTGCTTTGGGTGTTGAAGGCGAAAAATTTAATCTTAAAGAAGTAAATAACCGTATTAATGAAATGGCTCAGAAATACGGATTCCATATAAATCTTGACAAAAAAATATATGAAATGTCAGTTTCAGAAAAGCAGACTGTTGAAATTTTAAAGGTTCTTTACAGGGGTGCTGATATTCTTATCCTTGACGAGCCTACAGCAGTTTTAACTCCACAAGAAATAAGAAGCCTGTTTAAGGTGTTAAAGGCGATGAGAGAGGATGGTAAGTCAATTATTATTATCACTCATAAGCTGAATGAGGTTATGGAAATTTCTGATAGAGTTGCAGTTCTCCGAAAGGGTGAGCATATTGCAACCGTTAACACTGCGGAAACTACTGAAAAAGAGCTTACAGAAATGATGGTTGGTAAGAAAATTGAGCTTAATATCAATAGAACTGACCCTGTTGACAGTAAGCTCAGACTTTCTGTTTCCGGTTTAACGGTGAAAAATTCAGACGGGTTTAATGTGGTAGATAATGTTTCTTTTGATGCTTTTGGTGGCGAGATACTTGGTATAGCAGGTATTGCAGGAAGCGGCCAGAAAGAGTTGCTTGAGGCAATAGCAGGACTTAATAAATATGAAAGTGGTACATTGACTTATTACCATCCTAAAAAGGATAAGCCTGTTTCATTCTTCCATAAGACATATAAGCGTGTTATGGAACTGGCAAAGGAAAATGCTTTTAAGGACGAAAACGGAAATGATATTGATTTTACAAAGTTGTCTAAAAAAGCAATCAAGGAACTTGTTGAAAATGAAAAAATCATCTTTAAAGAAGACGAAATTATTAACCTGAAGGATAAATCTCCAAGAGAAATTCGTGAACTTGGAATTCGTTTGTCATTTGTTCCTGAAGACAGACTTGGTATGGGTCTTGTTGGCAATATGGATATTATTGACAATATGATGCTTCGTAGTTATCGTAAGGGTAAATCTCTTTTTCTTGACAGAAAACGCCCTTCAGACCTTGCTGACAGAATTATTAAGGAATTAGAGGTTAATACTCCTGATTCTCATACTGCAGTCAGAAAACTTTCAGGCGGTAATGTTCAAAAGGTTCTTGTAGGTCGTGAAATTGCGGCGGCACCTGCGGTTCTAATGACTGCTTATCCTGTTCGCGGACTTGATATTAACTCTTCATATACAATTTATAATCTGTTGAACGAACAAAAGAAGGAAGGCGTTTCGGTTATTTTTGTTGGTGAAGACTTGGACGTATTAATGGCGCTGTGTGACAGAATATTAGTTTTAAGTGGTGGTAAAATATCAGGCATCGTAGATGCCAGAACAGTTTCTAAAGATGAAATTGGTCTATTAATGGTTAAAACAGACAAAGAGGGGGTAGCGGAATGAAAAAGAATACAAATAATCTGAAAGAACCGTTTATTCGTATTGTAAAGCGTGATAATATATCTATTCCAAAGGTAATCCTTATTTATTCCATAGCTCTTGTTTCCGGTTTGCTTCTCAGCGGTATAATATGTAGTTTGTTTTCAGATAAAGGCTTACCTGATTTTTTCGAATCCTTGTTTAATGGTGCTTTTGGCAGTGAGCGTAAATTCTGGCTTTTACTTCAAGATACGTCACTCCTTTTAGGTACATCAATAGCATTGCTCCCGGCTTTTAAAATGAAATTCTGGAATTTAGGCGGTAACGGTCAAATTCTTGTAAGTTGTCTTTCAGCAATTGCTTGTATGTTTTATCTTGGCGGAAAGGTTGCGGATTCAATTTTAATCCCGATTATGCTCGTTGCTAGTATTACTAGCGGTGCCTTGTGGGCGGTTATTCCTGCAATCTTTAAAGCAAAATTTAACACAAATGAATCATTGTTTACACTTATGATGAACTATATTGCACAGGGTCTTGTATCCTTATGCATTACAATCTGGGTTAAAACCGGTTCAGGTGTTCTTGCTCCGATTTCTTATGGTAATATCCCGGAAATTGGAAATAAATACCTATTACCTATAGTTTTGTTTGTTGTGATTACGGTTTTAATGCATATTTATCTTCGTTCATCAAAGCACGGTTATGAAATTTCTGTTGTTGGTGAAAGCATCAATACAGCAAAATATGTAGGTATTAAGGTTGATAAGGTTATTATAAGAACAATGATTCTGTCAGGTGCAGTTGTTGGTCTTGTAGGCTTTATTCTTGCAGGCTCAATCAGCCATACAATAGGTACGGCATCTGCTAATAATATGGGATTTACGGGTATTATGGCTACCTGGTTAGCATCATTTAATCCTTTGCTTATTATTCTTACAAGCTTCTTTATTACATTTATATCCAAGGGTATGTTAGATGTGAGAAAGAACTTTGCGTTTACAAACGATGCTATTTCTAATATAGTAGTTGGTATTGTTTATTTTGCAGTTATTGTTTGCTCGTTCTTTATTACTTATAAGCTTGTATTCAGAAAAAAAGAAAAGGAGGAACTTAAGAAATGATTGTTACATTCTTAATGAGTGCTATTGCAATCGGCACTGTTCTTCTCTTTGGTTGCGTTGGTGAAACAATTACTGAAAAAGCCGGTCACCTTAACCTTGGTATTCCCGGTATAATGTGTACCGGTACTGTAGGCGGTTGTCTTTTTGTAAGTTTATATATACAATCTCTTGAATCAGCTGAAAATGCATCTTGGCTTATACTGGTTTCAATATCATTACTTGGTTCATTTCTCTTTGCAATGCTTACGGGGGCAATCTATGCGGTAATGACAATTACATTCCGTTGTAATCAGAATATTACAGGTCTTGCAATTACCATTTTTGGAAATGGTGTAACACAGTTTTTGATGCACTCTTATGTTGACAGAACAGGTTTTTCAACTGCGGGTAAAATCATTGCAAAATGCCTGCCTTTTGCTGAAAATTCAGATGGGATTGTTAAAGTGTTGTTCGGTCATGGTATCTATGTTTATCTGGCAATTGCTATTGCTTTGGTAACAACATTCATCTTTAACCGGACAAGAGTTGGCCTTAACCTTCGAGCAATTGGTGAAAGTGCAGCAACTGCTGACGCGATGGGTGTTAATGTTACACTTTACAAATATGTTGCAATTTTAATTGGTAGTGGTATTGCCGGTTTTGGCGGAGTGTTCTACATTATGGACTATGTCAAGGGCAGTTGGGAAACAGCATCTACAATTGAAGCCTTTGGTTGGCTTGCTATTGCCCTTGTTATTTTCACTTTGTGGAAACCAAATGTTTCAATTATTGGCTCATATATTTTTGGTGCTTTATATATTGCAGCATTTGTTTTCGGTAACATTACCTCTTCAGAACGAGAAATATTAAAAATGTTACCATACGTAATTACAATTATTGTTTTAATTGTTACAAGTATGATGAATAAAAAAGAAAATCAGCCCCCAGCTTCACTTGGACTATCATACTTTAGAGAAGACAGATAAAAAGGATGTTTTATTATGAACAACAAATACGACGTAATTATTATTGGTGCAGGTCCGTCAGGCATATTCTGCGCCTATGAGTTACTTTCAAAAAAGCCTGACATCAATATTCTTATGATTGAAAAGGGACGTTCTATTGAAAAGAGAATGTGTCCTAAACGAACAACAAAAAAATGTGTCGGATGTAAGCCTTGCTCAATAACAACAGGCTTTGCAGGTGCAGGAGCATTTTCTGACGGTAAGCTTTCACTTTCTCCTGATGTTGGCGGACATCTTCCTGAAATCCTTGGATATGAGGAAACAATGGGATTGTTAAAGGAAGCGGACGAGGTTTATCTCAACTTTGGTGCTGACAAAAATGTTTACGGTATCGATAAACAGAAGGAAATTGAAGAAATCCGCAGAAAAGCAATCAATGCAAATCTTAAATTGATTGAATGTCCTATCCGCCATCTTGGTACAGAGGAAGGCTATAAGATTTACGGAAGACTTCAGAAACACCTTGAAGAAAAGGGTTGTAATATTCTCTTTAACACAATGGTTGATGATATTCTCATCGAGGATAACCAGGTCAAGGGTGTTAAGGCAAACGGAGAAACATATTATTCCGAAAAAATTGTTGCCGCAGTCGGCCGTGAAGGTGCTGAATGGTTAAGCCATATCTGTAAAGACCACGGAATTGAAACTCAGGTTGGTACGGTTGACGTTGGTGTCCGTGTGGAAGTTCGTGACGAGGTTATGAAATTCTTAAACGAGAATCTCTACGAAGCAAAGCTTGTTTATTATTCACAGACTTTTGATGATAAGGTAAGAACCTTCTGCTCAAACCCATCAGGTGAGGTAGCAACTGAGTATTACGATAATGGTCTTGCAGTTGTAAATGGTCATGCGTATAAATCAGCGGAATTTAAAACCAACAACACTAACTTTGCACTTCTTGTGTCAAAGAATTTTACAAAGCCATTCAAATCGCCAATTGAGTATGGTAAGCATATCGCTCAGTTAAGTAATATGCTTTGTGACGGCAAAATCCTTGTTCAGACTTATGGTGACTTTAAACGAGGAAGAAGAACAACTCCTGAGCGACTTTGCAGGAATAACCTTATTCCGACACTTAAAGATGCTGTGCCGGGTGATTTGTCCCTTGTTTTTCCGCACAGAATAATGGTGGATATCGCAGAAATGCTTGAGGCTCTTGATAAAGTAACACCCGGTATTGCAAGTGACGAAACACTTCTTTACGGTGTTGAGGTTAAATTCTACTCCAACAAGGTTGTTGTTGATACAAACTTTGAAACAAGTGTTAAAGGTCTTCATGCAATTGGTGATGGTGCATCAGTTACTCGTGGGCTTATGCAGGCGTCATCAAACGGTATAAGTGTTGCAAGGAGTATTCTTAAAACAATGTAACAGAATTAAAGGCGGACTTGTGCATCATAAGATACCGCCTTTTTATTGTTTGAGGCATATTGTGTTGCTTGACTTGATGCTTATGTCGCCATATATTTTTGTTATAGTTAAATAATGGAGTGTAAAAATGACAACTGTAGAATATTTAAAACTTATAGATAAGGTAAATGAACAAGGAAGATTTAAGGCAGATTGGGAATCTTTATCTCAACACAAAGTACCTTCTTGGTATATGCACGATAAACTCGGTGTGTTTATACATTGGGGTGTTTACTCTGTACCTGCTTTTGGTAACGAATGGTATTCAAGAGGAATGTATGACAAGGATGTCCGTGAATTTGAGCACCACAGAAAAACTTGGGGACCACAGGATAAATTCGGCTACAAAGACTTCATTCCAATGTTTAAGGCAGAAAAATTTGATGCTTCAGAGTGGGTTTCTCTTTTCAAAAAGGCGGGTGTGAAATATATAATGCCTGTTGCAGAGCATCACGATGGATTTGCAATGTATGAAACAGAATTTAATAAGTGGAATGCAGTTGATATGGGGCCTTGCCGTGATGTGGTCGGTGAATTGAAAGCAGAATGTGAAAAACAGGGGCTTGAGTTGTGTGCATCAACTCATCGTGCGGAACATTATTTCTTTATGAATCCCGGTCGTCTTTGCAATAGCGATGTGAATGATGACAACTATCGTGATTTTTACGGCCCTGCGGTGATGTGTGATGAATTTGACCCAAAAATCATTCACAAAACTACTGCAGACACATATTCTAAGGGCGCAAGTAAAGAATGGCTTGAGGATTGGCTTGTGCGTACTTGCGAAATCATTGATAAATATCAGCCGTCAGTATTGTACTTTGACTGGTGGATACATAACCACAGTTTTAAACCATATCTCAAAAAACTTGCTGCATATTACTATAACCGTGCAGAAGAATGGGGTAGGGAAGTGACTATTAATTATAAGCACGAAGCATTCCCGCCGAATGTTGCAACCTTTGATGTTGAACGCGGTGCGTTAACAGGCATTTCTCCAATTTATTGGCAGACAGATACTGCAATCGGCAAATGCTCTTGGGGATACACTACTGATAATAAGTATAAGAGTGCAAGACAGATAATCTGCGACCTTGTTGATATAGTTTCAAAGAACGGTAATTTGCTTATCAATATTGGACCAAAATCAGATGGTACAATTACCGATGAGGAAACTGAAGTGCTTCTTACAATGGGTAAGTGGCTTGAAACTAATGGTGAAGGCATTTACGGCACTACTTTTTGGAAACAATTTGGTGAAGGTAAAGTCAATGCGAAAGATGGTTTCTTTCAAGATGGTGATGAAAAGAATTTCACCAATAAGGATTTTAGATTTACATATAAAAACGGCTATCTTTATGTATTCCAGATGCGACCTTCAAAAACTGTGAAGATTAAAACACTTAAAAAGCATATTCCACATGACTATCTTATTGAGAGTATAGAAATGCTGGGCAGTAATGAAAAAATTAATTTCACAAGGGATGAAAAAGCACTGACAATCCGGATTAAAGGCGAATTTAAAAACGATTTGCCGATTTGTTTTAAAATTGCAATAGGATAAACACATAATAGGGTTGTGATACAATGAAATTATTACAATTTTTTAAAAAGAAAGAAAATCTTACGTGTAAAGATATCAATATCCGAGACCATTTGTTCTTTGTGAAAACGGGAAATATTATTTGCATGGAACACGGGCAATCTTCAACTGACATATCGTACACCTAATCAATCAGGATTTGAATATCCGTATTTTGTTATGATAGAAGATGTCGGTGATAACCTAATAGTTAAATAGTGTGATATAAAAAGCATTGCAAAAGGGGAGAGTAACTTCCCTAAAGCAATGCTTTTTTTGTGGTTTATAACAACAAGTGTTCAAGACCAAGTATATTATGTACTAAATAAAAAAGGAATCCACACAATGTGTAAACTCCATTTTTTGGTGCGGACGATGGGACTTGAACGTCTGCTTCGGCTTCGCCTTGCATACTAATCGCTTGGCGACCCAAATTCTTGCGAATTTCGGTACCCGCCAACCGCTTTTGACTAAAAACAATTCACCGAATTGTTTTTAAAACATCAAAACCCTCACGGGTTCAAGTCCTTATGATATTATTAAAAAAACAAAGTTCACACAAAAGTGTAAACTTCATTATTTGGTGCGGACGATGGGACTTGAACCCACAAGGAAGTAATATCCACAGGTGTCTGAGGCCTGCACGTCTGCCAGTTCCGTCACATCCGCAAGTATTGAATTTTGCCTTGATATAATATCATTTTAGACCATAAAAGTCAAGTGTATGCAAGAGTTATGCAACTTCTGACTTGCAAATCAAAATGACGGGAGATTATTTCTCCCGTCACAAGGTTATTTACTACAATCGCATGAGCCTTTTTCAGCATTTTTGCAACAAGTTTCCGCATAGGGACAACCAACACATTTGATACCCTTTTTTTTGGATTTTACAATATATGCCGTGGCAAATCCGACTATCATTATAATAATTGCAATAACTAAAATGTTTTCCATAAAACTCCTCTGTTATTTTAAAACGGCCTTTTTCTTTGTTTTTTCAGCTTGAATTTTTTTAGCCTTTTTATCACCATTGATACACAAAATACTAAGAATTACCGCGAACACCAATACTGCAATAAGACCCGGTACAAAACCTGCACCCAAGGACTTTGTTGAGATAAGTGTGCCAATCTGATATACAAGGTAGCCTACTGTAAATCCTGTGCCAAGCTGAAGACCGATACCTGCTGCAAGCCATTTGCCACTATTCATTTCAGAACGCATAGCGCCGATTGCGGCGAAGCAAGGAGGAGTATAAAGGTTGAACATAAGATATGCAAGAGCTGCAACTTTTGTAATTGCCATTACCTGACCAACCTCTGTACCTGCACCTTCCAAAAGAGCAAGTTCTTCTGTATCAATAAGGTTTTCAAGTCCTACAAAGCATACTGCCAATGTACCAACAACATTTTCTTTAGCGATAAATCCTGTAACAGCTGCTGCGGCAAGTTGCCATGAAAGTACACCAACAACGGGGACAAGTATGTATGCAAAGGGTCCTGCAATTGAAGCGAGGATTGATTGGTCAGCTGATTCTGCCACCGTGAAGCTCCATGTGAATGTCTGCATAATCTGAACTACAGTATTACAAAGGAGGATGATTGTTGCAGCTTTAACTACGTAAGACCAACCACGTTGACACATTGACAGGAAAGCTCTTTTAAGCGATGGAGCTTTATATTCAGGAAGTTCAATGATGAAAAAGGATTTCTTTGCTTTGTTGCCTGTAATCTTATTTACAAGGAGTGCGCCTAAGAAGATAATAACGATACCTAAAAAGTACATTAAAGGTCCAACCCATGAAGCATCTTCAAAGAAAGCGCCTGCAAAAAGAGCGATAACAGGAAGCTTTGCGCCACAAGGCATAAATGGTGCAAGCATTACTGTCGCTCTGCGTTCGCGCTCGTCACGGATTGTACGACAAGCCATAACACCGGGAATTGCGCAACCTGTACCGATTACAAACGGAATAATTGATTTACCGCTTAAACCAACCTTTTTGAAAATTGGGTCAAGGACAACTGAGGCACGAGCCATGTAACCGCAATCTTCAAGAAGAGCAATAAGGAAGTACATTACCATAACAAGAGGAAGGAAACCAATAACTGCAATTGCGCCACCAATTACACCATCAACCAAAAGTGCTGAAAGCAATGGGTTTGCGTTCTTGAAAAATCCTGCTACCCATTCTTGACCGCCTTCAAGAACGCTTGTAAGCCAGTCAGCAATCCACACACCGGGACCTGCCTGTGAAATCCAGAAGACAAGGAACATTATAACTGCGAAAATCGGGAGACCAAACCATTTGTTTGTAAGAATATCATCAATTTTATCTTGGAAGTTTCTGTCCTTTGTAAGTACCTTACGAGTTTCAACAGTCTTTACAATTCCGTTTACAAAATTAAAACGTTTCTTATCAGCTTCAGTAACGGACTTTTTGTCTGTCATATTAACATCGCCTTGAACATAAGGTGCTTTCTGAGCCTTGCCAATGTTTGCAACTGCGGCAGCAACTACGTCCTTAAGACCCTCTGCAGATGTTGAAACTGTTTCAATTACAGGACAATTAAGTGCTTTGCTTAAAGCATTAACATTGATTTCAGTTTCTTTCTTTGCGTTGATATCACTTTTATTAAGTGCCACAACTACAGGAATACCTAATTCCAAAAGCTGTGTTGTGAAGAAAAGGCTACGGCTTAAGTTTGTCGCATCAACAATGTTGATGATTACATCGGGCTTTTGGTTTTTTACATAATCACTTGTAACACTTTCTTCCGATGTAAAAGGTGACATTGAATATGCACCGGGAAGGTCAACTGCAATAAGCTCGTAACTTCCGTCATAAATACTCTTCTTGATGGGACTTTCTTTCTTGTCAACGGTAACACCTGCCCAGTTGCCGACTTTTTCGTTTTTTCCGGTCAAGGCATTATACATTGTGGTTTTACCGCTGTTGGGATTACCTGCTAAGGCAATTCTCATATCTTTATCCTCCTTAAATTTATGTGAAAATAAAAATTTGACTGTTTTTTGTTAGCATATGCTAACTGTTTTCCAAAAATATACAGTTGTCCCAGCTTTTGATTTTAAATCTCAATAGCTTCAGCCAACTGATTATCAATATTATATCTTGAATCCTTGATTGATACAACACAACCACCTTTTTTGTGGGAAATGACTGTAATGGGTTCACCTGCATAGCAACCAAGTGAAAAGAGGAATGCGTCAAGCTCTTCATCATCAGTTACAATATCTTTAATGATATATTCAATTCCTTCTTGTGCATTGAGTAGAGTCATATATCGTCACCTTGTGTGAATGTTATCAAGATATTAGCGTAGGCTAACATTTGCGCTAAAATATAGGTTAGCACCTGCTAACTTAAGAAAAGTATATACAAAATTTACCTTTTTGTCAAGTGGTTTTATAATAATTTTGAGAAAAAATAAGGAAAGCACTTAAAATTAAGTGCCTTCCTTTGTTGATGATATGTATTTAAAATCATCTATTACATTTTCTGTGTGGCAGGGCTCAACATGGAACTCATTCATTTTGTTGACAAGCTCAGTTATCTTACTAAAATTATCCGTCACGTTACAAATATATTTGTGACTTGAATTATCGCGTAACAGAATGCCATAACTTGCTTCCTGATAGTCTTCACTGTCAACCACACACTTTAAAACATAATACCTCAAACAAAACCCCTCATTTCTAAAAAATATTATCGGTGTCGTATTGACAACATTATAGCCTATCTGTGTCGAAATGTCAACAATATTGTGAAAATAATTATAAAAAATATAAAATTTACAATAAATAAAAAGCAATCTAATAAATTTCACATCTTTCATAAAAAAATTACTTGACAAATCAACTTTGAGAGTGTATCATAATATAGCACTCGGGAGAGTGATAAGTTAATATCGCGGAGTAGAGCAGTTGGTAGCTCGTCGGGCTCATAACCCGAAGGTCGTTGGTTCAAGTCCTCCCTCCGCAACCAAATCAGATACCACTATTGATACAATTTAGGTCGATAGTGGTATCGTTGTTTTATATAG
>JAZSFK010000023.1:0-18326 GCA_045532175.1 Candidatus Fimenecus sp. | reverse complement strand
TTGATAGCGTTAGCGACACCGTGAGGTGTATCGTAAAGTGCACCGAGAGGATGAGCCATTGAGTGAACGATACCGAGACCTACGTTTGAGAAGCCCATACCTGCAACGTACTGACCGAGAGCCATACCCTCTCTGCCTTCGTCTGTGTTTTCTACTGCACCGCGGAGAGATTTTGCGATAATTTCAATTGCCTTGATGTGGAACATATCGCTCATTTCCCATGCGCCTTTTGTGATGTAACCTTCAATTGCATGTGTGAGAGCGTCCATACCTGTAGCAGCAGTAAGACCTTTGGGCATTGATGCCATCATATCAGGGTCAACAACTGCTACAACTGGAATGTCGTGAACGTCAACGCAAACCATCTTTCTGTCTTTTTCTACGTCTGTGATAACATAGTTGATTGTAACCTCTGCTGCTGTACCTGCTGTTGTTGGAACTGCGATAATCGGTACACAAGGATTCTTTGTAGGTGCAACACCTTCAAGTGAACGAACATCAGCAAATTCGGGGTTAGTGATGATGATACCGATAGCCTTTGCTGTGTCCATTGAAGAACCGCCACCGATTGCTACGATACAATCTGTACCGGCATTTTTGAAAGCTTCAACACCTGTCTGAACATTTTCGATTGTTGGGTTTGGTTTGATATTTGAATAGATTTCATAAGCGATTTCTGCATTATCAAGAATATCTGTCACCTTTTTAGTAACACCGAATTTGATAAGGTCAGGGTCGGAGCAAACGAAAGCCTTTTTAAAGCCTCTTGCTTTGATTTCGTCAGCAATAGCACTGATAGCACCCTTGCCGTGATAAGATGTTTCGTTAAGTACAAAACGATTTGCCATAATAATTCTACCTCCATAAGTCAGTTGAGTCTGACAAAAATTTAACATTGTTATTATACAATAAAATTTGTATTTTTTCAAGGGGAAATGTGTAGAAAAAATACCGACAAATTCAGATTTATATATTAAAACAACTTATCAGAGTAAGGCAAAGAAAAAGGGACGATTAACTCGTCCCATACATTTTGCACTTTTCGTTTTGCATTTTGCACTTATACAATCTCGCCGCCACCGAGAACTGTGTCACCGTCAAAGATTACAAGCGACTGACCTTTTGTGATTGCTCGTTGTGGTTCGTCGAATTTTACGTGTAAAACTCCGTCTTCTGTCTGCCAAGCAGTTGCAGGTTGTTCCTTATGTCTGTAACGAACACGGGCAAGCACACGGATTGGCTCTGTGATAGGCTTTCCGCTGATTATGTTCACATTTTTAGCACTTACCTCGTCTGTGAACAAGTCTTCATTATCCCCTAAAATAACATTATTAGTTTCGGGGTCAATGTTAAGCACATAAAGTGGGGTTTTATATGCGATTCCGAGACCTTTACGCTGACCGATTGTGTAATTCACAATTCCCTTATGTTCACCAAAGGAAAAGCCGTCTTTATGCATAAACTGACCCTTTGGATAAGTCTTGTTATTATATGATTTAATAAAGCTTACATAGTCACCGTCAGGGACAAAGCAAATATCCTGACTATCTTTTTTTCGTGCAGTAATAAGTCCGTTTTCTTCTGCGATTTCACGGATTTCGGGTTTTGAATATTCACCCAATGGAAATTTGATGTGCTTTAATTGTTCCTGTGTAAGCATATAGAGAAAATAGCTTTGGTCTTTTGATTCGTCAACGGCTTTTTTCAGTTTATACTCACCGTTTTCAAATACCACACGAGCATAATGACCTGTTACTACAAAATCCGCATCAAGCTCCTGCATTTTGTCCATCATAGCACCAAATTTAAGTGTACGGTTACACTCAACACAGGGGTTTGGAGTTTTGCCATTCTCATAAAACTCAATAAACTTATCAATAACCTGCTTTTTGAATTCTTCTTTAAGCGGGAAAATATAAAAAGGCATACCTAATTTGTCGGCAACTGCTTTTGCATCACTGCAATCCCCTTCGGAATAGAGTTGCATTGTAGCACCGACACAGGTATAGCCTTTATTCTTCATAAGTAAAGCAGCGACGGAGCTATCCACTCCGCCACTCATAGCAATAACTGCTTTTTTCATATTTTCACCCAAGTTCAAGCATTTTATCAATGCATTTTTTGGCTTTATTGATTGTTTCTTCGTCGAGTGTTATTTCTTCGCCACCCTTACCGAGCATTGTGTTATAAAGGTCAACAAGAGTTGTGGCTTTCATATCAGGGCAAATAAGCTTTGGGGACAAGGCAAAGAAATTCTTATGGGGACATTCATACTGCAAAGACTCTGCAATACTGATTTCTGTACCGATAATGAAATTCTTATGGTCACTCTCTTTAGCGTATTTCATAATACCCGTTGTTGAGCCGACATAATCGGCAAGTGCTACAACCTCAGGCTTACATTCAGGATGCACAAGAAGAAGTGAATCAGGATAGTATTCTCTCGCTTTTTTTACATCTTCTGCAGTAATCTGACCGTGAATAGGACAACCGCCGTTTACAAACTTAAAGGTCTTTTCAGGAAGTTGCTTTGCAACAAAATCACCTAAATTACAGTCAGGTATAAAGAGAATTTTATCGTTGGGGAGTTTACTAACAACATTAACCGCTGATGCAGATGTTACACAGACATCACAAACTGTTTTAAGTTCTGCAGTTGTGTTGATATAAGCAACAACTGTATAGTCAGGAAATTCTTTCTTTACATCTTCAATATATTCCTTGCTCATCTGCTCCGCCATTGGGCAGCCTGCAACAGGACTTGTGATATAAACTGTTTTTTCAGGTGAGAGAATTTTTACGGTTTCTGCCATAAAACGAACTCCACACATAATTACAGTTTTTGCATCAGTTTTTGAGGCTTCCACACTTAATTGAAAACTGTCGCCTGTGAAATCAGCTACCTCAATAATCTCACGAGCAACGTAACTATGAGCAAGAATACAGATATCCTTTTCTTTTTTAAGTTGCAGGATTTTTTCCTGCATTTCTTTTACTGTCATTGGGAATGCTCCTTTTCGTAAGCATTTTTGCGGGTCGTCGAGGACGCCGACCCCTACGAATTATAAAATTGATTTATTTTTTCGCAAGACAATGTGGTCAAGGCGAAGCTGTCTCGGGTATACCGCGAGCCGACAGCCACGCAGTATTGCGGAAAAAGAAACAATTTTAGTGATGATGGTCTTCGTCGAATTTGAAATCGTCTGCGTTATACTCGATGCCGTTTTTGTCGTAGTAATCTTTTACTGCGGCTTTGATTGCTTGTTCTGCAAGAACTGAGCAGTGAATTTTTACTGCAGGAAGTCCGTCAAGTGCCTCAACAACTGCTTTATTTGTAAGTTTGAGCGCCTCACTTAATGGCTGACCTTTAATCATATCAGTTGCGATAGAACTTGTTGCGATTGCAGATGCGCAACCGTAAGTATTGAATTTAACATCTGTGATAATGCCATGGTTGATTTTGAGATACATTTTCATAATATCGCCACAGTTTGCATTACCAACTTCGCCGATTCCGTCAGCATCCTCTAATTTACCAACATTATGTGGATTCACAAAATGTTCCATTACTTTTTCTGAATATTCCATTTTATTTACCTTCTTTCTGTATCTTTTCCCAGAGTGGTGACATATCACGAAGTCTGTTAATAATTGGTGGTAACTGTTCGATGATATATTCCATTTCTTCAGGTGTATTATCTTCACAAAGGCTCAAACGAAGTGAACCGTGTGCAATTTCGTGTGGCAAGCCGATTGAGAGAAGCACGTGGCTTGGGTCAAGTGAGCCCGATGTACAAGCTGAACCTGATGAAGCACTGATACCCATAATATCAAGGTAGAGAAGAAGTGATTCACCCTCAACACCTTCAAAACAAGCACTAACATTACCCGGTAATCTGTGCTCACGGTCGCCATTTATACGGCTACGCTCAATTTTGAGAATACCCTCAATAAGTTGTTCTCTCATACCCACAAGTTTCTTTGTATTTTCTTCCATATTATCGCAAGCATCTTTAAGAGCTGCTGCCATACCAACGATTGCAGGAACGTTTTCAGTACCTGCACGACGGTTTTTCTCCTGTGCGCCACCCTCAATAAGGTTTGGAAGTCTTATACCCTTTTTGCAGTAAAGACCGCCAACACCCTTTGGTCCGTGGAATTTGTGACCTGAGAAAGACATCATATCAATATTATCTGCTTTTACGTCAACCAGAATATGACCTACTGCCTGAACTGCGTCTGTATGGAACAAAACTCCCTTTTCACGGCAAACTGCACCGATTTCACGGATTGGCTGAACTGTACCGATTTCGTTATTTGCGTACATAATTGTCACAAGTGCTGTATCATCTTTGATTGCGTTCTTAACATCTTCAACACGCACAAGACCGTTTTCATAAACGTCAAGCAAAGTAATTTCAAAGCCCTCTTTTTCGAGAACATTGAGAGTATGAAGCACTGCGTGGTGTTCAAACTTTGAACTGATAATGTGCTTCTTACCCTTTTTTGCCATTAAATGTGCTGCACCTTTAATTGCCCAGTTGTCACTCTCGCTACCACCTGATGAGAAATAAACATCATTAGGGTCTGCATTTATGCACTCGGCAATAGTATTACGAGCATCTCTTACCGCGTGGAAAGCATCCTGTCCGACTGAATGTAAGCTTGATGGGTTTCCATATATTTCCTCAAAGCACGGCATCATAGCATTAAGAGCCGTTTTTGATATTTTTGTTGTTGCAGCATTATCTGCATAAACTTTCATATATACATCTCTTTTCATAAGAAAATTATAATTCATAGTGAATTACTGTGAATTCATTTATATGATACTACATACTGTAATATTTTGTCAATTATAACAATATACAAATAGAATTATTCAGAGAAGAATTTTTCAGCAATTCTTACAGTTGTCATTGCATCTTTGGCGTAGAAGTCTGCACCTATCATTTCTGCGTATTCTGGTGTTAAAACTGCACCGCCAACCATAACTGCAATATTCTTGTCTTTTTCACGAAGCAGTTTGATTGTTTTTTCCATTGACGGCACGGTTGTTGTCATAAGTGCAGAAAGTCCCACGAATTTTACATTCTCACGAATGGCAGTTTCCGCAATAATTTCCGGCTTAACATCCTTACCAAGGTCAATAACCTCATAACCGTAATTTTCGAGTAATACATTGACAATATTTTTACCGATATCGTGGATATCACCCTCAACGGTCGCCATAATTATCTTACCCTTTTTTTCACCTTGTAAGCCTTTTTTCTCCATCTCTTTTTTGAGAACATCAAAACTCACTCCTGCTGTTTCGGCACTCATTAAAAGTCCCGGCAGGAAGATTTTGTTATTTTCAAAACCCTCACCAACCATGTCAAGTGCAGGGATTAAGATGTTATCAATTATTTCCAGTGGAGATTTTGTGAGAAGTTCCTTTTCTGTTTCCTGTTTTGCTCTTTCTTTAAGACCTTTTATGACCGCTGTTTTCAAATCGACAACATCTGTTTTGGCTTCTGCTTTAACATCAGTTGCATTTGCGATATAGTCTTCAAAATTTTCGTCGAGACCATTCAAGGCATTAAAGGAATAATACGTGTTCATCATCATTTCGCTTTTGGGATTTATGATGCCTGAGCTAAGCCCTTTTTGCAAAGCAAGACCGAAGAATGTTGAGTTAATCAGTTCTCGGTTGGGAAGACCAAAGGACACATTTGAAACACCTAAAATTGTTTTGACACCAAGGTCGTTTGTAAGTTTTTCAACACATTCTAAAGTGATTTTTGCACTGTCCTTATTGGTGCTGATTGTCATACAAAGGGGGTCAAAGATAAGGTCTTTTTTCTCAATTCCAAACTCTTTTGCCTTGTTTATAATCTTCTCTGCAATCTCTATTCTGCCCTCAACAGTTTCGGGAATTCCGTTTTCGTCAAGGGTTAAGCAAACCACAACACCACCGTATTTTTTCACAAGCGGGAATACGGAATTCATTGACTCCTCTTTACCGTTAACGGAGTTTACCATAGCCTTACCGTTATAAAAACGAAGTGCTTTTTCCATTACACTAGGGTCGGATGTGTCAATCTGTAAGGGTGTATTGAGAATACTCTGAAGCCCAGTAACAGCATTTGTCATCATTTCACATTCGTCAATTTCGGGAAGTCCTACATTGACGTCAAGAATATCCGCACCCAAATCAGTCTGACTTACACCCTCACGGAAGATATAGTCCATATCATTGTTACGGAGTGCTTCTTTGAGGAGTTTTTTGCCTGTGGGGTTAATTCTTTCACCAACAATAATCGGTCTTTCCTCAAAGAAAACTGATTTTGAATAAGAAGAAACTGCTGTATAGCTTTTCTTTTCTGTTCCCTTGATTTCTCTGCCTTTGCAAAGGTCTGTCATAGCCCTTATATGCATTGGATTTGTGCCACAGCATCCACCCAAAGCACAAGCACCGTTTTCTAAAATTTTCAGTTGCTTTTCTGCAAATTCTTCGGGCGTTACATTGTAAACTGTTTCACCGTTTACGGATATGGGAAGACCTGCATTTGGTTGAATAAAAATCGGTGTGCTTGAATATTTTGTCATTTCCTTTACAAGCACAAGCATCTGGTCAGGGCCGAGTCCACAGTTAAGACCTATTCCGTCAACACCCAAGGCTTCAAGAGTAACAATTGCAGTTTTTACATCTGCACCCGTTAAAAGTGTACCTTTCTTATCAAAAATCATTGAAACAAATATTGGTAAATTTGTATTTTCCTTTGCTGCCAAAACTGCAGATTTAATCTCATACAAATCACCCATTGTTTCAATAAGTACAAGGTCTGCTCCTGCCTTTTCGCCTGCAACTACCTGTTCTTTGAAAAGGTTGTAAGCATCCTCAAAGGGTAAATCACCATAGGGTGCTAAAAGTTTTCCCAAAGGGCCGACATCAAGGGCTATATAGGCTTTTCTGCCACTGTCATTGATGGCATCCTTCACGATATTTACTGCATTTGTGATGATTTCTTCCAAATTCTGAAATTTGAGTGAATTTGCACCAAAGGTATTAGTCGTAATTATGTCACAGCCTGCATCAAGGTATGATTTATGAACTTTTTTCACGATTTCGGGTGAATGGATGTTAAGTAATTCGGGCAACTCACCTTTTCTGAGTCCGTTTTTCTGCAATTCCGTACCCATTCCACCGTCAAAGAAAAGCAATTCTTTACCGAAGCGTTCTAACAACATCCGCAATTCCCCTTTTCTTTCTGTTTATCCACCAAATATTGGAGGGTTATGGAGTCAACAACCTCATTTACTGCATTGAGGACACATTGCCAGATTTCAAGGGTTACACAGTCCATACAGTTTTCACAAGTGTTTTCGTCAGTTGCAAGGCAAGCAACGGGGGCAAGGCTACCCTCTGTCACACGAAGAATTTCACCTACTGTATATTCAATCGGTTCTCGGGTAAGACGATAACCGCCCTGTGCACCACGGGTACTTTCCACAAGATTTTCTTTTGCCAAAAGCTTGATAATCTGTTCAAGATATTTTTCACTGATATTCTGTCTTTGAGAAACAGTTTTTATTGAGATACATCCGTCGTCCTTGTGGATTGCAAGGTCCGTCATAAGACGGAGTGCATATCTGCCTTTTGTTGAGATTTTCATTGTATCTACACCCTTTTAGAGTATTGTTTTTATTGCAAAAATAATATACTACAAAATTACTAGGAATTCAAGAGTTAATTCATATAAATTCAGTGGGAATTATCCTTAAACGAAAAATGCACGAGTTTTAACACCAAACCCGTGCAATAATTTTAAATATTTTTTATTTCGTGTGGTTTAAAAACACCTTTTTCGGTGATGAATGCTGTTACAAGTGAATGGTCGGTCACGTCAAATGCGGGGTTGAGAGTTTTTGCGTTTTGTGGAATCATAGTTTTTTCGTACCACATCTCCCCTATTTCGTTACCATCACGCATTTCAATTACTATGTCGTCACCTGTTTTGATGTTTTTATCAAAGGTTGAGAAAGGCATACAGACATAAAACGGAATATTATAATGCTTTGCAAGAATTGCCACACCGCTTGTGCCGATTTTGTTTGCAAAGTCGCCATTTACTGCTACTCTGTCACAACCCACTAAAACTGCATCCACAAGTCCGTTTTTCATAACGAAAGATGCCATATTGTCGCAGATTACGGTTGTGTCAATGTCCGCATCACAAAGTTCAAATGCAGTAAGCCTTGCACCTTGTAAAAGGGGTCGGGTTTCGTCTGCAAAAACCTTGATATTATGTCCGTTTTCCTTTGCAACATATATTGGTGCTAATGCTGTACCATATTTTACAGTTGCAAGTCGTCCTGCGTTACAATGAGTTAAAACTGAATTGCAGTTTTTAAGAATTTCTGCACCGTATTCACCGATTTTACGGCAAATTGAAATATCGTCATCCATCATTTTTAGCGCTTGATTTGTAAGGTTTTTCTTAAAATTTTCTGCAACAGAGTTTTCTGCCACCTTAAGCATTTCATCCGTTGCCCATTTAAGATTTACGGCGGTCGGGCGACATAAAACCAGTTTTTCACAGTAGTCTTTTAATTCTGCGAATAATTCTTCAAATGTAATGGCTGTGCTTTTATTCATAAGCACTGCAAGACCTATTGCAGTAAAAACACCTATCTGCGGAGCACCACGGACTTTAAGCATTTTTATTGCGTCAAAAATATCATTATAGTCGTCGGTTGAAACCTCTTTATATTCAGTTGGTAAAAGTGTCTGGTCAATGAAAACTGCTTTATTGCGGGCAGTATCAAAGCCAACAGATGCACCATCCAAAAACATTAAAATTCACCTACTATTTCAGTAATGAGTTTTTGCATTTCTTCGCTCTTTTGTCTGCCGATTGTAAGAACTTCTTCTTCGGTAAGTCTTTCTCCCGAAAGTCCTGCGGCTTTATTTGAAACAAGTGAGAAACCAAGCACATCAATTCCGCAATGATTTGCAGCGATTACCTCCTGCACCGTTGACATACCCACAGTATCCGCACCAAGCACACGGAATGCACGGATTTCGGCAGGAGTTTCATAACTTGGGCCTGTGCAACCGATATACACACCCTCACGAAGCTTCATTCCTAACTTTTCTGCACAATTAAACGCGATTTCACGAAGTGCAGGTGCATAAGCAAAGCTCATATCGGGAAAACGGCAACCGAAAGCATCGTCATTTTTGCCGATAAGACAGTTTTTGCCTGTGAAATTGATATGGTCAGTAATAACCATTATGTCACCAACGCTGAAGCTTTCGTTGATACCACCGGCAGCATTTGTAACGATAAGTTTTTTAACACCCATCATTTTCATTACTCGGATTGGCATTACAACATTCTGCACTTCATAACCCTCGTAGAGATGAATTCTGCCCTGCATACACATAACTTTTTTGTCGTTGAGTGTACCGAAAACAAATCGTCCCACATGACCGGGTGCAGTAGAAACAGGGAAATTGGGAATATCTTTGTAGTCAACAAACTGTGGGTTTTCGATTTTTTCACCCAAGGTACCAAGACCACTACCTAAAATGATACCGATTTCAAAGTCACCGGTAATTTTTGTTTTTATAAATTCAACTGCTTTATTAACCATTTGATTTAACCTCGTTTACTACTTCACGAACAAGTCGGCTTACTTCATATCCCATTTTTTCAACGTCAATAGTTGTGAATTCACCGTTTTTATAAAGAACTTCACCGTCAACCATTGTAAGCACCACATTACTCTTGTTTGCAGAGTAAACTACATTATTGAGTATATCAAAATCGGGATACATATTCGGTGTTGTCATATCAATTACAATCAAGTCCGCTTTATTTCCGACCTTGATTTCACCACAGTCCGTTCTTCCCTGTGCTTTATAGCCATTGACAGTTGCTATTCTGTAAACATCCTGAGGAGTTACAATATCTGCCTGATTATTAACACCCTTTGGCAAGAGTGCAGCGAGGTACATCTCACGCATAATATCAAGTCCGTTATTGCTTGCGGCAGAGTCAGTACCGATACCGATATTAACACCCTTTTGAAGCATTTTATAAGTATTGCAGAAGCCACTACCGAGTTTCATATTACTTGCAGGACAATGGGCAACGGTTACACCCATTTCTTTGAAAATGTCCATATCTTCATCCTCAACCCACACACAATGTGCAAGGATTGTGGGACTGTTGAGCACTTTTGCATCATAGAAAAGACGAGCAGGAGTTTTGCCGTATTTAGCTTTACAGTTTTCGTGCTCTGCCTTTGTTTCGGACAAATGAATGTGATTTATATATTCCTTACCGTTTGTGAATTCGCCAAACTGCTCGATAATTGAAAGTCGATTTGTGTATTCGGCATGAAGGCTCATATCAATTTTGATTTTGCCATTCTGTGTGTTGTGATATTTTTCTGCAAGGTAAATGCCCTCTTGGAAACGGTCATTCTTCTCTATATCTTCATCAACGAAAGACACAATTGAGCGACCGAAATTGGTTTTTGCCTTACTGTCGATTACGGCTTTCATCACACCGTCACCGAAGAAATACATATCCGTGAAAGATGTTGTACCGGACGACAGCATTTCTGCAATTGAAAGCATTGTGCCAAAATATGCACGGTCACAGTTAAGGCGGTCTTCAAAGGGGAAAACTTTTTCGTTAAGCCAACGGTCAAGTGGCAGGTTTTCAGCATAACCGCGAAGAAGTGTCATTGGTGAATGGGTGTGAAGATTTACAAAGCCCGATGACAACACTTTTCCTGTACCGTCATATTCTTGCGCATAGTTTTCCTGCGGTTTTTCTGTTCCGATATAGTCGATTTTATCACCCTTGACACCCACATACATATTATTTTGTATTTCAAGGTTCGGGTTGATGATTGAGATGTTTTTAAATAACATAATTATTCTCCAAAAAAAGGCAGAGTTTCCCCTGCCCTGATTTTATTCTATGATAATTGTTTCGATTACAACGTCTTCTTTAGGTTTGTTGTTGAAATAGTCAGCAGGAACTTTTGCGATTGCGTCAACAACGTCCATTCCCTCAAAAACCTGACCGAAAACTGTATGACGGAAATCAAGCCAAGGTGTGCCACCGATTTCTTCGTATGCTTCGATACATTCTGTCGGGAAAACTCTTTCGTCTGCCATTCTCATCTGTTCAAGTAAATCTTCGGGAACTTCCTTTGCCTGAACGATAAAGAACTGACTTCCGTTTGTATTAGGGCCTGCGTTTGCCATTGAAAGTGCACCGCGAAGGTTATGAAGTTCGCCTGTGAATTCGTCTTCAAATGAGTGTCCCCAGATGCTTTCGCCACCTGTACCTGTACCCTTCGGGTCACCGCCCTGAATCATAAAGTCGTTTATTACACGGTGGAAGATAAGACCGTCATAGTAACCGTTCTTTGCGTGAGTTGTAAAATTCTCAACTGCTTTTGGTGCAAACTCGGGGAAAAGCTTGATTTTGATTTCACCCATATTTGTTTTAATTGTTGCAATTGTATCACCTGCAACCGGTGCGTTTAACTGATGGAACATAGTAATTACTCCCTTTCTAATGCACTGTCAGGTGCAATTCATGTGATTTATCACAATGCATGATGAAATCAATTCATGCAACGAAGTTGCAATTCATTCTCAAAAAATGATTTGCTGCGCATGAATTGGCTATCGCCATGATTTCTCGTTTCGCTCCATGAATTGAATTCTTGCGAATTCATTATAATCCACAGAGAACTACTCTACACTCTTTAATGACTCTATCATATCAATCTTCTTAAGTTTTGAATACATAATCCGGTTTACAATTACTGTAAACAGTATTGTGAGTATTATTGCAATCACTACACTTAATAAGCTTAGTTCCCTGCCGAACATATACATATCTGTTTCGACAGTTACCATAACAAATCTATGAAGAATGATACCCAGGAACACACCAACAATTATACCTAACGCGGTAAGAATCGTGTTTTCACGGTAAACATAGGCGGCAAGTTCCTTATTATAAAAGCCTAAAAGACGGAAGGTTGCAAGTTCACGACGTCTTTCGCTTATGTTGATATTATTAAGGTTATAAAGAACGCAGAATGCAAGTACCGCCGCCGAAACAACCATAAGGATAATAATGAAATAAAGATTCTTAATAACCTTATTGATGCCTTCAAGCTCGTCGTCATTGGTAATCACGGAATTGACACCATTAAGTCCTGTAAAAGCAACCTTCATATCATCTGCAGTAATCTTATTGAGTGTCTGAATCATCATAATATTCACGTCTGCCTCAACTCCATAAAGAGCCTGATACAGATTAGGTGTCATATAGATGTAATTGAAAATATAATTTTCAGTTATGCCAAGAACCTTTACCTCTTTTGGTGTTACCCTTGAATCGTCAAGTTTAAGATAAATCACATCATTAACCTCAACATCAAGAAGCTGAGCATACTTTTCAGTTATAATTACACCGTCGTTTAAAAGATTTATTGCATCCTTTGATTTTCTTTCCCTAAGACTTACAAAGTTTGGAAATTCCTCTGTATTGGTGGGGACAATAAGGTACGCATTTTTTTGGTCTTTAACATCAGTTTCCTGTGTTGCAGATGCAGAAACCATTGTACGGTTTGCCTGCAAAAGACCTGTTACCGTCTGTGTGTCCGCAATCTCGTTAATGAGTGTCCTTCGTTCCGCACGTGAAATACTTGCATCAACACTAATAATTCCGTCGTATTTGAAGATATCATCATACTGATTTGTGGTCATAGATGTAACGGAGTCACGGATACCGAGTCCCACAAGAAGAAGCGCCATACATCCTGCAACGCCGAAAATCGTCATAAAGAAACGCTTTTTGTATCTGAAAAGATTTCTGAATGCAGATTTCTGACCGAAATTGAGTCTTTGCCAGATAAATGTAAAGCCCTCAATAAAGGTTCGCTTACCTGCCTTTGGCGCTTCAGGTCGCATAAGTGAAGCAGGTTCGCTCTTCAATGCCTTGAAGCAAGCAACAAAGGTTGCGGATACTGTACACAAAACAGCAACCTCACTTGCGAGAAGTGCATAGAGAACATTGAATTTAACAACATTTTCACCAAGGTTATAGTAAACTGCACGATATGCAGAAATTATAATCGGCGGAATAGTGAACTGACCCATAATTGAGCCGAGAATACTGCCGAGGATACTTGCAAACGCGGCATAGAGAATATACTTCATAACGATTGAAGCCTTACTGTATCCGAGGGCTTTTAATGTACCAATCTGTACTCTTTCCTCTTCAACCATTCTTGTCATTGTTGTAAGGCTGACCAAAGCCGCAACAAAGAAGAAAATCAGCGGAAAAACAGTACCGATTGCATCAATACTGTCAGATTCATTTACATAGCTTGCGTAGGTTTCAATACCATTTCTGTCAAGGACATGCCACACGGGTACTTCAATATTTGAAACGTAATTCTGAAGGTCAGCAAGCTGTTCTTGTGCTTTTTCAAGTTCACTCAACGCTGTTGCTTTGTATGCCTCATACTCCGCTTGAGCCTCTTTAAGCAAATTGTCAGCACTTATGATTTCTTGCTCTGCATTTTCAAGCTGACCTTTATTTGCAACTGCCTGTTGCAACTGACCGAGAGTTACCTTTGCCTGAAGCAAATCACGTTCACCCTGCTCAACCTGTAATTCCTGATTAGCAAGTTCTCTTTCAGCGGCAGGGATTGCCATTTCTGCAATACTCAAAGCCTGTTGCAATCTGTAAATTTCCTCAGGGTCCGCATTGGGGTCCTGTTGCATTCTTTCAAGTTCTTTTTCAAGTTCTCTCTTGGCGGTTTTTGCCTCCTCAAGAACCTTCTCGGATGCTGCAAGTGCATTCTTTGCAGTTGCAATTTTCTGCTCTGCCTCAGCTATTGCTTGTTCAGCCTGTGGAATATAGAGTTCAGCATTTTCAATCAGTTCTTTATTCGACATAATTTCCTGACGGCTCTGTTCAATAAGTTGTTCCTGAGCCTCAAGTCGGGAAGCGGCGTTTTTAATTGCGTTTTCAGTTGTTATTTCCGCAAGAGTTACCTCTGAACGAACCTTATCAAGCTTTTCATTTGCAGATGAACGAACCTCTGTATATCGGATGTCACACTGCAATCCCGAAATTTCTTCAATTTCATCAATAACCTTGCCTATTAATCTTTCATAGTCCTTGCCAAAACAATTAAGTTCCTTTGCACCCTCAATTGTAATATAAATTGATGTATAAACATCAGTAACATAAGCAGGTGTAGGCAGAACGATATACGCATCACCCATACCGTCACCGATATTACTTGTTCCCACATCACCGTTGAGAAAGTATGATGAGGAACACACGCCGACGATTTTATAGGAATCCGTTGTAAGTGTATCTGAAACGGCCTCTGATGTACCTGTTGAAAGAGTCAATGTATCGCCAATCTTGAGTCCTGATTCATCAAGGAACTCACGGCTTACAATACATTCGTTATAAGCCTCGGGAAATGCACCGTCAGTAAGTTTTACATCATTTACTCTTCGGGGCATTGAGATTGCTCTGGTAACAATTTCCTTTCCGTCAACAATACAAAGAAAGTCCGTTGTGTAAGAACCCTCAATATCCTTTATTCCTTCAATTTTGCTTATTTCCTCAAGGTCGGCTTCAGTAAGTCCCAAGGTACTGACAACCCTGATGTCCATCAGGTTTTCTTCGTCGTAAACTGAATCCGCCGTCATATACATAGCAGGTGTGGTTGAACGGATACCTGAATAGAATGCCACCCCGAGGGCTACAATAAGCATTATTGATATGAAACGGCTTTTGCTTCGCTTAATTTCACGACGGAAATCTTTAAAAAGTGATTTTGTCATATTCTGTACTTTCCTTTACCATTCAATCTGTTCTGCTGATAACGGTGTTTTGTTTAGAAGAATTTTATCGACTTTACCGTCGTTGATTTTAATTATTTTATCTGCCATTGGCATAAGTGCGGAGTTATGAGTAATAACAATCACTGTCATACCCTTTTCACGGCACATATCCTGTAAAAGCTTGAGAATTGATTTACCTGTAACATAGTCAAGGGCACCGGTCGGTTCATCGCAAAGTAAAAGTTTAGGGTTTTTAGCCAACGCACGAGCAATTGCAACACGCTGTTGCTCACCGCCGGAAAGCTGTGATGGAAAGTTATCTTTTCTGTTTGCAAGTCCCACTTCACCCAAAATTGTTTCTGCGTCAACGGGATTTTTGCAAAGTTGAGTTGCAAGTTCAACATTTTCATAAGCAGTGAGGTTTTGAACAAGGTTATAAAACTGGAAAACAAATCCAACATCATCACGACGATACTGTGTAAGTGCTTTTTCGTCGTGTTTTGCAATATCAACATCGTCAACCTTGATAACACCTGAGGTTGGTTTATCCATACCGCCGAGAATGTTGAGGACAGTTGTTTTACCTGCGCCTGAAGGACCTACAATAATTACAAACTCACCCTTTTCAATAGGGAAACTTATTTTGTCAACCGCATTTATCTGGATTTCACCCATCTGATATGTCTTAACGACATTTCTGAATTCAATAAATGACATATTATATCTCCTTTTCTTTATGAAAGAAATTATCTCTTTTTACATACCGAATTATTATAACATAATAATACAAATAATGCTATATAATTTTAAGAAATAAATGTTTTAAATTTTTGTTAATTTTTTCAAAAAAATAATAGACAAATGTTGATTATTGAACATTATACTGTTATAATGGTAATAATCTTAATGAAACGGAGATGATTTTATGTCAATCAATGAAAATGATAGCCGTGTAAGACGAACTAAAAAACTTATTCGTCAGGGTCTTGTTGAGTTGGGCAAGACAAAAAGCATAAACAAAATAACAGTCAAGGAACTCACTGACTGTGTTGAAGTCAACAGAGGTACATTCTACTTGCACTATAAGGATGTTTATGACCTTATTGAGTCAATTGAAAATGAACTTTATGACGAATTCAATGAGAAAATCTCCTCCTTTACAAGTGATGAGCTCTTAAAAAATCCCGTTGATATCTGCGAAACTTTTTGTGCTCATTTCTACGAGCATATGGATATTTACAGCGTACTTCTCAGTCAGTATGGTGATGCACAGTTTGCACATAAAATCGGTGAACTTTTTAATGTAAAAGTCTTTGAAATTTTTAATGAAATATTCCCAAATATGAATAAAGCCAAGTATGACTTTGCATACACCTACGGCAAATTCGGTCTTGTTGGACTTGTTACTTGTTGGTTTACAGAGCATCCCGACTGGACACCACGTCAGGTGGCTGAAATGTGGTTTAATATCACAATGTTAGGCTTGTGGGGTATTCTCGGTGAAGAGGGTAAAGAGGTACTTATCAATGCACACAATTCTAATTAAGCTTTTTATCCGTGACTATGAAAACACGGGTAATATAAAAGTCCGTGAGGCTTATGGTACTCTTGGCAGTATTACGGGAATTGTTGTTAATCTCATTCTTGCTGTTGCAAAATATATTGCGGGTGTGCTTTCAGGCAGTATTTCTGTTACCGCTGATGCCATAAACAATCTCTCCGATGCAGGTTCTTCAATTATTTCGCTTGTTGGAGTCAAACTTTCTGCAAAACCTGCGGACAAGGGTCACCCTTACGGTCACGGCAGAGTTGAATATATTTCAGCCCTTGCGGTTTCCTTTGTTGTTTTGCTTATGGGTATTGAACTTTTTAAAAGTTCAATTGAAAAAATTACAAACCCTGTCCCGGTAAACTTCAATTGGGTTTCACTTGTTATCCTTGTTGTCAGTATTTTAGCAAAGCTGTGGCTTGGACTTTTCAACAGAAGTCTTGGCAAAAGGATTAACTCCTCCCCTATGATAGCAGTTATGAAAGATAGTTTTTCTGACTGTCTTGCAACAGGAGTGGCTCTTGTAGCGATTATCGTTTCTGCCTTTTCCGATATAAGTGTTGACGGATACTTAGGTCTTATTGTTGCAGGATTCATCTTCCTTGCAGGATTCAATATTTTAAGGGATACAATGGCAGATTTACTTGGCAAACCCGCTGACCGTGAGTTTACGGAGCAGGTTGAAAAGAAAATTCTTTCTTATGACAAGGTTGTGGGCGTACACGATTTGATTGTCCATGATTACGGTCCCGGAAGGAAATTTGCTTCTGCCCATGCAGAGGTTTCATCCCTTGATGATATTATGGAGATTCACGATATTATCGACCTTGCGGAGCGTGATATTCTCAATGAATACGGTCTCATCATTTCAATTCATACAGACCCCATTGTCACAGATGACGAAAGAATTAATGAGCTTAAGGAAATGACAACAAAAATCGTAAAGGAAATTTCGGATGAAATGTCAATTCACGATTTCAGGGTTGTGGACGGTCCTACTCACACAAACCTTATTTTTGATTTGCTTACTCCACATAAATTCCGTTTGAGTAACAGTGAAATTATACATACCATTGAAGAAAAATTGAGCAAAATAGACGAAAGATATTTTGTTGTAATAACAGTTGAGCATTCTTTTAACTAAAATTAATTTTTTTGTCGTTTTGCTATTGCAAAAACCACAAAATATAGTAGAATATATACACAGGTTAATCATAATATTGTTCAAAATTGCGGAGGTTAAATTATGGCAGACAGAGAAATTACCACAATACCAAACGGGCCTCTCGGTATTATCGCTTTACCGGGATGCGAGGAAATGGCGGAAAAAATTGACCGATATCTTGTAAAATGGCGTTCACAGCAGGATTCAGAACACAAGTCAACAATTGCTTTTTCAGGATATGAAAGAGATACATATATCCTTGACGTAACTTTCCCTCGTTTTGGTACAGGTGAAGGCAAATGTACACTTCACGAATCAGTTCGCGGATACGACATATATATTCTCATTGATGCATTTAACCACGGCGTAACATACAAAATGTACGGTCAGACAGTTCCTATGAGTCCTGATGACCACTATGCTAACCTTAAAAGAGCAATTTCTGCTATCGGCGGTAAGGCAAAAACAATCACAGTTATTATGCCTATGCTTTACGAAGGCAGACAGCACAAGCGTTCTTCAAGAGAGTCACTTGACTGTGCAGTTATGCTTCAGGAGCTTTGTCTTGATATGGGTGTTGATAACATTATCACATTTGATGCTCATGATGCCCGTGTTCAGAACGCAATTCCTCTTAACGGTTTTGAAAGCATCTCCCCTGCTTATCAGATGATTAAAGCTCTTGTAAACAATGTTGATAACCTTAAACTTGACAA